>NZ_CP019702.2:1120000-1720000 GCF_002005205.3 Rhizobium rhizogenes | reverse complement strand
TTGGCCTCGAAGGCCCATACCGAAACATTCTCTATGCCGGCGATGATGGAGGTGATGATGCCGATGCCGGACCCAAGTTCCAGCACGCGGTCCCCGGGCTTGATGGCTTTCAGGACGCTGCGTGCCTCCTTCGCCTCATAGCTGCCGTCGGTCAGCGCCTGCCAGATGACGGGCGATACCTCATCGGAAGAAAGAGGCAGGGCAACTCCATGCACGTCCAGTATTTCCATGTCTCGAGCCTTTTCGCAAACGCGGTCGTTTCACCAGAATGATCCCGTACCGACCGGCAAAGCTCTACAGCATCAGTGCGGCGACCGGTATCGGTTTTAGCAAGCAACGCTATATCCGGTTAAAAATTCGACACGCCTGCAATGGTGCGAAAGCAGATTTTTTCAGACGGAACTCCAGGCCACCAGCTCCTTGGCCGGTAACGGCCTGCTGATCAGATATCCCTGAACCTGATCGCATCCCAGACGCCGGACGCACTCATATTGCTCCTCCGTCTCGATGCCTTCGGCAATCGTGGTCATCCGCAGACTACGCCCCACGCCGACCACAAATTCGACGATCGCCAGCGCATCGCGATCGCTGGTGATATCGCGCAGGAAGGACCGGTCGATCTTGATCTTGTCGAAGGGAACACCGCGCAAATTGGCGAGCGAGGAATAACCCGTGCCGAAATCGTCCATGGCGATCTTGATGCCGACATCCTTCAGCCGGGTCAGTGTGTTGATCGTCTGGTCGCTCTTGTTGAGCAGGATCGATTCGGTGATTTCCAGCTCGAGCCGGCTCGGCTCCAGTCCGCTTTTTTCGAGGGCGCCCATGACGTTCTGGATCAGATTGGCGCTGTGGAACTGGACCGGCGACAGATTGACCGCCACCTTCATGTCCTCGTCCCACCCCATCGCCTCGCGGCAGGCCGTCTCCATCACCCATTTTCCGAGCGAATGGATAAGTCCGGTTCTTTCCGCGACGGGAATGAAGACGCTGGGCGGCACATCGCCCCGCAGCGGGTGCTTCCAGCGTAAAAGCGCCTCGAAGCCGCAGAGCTTGCGCGTCTGCGTCGCCACCTGCGGCTGGTAATAGACTTCCATCTCGTCATTCTGCAGCGCGGTCTGCAGATCGGCCTCGAAGGACTTCTTCTCGGTCAGCTGCTTCTGCATGCGGACCTTGAAGACGCTCGCGCGGCCCGGGCCGATGGCTTTCGCCTCGTAGAGTGCCAGATCGGCGCGCTTGAACAATTCATCCGCATCGACGGCACCATGCGATATGGCGATACCGATGCAGGTGCCGATTTTGACCTCCTGCTCGCCAAGCTGGTAGGTGCGGCTGATCTGATCGATGAGCTTGGAGGCAAGACGGCGGGCGGCATCCTCGTTCAGATCGTCGGAGACGACGGCAAACTCGTCGCCACCCAGACGGCAGACCATGTCGTAATCGCCGCCGATGGCCGAAAGACGCTGCGCCACGGCCTGAAGCAGCGCGTCGCCGGCATCGTGGCCGAGCGTATCGTTGACATCCTTGAAACCATCGAGATCGAGCAGGAGGATCGCCGTCGTTCCGGTGCCGCCGAAGGATCGGCGCAACCTCTCGATCAGTTCCTGCCGGAACAGGGCCCGGTTGGGCAACCCGGTCAGCGCGTCGTGATAGGCGTCGTGTTCCAGCCGGACATTCTTGGCCTGCAGCTCCAGCGTGGCGGCACGCAGGTCGTCGGTCAGGCCGCGCATGCTTTTCTGCGCCCGGTTCAGCAGGTCGTTCTGGCGAAGCAGCAAGATGACAAGCGCGATGCCGCACAGGATGAGGCCGCCGGCCAGCGCCGTATAGACAATGTGCAGCTTGCGCACATCCTCATGCGCGGTATCGATCAGATTGACGTCATAGGCCACTGACGACGACGCCAGGGTCGTCATCGGCGCATCGAGCGCGCTCATAGACGAGAGCAGATCCGGAATATCGGCCGGCTGCAGATTATCCATCTGCTGTTCGAGGCGTGCCAGAATAGCGTCGAGCCGGTTGACGATGTCCCGCCACTGCTGCTTTTCATTGATGAATGCGCCCAGATTGCCCTGTTTCAGAAGCTCCAGGCGGCTCAGCATGATATCCAGACGCAACTGCAATTCGTCCCGGTCAATCTTGCCGGGACTGAGCGCGAATACGGCCAGCTTGTTCTGAAGGCGCAGATATTCCGCAACCGTCTGGCTGACTGCCCACGAGTCGTTATAGCGGGCGAACTTCTGCAGAGCGGTCTGCCGCTCGGCAATGACGAAAGCGATATAGCCCGTTGCCAGGACGAAGCAACAGATGATCACCGCCACAAGTTTTCGCAAACGGCACCTTTATTCCACTATCAATTTGGCGACTTGCCACGCGGACCGCGAATAATAGGTCTGCTTCTGCAACTCCGGGTCACTGTCATAGGGGTAGATAACGAACAACGGACCCTTTTCTCGAACTGTCATGTAGTTGCCATCCAGTTTGATCGCCAGAATAACGTTAAATTTCTTAAAATCCTCAACCGGTATCGTGCTGACATAATCATTGAGCGCGACCGCCGTGATGCTGGTGCCCTTCGCGCCGACGACATCCATCAGCTTTGCCAGCGAAACACCATCAAAGCGGACGCGGCCGTCATGCCAGGGCGTCGTCGTCTCCACCGTCTCCATGCCCAGCGCCTCCAGCATGTCGCGGTCGAACTGCGCGGCCCCGTCGACATTGGTGTTGGTGATGTTTCCGGATATGGTCAGTATTGGTTTTCCTTGCGGTTTGGCAATTGTTCCGGCTTCAGCACAGGAAAGCCACACGAGCGACAAGAACGCACTGAGAAGTACCCGGGCGACACTCATACTTTTTCTCCATCGATAACGTTCAGCTCGAGGGTCTTCGCCCGCCTTTGAAGGCCAAGGGAACCGACGCTCGCAATATATATCAGGAAAGGATGTTATATCCTCACTGAGATTTTATCCGTATTTTCTCTAGGTTTTGAGTAAACCCTTTGGATAATTTTTCCGTCTTATTTGTACTTTTTCACGCTTGACGCACTGTTCTGACGCAGGCGGCAAATCCCGCCCCTTTCTCACCCTGTTCCGTCAGGCGCGACGAAGGCCAAATTGTGGCAGAAGCTCCGCCATCCGTGAAGGGAACCCGTCTGATTCGCACGGCCCCGAACGGCAATCGGGTCTCCCGTCCCCGTCTGCCCGCCAAATCAACATGACAAAAGACAAGTTTGATGTCACAGAAAAATCATCGCCTTTGCCGGCGCCGACGGTTGAAACATACCGTCCGCAACTTAATATAAAGACTGTCGTTTCCGTTTCCGGCACCTCCAGAATCCCCCGCCGGAAATGTCCAGACACCCGTTCCGCGCAGCGAAAGCCGCGATGCCGGATATCGTCCGGCCAGGAAAATTCTGTTCACGTCTCCGGGCCGGACGGCATCCGCCGTATCGGCCGCATCATGAAGGTAGCCCCTATGCACACCTATCCCGACATCAAACTTCTCATTGATGGCGAATGGCGAGACGCCGTTTCCGGCAAGACGATCGCCGTGTCCGATCCGGCAACCGACGAAATCATCGGCGCGATTGCCCACGCCGAGAAGGAAGACCTCGATCTGGCGCTTGCCGCCGCCGAGCGCGGTTTCAAGGTGTGGCGCGACACCTCGCCCTTCGAGCGTTCGAAGATCATGCGCAGGGCTGCCGATATCCTGCGCGAGCGCAAGGACAAGATCGCCTATATAATGACCCGCGAACAGGGCAAGCCACTGGCGCAATCGGGCACCGAAATCATGGGCGCCGCCGACACAATCGACTGGTTTGCCGAAGAGGCGCGCCGCACCTATGGCCAGGTCATCCCGGCGCGTGCGGCCGGCGTTTCGCAGCTGGCCATCAAGCTGCCGGTCGGTCCGGTCGCGGCGTTCACGCCGTGGAACTTCCCAATCAACCAGATCGTCCGCAAGCTTTCCGCGGCGCTCGCCACCGGCTGCTCGATCATCGTCAAGGCGCCGGAAGAAACCCCGGCATCGCCGGCGGAACTGATCCGCGCCTTCGTGGATGCCGGCGTGCCCGCGGGCGTCATCGGCCTCGTTTACGGCGTGCCGTCAGAGATTTCGGAATATCTGATCCCGCATCCGGTCATCCGCAAGATTTCCTTCACCGGTTCCACCCCCGTCGGCAAACATCTGGCCGCACTTGCCGGCAGGCACATGAAACGCGCCACGATGGAACTCGGCGGCCATGCGCCGGTGATGATCTTCAACGACGCCGATATCGAAAAGGCGATCGAGGTCACATCACTTGCCAAGTTCCGCAATGCCGGTCAGGTCTGCGTTGCCCCCACCCGCTTCCTCGTGCAGGACGGCGTGGCGAACCGCTTCCTTGAAGGTTTCGTGGAAGCCGCCAAGGCGGTCAAGGTCGGCAATGGTCTGGAAGACGGCGTCATCATGGGACCGCTCGCCAATGAGCGCCGCATTCCCGCGCTGGAAGGTCTTATCAACGACGCCGTTTCCCATGGCGGCGAATTGAAGACCGGCGGCCGACGCATCGGCAACAAGGGCAATTTCTTCGAGCCGACGGTTCTCGCCAATGTGCCGACCACTGCCAGGATCATGAATGACGAGCCGTTCGGTCCGGTCGCGATCATCAATCGCTTCTCGAGCTTCGACGATGCGGTTGCCGAAGCGAACCGCCTGCCCTTCGGTCTCGCATCTTACGCCTTCACCGGCTCGGTCAAGACCGCGCATGCGCTCGGCCATCAGGTCGAGGCCGGCATGCTGACCATCAACCACAACGGCCTTGCGCTTCCCGAAGTCCCCTTCGGCGGCATCAAGGATTCCGGTTATGGCACGGAAGGCGGTTCGGAAGCGGTTCAGGCCTATCTGGAGACAAAATTCGTCAGCCAGATGAGCTGAGTTAGCCTTGAAACTTCTTCTCCCCGCCGGGGCGAAGATGCCCGAAGGGCAGATGAGGGGGCGAGCTCTCCGTATATCTTTGCCGCTGCCCCCTCATCCCGCTGCCGCGACCTTCTCCCCGACGGGGAGAAGGAGGCAAGGCGCACCCGCTCGATCCATTCTCACCTCTGAGAGTTACTCAGTCTTCCCTTGCCCCCGGTCTCATCCTGCCTTAAAAGAACAAAAAGTGAACTTTGAGGGACGATATGAGCGATACGGCGGCACCGGCACTGAAGGAAATCTTCAACCGCGAAAAACTGCGGCATATCGCCGACCAGACCAGGGCCGTTCATCAGCCCTTTGACGTTTCCGCCTTCATGGCGCTCGCCACGGCAAATCTCGAGGCGCTGGGCATCATGCAGCGCATGCGGCAGGTGGCGACGAGCCTGCATGCCACGCTGCCGGGCGATTATGCCCGCAACATCGAAATCCTGACCGCCGCAGCGCCGGGTATCGGCAACGGTTTCGCCTCCATTTCGCTGCCGGAATATGTGGCCCTTTACGGCCTCGACGATTTCGATCTTTCCATGCGGGCATTGTCCTATTTCACCCGCTTCGGCTCCTCGGAATTCGCCATAAGGCATTTTCTGCAAAAGGATATGGCCCGCACCCTTGCCGTGATGGAAACATGGTCGCGGCACGAAAACGAGCATGTGCGGCGGCTGGCCAGCGAAGGCTGCCGGCCCCGCCTGCCATGGTCGTTCCAGCTCAGACCGCTGATTGACGACCCGTCGCCGGTTACCGCGATCCTCGATACCATGAAGGCCGATGAGGCGCTTTATGTACGCAAATCCGTTGCCAATCATCTGAACGACATCACCAAGGACAATCCCGCCTTCGTGCTGGCGCTGATCGATACCTGGCCGAAGGACAATCCGCATACGCGCTGGATCACACGGCAGGCCTTGCGCACCCTTATCAAGAAGGGCGATGCCGCCGCGCTTGCCCATCTCGGCGCGCATGAGGAAGCGGAGATTGCGCTTGCGGCATTTCAGGTTACGCCGGACCAGGTGGTTCTCGGCAATCCGGTGCGGATTTCAGCCGCTTTCACCTCGACGGCCAACAGCCCGCAAAAGCTGGTGATCGATTATGCCGTACATTATGTGAAAAAGAGCGGCGATGCCTCCGCCAAGGTCTTCAAATGGAAGGAGATCGAGCTTCAGCCCGGAGAAACATGCACATTGTCGATCAGCCGCGCCATGCGCGATTTCACCACCCGCAAGCATTATGCCGGCCTTCACAGGGTCGACCTGATGATCAATGGCAGGCTGGTGGCGGAAAGCGCCTTCGAACTTCTGATCTGAAGCCGGCAAGCGCCCCGCCGCGCCTCACGCCGCCGGGAAAATCTTTGCCCGGCGAATAATGACGGAACCCCGGTCTCCTGCCGCGACATCGTTTTCCGGCGGCACGTCGAATTCCAGAAGGTCGCCGCCATCGGTGCTGGCGATCACCCGGCGTTCCCCCGCGCGATCGAGAACCCGCGCCACCGAGGCCGGAATGCCCTCATGCAGATCCTCCCATTCAAGATCGCCGGGGCGGGCATAGATATCGACGGCGCCATCCCCTTGCGCATAGGAGAAGGGCAATTCGTTCTCACCGACATAGACCTTGCCGCCGCGCGCCACGCCGGACACCCGGTTGGCGTCGCCCAAAAAGCGCATGACGAAGGCGCTGTTCGGCTGACGGCACACGTCTTTCGGCGTGCCCTGCTGCACGATCTCGCCCTGATTGAGAATGACGACACGGTCGGCAAGATCGAGCGCCTCTTCCTGATCATGCGTCACGAAAATCGTGGTGATGCCGAGTGAATCGTGAATCTCGCGCAGCCAGCGGCGCAGGTCGCGGCGCACATTGGCGTCCAGTGCCCCGAACGGCTCATCGAGCAGAAGCACCTTGGGATCGACCGAAAGCGCACGCGCCAGCGCCACGCGCTGCCGCTGCCCGCCGGAGATCTGCGCCGGGAAACGGTCGCCCAGACCATCCAGCTTCACCAGCCGCAGAAGTTCCCCGACGCGGGCGTCAATGGCCGCCCTGTCGCGTTTCACCTTGGAAACCTTCATGCCGAAGGCGATGTTTTCGTTGAGCGTCATATGCGGGAACAGCGCATAATGCTGGAACACGAAACCGACGCCGCGATCGCGCACCGGAATATTGGTGGCATCCTCGTCGCCGAAAAAGATGCGGCCACCATCACTGTATTCGAGACCGGCGACCATGCGCAGGATCGTCGTCTTGCCGGAACCCGAAGGGCCGAGCAATGCGAGAAGCTCACCGCTTTCGATATCCAGCGAAACATCGCGCACGGCGCGGAACGTATCGAAGGTCTTCACCACATTTTCGAGGCGGATTTTCATTGGAATCAGGTCTCCGTGGCGATGGCGGCATCGCCGTTGGTCTTTTTGCGCCCACGCCCGGCACCGCGCCGTTCCAGCGCCACCTTGGCGATGATGGTGACGACGGCGAGCAAAGCGAGGATGGAGGCCGAGGCAAAGGCGCCAGCCGTCTGGTAGTCATGGTAGAGCAGCTCGATGTGCAGCGGCAGCGTGTTGGTCTGGCCGCGAATATTGCCCGATACGACCGATACCGCACCGAATTCACCCATCACGCGGGCATTGCACAGCACGACGCCGTAAAGCAGCGCCCATTTGATATTCGGCAGCGTCACCGAAAAGAAGGTACGCCAGCCGGATGCGCCAAGCGAAGTCGCCGCCTCTTCCAGATCGCGACCCTGCGCCTGCATCAGCGGGATGAGTTCCCGCGCCACGAAGGGTGCCGTGACAAACATCGAGGCGATGACGATGCCAGGCAGCGCAAACAGTATCTTGATATCATGCGCATCGAGGAACGGCCCGAACAGCCCCTGCAGCCCATAAACGAAGAGGTAGGCGACACCGGCGACGATCGGCGAGATGGAGAAGGGTATCTCGATCAGCACCAGCAGGAAGCGCCGGCCGGGAAAATCGAACTTGGTGATCGCCCATGCGGCCGCAACCCCGAAGGCGGTGTTGACCGGCACGGCAATCAGCGCCGTCAGCACCGTCAGCATGATGGCGTGGCGGGTGTCGGGATGGGTGATGGTCGCCGAATAAGCCTTCCAGCCCTGCGAAAAGGCTTCGACGCCGATGATAACGAGCGGTGCGACGACCAGCAGCGCACCGATGACAAGCACGAAAGCGATCAGGCTGCGGCGAACCCACGCGGCATCGCCGACACGCGGCGGCTTGCGATGTGAAGAAACGGCGCTCATGTCTCAGCTCCTCACCGTATAACGAAGCGCACGCGCCTGCAGGTAGTTGGTCACGGCCAGCATCACGAAAGCGGTCATGAGCAGCACGGAGGCGATGGCGGCGGCCGCCTGGTAATCATATTCCTCCAGCCGGATGAAGATCAGCAGCGCGGTGATCTCAGTCGAAAACGGCTGATTGCCGGCAATGAAGATGATCGCCCCGAATTCGCCAAGGCTGCGGGCAAAGGAAAGGGAAAGACCCGCCAAAAGCGCCGGCGTCAAAAGCGGCAGGATGATCTTGCGGAAGATTTCAAGATCGGAGCCGCCGAGCGATTGCGCCGCTTCCTCCAGCGCCGGGTCGAGGTCTTCCAGCACCGGCTGCACGGTGCGCACGATGAAGGGCAGGCTGGTAAAGGCCATCGCCACCATGATGCCAAGCGGCGTATAGGCCACCTTGATACCGAATTGCGCAAGTACCGAACCGAACCAGCCATTGCCCGCAAACAGCGTCGTCAGCGCAATGCCGGCAACGGCGGTGGGAAGCGCAAACGGCAGATCGACGATGGCATCGATGATACGCCAGCCCGGAAAGCGGTAACGCGTCAGCACCCAGGCAAGCGCCAGTCCGAAAATGACGTTAAACAGCGTGGCGGCGAGCGCGCAGAGCACGGTGACGCGGTAACTGGCAACGGCGCGCGGCGAAGAGATGATGGACCAATATTCTGCAGGTCCCAGACTTGCCGCCTTGAACACCAGCGCCGAGAGCGGCAAAAGCACGATGATGGCGACGTAGGTGAGAGTAACGCCAAGGGACAATTTCAGCCCCGGCAGAACATTCCGCTTCAAACCCGCCCCCAATTCATCATAAAGCGACCCGGCAGTTTCCCGCCGGGTCTTCTGACCGTTCTTTACTGCTGTGATTAACGGCTGCCGTAAAGCGTATCAAGCGTGGCGCCGGATGCAAAATGCTCTTTCTGGATTTTGTCCCAGCCGCCGAACACATCATTGACGTTGACGAGGCGAATGGCCGGGAACTTGTCCTTGAACTCGCCGACGACCTTTTCATTGTGGACGCGGTGACCGAATTCGGCGGCGATGCGCTGACCCTCTTCGGTATAGAGGAAGTCGAGATAGCTCTTGGCCAGATCGCGCGAGCCGCGCTTGTCGACCACCTTGTCCACCACGGCCACCGGGAACTCGGCCAGCAGGCTGACGGAGGGCACGACGCCTTCCACCTTGTCTGCGCCATATTGCTTGGCAATGCCACGCGTCTCGGCTTCGAAGGTGATCAGCACGTCGCCGATCTCGCGTTCCACGAAGGTGGTGGTGGCGGCGCGGCCTCCGGTATCGAACACCGGCGTGTTGTCGAAGATCTTCTTGACGAATTCCTGAACCTTCGCCTCATCGCCGTTGAACTTCTCCTTGGCGTAAGCCGTGGCGGCGAGATAGGTGTAGCGGGCGTTACCCGAAGTCTTCGGATTGGGGAAAACCACCTTCACGTCATCGCGGGCAAGATCGTCCCAGTCCTTGATACCCTTGGGGTTGCCGGTGCGCACGAGGAAGGACGGGAAGGAATAGAACGGCGAGGCATCGTTCGGAAAATCCTTCTGCCAGTCGGCGGAAACGAAACCCTGCTTCACCAGAAAATCGACATCGGTGACCTGGTTGAAGGTGACCACATCAGCTTCCAGACCCTCAACAATGGCGCGCGCCTGCTTGGAGGTGCCGGCATGTGACTGGTCGACGGTCACACCGGGGTGCTGCTTGATGAACGCCTCGTTCTCGGCCGCGAAAACTTCACGGGCGACATCGTAGGATGCATTGAGAATGGTGGTCGGAGACTGCGCCTGCGCCGCACCCGCAAAAAGGGCGGCAATGGCAGTACCGATAATGAGAAGACGCTTCATGAATACCCCCGGCAAATCGAATGGTGCCCAACATAGCGGGCGGCGGCCATAGCGACGAGAAACAGTCGTGCTTTGCGGAGGCGCCCATTGGAAATTTCGCCCAAAGAATCAAGCTTCCAAAGGCGATGATTTCATATAGGGCGAGAAGCCGGATTTCTTTTGCGTCATCTTAAAGACGATGCTCTGGAAACAGATTGCCGGAATGCTCGGCAAAATAGGGCGCAAGGTCCTCCTCGCGCACCTCTTCCAGCCGCGCCGGCCGCCAGCGGGGATTACGGTCCTTGTCGACCAAAGCCGCACGCACGCCTTCGTAAAAATCATGCTGGCGCAATATCTCGGTGCCGGCGGCAAACTCTCTTTCGAGGCATTCGATCAGGCTCGCGCTTTCCCGGCCAAGGCGCAAGAGTTTCAGGGTCAGCTTCAGGCTGGTGGGAGAGCGCCTGTTCAGGACCTCAAGGGTATCTTTCGAAAACACATCGTCCCGCGCCGAAAGTGCGGCGAAGATTTCCTCGACCGTGTCAAACCGGAATGTCGCGTCGATGACATCCCGGTTTGCGGCCAGAACGCCCTTGCCGGCCTCCATGGCATGAGCCGCGATCGCCGCCTCGACCGCTTCGGTATCCGCAGCCTGAGACAAATCCCGCACCAGCGCATCGAGCCGGTCGGACCCGATGTAATAATCGGCAAAACCGGCATGGATGGCATCGGCGGCGGTAACGGTGTTGCCCGTCAGCCCCAGCCAGGTACCGCATTCACCCGGCGCCCTCGGCAGCAGCCAGGAGCCGCCGA
The DNA here is from genome assembly GCF_002005205.3 of Rhizobium rhizogenes. Next base: position 1,709,134 of record NZ_CP019702.2, on the reverse strand, counting down.
CATCCGGGAAATAGCCGATGCCCGTTTCCGGCATGGCGAGCCTTGTCCGCTCGGTCACGATGCGGTGGCTGCCATGGGCGGAAATGCCGACACCGCCGCCCATGACGATACCATCCATCAATGCCACATAGGGTTTGCCAAAACGGGCGATGCGATAATTGAGCGGAAATTCCTCCCGCCAGAATTCCAGCACCTGCGGATCGCCCGCTTTGCCGAGATCGTGGATGATGCGGACGTCACCGCCGGCGCAAAGCCCTCTTTCACCCTCCCCTGTCAGCACCACGCAGGAAATATCGGGATCGTCCTCGAAACGCTGGAGCGCCTGAAACAGGGCACGCACCATCGGCAGTGTCAGGCTGTTGATGGCTTTGGGACGGTTGAGGCGGATGATGCCGACCGCTCCGGCCTTCTCGACAATGACCTGCGCCTCCGCTTCCATTTTCTGTTCCAAGTGTGTCTCCTCCACTGCCGTTTACCCGCCCATCTTGGCGGCGTTGGCGTCATCACGCAACGTTGATGTTGCCGTGTGGGAACGCCTTGCGTCCAAACCGCCTTTACCGGCACAAAATGCCGGAAATCCCCTTTCGCAATGCAGCATGTTTGCTTGACGCCCGGAAGATCATGGCATGTAATGGGTCCTGGAAATGCCGGCATTGATTCCTGTCGAGCGTGTGCCGGACCAAGCGGAATGTCGCCTTCTCAAAGGCGCTGTAAACAGCAACGGGAGACGAGCATGCAGGTTTCGGAACACGAATGGATCAGTAAACGGGCCTATACTCTCTGGGAAAAGGAAGGCCATCCCCACGGCCGCGATGCGGAACACTGGGAACAGGCGAAACATGAATTCTCGCTGCTGAAGACATCGGAAGCGACGAAACCTGCGCAGCGCAAGAAGGCAGCTCCCAAGGCCGTTCCCGCTGAAGCCGCCACACCGGATGCGGAAGCGCCGGCGAAACCCAAAGCCCGCGCTCGCAAGGCTGCCGCTGCGAAATAAAGACTCCCACATAGTCATCTGAAGCAGCAAATGAAAAAGCCCGACGAAATCTCGCCGGGCTTTGTCTGTTTAGCGTGCGTCGCAGCCCGGATCGCCGATCCGGCAGCCACCCCGGAGATTTTCCGAAGCAGGCGCGCGGCGTGGATCATCCCACTGGCGACGCTCCGGAGGGAGCCGGCCCCCATTCTCGTTTGGTTGACGGTCGCGGTTGCGGTCCCGGTTATCGTCTTCGGCACGGGGGCGATTGTCCTCACGGCGCGGTCTATCGCCCTGATTTCTGTCACCCTGATTACGATCGCCCTGGTTCCAGTCGCCATAACGGCGCTCCCAGCGGCCATCATTCGGTCCGCCGCCCTGGCGCGGATCACGTGTTTCATCCCGGCGACCGTCGCGCCAGTCGTCCCGGCGGCCATCACGCCACTCGTCGCGTGGACGCGGACGATCCCAGTCTGCGCGCGGCGGCGGCGGGGCGGCATTCCAGTAACCGCCGGACGGGCGACGCCAGCGATCACGCTCGCGGTAAAAATCGCGGTCGCGATAATAACGGTCCCAGTACCGGCCGGCTTCGAAGGTGATGATCGGCACGCCGAGATCGCGGTAGTAGCGCGGCTCGACATAGACCCGGTTCTGTCGGTAGGTGGTTTCGATATAGCGCCCGGCGACCCAGCCGCGACCGGCCACAAAGGAAACATCGCACCAGGGCGTATCGGACAGGCAGCCATGCACGGTGAGCGGTGCGCCGTTCGGGATCACGACAACGGCCGGATAGGCCGTGCTCGGGCCGGAGCGCATATTCACATTCGCGGTGGCGAAACCGCGCGTCGCAGCTTCGGCAAGTGCCGGCGCGGCGAGCATGGCCACCAGCGCAATTGCGCCAAACAGTTTTTTCTTCACTTCTTTCTCCTCAAGCAAAGGCCCGCTTTGCCCTTGTCGGCATCCATCGCTTTCGATGGACGAGTATGCATTCCGCATACTGCCACGATCGGAAAATACGCGCTCCTCGATGAACGCAGCATGAAACAGATGAGGCGCCATATCAGTTCCACCTGCGGCAATGCGCACCTGACAATTTGCCTGCGGAACCGGCCCTCGGTCTTGACTTCGGGGGGCAATCATCCGACTTCAATGCAACAGCAATATGGAGCAGAACCATGAGCGAGACCGCACAGACGACCGTCGACCAGAGCGAAGTGGATCGCTTCTCCGCGATGGCTGCGGAATGGTGGAGCCCGACAGGCAAGTTCCGCCCGCTGCACAAGTTCAACCCGGTGCGGCTCGAATATATCCGCAACCGTGTCTGCGAAAATTTCGGCCGTGACCCGAAAGCACATCGCCCGCTGGAAGGGCTGCGCGTGCTGGATATCGGCTGCGGTGGCGGCCTTCTTTCGGAACCCGTGGCACGCATGGGCGCCACCGTGGTGGGCGCCGATCCCTCGGAAAAGAACATCGGCATCGCCTCCACCCATGCGCGCGAAAGCGGGGTCAATGTCGACTACCGCGCCGTGACCGCCGAACAATTGCAGGAAGCGGGCGAAACCTTCGATGTCATCCTCAACATGGAGGTGGTGGAACATGTGGCCAATGTCGATTTCTTCGTCACCACCTGCGCGAAAATGGTGCGCCCCGGCGGACTGATGTTCGCCGCCACCATCAACCGCACGCTGAAGGCTCGGGCGCTGGCCATCTTCGCCGCCGAAAACGTGCTGCGCTGGCTGCCGCGTGGCACCCATCAGTATGAGAAACTGGTCCGCCCGGAAGAGCTTGAGCGGCCGATGGTGGCAAGCGGCATGGATATCATCCACCGCACCGGCGTCTTCTACAACGTGCTGCAGGATCGCTGGAATCTCTCGCCGGATATGGATGTCAATTACATGATGCTGGCGAAACGCCCGGCATAAGTCGGCATTCAGACTGGAATAGCCTGCACCGCCGACAGCAGCTCCCTTTGCCCGGCAGCATTTCTTGCGGCGATCTTCCGGACTTCGGCCCGGTCGATTTCAATCGGAGTTCCGTTTGCCGCGAAAGGCTGTTTGAAATTGAACGCCTGTGGCGACGGGCCATGGTCGTGCAGATGCTCGAACCTTCTGACAGCATCTGTCCAGAGAGGATTATCCGCCGCATCCACCCACCATAGAACGAGCGGCGGCCATTTCTGTGGAGTATTCCAGTTGCGTCCGTGCTTCAGGGCCTCGGCATGCACGCCGGAGTAGGAATACGCCATCAGCGATTCGAGATCGCGCCAGAGCGAAAAGGACGAAACACCGCTTGTCGCACCGTTTTCCTTCAGGAAACGTGGGAAGACCTGCACGCCCCAGCTTGCGGGTCCGGGTTCGCCTTCGTAACCGGACCGGCCGATGAAACCTTCCGCGCGTTCGGCAGCCATGAAATTCAAAGGTTCGCGCCGGGCAAATCCGGCAACGGCGGGATCATCATAAGCGGCAATCTGTATTCCGAAATTATAGATCGCTACCCGCATTGGCAAACTCAGTTTATGTCGTCAGGCAATGACGGCAGCGGTGCGATTTCGATACCCTCGTCCAGCAGGGCCTTGGCTTCCTGCACGGAGGCATTGCCGATGATGCCGCGCTCGTCCGCCTCGCCATAATGGATCTTGCGGGCCTCTTCAGGGAATTTATCCCCGACATCCTCGGCATTGGCGCGGATATTGGCGACGGCCTCGCGGATTTTCGCAATCGCTTCCTTTTTCGCCGTGTCCATGGCGAGCGTCTGGCGTTCGTCCTTCTTGCGCGCGGTGGACACCGAAGGCGCCATCAGAAGTTTGGAGACCTGCACGGAATTGCAGACCGGGCAGGACAGGAAGCCACGCTGCAACTGATTGTCGAAATCGTCGCTACCGGCAAACCAGCCTTCAAACTCATGGCCCTTTTCGCAGGCCAGCGCATAACGGATCACGCCGCCTCACCTCCGGCAGGTTTCAGGGGAACAACCGTATCCAGCCCGAATTCTCGGGCATTGCGCAGATTGGGAATTTTTCCGCGCGCGGCCGCAACCAGCGCCGTATCGATCTCGGCGAAAATGATCTCTTCCCCGGTACCCCCGGCAATGGCCAGTACCCTGCCCCAGGGGTCGATGATGATGGAATGGCCGAAAGTCTCGCGCCCGTCCTCATGCACCCCGCCCTGTGCGGCGGCGATGACAAAAGCGCCATTCTCAATGGCGCGGGCGCGCAACAGGATTTCCCAATGGGCCTCCCCCGTCTGGCGGGTGAAAGCGGCGGGCACCGTCAGAACTTCGGCACCGGCCAGCGCTTCCGCCCGGAAAAGCTGCGGGAAACGGACGTCATAGCAGATGGCGAAGCCGAATTTCGCCAAGGGAAGTTCGGCGATACGCGCCACTTCGCCGGGCTCATAGGCAGCGCTTTCGCGCCAGCTTTCACCATTGTCAAGATCGACATCGAACATATGAATCTTGTCATAGCTGCAGATGCGCGAGCCATCCGGCGCGAAGAGAAAGCCGCGATTGGCGATCTTGCCGTCGGGGCGGGCAATGGCCGTGGAGCCGATATGGACATGGATGCCGAGTTCGCGGGCAAGACGGGCGGCGGTCGCAACGATGATGTCGCCATCGTCGTCGCGCAGCTGGGCACGAAGCGCCTGCCTGTCCTTCTGGATGGCGCCCGTCATTTCCGGGGTCTGCACATAAACAGCCCCCTCAGCCGCAGCGGTGCGCACCAGCCGCTCCATATCGGCGGCGTTTCTCACCGGGTCGACGCCGGAGCGCATCTGGATGGCGGCAGCCTTGAAACTCATCACATCCTCCGTCGATCGGCCCGGTCAGGCAGCCAGCATGGCGTCCAGTTTGCCGGCGCGCTCCAGCGCATGCAGATCGTCACAACCGCCGACATGCTGGCCATTGATGAAGATTTGCGGGAAGGTCGTTCCACCGGATTTCTCGATCATTTCCTGCCGGTATTCCGGCGTCGTGGTGGAATTATATTCGGCATAATCCACACCCTTGCTGTCCAGCAGCGCCTTGGCGCGCGCGCAATAACCACAAAAATCCCGCGTATAGATCGCTACCGGTGCCATGTTGTTCAAAACCTCGCAAACGTGCGACCAGACGCACGGTTTCTTCATGTCATTCAGGCTTCATATAGGCCCGGAAACGGCCATTGCAAAGGTCAAAACTGTCACATCCGCGGCACCTGCCTTGCGCAGGGCGCGGCTTGCCGCACCCACCGTCGCACCGGTGGTGTAGACGTCGTCCACCAGCACCACGCGCTTGCCATGAACATCGGCCTCCCGACCGGGCGCGAGGGAGAAAGCACCCCGCACATTGTCCTGCCGGGCAGGCGCGGAGAGCCCCACCTGCCGTTCGGTCGGCTTCACGCGCAGCAGCGTGCCGGCGAGCAGCGGTTTGCCTGCGGCTCTCGCCAGATGCCGCGCCAGCTCGGCGGACTGATTGAACCGGCGGCGCAGGAAGCGGCGGCGATGCAGGGGAACCGGCACGATGCAATCGCAGGCGTCGACCGTTCCGTCACTTGCCCGCAACATCCATAACGCCATCAAGCCGGCGAGATCGGTGCGGTCCTGATATTTCAGCCGGTGTACCAGCTTGCGGGCAGTGCCCTCGTGGCAGGCGACGGCGCGCAGGCGGTCAAACGGCGGCGGATCGGCAATGGCCCTGGCGCTTACCGCTCCCTCACCGTGATCCCGCGCGAAGGGAGTGCCAAGAACCTCGCAGAAAGGGCGATCGATAAAGGCCACATCCCTCCAGCAACCGGGGCACAGGGCCCCATCGCCGCCGGTCATGCGATTGCAGCCCGCGCAGGTCGGCGGATAGATGAGACGGAAGAACGAGCGCAACATGTCGCGGCCCGCAGCCGGCATGGCAGCGGATTTCGACAGCAATTCCGAAAACAGATCGTCACCAGCACCCATGAGGTTGACTTTAGCGCCGAACGGGTGCCTTTGCGAGAGCGATACGCCCGGTTCGACACAGGGCGCGATGCCCGAAGCGGCATGACAGCAACGATACGGCCCCGCCTGTCCCCAAGGTGCCAGAGGCCGAGCAGGCAAGACGATGGATATTCTCTTTGACCAGGCCCTGATCGAACAAAACCGTCACCGGGCATGGAACCGGCGCGATGACAAGGCCCTGTTTCTTCTCGACATGGCGGCCGAAGAGCTGGCTGACAGGCTTGCCATCGTCGAGCGCCGGTTCGAGACAGCGATCGAACTGCACGGTGGAACCGGCGTCACGGCCCGGCGGCTGGCGGAGACAGGCAAAGTCGACGGCATTCGCCGTATTGAAACGGAAAGCTGTTTTGCAACTGATGGCAATATCCCCGAGGCGGCCTCCATGGAGCATCTACCGCTGGAGGAAGCCTCCGCCAATCTTGTCGTTTCGCCGCTTGCCCTGCATCTGACCAACGACACGCCCGGTGCGCTGATCCAGATCCGGCGGGCATTGAAGCCGGACGGCCTTTTCCTCGGCGCCATTCCCGGCAGCGGCACCCTGCAGGAATTGCGCGACGTTTTGCTGACGGCCGAGGCGGAACTGACGGGCGGTGCAAGCCCGCGTGTCATTCCCTTCGCCGATGTGCGCGATGTCGGCGCGCTTTTGCAACGGGCCGGTTTCGCACTGCCCGTCACCGATGCCGAGACCTATACGGTACGTTACGATTCGATCTTTCCGTTGATGCGCGACCTGCGCGCCATGGGCATGGCCAATCCCTTGACAAGCCGAAGCCGAAAGCCGCTCAACCGCGGCTTTTTCCTGCGGGCAGCGGAGCTTTACGCCGAGCGTTACTCCGATCCCGATGGCCGGATAAGAGCGACGTTTTCCATCATCTATGTCTCGGGTTGGGCGCCACATGAGAGCCAGCAGAAACCGCTGAAACCCGGCTCCGCCAAGATGCGCCTTGCGGATGCGCTGAAGACAACCGAGGTGAAACTGTCCTGAGCGCTTGCCCCAACACTTTCAGCTGTTCGCGAAAGTATCGGCGATAAACTTGAAAACCGTGTTGATGTTACTGCTGATGGTGCCGGCGCCAGCGATGAGTGCCGCGGAAATCACCCCGACGATCAGACCGTATTCGACTGCGGTAGCCCCGTCTTCGTTTTTGCAGAAATCGATAAAAGAACGCAGCACAGGATATTCCCCATCCACCATCCGGCTTATTCCGCCGGCCGGCACTATGCTTTATTGAAATCGAATATATCTTAGGTGACCAGTGTGAGGAATCGGTTACCGATGATGGTAAACGATCAGCAACCGCTCTCGTTGTTATAACCGGTCACGACACAGGGCATTTCCGGCATCGGCTGGGTTATGCTGCGGCGGATGGAATAGGTCTTGCCCATATCGGTCTTCTTGATCGAGCCGGTGCTGATCATGTCATAATTGTCGGGAAACTGCGCCACACGCGTGGATGATTTTCCGGCAAGCATGGGGGTCACGATCAGGGAAAGCGCGATAACGGCCGTACCGAAAAGCAGCGCGACATTCAGAACGCCGGTGCGACGGGATTTATCGGAATAAGAGTGACGACCTTCCACCGTCTTCCAGAAATCCTCGTTCATGACCAACCTCGTCTCGCGCAGTTTACCGCTTCTTTAGCTTAACAATCTGCCAGAGGGTGCTGAACGATCTCTTAACATAGCCCCGTTTTGGCACGGCAAAGCGGATGCCGCAGGGTATTTTCACGAAGCTGTGACGGAGGAAGACCGGGAAAGGGCAAGCCACCACCGTCGCCCAGCCAGTCCAGCCGCACTGACACGCACCGAAATCCGCCTTCATTGTGCCTCGAACAGGCCCGGAGACAACGTCAAATGGAAGCGCGATACCCGTGATCAGACAACGGCATCGCCCGACCGGCGGTGCTTGTCGCGTCAATCTCGATGGCCCTGTGGTCCTAAAGCAGATCCTGCAGGAACGGAATCAGCGGCTCATCGGCCGGCGGCATGGGATAATCGCGCAGAGCCTGCGGCTTCACCCATTTCAGCGCCTGTCCTTCCCGCCCATGCGCGATGCCTTCATAACGACGGCACACGTAAAGCGGCATCAGCAGGTGAAAGGTCTCGTAGGTGTGGCTGGCGAAGGTCAGCGGCGCAAGGCAGGCAACCTTGGTCCTGATGCCCAGTTCCTCGTCCAGTTCACGGACAAGGGTCTCTTCCGGCGTTTCACCGTGCTCCACCTTGCCGCCGGGAAACTCCCACAGGCCGGCGAGAGACTTGCCCTCGGGCCGCTGCGCCAGAAGAATGCGGCCATCCTGATCGAGAAGCGCGCAGGCAGCGACCAGCAGAATCTTTTTGCCCGCCTCACTCATTCTTCAGCACCCTTGCGCCAGTAGCGGTAACGATAAGCCTCGGTGAAGCCGAATTTCTCGTAAAGCGCAATCGCACCTGCATTGGTGGTGTCCACCTGCAGCCATGCGCTCTTGGCGCCGCTAATCCTCGCCCAGCGCAGCGCCGATGCCAGAATTTGCGTGCCGAGTCCCCTTTTTCGCTGCGACGCGGCAACGTCAAGCGAGAGAATGCCGGCAAGGTCATTATCCTGCACGCAGATGACGGTCGCGAGTGGATTGCCTTCCACCTCCTCATTGATGAAGAGGCCGAGCGACGGCTTGATGGAGCTGACGATCTCCGCAATTGCCGGACGCAACGCCGGATCGCCATCGCTGACCTTGATGCTCGCCTCGACAAAACGGCCGATATCGTGGCTCGGCAGGCTGACCAGCGTTTCCGGCAGTTCCATGCCGGAAAGATCAGCGGTCATGACCATGACTTCTTCAAACACGGACCAGCCATCTTCCGCCAGGAAGTCCATAAGCTGCGGCGGCATCAGCGTGGTTTCGCGCACCACCAGCGGCCGGCCGAAATCCTCGAAACGCTTGCGCGCCTTTTCCAGCCGCACCGCACAATTTCCGTAATCGGACGGATCGAGCGGCACCACGCAGTTGATGCGTTTGGAAGGATGCGAACCCGTGAGACGGATTTGCCAGCTGCCGTCATAAATTACCGACGAGGCGGGCCATGCCCGGAAGCTGACGGCTTCCAGACGGCGAACCAGCGGCAGATTGACGGCTTTGTTGTCCTGCATTCTCTTCGGCTCCAACGGTCAGCTCCGGTAGTCGCCGTTGATCGCAACATATTCCTTCGTCAGATCACAGGTCCAGACGGTGGCCGTGCCCTGCCCGAGACCGATATCGACCTTCACCGGAATGTCTTCGAGACGCATCACCGCGCTGGTTTCCGCTTCCGAATAATCCGGGTCGCGCTCGCCATTCACGGCCACGCGCACGCCACCGAACCAGATGGCGAGGCGGTCGCGGTCGGCCATCTCACCGGATTTGCCGACAGCCATGACGACGCGGCCCCAATTGGCGTCCTCGCCGGCAACCGCGGTTTTCACCAGCGGCGAATTGGCGATGGAAAGGGCGATCTTCTTGGCGGCGGCATCGTTTTCCGCGCCTGTTACGGTGACTTCCACCATCTTGCGCGCGCCCTCGCCGTCACGAACCACCTGCAGCGCCAGATCCTTCAGGAGATCGTTCAGTGCGGCACGAAAGCCAGCCAGGCGCTCATCATCGGCGCTCGTCACCTTCACCTGACCGTCTTCGGCAGCTGCACCCGTGGCAAACAGCATCAGCGTATCGGAGGTGGAGGTATCGCTGTCGACCGTCACGGAATTAAACGTCGGACCGACGCCGGCAGAAAGCAGGGATTGCAGGGCGGCAGGCTCGATATCGGCATCCGTCACCACAAAGGAGAGCATCGTCGCCATGTCGGGCGCAATCATGCCGGCGCCCTTGGAGATGCCGTTGATCGTGACGATCACACCGCCGATCTCGGCGGTGCGGGTCGAAACCTTGGGATAGGTGTCGGTCGTCATGATCGCCTTGGCGGCTTCCTGCCAGAAATCGGCCTCTGCCCTGACGTTCATGTCGCCGAGAACACCGGCAAATTTCGAGGCATCCAGCGGCTCGCCGATCACACCGGTCGATGCGAGGAAGACCTCGCCTTCGGAGCAGCCGACGGCAGCGGCGGCGGATTTCGCCGTCAACTCGGTCGCGGCCTTGCCCTTGACGCCGGTGAAGGCGTTGGCATTGCCGGAATTGACCACCACGGCACGGGCCACGCCGCCGCCGAGATTGGCGCGGCAGAAATCAACCGGGGCGGAAGGGCATTTCGATCTGGTGAAAACACCGGCCACGCTTGCCGGCTTGTCGAACACCATCAGGAGAACGTCCGTGCGGTTCTTGTACTTGATGCCGGCGGCGGCCGTCGCCATGCGAACACCGCGCAGCGCAGGCATGTCGGGATAGGATTTCGGAGCAAGCGGAGAAACGGCAACGGACATGGAAAAGCGCCTGAAATTCTGGAAACGGAGGGTATGGAAGTGCCTGAGATGAAACGGGGCGGCCCATAGCCGCCCCGTAGCATGAATTCTTACTGCTGCGGCTGCTGAGCCTGCTGTTCCTTCGTGGCTTCGTCGTAGCCCTTCTTCAGCGTCTCATCCATGATTTCGATCTTCTGGTCAGCCTTTGCCTTCTCGATGAGGGCAACGTATTTGTCACGCATGACAAGCTGACGAACCTGCGGCTCAACCTGCTCGAAAGCCGGCGGCGGGGCGATGCGCTTGTCTTCCAGCTTGATGACGTGGAAGCCGAACTGGGTCTTTACCGGGGTCTTGGTGTAGGCGCCCTTTTCGAGGCCGAAAGCGGCTTCCTCGAATTCCGGCACCATGCGACCCTTGCCGAACCAGCCGAGATCACCGCCGTCGTCCTTGTTGGAATCGGTCGATTTTTCCTTGGCGAGTGCGGCGAAATCCTTGCCCGAATCAAGCTGCTTGATGATGTCCTTGGCTTCGTCCTCGCTGGCGACGAGAATGTGCGCGGCCTTGATTTCCTCTTCCTGTGGCAGGGCTGCGACTTCCTTGTCGTAGCGGGCCTTCACCTCGTCATTGGTGACGGCGTCGACCACATGCTTGCGGAAATAGGCGTTGTGCAGCTCGCGGTCCTGGATGAAATCCATGCGCTTCTTGAAATCTTCAGTCTTTTCCAGACCTTCGGCGGTCGCGTTCTTCACCAGAAGCTTGACGTCGATGGCGCCGGAAAGGGCCGCGACCTTCTTCTGCTCGTCAGGCAGCTGCGCGAGCTGCGGGTCGAGGTTGCCCATGGCGAGGTCGAGTTCGGACTGGTGGATTTCCAGATCGCCAACCTTGGCGACAACCTTGTCTTCCTGCGCGAAAGCCGGAAACTGAAGGCCGAGCGTGGCCACAATCACCGCAGCCGCAATTTTATTATAGCGCAACATTTTGAACCTTTCGGGGACAATGCCGGCTCCAGACATGGTTTCCGGCTCTGAAAAAACTTCCAAACACCGGATTGTGGCCATTCTGTAACGGGCAGAACCGTTGACATCATTTGCCCCCCCTCTTATCTGTCACGCAACCTCGCGTCCAGATACGTTGAAGGGCGAAGTCCGTCATTTGTTGCTGAAATCGGCATGACGGAGAAAAGCGCCCGCGAAAACGGAATTTCAGAAAGGGCCAGTAAGATGGTCAGTCTCGGCGGAATAGCCCGCAAGTTGTTCGGTTCGGCAAATGATCGCCGCGTCCGCTCCTATAAAAGCAAGATCGCAGCCATCAATGCGCTGGAAGAGGCCACCAAGGCACTTTCCAACGAAGCGCTGGCGGCCAAGACGGCGGAATTCCGCCAGCAGCTTGCCGATGGCAAGACGCTGGACGACCTGCTGATCCCGGCTTTCGCCGTTGCCCGTGAGGCGTCGCGCCGCGTTCTGCACATGCGCCCCTTCGACGTGCAGCTGACCGGCGGCATGATTCTGCATGGCGGCGCCATCGCCGAAATGAAGACCGGTGAAGGCAAGACGCTGGTGGCGACCCTTGCGGTCTACCTCAACGCGCTGGCCGGCAAGGGCGTGCACGTCGTTACCGTCAACGACTATCTCGCCAAGCGCGACGCGGCCACGATGAGCAGGCTCTATGGCTTCCTCGGCCTGACGACCGGCGTCATCGTCCACGGGCTGGACGACGACCAGCGCCGCGAGGCCTATGCCTGCGACATTACCTACGCGACGAATAACGAACTCGGCTTCGATTATCTGCGCGACAACATGAAATACGACCGCGCCCAGATGGTGCAGCGTGGCCACAACTACGCGATCGTCGACGAAGTCGACTCGATCCTGGTCGACGAGGCACGCACGCCGCTCATCATTTCCGGCCCGCTGGACGACCGTTCCGACCTCTACAACACCATCGATGCCTTCATTCCGCTGCTGACGCCGGAAGATTACGAAATCGATGAAAAGCAGCGCTCGGCCAACTTCTCCGAAGACGGCACCGAGAAGCTCGAGAACCTGCTGCGGCAGGCGGGCCTCTTGAAGGGCGAATCGCTTTATGACGTCGAAAACGTCGCCATCGTTCACCACATCAACAATGCGCTGAAGGCCCACAAGCTCTTCACCCGCGACAAGGACTACATCGTCCGCAACGACGAAATCGTCATCATCGACGAATTCACCGGCCGCATGATGCCGGGCCGCCGTTACTCCGAAGGCCAGCACCAGGCTCTGGAAGCCAAGGAAAAGGTGCAGATCCAGCCGGAAAACCAGACGCTTTCCTCCGTCACCTTCCAGAACTACTTCCGCATGTATACGAAACTCGCCGGCATGACCGGTACGGCCGCGACGGAAGCGGAAGAATTCGGCAATATCTATGGCCTCGACGTCATCGAAGTGCCGACCAACCTGCCGATCCAGCGTATCGACGAGGACGACGAGGTCTATCGCACCGGCGAAGAGAAATTCTTGGCGATCATCACCGAGATCAAGGCGGCGCATGAGCGTGGCCAGCCGGTTCTGGTCGGCACGACATCGATCGAAAAATCCGAGCTTCTGGCGAATATGCTGCGCCAGTCCGGCTTTACCGACTTTCAGGTTCTGAACGCCCGTTACCACGAGCAGGAAGCCTATATCGTTTCGCAGGCCGGTGTTCCCGGCGCCGTCACCATCGCCACCAACATGGCCGGCCGCGGTACCGACATCCAGCTCGGCGGCAACGTCGACATGCGTCTCGAGCGCGAACTCGAAGGCATGGAGCCGGGTGCCGAACGCGACGCGAAGGAAGAAGCCATTCGCGCTGAAATCAAGGTGCTGAAGGAAAAGGCGCTCGCCGCCGGCGGCCTTTACGTCATCGCCACCGAACGCCACGAAAGCCGCCGTATCGACAACCAGCTGCGCGGTCGTTCCGGCCGTCAGGGCGACCCCGGCCGCTCGAAATTCTACCTGTCGCTTCAGGATGACCTGATGCGTATCTTCGGTTCCGAGCGCATGGACTCGATGCTGCAGAAGCTCGGCCTGAAGGAAGGCGAAGCCATCGTCCATCCGTGGATCAACAAGGCGCTGGAACGTGCCCAGAAGAAGGTCGAAGCCCGCAACTTCGAGACCCGTAAGAACCTTCTGAAATATGACGACGTGCTGAACGACCAGCGCAAGGTTATCTTCGATCAGCGCCTCGAGCTGATGGAAGCCGACAATATCGGCGAAACCGCAGCCGACATGCGCAATGAAGTCATCGAAACGCTCGTCACCAAGCATGTTCCGGAAAATGCCTATGCCGAACAGTGGGATCTTGCCGGCCTGAAGGCGGGTATCGCCCAGTTCCTGAACCTCGACCTGCCGGTGGAGGAATGGGCGAAGGAAGAAGGCATCGCCGAGGACGACATTCTTCAGCGCGTCACCGAAGCCGCCGACAAATATGCCGCCGAGCGCGCGGAGCGTTTCGGCCCCGAGATCATGACCTATGTGGAACGCTCGGTCATTCTCCAGACGATCGACCATCTGTGGCGCGAACATATCGTCAACCTCGACCATCTCCGTTCCGTCGTCGGTTTCCGCGGTTACGCCCAGCGCGATCCGCTGCAGGAATACAAGGCGGAAGCCTTCGAGCTGTTCCAGGCGCTGCTCGCCAATCTGCGCGAGGCCGTTACCGCCCAGCTGATGCGCGTGGAACTGGTGCAGCAGGAACCGCAGCAGCCGGAACTGCCGGAAATGACCGCCCATCATCTCGATCCCGTCACCGGCGAAGACGAGATGTCACAGGGCATTCCGGCCGCTTTCGTGCCCGCCGAGGAGCGCGATCCGAACAACCCCGCCACCTGGGGCCGTATCGGGCGCAACGAAATGTGCCCCTGTGGCTCCGGCAAGAAATACAAGCACTGCCACGGCGTTTACGAACAGGCGTAAACCCAGACCCGCTTCCGATAATAATCGCCCGCAACCCCGTGTTGCGGGCGATTTTCTTTGCCGCCGCTCATTGCTGTTGACGGGTATCTGCACTTTCCATATGGGAGCCTGATCATCTTCCGGAAGATGCTCAGATGAGCGCATCCGGTTCAGATGGAAGCGTCGGACGCGCTCGCGATTTTGTTCTGCGCATTTCCGGACGTGAAACCCTGCGCCCTTTTACTGGAAATGCTTTCATGGCTCCTCGCGATCTCGCTGCCTATATTTTTCTCGCGCTCGCGTGGGGGATGTCTTTCCTGCTGCTTCTGCACGTCGTCGCCGCCTTCGGCTGGATCGGCGCAGTCACGCTTCGGTCGCTCGTCACCGCCGTCACCCTCTTTCTCATCGCGCGGGCCGCACGCCGCAAGCTTGCATTTTCCGCGCGCTGGCGCAGTTTCGCGGTCGTCGGCGCAACAACCGTCGCCGGTCAGCTGATCGGCCTTTCCTACGGAACACCGCTGGTCGGCACCGCCATGGCCGCCATTCTGGTGGCGACGATCCCGCTTTTTTCCATGCTCATCTCGCAGATATGGGGGCTCGAGCGGCTGACCCGGCAGGGAATTGCCGGCCTCGTCATCGGCTTCGGCGGCATCGTCCTCCTCGTCGGCTTCCCGGCCGTTCCCGTCACACCCGACTTCATCATCGGTTGCGCCGCCTGTGTCGCCGCCTGCATCTGTGCGGCCTATGGCAGCAACTATGCCAGCCGCTACCTCAAAGGCGTCGGGTCCTGGGAAATTACCATCGCTTCCTTTCTGACCGGCGGCCTGATGACCCTGCCGCTTCTTCTCGCCGTACCCCTGCCGGGAACGCCCGCCCTCATCGACTACGGATATCTTCTGATACAGGCGGTGGTCATGAGCGGCCTCACCTACATCACCTATTTCCGGCTGGTTTCCACCATCGGCGCGACGAAGACGATCAGCGTGGAATTCGCCGTCACCGTCGTGGCTGTGCTTG
Organism: Rhizobium rhizogenes; assembly: GCF_002005205.3. The sequence continues at coordinate 1,693,912 of NZ_CP019702.2, read as the reverse complement.
TCGGCGCACTTGTGCTGGACGAGCCCCTGTCGCTTCCCCAGCTTTTTGGCGCCGGCGTCATCATTTTCGGCTGCACGCTAGTGCTCGATCTTCTGCCGAAGAAAAAAGCGCCGCCCACGCCATCCGGCGCATGAAGGGTTTATTAGCACTTTCCACTAATAGTCGTGGCGGCTATCGCAAATCACGCGTGATCGCGTTTGCGACGCGAGGGGGAAATGCAGCAGGGAAAATCAGATTACGAGCATTATTGGGACCCGTTGCGGGCTCTTCTCATGCTGCTCGGCATTCCCTATCACGCCTCCCTGCTCTACAGCCACGCCCTGCCGTGGGATATCAAGGATTTTGAAACCAGCCCGATCCTGACGGTACTTGGCGCGGCACTCGCGACCTTCCGCATGCCGGCATTCTTTCTGGTGGCCGGTTATTTTTCCGGCATGGTCATCGGCAAGAAGGGCAAGGCGCCGTGGCTCAGGCAGCGGTTCGTGCGCCTCGGCCTGCCCTTCGTCATAGCCGTGCTGATACTCGGGCCACTGCAACTTTTCCTGCTGCAGCTGGCCGGCATCGCCAAAGGCGACATCCCCGCCGCCCAGCTCACGCAAAACCTGCCGGACCTGCTGCGCCCCAGCGAGCAATGGATCATGCATCTGTGGTTCCTGCCGGCCCTCATCGCCTATTCGGTGCTGTTGGCGGGTTTGCTGTTTATCGCCGAACGCCCGCCATTTATATCTGCAAGAGATTGGTTCGGCAGGCAGCTGGCACGCCGTCCGGCCCTGTTTTTCGCCGCACTGTGCGTCCTGCCCGTTTTGTGGGAACTGGCGGTTTATGCTTCCGGCCTGCTTGCGGGAAAAACCGGAAACGGCGTTTTCCTCCTTTATGAACGCGCCTCCGATCCCTATGCGCGTTACCTGCCGTTCTTTCTCATCGGGGCAATGCTGAACCGCGACCGTGCCCTGTTTCACCGTTTTCGCCAGACGGGCCCTTTCACCGGTGTCATCGCATTCGGTGCTATCGCAACGGCGGTGACGCTGCGGCTGCAAAATCCCTTCACCAATTCGGCCATGCTGGTGCTGGTTTCGGCGATTGCGGCCGTGGCGGCGAGCCGCCTTTTGATCGACATCGCCTGCCGCTATTTCGACAGGCCGAGCCGGCTGGCCGGACGCATGACGGATGCCTCCTTCACCATCTACCTGCTTCATCACCCGCTGATCTACGCCTTCGGCACGCTTTTCATCCTCGTCTCGCTGCCGCCCATCCTCGAGTTCGCCATCATCGTCGCCATGACCACCTTTACGGCCTACCTGCTGCACCAGGCGATACGCCGCAGTCCGCTTGCGCTTTTTCTTTTCAACGGCATTCGCAAACCGCGGGCGGCAAACGGCATCGGGACAGGCCCCGCCGCCTCCCAAACCCTTCGTTAAGGATAAAGCGCTTACAATCGGCTCGCCTACTCAATTGGAAATGATGGCGTGTGGATCATGGCTATCCTCAACACGGCGGAAAAAGCCTTACCCGCAGGCCTGCGCGCGAAGCTTTCGCCGCTGGGAGCGAAAATCGCCGTCCTCGTCTCGGCAAGGGACGATGTTTCCCGCGCACAGCGCATGGCGCTGGTCGCCTTTGCGGTGCGCATCGTCAGCGCCGGCATCGCCTTTATCTCCCAGATCATCCTCGCCCGCCTGATGGGTGAATTCGAATACGGTCTCTTCGCCTTCGTCTGGGTTCTGGTGATCCTGTTCGGTAACCTGTCCTGTCTCGGTTTCCATACCACCGTCATCCGTTTCTTGCCCGGCTACCGACTTGAGGATGCTCATGACAAGATCATGGGGCTGACTTCGACGGCGCGCATCTTCGCCATGCTGTCCGCCAGCACGCTGGCGCTGTGCGGTTTTGTCTTCCTGTATTTCTTTGGCGAGCGCATCGCCGCCTATTACCTCATTCCCGTCTCGCTTGCGCTTTTCACCCTGCCAATGGTCGCGCTTGGCGATGTGCTGAACGGCACCGCACGTGCCAATGGCTGGGCGATCTCGGCCCTCAGCCCCACCTATATCGTCCGCCCGGTGCTAATATTGCTGTTCATGCTGGTGGCGATCCTGCTGGGAGCCGAAAAAACCGCGACGACGGCGATGCTCACCGCCCTTCTCGCCACCTATGTCACCACGCTGTTCCACTTTGCCTTCCTCAACCGGCGGCTTAACCGCAATTTCCGCAGCGTTGCCCGCAGGGTCCATTTCGGTCACTGGATGAAATTCGCCTTTCCGGTTTTCCTGATCGACGGCATCGGTTTTCTGATGACCAATTCCGACGTGGTGATCGTCGGTCTTTATCTGCCGCCGGATCAGGTCGGCATTTATTTCGCAGCGGCAAAAACCATCGTGCTGATGCAATTCGTGTTTTTCTCCGTGCAGGCGGCGGCGGCACCGCGTCTGGCCGCCCTGATTTCCGCCAATGACAGGCAGGGGCTCGCCGGTTTCGCCAGCCAGGCGGCGCGCTGGGCCTTCTGGCCGTCGCTCGCGGTCGGCAGTGTCGTGCTTCTGGCCGGCCCTTTCCTGCTGTCGTTATTCGGCCCCGGCTTCGTTCAGGGTTACGAGCTGATGTTCTTCCTCTTTGCCGGCTTCCTCGCAAAAGCGCTGATCGGGCCAGGGGAAACGCTGCTGAATATGGCCGGCAAACAAAAATTGTGCGTCGCTCTTTATATTATCATCTTTGGTTGCAACATTGCACTCAACATGGCGCTCATTCCGGTCTATGGTCTGGCGGGGGCTGCGGCAGCGGTCGCAATAGCCATGTGCATAGAAGCTGTGTTATTGCATGTTGCCATTCGCCGCACACTCGGGATCGTCCTTTTTGCCTTCAACGATCCCCGGGCGGGTCAAGACACTGGGAAGGCGGTGTAACGATAAGCATGTCCAGCGATCCAAAGAATCCGGATTTTCAGGACCCGCGCATCGCGGCGCTGATGGCGTCTGCGGAGCGTGATCGTCCCGTTGCGGACAGCAGCCGGCGCGTGGGCCGCGAAGGCCGCGAATTCTGCGTCTATCCCGGTCAGCTGGGTTACGACATGCAGGAGGAACTGGACTTCCTGTCCAACCGCGTCATGGAGGCGAACGTCTTCTTCACCGGCCGGCTGCTTGCGCCGGCCATGCCGCGTATCGACGACAAATCCGTGCGCTTCGCCCTCATCCGCGATGAAAACGGCGCCAGAAGCCGCATGCGCTTTCTCATGCCCTTTACCGTCGAAAAGCCGGGTTTTTCCATCGGGCCTTCCATTCTGCGCGTCTGGGCCAATCCTTTCGGTCCGCTCGGCACACCGCTGGTCGATACCGAGGGTGCCGCCGAAACGCTCGACAATCTTTTCGACGCGCTCTCCGATCGGGACATGCGCCTGCCGAATGTCCTTGTGCTGCCGGATGTGCGGCTGGAAGGGCCTTTTGCCCGCATGTTCAGGGCCATAGCCCTCAGCCGCAACCTGCCGCTGACGACCACGGGCAATTATCACCGGCCGATGCTGGAAAGCCTTCTGGATGGCGAGGCCTATCTGCGCAGTTCGCTTGCGCCGCATCATCTGCGCGAAATGCGCCGGCAGTGGCGGCAGCTCGAAAAACTCGGGCCGGTCTCCTACACCGTGACCCGGCAGCCCAAGGACATACGTTACCGCATGGAGGAGTTCCTGGCGCTGGAGGCCAGCGGCTGGAAAGGCCGCAAGCGCACCGCACTGGTCAATGACCGCTACCGCGCCGCCTTCGCCCGCGAAGCGATCACCAATCTGGCCGAGGCGGATGCCGTGCGTATCCACACCATCGATCTCAACGGCAGCGCGATCGCATCCATGATCGTCTTCATGACGGCCGGCGAGGCCTATACGTGGAAAACAGCCTTTGACGAAACCTATGCGCAGTTTTCACCCGGCAAGTTGCTGGTGCAGAAACTGACCGACTGGCATCTCGACGACGCCAATATTCTGCGCAGCGACAGCTGTGCGGTGCCCGACCACCCGATCATGAGCCGCTTCTGGCGGGAACGGCAGGAAATGGGCACGTTGGTCGTCGGGCTGACACAGAACAGCGACCGTGACGTGCGGCAGGTTTCCACGCAGGTGGATATGTACCGCAACACCCGCAATCTCGCCCGCAGCCTGCGGCAGAAAATCCTGTCCTTCGGACGCAAGGGCAATTGATCCGAAGGACGCCAGGACGCCCTTCGGATGACTGTCATGGCCAGTCCGGCGTCAGCGTGAAGCCGTCCTGATCATCTTGCACAATTGCGTCAGTGCCGCATCATATCCGCCGCTCAGAATATCGGCGCAACGGCGGACGAGCCTGATCTGCTCGGTGCGCGACATGTCGTTATAGGCCTGAATGGCGTTGCGCATGGCCCCGGGCGACATCGTGCCCGGATTGCCGGGATTGGACGGGCTTCCCGGGCCTCCCGGATTTCCAGGAGTGCCGGTCGAGCCCGAACCGCCGATACCGACGCCGACACCAAGGCCTACGCCGCTCGAACCGCCCACATTGGCCCCGACATTGGCGTTGATCCCGCTGGAACCGCCAACCGAGGCATTAACGCCGGCGCTGACGCCGCTTGAGCCGCCGACGGATGTATTGACATCCGCATTGACGCCATTGCTGCCACCAACGGACGCGTTGACATCCGCGCCCAATCCGCCACCGCTTCTACCGCCAACGTCGGCACTTGCATTAACGCCACTGCTGCCGCCAACGGAGGCATCGACACCGAGCCCGCCGCTGCCATTACCACCCACACTGGCATTGACCCCGTTTTCGCCGCCGATCCCGATATCCAGCGCATGCGCGTTGATCGGCAGAATCAGGCAGGCAGACAATAATAAATTGCGAGAAAGCGCCCTCATAATTTCCTCCCTATGAGTTTTGGCTTTTCCCGCCCCGCGTGGAGACCCACACGCGCATTGTAATTTCAATTAGCAATTGCGTACACACTAATTTATTAGAGATATCTAAAATTATCAAAATAGTTCAACCGAAAGTGTATCATTGTGGGACAGGCGCGGGTGACTGAGCCACCCACGCCTCCTCATCCTAGCCGCCGAAACGATCGATAACCGTCGCGAGATCAACGTGGCCCTTGCAGGCGCCGTTGCCTTGAACCTGCTCACCACGCTCCAGAGCCATCGCGTAAACAATGGCAGGGTCAGCCTCGAGACGCTTGCGCAGGGCGGCAAGCCTGGGCCACCGGCTGGCGTCAGCCACATCATGAATATCCAGCCACCGGGCGACACCGGCCAGAATTCCGTCCGCGAGGCTCGGTCGATCACCGATCGCGAACCGTGTATCGCCAAGCATTTCCTCAACTCGGTCGTGCCGGTTGATGACCGCAGCCATGCCGAACTCCCGAAGAGCCGATTGCAGCGGAGGGTTCGGAGGAGCCATCTCCAGCGCAACCCACAAAGGGGCGAATGCGCCGGTGAAGCCGGTGTTTATGAACGCCATGAGCTGGTGCATGAGGTCGGCTTCACGCGACTGGGGATCGAAGCTGATGCGCCGGGCGGTGTCACGCGCCTCCAGCCAGGCAGCGATCGCCATCGTCTCGGTCAAAACCTCACCCCTGTCCGTGACGAGGACCGGGGTTTCGACCCGCCGGTTGATCCGCGTGTAAGATTGCTCCCGCATCTCGCCGAGCATATCCACCCGGCAAAGCCTGTATGGTTTGCCAAGCCATTCGAGCGCTGCGACAAGCCCCATCGAGCTTCCCGCCGGGAAGCCATAAAGTAAAATCGGTTCCATAGTTCATACTCTCAGTTTTCAAGGATGCTGCGCAGCGGGTTGAACTTATCGCCAGACGGCGCCAAGTAAATTACGAACCTTTTTGTAACCACGAGACGCCGATGAAAGACCTTGTATCCCGCTGCCCGATCGAGGAGGTCATGCAGGTGCTGAGTGACCGCTGGCCGACGCTCCTGCTCTATTATCTGAAGGATGGCACAAAGCGCTTCAGCGATTTGCGCAGGGACAATCCCGCCATCTCGCACAAGATGCTTGCGCTGGAGTTGCGCAAACTGGAAGACGCCGGCATCGTTCACCGAACAGAGTTTCAAGGTTACCCGTTGCGGGTGGAATATGACCTGACGCCTGCCGGCAGCAGTCTCGTCCCCCTGATCGACGCACTCGGCGACTGGTGGGAGATGACCGGCTCCATGCCGGAAGATGACAGCAGGCTCGCCCTCGCCTCATCGCGCGACTAAGCACGGCAGGATCACCGATGTTCCAGCAAACGGCCATGGTGATTTCGCCCGGTCAGGCGCGCAGACATTGCCGTCTCACAAGCCAAATTTCGAGCTTTTGGGGTTGCACGCATGGTCTTGCACGTGATAGACGCCGTGGCATTACCACCGTTGCCCCAATGGCGGAATTGGTAGACGCGCCGCACTCAAAATGCGGTTCCGAAAGGAGTGCTGGTTCGATCCCGGCTTGGGGTACCATTTCCAAAACCGCATCGACCTTCCACGTGTCATCCGAGGCTTTCCAGAGCGCCGCTGGTGTCAGGCATGGCCGCGCGCAAGCTCACGAAAGCTTGCGCATCCGCCTGCATTTCTTACCAGGCTTTCATTTGCCAGATGCAAAGGACTGGATTAGACGAATCCCGTAACATCCACTGACACCGGCGACTTAATTTCGCCATCACGCCCGCCTTTTTGAAAGCCCGTTCGGGATATCTGCTTCTTCGCGAAGTTTGGGGAAATCTACATGGCCAATGCGACCACTGCCGATAACAGCCGCACGCTTGCCGCTCTTGCGGTAACGGCGGGAATGATCCTCACCGTCGGCTCCGCCCTCGGTTTCCAGCATATTGGCGGTTACACGCCCTGCGCCCTGTGCCTTTTGCAGCGCGATCCCTATTATTACGCCATTCCGCTGGGCATATTGGCCATTGCGACCAGCATCTTCAAACTGCCGGTTCAGATCACGCGGCTGCTTCTTGCCCTCATTGGCGTTGCGATGCTGATCGGCGCCGGGCTCGGCGTCTATCACGCCGGCGTGGAATGGGGGTTCTGGGAAGGTCCGATCACCTGCGCCACCGGCGCGCCTTCCATCACCACCAATGCCGGCGATCTCCTGGGCAATCTCAATGCCATCAAGGCGCCGTCCTGCAATGACGCCGCCCTTCGAGTGCTTGGCCTTTCCTTCGCAGGCTGGAACGTCATCGCAAGCATTGCGCTTGCGGCCATCGCCTTTTTTGGCGCGAGCCGTAAAAGCCGGTAAGCGGAAAACCACGTTGCAGTCCTGAATGATCAGGGCTGCAGCTCGGTGTCCCAGTAAAGATAGTCCATCCAGCTTTCGTGCAGATAGTTGGGCGGGAACAACCGTCCATTATTGTGCAGATCCTGAACCGTCGGCTGGAAGGGCTTCTGTGCCGGGAACATGCCCGCCTGCCTGGGAAGCTTGCTGCCTTTTTTGAGGTTGCAGGGCGAGCACGCCGCCACGACATTGTGCCATGTGGTTTCACCGCCATGCGCGCGCGGAACCACGTGGTCGAAGGTCAGATCGTCCCGCGAGCCGCAATACTGGCATTCGAACTTGTCCCGAAGGAAAACGTTGAAGCGGGTAAAGGCGGGATTGCGGGTGGGCTGCACATAAGTCTTGAGGCTGACAACGCTCGGCAGCCGCATGGAAAAGCTGGGGGACGACACCGCGTGATCATACTCTGCGATGATGTTCACACGGTCTAGAAAGACAGCCTTGATCGCGTCCTGCCAGGACCATAACGACAAGGGATAATAACTCAGTGGCCTATAGTCTGCGTTCAGAACGAGCGCCGGCAGGGCCTGTGGTGAAACTGCAATCGTCAAGGGCTTCTCCTGAGCGATTCGGCATCTGCACTTGTATATTAGGTCCGTTGTTACAGGATTGTGAAGCCTATAAATGCAGCGGATAAGAGCTTAATTTTTCGGCGGGAAAAAGGCCCTTTTATGTTCCGGACGCGCGGGAGAAAGACAAACCACCGGCCATCGCATGGCGGCGGCATTGCCGGTGATTCGCGCACGGACGGTCGGGAAAAACGGGCTCACGCTCGTTACGCCATCGATGATATGATAGCCGTGCTGACGGGAGAGCATTTTCTCCCGATCGGAACGCACATTGATCGCCCCCCGGCGGGAGGAATGCGCATGGTCTCGCACAGGCATCTGTCGAAAGCTCTGCGGGCTTGTCTGGTGACGGGTCTGCTTGCCGCTGCGACAAGTCTGGCCGTGTCGGCCCATGCGCAGCAATATCAGAATTTCGAAGTCACGCCGGATGGACGCGACGGTGCGCAAGGCACAATCGGCGGGCGCAATTTCGAAATCGAACGCAATTATGACCGGCCGCCGGCAAGCCGCCGCTCCTCATCGGATACACGGCGCGAATTCAGAAGCACCGCGCCGCGGCAGACATGCCTTGTCGATGCCGAGGGCAGAACCCGCTGTAACTGACGCCATGCCCCCGTGACGCCGGCTTTGCCGGACGTCAACAAAATTCGATTTCACTAAAAAGCAATCTATCGACTTAAACGGCCTGCAACAAAGGGCCGTTATGTTCAGGCACAGGGAAAACAACTGTGCAGGGGCAGAGACATGGCGAAGGAAAAAAGCCGTCTGGTCAAGACTTTTGCAGTCGCCGTCGGCATGGCGGCAAGCATCGCGACAACGGCACCGGCTGTCCAGCTTGGGGGCCTTGCCAAGAACCCGGCCATATCACGGCCCGGCCAGTTCATGACAACGAGCCGTCCAACCATCGCGCCCATCGCCTTCGCAAAATTCTGCGACAACGCCGCCGACCAGTGCGTCCGGATCGGCGATCGCGACACGGTCGAGCTGACGAAACAGAAGCGCACGGAACTCCAGCGCATCAACGCGGAAATCAATACGGCAATCGTCTATGTCAGCGAAACGGCCGGAGAGGACGAGTGGAAGCTGAACCCGGTAAACGGTGACTGCGACGACTACGCGGTGACCAAGCGGCAGAGCCTTTTGCGGGCCGGCTGGCCATCGGGCGCGCTGCGCATCGCCACAGCCCGCACCCCGAACGGTATCGGCCATGCGGTTCTGGTTGTCAGCACGACACAGGGTGATCTGGTGCTGGACAACCGCACCAATGTCGTCAAGCCGTGGAAAGCTGTCGATCTGAAATGGATCAAGATACAGTCGCACGAAAACCCGCGCGTCTGGCTCAAGCTTTAGAACGTCTGCCGCCAGAACCGCGCGTCCCATCCTTTCGCAACGCCGGACGGCCGTTCGATCCGTGATTTATGGCATCGTATCTTTCGAATGTGAAAGAGGATATTCTACCCTCAATTGCGCCCCTGTCAGCGGCAAAAGACACCGCTGACAGCGCATCTTGCCGGAGTGCTGGCGGATATCGGACCGTCCGGTCGTCCCTGCCCGGGAGGGCGATGCGGTGTCCGCATTCAACGGCCTTGACCTTGTATCGGAGAGACAGTATCGGCAGCTATGCCCAAGGTGCTCAACTGGATTCGCGGTCGTAGACAGCCAGCCCCCCGCGACGACCGGAGGCGCCGCAGGTTGGACCTTGGCGACAAGCCCGCCTCCTTTCCGATCTATGCCATTGGCGACGTGCATGGTTGCCTCGATCTGCTTTTGCAGGCGGAACGGAAAATCCTGGCGGATCTGGCGCCCGACCCTTCCCCCGCCCTGGTCGTTCTTGTTGGTGACTATGTCGATCGCGGGCCGGATTCCTGCGGTGTCCTTGAGCATCTTCTGCAGCCGCCCCCGGCGCCGCTGCGCCGTATCGCACTTTGCGGCAATCACGAGCAGCTGTTCAGCGACTTTCTCGAAAATCCGCAGGGCAACATGCACTGGCTGGATTTCGGTGGCCGCCAGACGCTTTTGTCCTATGGCGTCGATATCGACTATTTCATGCACAAGGGCCGCCTGCGGCTGCAACCTTTCCGGGATGCGCTGATCGGTGCGATCCCACAGGCCCACCGCCAGCTTTTATCCAGCCTGCCGATCTCTGCCCGCATCGGACCCTATATCTTCGTGCATGCCGGTTTACGGCCGGGGCGCTCGCTGGATGCGCAGACCGATGAAGACATGTTATGGATCAGGGAACCGTTCCTGTCGCAGGGAGCAGGGCTGGATCTCCTGGTCATCCATGGCCATACACCGGTGACGGAACCACAGACCGGTCCGCAGCGGATCGGCATCGACACCGGGGCTTTCACGACGGGCAGACTCACGATCCTGAAGCTTTCCAATGCCGGTTTGCAGCTGATTGTCTGACGGCTGAAGCGGTCACAAGGTTGCACTTGATCGGCCCGGCACAGGGTGAAATTGCAGCGTCGAGGCTTACGGTTTCAAATCCGTCTTGCGAAAAACACAGTGGTCGCGACGCCATGGCAAGCTGGGGTGAGACCGCCTATTTGCCATTCAGAATGCCCTCAAGAACCATCATCTGCTGATGGTTCCATTCAAGAGCGTCTTCAAACGCCCTGTTTCCCAGCTCCTGTCGAAGACCCTCTCCGGAGGTGAGGCGCAGGATGGCTTCGGCAAAGGCCTGGTGATCCCCATCCTCGATAACGACGACACCGTTGCGATACCGCTCCGAAAGCCCCCGCACGCCGGTACGGCTGCTGACAGTCGGAATACCGGCAGCCAGAGCATCGAGCAGTTTGATATTGATACCGGTGCCAAGCGTGATAGGATTGATAGACAGCGGCGCGCGCGAAAAGGCATCTTTCAGATCATCCACGCGGCCGAGCTTGATAACCCCTTCCCTGTCCTCGATCTTGCCGCAGATGCTGCCTGCCAGAACCAGATGAACATCCGGACGCCTCGCCCGCACCAGCGGCAGGACATTATGCAGGAATCCATTCAGGGAAATGATATTCGCGTCATTACCGGAACCGAGAAACAGAAAATCGCTCGGCGAAAAATCTTCCACCCGCGCATGAAGATCAAGAATATGACTGACGGTCGCGACGGCAGGTGGCTCCCCGCCCAGCCGCTGCCTGAATGCCTGTTCCTCTTCCTCCTGTATGGCGACGACCACATCCGCCCGGCGGAAGGCTTTGCATTCCACCCGCGGAGGCACCGAGAACCAGTATCCATATTTGTTGGCGGTCTTCACGAACGCCTTATGGCGATCGGCGAAGGAATCATGGGTATCGAGAATCCGCAGCACATTTTCCGGCAACCCCAGGAAGGCCCTTGAATGAAAGGCATATTCGACAATGACCGCGTCGATCCCTTCCCGACGCTGAATATCCCGCACGTCCCGGCCGATTTCCGGGTAATAAAACTCATCGAGGTAATTATAGAAACCGCTGTCGTGACCGAGAAGCCGGTGAACCTTGCGAATGGCCCGAAACGCGGTGAAACCAGCTTCAAGCGCCATATCCTGAACGAGCCGAGATTTAAAACTGCCCCTCTGCCGGGAAATGAAATGCACGCGTCCGGTCCCGAATTCGACCTCATGCACGGCTGAATCGAAGTCGGTCGCAATCGGCGTATCGGCATAGACGAAATGTACCTCGTGCCCAAGGCTTCGGACAGCCCGCGTCAGCTGCAATATACGGCTGCGATTGCCTTCGGTCGCGGGAACGGCGGGAATGGCTGAGACGAAAGCGACTTTCATGAGATCGACTGGTTCCGCGCCGGAAAGGCCTCGAATATCTGAAAATTGCTCTTCGACAGGCCAAGAACTTCCGGCAGTTTCCGTTGCACCTGCGCGCGAAGTTCATCCGCATTATCGACAAATTCCATCAGCGCTGTCCTGATCCCCTCATCCGTATAGAAGGCGGAAGGAGACAGCAGATCAGAGGAAGACAAGGCAAAGTGCTGATATAGCCCTTCGAACTTGCCCTGGTAAGCAATGCATATGACCGGCACGCCCTTGCCAAGCCCCGCTATAGCAAGATGCATTCTGCCGCTGACAATGCCGTCGAGCTGACCCGCGACCCCCTTGAGAACGGGAGCCGGCCACTCACCCTCCAGATATCGCACCCGATCGTCGAGCGAGGGAGGCAGCAGCTCCGCAATGGCCCGAAGGCAGGACTGGTCACCAAACCCGTCCCGATAGTCATGCGGAATAAGCAGCCAGCAGACCGGTCGCGCGTCGGCCACAAACCGCAGCGCCTCCGCCCCGCGCTGGATGATCGTCTCGATCTGACTGCGATCCGCATTCTTGAACAGCATGGGATGCAGGTTAAAACCCATCACCCTGTATCCCTCGGCGCGCTTCCGCGCGATCCAGGAACTGGTATCCGCATCGGCCTCCGATGCAGCGAGACTGAAGGCTGAATCGGCAACCAGCGCCGCGTTCGTCTTCGCGAAGGATTTCAGGCGGCCGAGGGAAACCGGATCGCGCACATTGATCGAGACGCCGGAATGAAGCGCGCTGTAAAACATCGACAGAGAGGGATGCGGCGCCTCGTTGAAACTGAAGCCGAGGATGACATTTTTTATGCCGGCCGCGGCGGCGAGATCGGCACTCGCCAGAAGTTTGGCACTGACCAATGGATGGTAATATCCATCCATGACGTCAGCACCGATCACCACGACGCAATCATATCGCCTTGCCTCGAACTGGTTGCAAAGTACCCCGATGAAGTCGGCGTTTCCGAAGAGGTCAACGGGATTGAAACCTCGCTGCCGAACCAGACCGGCAGCGTCTGCGCCCTCAAGCAGGACATCGATCTCGACAGCGGGATTTCGCGCGCGGGCCTGTTGCACGGTCGCCGTGATCATGGCGTCATCGCCGATGGAGCCGAAGACCGAAAAGGGGTCGCAGGCGACGATCAAGATCCGGTTGATGTGTTCTCCACCGGCCAAGGGTTTGATCCGGCGTTTCTGCTCTTGCAGCACATCGAAAAAACGGCGGATCGCGACTTCTTCATTGCGGCGTTCGTTGAACTTCACCCATTCGCGATGAAGCGGCGCGGGGAGTATTTTTTTGACGAGCTTACGCATTCGCTTCCTTCCGTGAGCGCATCTTGCTCATGACGAAAAGCAGAGCCGATCGGGCCTGCCTTCGCGCAAGCAGCGCCATCAGCGAAAAATAAATGACGACAAAGGCGGAACCGAGCATGAGGCCGGACATGAAATCGCCAAGGGCCAGGCTGGCGACTTCAGGGCGCATCCATTGAACCAGAAAAAAGCCCAGACCGCTGCTGGCGAAACTCGGCAAAAGCAGAAAAATTATTCGCAGCAACGGGACATCGAGTTCCCGCGAGACAAAAAAGAAGGTGAAGGGTGTGGAGGCAAGCTGCCCCAGAACATAAACGATCACGAGTTCACTGATACTGTCTGTCGGTATTAAGAGGATCATCAGGATCGTCGAAACCGACTTGACGGTGCCTGCGATCAACACCTTGTTTGGCTGGCCGCGCGCGGAGAGGAACGGACCATTCTGAAACTGCACACATTGCAGGGCGCCTAGAAGAAGCAGGGGCCGCGCGATCTCATCCGCCCCTTGCCATTGCGCCCCGAACAGGACGCGGCAAATCTCCGGCGCCAAAGCCGCAAAAAGCACGAAGGCCGGGGTGGAGACGATGGCCGATATCACGATCAACTGCTTGTAAAGTTCCGCCATGCGCTCGCGCTCATGCGATACGCGGGAAAGCACCGTCAGCGAGACATCATACAGGGCCGACTGAAGCAATTGCATGAGAAGCTGATAGAGCCTGCTGCCAACGGTGTAGAGCCCGAAGACCGCCACGCCGTAACGCCCCAGAATGATGAAGTCGATCAGGCGCGTCGACCCGAATTCCACGATGCGCAAGCCGAGCGCCGAGGAGCCAAAACGAAGCAGTTCAACAAGGCTTCCGGGCCTCAGGGTGGTGCCCGGAAGCCAGTGGGGTTTTCGCCAAAGCCAGATCAGCGTGACGATCGTTGCAACATAGGTCTGAACGACAAGGCTCCAGACACCCAGTCCCATGATGGCGAAAGCGATCGCCACACCACCGCCGATGATATTCGAAATGAAGGTTCTGATGGCCAGCGGCTTGAAGGCGAGTGCGCGCCGATAATTCACCTCCTGAAAAAGCGACGCGGTATTCAACGGCAGCAGGATGCATATCGCCACGATGATCGGCGCCAGCCCATCAACCTCGAACCAGCTTTCCAGCTCGGACGAAAACACGCAAACGGCAGTGGCCAGAAGGGTCGCAACCGCCACCGAAACATAAAATGGCAGATTGATGTCGCTCGGCTCCAGATTGCGCTTCTGGACAATCGCATCCGCAAATCCGAATTCCGACAGCATCTGGATCAGCATCAGGACCAGTCCGGCCGCGGCGACCATGCCGTAATCGGTAGGGCTGAGGAAACGGGCGAGAACGATGAAGAGAACGGAGGTGAAAAGCTTCCCTCCCCAGTTCTGGATGATGGACCAGAACACGCCTCTCACGGCTGCGGAGCCTATTGAATTTGTCTCTGCCATCCGTCCGATATGGCTTTCCACCATAAGCTTTTCCCTTCGAAGAAAACTTGCCACAGCAGATTAATTTCGCGACTAGGATGCACGTAAGGTCCGGTTCTGGGCGCCTTTCGCCAGCACGTCTTCGTAGAGCTTCACATAATTTTCGCCGACCCGCCGGGAGGTGGATTCCTCGACGATGTTTCCGAAATCGGCCTCCGTCGGCAATTGCTCACGCGACAATGTCAGCACCCGGCGGATGCGGGCGGCGAGATCGGTGGCGTTGCCCGGTTCGAACAGCCAGTCGTAATTGGTCTCGCCGATCAGTTCGGGAATGCCGCCCGAGGCCGCGCCGATGACCGGAACACCCATCGCATAGGCCTCATAGATCGTACGTGGCGAAGGTTCGGCCCAGAAAGAGGGCACGATCAGAACGTCGATCTCCTCGAAAAACTCCTTCGGCTTCGCCCAGCCGATGAACTCGATCGGCAGATCGCCCGCCTGTGCCTTGAAGCGTTCGATGGAATCGTCCATCGCCTGGCCGGCGACCAGACAGCGCCAGTTGCCATGGCCGATTTGCCTGAAGGCGTCGACCATGTTGCCAACGCCCTTTTCCGTATTGATGCGGCCGATATAACCGAAGGTCAGTGGCCGCCCGCTCCGGTCGATCCGCCCGCGGGCGACCGGATCGCCATCCGGAACGGTGCAGGAATAAAAGATGACGCGGCGCAGGCTTTCCGGAATATGATGGAAGAGCCCGTGATTGACATGCGTCCTGAGGATTTCCGTTCCGACGCTTGCGACCGCACCAATATAACGCTGGGTGAACTTCTTGGTGAAATTCACCACCTGACAGCCGAGATGGATATGCTCACAGGGCTTGCCGCCCTTGAACATGGCGGCGTTGCCGCACAGGAGATCATATTCGCAGATCGTATGGACGATCGGAATGCCGCGCCTGTGCGCCGCCCGCCAGACCAGCGTGGTCACGTCCAGCAGTGAATGGGTGTTGAGAACATCCGGCCTGAAATCATCAAGAACGGCTTCGAACTGCTTCTCGACGTTGAAATTCCATTGCTGCCTGATCTTCTGCATGCGTCGTTGCTGCGGCGTATATTGCGGCCAGTCCTCAAGCCAGAAGTCATTATTGTGGAACATGCGGTAAACGCTGACGCCATTGCGCACCGTCTTCTGCTCCGCCTGCCGTTCAATGCAGGCGGCGCCGACCGTATGCCCCATGGAAACGAGTTCCTCGGCAAGATGCTCGACCGACCGTTCACATCCTCCGACAATATGCGGCGGATAAAGACTGCTCAAATGGAGAATTCGCATGCGGATACGCTCTATTTTCCTTAATCGAAAATTTATGACTTCCGCTCTGGCCATGCCGCTCTCCCGAACTGCCGGGAGAAAGTGAGGCATTTGCAAAAAAATACAAAAGCCGGGGCGGAACTAACATTTGAAAATATGAATAACCAAAAATCCGCTTTCAAAAAGCACTGGAATTGATGGCATTTCAAGTGATTTTTTTCGCGGCGCGACAAAAGCCATTCCGTGTTGCGAAAAGAACCGGTCCCGTGTTAGGCTTCCACACATATGAAATACCCTGACCGATGCGGCCATTTATCCGGCGCGGGTCAGCACCATTGCGTTATATTTTTTATTTCGGAAACATTGATTTGAAGGCGTGCGAAATACCGCGAAGCTCCCGGGACATTGTGATCATTCGATATTGAGAGGCGTCGCCGGTATTTGACCGGCTCCCTCCAGATCATGCCGGCGCCCCGCACTTTCGTCATGATTATCAGGAGACGCAGATGAACGGAAAACGACCGGTCACCATGGGCCGCCTGACGCGCCGCAGCCTGCTTTCGGCCGCGCCTTTCGCATTGGCTGCCGCCGGCGGCCTTTATCCTGTATCCGGGCGAGCCCAGTCCGTTTTTTCCGCCGATACCGAAACCTTTCTGGACAGTGTCGGCGTGTGCGGCCATTTCGCCCGCCCCACGGGAATTTATCCCGAAGCCTTCGAACGCATACTGCCGGAACTTGAGGCACTGGGCGTGCGCCATCTGCGCGATGAGGGGCTGATCACCGCGAGAGACAACCGCGACAGCCCCGCCTTTCGCCGCCTGCGCCGGATTGTGGCAGCCGGCCTTCGCCTCACCATCATCTGTTATGACGACCTCAATCCCTATGTCTCCACTCCGCTCGACAGGATCGCCGATTTCCACAGCTGGTGCGACGACGGCATCGTTGTCCTGGAAGGCAGCAATGAACCGACGCTGACGAAGGATCCCGCCAATGCGCCGGGTATTTCTGCACGGCATCAAACGGCACTGCACGAGATGATCCGCTCGACCCCCGAGCTGAGCGCCATCCCGCTTGCCGCACCGAGTTATGTCCTGACGAACAGGGAGCTGGCGCCTGATCTGCAAGCCATCAGCGACTACGGCAATATTCACCCCTATGCCGGAATGGAGCATCCCGAAACAACCGGACCGGGGGCCCTTTCCAGATCCGTCGCCGCCTCGGCGCATATAGCAGCCGGACGGCCGGTGCTTGCCACGGAAATCGGCTATCATACCTCGATGGAACCGAAGACCTTCCATTTCCCCGTTACCGAGGGCATCAAGGCGCGCTACATGCCCCGTGCGCTTTTGTGGTGTTTCATCAGCGGCATCCGCCGGGCCTATATTTACGAAATGGTTTCGAGCTTCGCACAGGACAATACGAACCCGGAATCGTCCTTTGGACTGCTGCGCCACGATCTGAGCCGTACTCCCGCTTTCGAGGCGGTGCGCGCCCTTCTTTCGCTTTGCAAGGCAACGCGGCCAGGCGGCCCGGCGGAACGGCGCCTCGATTTTTCCGGGAGCGATTCCGAACGGGTGACGTTGCAGCTGAAAAGACCGGACGGCGCGCTGCTTGTACCGGTTTGGCTTGGTATCCGGGGCTGGCAATGGCCGGCGCGGATCGAAAATCCGCCAGTCGAACGGCTGGCAGCTTTTGCAGTAACCGGGCCTCATACCAACATCATTGCACACCGCTTCGGTGACGACGGTCCCGTGAGCCAGCAGGTGATCCCCCGGCAAGATGACCAATACCGGCTTTCCGTCAGCGACCAGCTCACGGTTCTGGAGATATTCTGATGAAGAAACGGCAAATTTTGCCCTCGAAAATCTACATATATCAACAGTATAATTCGTAATATATTATTCCAATAAGCGATATATTTTCGCGAAATCGGACGAAAACATAGTGTATTTCTTTTTTATAGATGATAACGATGCAAAAAATTACGAATGAGCCCGGCGTTAGGGCACAACGCCTCGATATTATTCAGGTGATGCGTGCCGTGGCGGCAGCCATGGTCGTTGCCTTGCACGCCAATATCAACTGGGAATTCACATTCTTCCCGCTTCACGCGCTGAGGCTCGGCGCCGGCGTGGACCTGTTTTTTGTCATTTCCGGTTTCGTCATCGTTTATGCTTCCCGGCCGTATTTCGCGGCCCGCGGCGGACGCTCGGCGTTTCTCTTGCGCCGGCTTCTGCGCATTGTTCCTCTCTACTGGTTCGTGCTGACGCTGCGGGTTATTGCGCTGGCCGGGGCCGCTTTTCTCGGCGTAAAGGCATTTCCGCCACTCCAGGCAATCCTGACGTCCTATCTTTTCATTCCCTATGACGCCATGGGATATGGCGACGCCTATCCGTTTCCCATTGTCGATCTCGGCTGGACACTGAACTACGAGATGTTTTTTTATGCCGTCTTCGCGGCTTTCATCTTTCTGCCGCTCGAACGCGCCGTTCTGGCGACGGCAAGTGTGCTGTTCGTTGCCGTCCTGTCAGGCCCGGTCTTCAATCTTCCCCTGCCGTTCAGCTTCTGGCTTCAGCCGATCATTCTGGAATTCGTTGCCGGAATGGTGCTCGCTGTTCTCTTTTTGCGTGGTGTGCGCATCTCCCCGCTGATCGGCGCTGGAATGGCTCTTTGCGGCCTCGCCGTCTGGACGTTTCTGGAACTCTACATGTTCGGGGCACCCTGCGGTCCGGGCTGTTATTCCTTTCCCCGACTGGTCGTTTTTGGCGGTGGCGCCATTCTTCTCATGGCCGCCGCCACCCTGACACGGGGCATCGCCCTGCCCCGTTTCGCGCAACCGCTTGCGGCGCTCGGGGATTCCTCCTACGCGCTCTACCTGCTGCATCCCTTCATTTTTCTGGGCTTCAAGGCTGTCTTGGCCGGCTTCACGCTCCCGCAGGGCTGGAGCAATCTCGCCTTTCTCGTCGTCGTCGCCAGCACCGTTGCCATAGCGCATGCATTTCACATTTTTATCGAAATGCCTGCAAACGCATGGCTTCGTGACCGCCTGATAACACCCCGGCGAAAAGTCGTGACGTCCTGACGCCAGGGCAAAAATCCGGGCGCTGGCCGTTAAGGATAGGGAGAAGTTCAAATCCGCAGCCTATTTTAACACTTGAACCTTTGCTTGGGCTGTGCGATTTAAAAGAAAATTTTAAGATGTTGGATAACCATGTTCGACATCAATTGTACTTAAATTCGTATTTTAAAAATTTGGAGAGTTGTGATGTCCCGCCTTCGTAATGGCTCGACGCTCACTGGTGCAATCTTGATGACCAGTGTGGTTCTTTTTTCCGCAGCGGCCAATGCCCAGAATGTTGAAACAGCGCCGGCCCAGGCGCCAGCGGCAGAGAGTACAGCTGCAAGTGCGCCCGTGAAGGCTGCGGATGAAACCACCGCCGCATTTCTCGCCCGCGTCCACGGCACCAATCCCGATATGGTGACGCTTTCCGCCGCGGAACTGTTCAAGCAGTCGCCAACGCAGGGAACGGTTGGCGATCTGATCACCATCGCATCCAGCACCGATGCGGCCGCCGCCGATCTCACCGCGAAGGTGACGAACGGTTTTCCGGTCATCGCCGTTTCCACCAGTGCGGCGCAATTTTCCGAACAGCTTTCCGCACTGGTTCTGAGTGATTCCAGCCAGCTGCCCGCCATCGTCGCGCTCGCTCAAAAGGTCGCGAACAAGGACTTCTCCGAAGTTGTCGGCGAAGGTCTGGCGCTTGCCTATTCCACGGCGATGCAGAGGGGCAATACGATATTGGCAGCCGCCATTCAGCTGCAGACCAAGGGCACGGGCGTCCCTTCCGACCTTCTTATCGCCTTCAGCGAAAACATCGAGGGAACGGCGGCTGGTCCGGCGGCTCCTGCGGCTGCGGCCGCCGCCGCATCGCCGATCGGCGGCGCAGGGTCCACACCGGCCAGCGCAAACAGCATCGGCGGCTCGGGGACAGGCGGCCTGGCGGATGGCGGTACGGTACAAGCAGGTGGTTCTGGCGCCCCGGCTGGCCGTGGCAGATCGCTTTCAACCGGCAGCACCAGCACCGTGACAAGCACAAGCCCCGTTTGAACCTGATGTCATCGCCCTTCCACACAGGAACGGCGATCACTTGTCTTACAATGCAACCGAGACTTGGCGGGCTCTTTGCACGCCGAAAAGAGCGAGGCTGACAGTTGTTGCAAAGACACGATCCCCTGACGATGGCCGATATCGATAAAAACGCCTTCGCGGCCGATTTTATCGATATCGACGCCGCTCTTGCGACGATCCGCCGGCAATGGCGTATCGTCCTTGCAACCATCGCCATCGCCGGGACAATCGGGCTCGCCTATGCCGCGACCGCTGTTCCCATCTATTCGGCCACGGCGACCCTGCTGATCGACCGCAACAACAGCCAGGTCGTCGAGCAGCTTTCGACGATTGGCGGTGTCATAGAAGATGAAGCGTCCATTCTCAGCCAGGTCGAGGTCCTGCAATCGGAAACCATCGGGCTTGCCGTCGTCGACAATCTCAACCTGACGGAAAATCAGGAATTCAGGGCCACACGCGCATCGCTTCTAAGTTCGATGCTGGGCACGGTCCGCTCGCTGGTCAATGTCTCGCAATGGTTTTCGCCCGCAAAGGAAGCCGTTGTCGATGACGGGACGCTGAAGAGAGCGCTGTCGGACCGCCTGTTGCAGGGCCTCTCCGTCAAGCGCATCGGCCGCACCTACGCGCTGGAGCTGACCTATAATTCCACCTCGCCTGCTCTCGCCGCCCAGATCGTCAACGCCGTGGCGGCCGCCTATCTGGTCGACAAGCTGAACTCCAAATACGAGGCGACAAAACGCGCCAGCGACTGGCTATCCGATCGCATCGCCGAACTGCGGCAAAGGGCGCTCGATACCGATCTGGCCGTGCAGAAATTTCGCGCCGAACATAATCTGATCGAGACCGGCAATAACGGTCTGCTTTCCGACCAGCAGCTGGCGGAACTCAACAGTGCGCAGATCCTGGCGCAATCCGAGACCGCCAGAGCGCGCGCGCGCGTGCAGCGTATCGAACACATCCTCGCCACCGACGATGTTGATGCGGTGGTGACCGATATTCTCGACAGTTCCGTCGCAAATGACCTGCGCAAGAAATACCTCGAATCCTCCAAGATCGAGGCCGAGATCACCGGCCGGCTTGGCAAGAACCACGTCCAGGCCGTGCGGCTGCGCAATGAAATGCAGGAATATCGCCGGTTGATGTTCCAGGAAGTCAGCCGCATCGCGCAAAGTTACAAAAGCGATCTGGAGGTCGCCGAGGCGCGGGAAAGAACGCTCGAGGCAAGCGTCGCCAAGGCCACCACTGTCAGCAATTCGGCCAGCCAGACACAGGTGCAGCTTCGTGAATTGCAGCGCGAGGCGGAAACCTACAAGAACATGTATCAAACCTTCCTGCAGCGTTATCAGGAAGCGATGCAGCAGCAATCCTTCCCCGTGACGGAAGCACGCGTGATTTCCAAGGCGATTCCGCCAAAAATCCCCAGCAAGCCGAACAAACCGATGCTTCTGGCGCTTTTCATGATCATGGGCGCGGCAGCCGGCGGTGGCATCGCCATGTTCCGCGAGTTCCGTGACCGTTTCTTCCGTACCGGAGAACAGGTTCGCGATGTGCTCGGACTGGAGTTTCTCGGCAATACCCCGCTCATTCCAAACAAACCGGTCGAGGAAATTCTCCCCAAGGCACAGGAAAGCGGTCCGGCGGCTACCTGCCCGTCCAGCGTTGCCCGCTACGCCGTCGATCACCCGTTGTCCTCCTTTGCCGAAACGCTGCGCAGCACAAGGCTTGCGCTCGATCTCGGCATTCCCGCAAAAAGCGGCGCGCGGGTGGTGGGTGTGGTATCGGCCTTGCCAAGTGAGGGAAAATCCACCATTTCCATCAATCTGGCACAGCTTCTGGCCGGACAGGGCGCACGGGTTTTGTTGCTGGATGCGGATATCCGCAATCCGGGCGCCACGCGCGCCTTGGGTCGTCATGCCGGAGAGGGTCTGCTCGAAGTGCTGCTCGAAGGCCGCAATGTGCGGGATGTCCTCCTGCACGATGAAAAGACAGGGCTCGCTTTCCTGCCCACCGTCGTCAAGCAGCGTGTGCCGCATTCCTCCGAGCTCCTGACATCGCCACAGATGCACAAGTTGCTGGCCGAGGCGAGCGGCGTCTTCGATTATATAATTGTCGACCTGCCACCGCTCGGCCCGGTGGTCGATGCCCGGGCGATGGCAAGCCGGATCGACGGTTTCGTTTTTGTGACCGAGTGGGGTAAAACCGCCCGCAGGGCGGTCCGCAACACCATCGAAAATGAAGTCCATATCCGCAAAAAATGCCTTGGCGTCATTCTCAACAAGGTGGATACGGAAAAGCTGAAACTTTACCGGGCCTACGGCTCGAGCGAATATTATTATTCACGTTACACGCGCTATTATCATGACTAGCCGGGGCGATGTGACGCTGCTGCACAAAGTCCTCGCGGCCCTGCCGGTTCTCGTCATTTCCGCATTTGTTTTATCCATCGCGGCGCAGGCATTTTCCGAAACCCGGCGTTTTTCCGACATCGTTGCGATGGCGAGAATTGCCGACGACAAAGCCGGTCTGGCACCCGATCTCCTTGCGAAAACCGTCAGCCAGCTCCAGCCCGTCATCGCAGAGAAAATCTGTCGGGCAGATATCGTCAAGGCGGGGTTGCGACTGGTTCTGGCTGATCTCGATGCGAATATCGAGGATGCGGCAACCGAGACCACCGCAGCGCGTCTTGGCTTTGCCGAAACCTATATTCGGCATGCGCTCTCCTGTTTTCCCGCCAATGGCGATGTGTGGCTGCGCCTTGCCATGGTTCGTTCGCTGCGCAACGCCTCGCCGCTGGAGACAGCCGTATTGATGAATTTTTCCCAGCTTTACGGGCCGGCGGACGCCAATCTGATACGCGGGCGCTTTGTCATGTGGCAGCAATTTCCAAGAGGGACGCTGCCGCAGGCCGAAGCGGCCCGAGATGCGGATATAGCGGTCGTCTGCGGCAAGGAAGGGGAAATCCTGCGCTGGACCCTGCGCGATGTCTGCCAACAGGAGCAGCCAGGCGAAATCAATCGCAACAAGCCGAAGCAATAAAGCCGAGCGCGCGGCGGCACGCCGTCTCGCATATCACCACCGCAACCAGGTCTTGCAAAGCCGGAGCCGATGATACCCACCCTTACCCGATCCGGAATACTCTCCTCCTCGCCGTCGCGACCGGTGGTATTTCGCGATTATTTCCGGGTGATCGCCACAGGGGCGTTCTGGGCGATTTTCCTGCTGGCGCTCCTCAATCGCGGCGCAACCGAGATAGAGAGCCGCATCGTCGTCACGCTGGCGATGTATCTCCTGCTGGTGCCCGCCATTCTTGTCTTCGGGCCACCCCGCGGCGGCACCGGCAAGGCGCTCGCGGCCGCCTGTTTTCTGCTTGCGGCGCTCATCATCCAGATGCTGCTGCAGGCATCATCCCTGCCGCGCATCGCTTCGCCCAATCCGGCATGGTCCGCCGCCACCATGTTCACACAAATCGCACCGGCGGCAACCATCTCGCTCACCCCGGCGGATGACCGGCTCGGCCTGCTCAGTGCCGCCCTGCCCTTCGGCGCCTTCATGGCCGGTCTCGTGATTTTCGATACTGACGAGCGCGCTGCAAAAATGTTGCGGTGGTTCGCGATAGGCGGCGGCTGGCTCGCGCTGGGGTCGATCGTGCAATTCCTGCTGTTTCCGGAAATGCTGGGCTTCATTCAGAAACGCTTCTATCTCGGCAGCCTGACCGGCCTTTTTGTCAATCGCAACACCGCCGCAACCTTCTTCGGCCTCATCCTGCTTGCGCTCTTCTCGTTGTTTCACAAGAGGTTGCAGGCTCCGGACTGGCACATGGTAAGGGCGCTTGTGGCCAATCGCCTGACGGTGCCGGCCGAACAGAAGCGCCTCATCCGCAGGGCTGCCTTCATCGGCGTGCTTGCTGCCCTCTGCTTCATCGCACTGATGCTGACCGGTTCGCGCGCCGGGATCATGTCGAGCTTTGCGGCGCTGCTTTTCCTTATTCTCCTCACCGTTTTCAACTCACCCTCGAGAACGAGCCGCAGCGCGGCTCCCCGGCGAAGGCGGCGCGGGTTCAAACGCCGGGCGGCAATCATGCTCGCCATCGCCGTCGGCCTGTTCTCGCTCTTTGCCAATCGTGTGGCGCTTCGCATGGAGACGCGGCTGGAAGACGACATGCGCTTTTGCTACATGCCGGGCATCTCGCGCGCCATCAGCGACAGCTGGCCCTGGGGATCGGGACTTGCAAGTTTTGCGGAAACCTATGCGCCTTATCATGCGGCGCAATGCGGGGTGAACGCCGTCGTCACCCATGCCCATAATGTCTATGCCGAAGGCCTGCTGACGCTGGGCGCCGCCTTTCCGTTTTACGCCGCCTTTTTTGTGCTTGCCCAATTGATCATTTTCGCGATCGGGATGCGCAGGCGCAAAAGTTATCGTTATGCCGCGCATCTCGGCCTTGCCGGTCTGGCACTTGTCGCCCTGCATTCAACCCTTGATTTTTCCTTGCAGATTCCCGGCTTCGCCATGGCCTATGCCATCTTCCTTGCTCCCGTCGTCACGCTTTGCCTCAATCCACCCGGAACAGAGCGGGATGGACGCCGGCGGCACAGGCAGGCTTCCGGCGAGCCTTCAACCGCCGGCCATGCGCGGCTCGATGAACAGGCATTTCAACACCCCTAACACCCGGCCGCCGCGTTCCTGTCATGGATACCGAACCGGGTGACGATTGCAGAGTTGAATATAGAAGCGGAAATTTCGGCATGCGGATATTGCAGGTAACGTCGCTATTTTTTCCGGACCGGGTGGGAGGCGCGGAAATCTTCGTGGAAGACCTCGCGCGCGGGCTGGCGGGCAAGGGACATAAGGTTGCCGTGGCCGCCATTTCGCGGGAACAGCAGGCCAGGGAACAACGCGACGGCTTCACCATCCACCGCCTCGGGCATACGACGCCATTTTTCATCGGGGACTGGGAACAGCAACCGGGATGGAAGCGAAAATATTACAAGATCGCTGTACAGCTCGACCCTCGCCTCGTGCGCCGGCTCGCACGTGTCATCGATGATTTTCGCCCGGACGTCGTCAACACCCATTCGCTGTCGGAGTTGACCCCACTGATCTGGCCGATGGTCCGCAAACGGGGCATTCCGCTCGTCCATTCCCTGCATGATTTCACCAGCATGTGCACCAATGGCTCGCTGTTTCACGACGGACATATTTGTGACGGCAACAACAGGAAATGCCGCGCCTTTTCCTATCTGCACCGGCGGTGCCAATGTGCCGTCGACGCCGTAGCCGGCGTCGGTCGCGATATTGTCGAACGGCATGTGCAGGCCGGCTTTTTCTCGCATGTCCCGGCAGACCGTCGCACCGTGATCTGGAACGCCATCGCACCACCCGCCTCTCAGGAAAATCGCGCTCCCCGCGCGCCCGGACAGCCTCTCGTTTTCGGCTATCTCGGTCGTATCGAAGCCCCCAAAGGTGCCGATCTGCTGATCGAAGCACTGCGGCTCCTGCCGCCGGAGGGCTGGCAGCTGGTCATGGCCGGTCGTGCGCCGGGGGGCATCGGCTCCTACCAGCAAAAAACCAGGGGTCTTCCGGTCGCATTTCCCGGCTATGTTGAGGCGGACACGTTTTTTGCCGGTATAGATTGTCTGATCGTACCACCTTTATGGCCGGAAGCCTTCGGGCGTACCGTTGCCGAAGCCATTCTGCGCGGCGTACCCGTCATCGGCGCCAATCTCGCCGGCGTCGCCGAACAGATTGGCCATGACAGACCCGAGCGCCTGTTTGCACCGGGCAACGCCACCGAACTGGCCGCACGCATGGCTACAGCCATGCGCAACCCCGCCATTCTCGCAGAGTCCCCGGAAACAAGAGAAAGGATTTTCCATGGCGTATCACCCGAACGGGTGATTGCGGCATATGAAGCGCTTTATTCGGATTTGCGCGACAAAATCAAACCGTAGCAGCAGATTTCGGGCACGCCTGATTGTTTTATATATTCGCGTGAACTCTACCATGCTATCGTGAGCCCTGGATTTCTCACGCCATGTCATTTTGGCAGAGGCCCGCCTATCTACTCAAGATATATTCCGTCATTCAAAAATATAAAAAATAATATTCTTTCCAATAAATTTCTCAATTACAGTTTTTGAGCCAGCAATGATTTACAATCTTCAGATTTTACGCGCATTTGCGGCGATAATGGTATTTTTTTACCATAGTGAAATTTACTGGAAAGATATTCTTCCTTCAACTTGGTTTTTCGGCCTTGGCCTAGCAGGCGTCGATATATTTTTTGTTTTAAGTGGCTTCATCATGGCCGCGACAACGGCTTCGCGAGATATCACAGCCTCATCATTTCTCAGTCACCGTATTTTTCGTGTCGTTCCGCTCTACTGGATCATCACGCTGTTTTTCACTTTCCTGTTTTTGTCGGGTTTCAATCCCGTGGGCGTAACGGAGCTTACGCCGGAATATTTCTTAAAATCCTTGTTCTTCATACCTTTTTTGCGTAGCGGTGCCGCTGAGCCGATCGTGACCGTTGGTTGGACACTTAACTACGAAATCTTCTTCTACCTCATTTTTTCGATCTGCCTCTTAATTCCAAGGATCCAGCTACGACATCCGGCGGTGGCAATACTCATCCTGATTACACTTTTACCGCGATTCTTCGGATTCCAGAATTTTTACGCGACGTATTATGGAAATCCGATCATACTCGAATTCGGTTTCGGCATCGCCTGCTATCATTGCCTCGCTTGGATGGAAAAGACGTGCGAGCCAAATCGGATACTTCCTTTTGCCGCTGCTTTTCTCGCCTTGTCTTTAGTATTCCTTCTTGCCCCGGCCTTCACTTTCTCCGGAACAGGAGCGTCGTCTTACTTCTCTGCCTTTGTCCGCCCATTCACATGGGGCTTGGCCAGCTTCTTCATCGTCTTGTCGGCGGTGTCTCTGGAACGAGCGGGACATATATGGCGGCGCTTTGGCTTCATCGAAATCGGCAATGCAAGCTATTCGATCTATCTTATTCACGGCTTGATGCTGCATGGGGCATCCAAGGTGGCCAAGATACTCTCATCCGATCCATTAACGTTTGCGTTGGTAACGACTATTGGCGCACTTGTCCTGTCGATTGCGGCAGGCCTCATCATGTTTCGGTATGTGGAAGCACCCCTCAACAAATCACTGCGTGGATCCTTCACGCGTTTTCTCGCTAAGCCCAGTCCCTCAACTGGCTAACACATGTCCTGAGTCATGGTGGCGACACGCCGGGAAGTCAGCCGATTTTCTTTTGCCTCGACAACGAAGCGTGGCCTACTCACACCTTTTCATGAAAAAGCTGCGCATAGCTGTCTGCCGCCTTCTGCCATGAATATAACGCACGGTTTTCATAACCAGCCTCACGAAGAGAGTCTGCCAGAGCCGGCTCGCGGAAAAGCCGCTCCAGCGCTGCCAGAAGACTGTCCGGATCAGCGGGATCAAAGGTAAGAGCCCCCTTGCCGGCAATTTCGGGCGTGGCGGAACGGTTGGAGCAGACGACCGGGCATCCCAGTTGCTGCGCCTCCAGCACCGGCAGGCAGAACCCCTCATAGGTCGAAGGCACGCAAAGACATGCCGCGTGGCGGTAAAGCGCGGCCAGTTGCCGGTCGTCTATGCCGGAAAGCCGGATCAGCCGCGTCTTCAGCTCCGGGTCGTCCAGCATGCTGCCGATTTCCTCGGCATCATCGCGGCCGACATGCACGACATGCAGGTCCGGCATTGTCCTGCCCAGCCGCGCAAAAGCCTTGCCAAGAAGGGCGAAATTCTTGTTGGACGTCGCATTTCCGACCGCCAGTATATAGGGACCTGCAACCGGACGCGCACCGTCGGGAGCCTCGAGGTCGATCTTCAATGTACTGTCGGAATGGATCGTCATGCTTTTCCCCGCAGCGACGGGATAAAAGCGCGCCAGATCCCTGCGCGTCGCCTCGGATACACAGGTGATCTGATCCGAACCGGCCATCATCAAGCGAAAGATGAAATCGGTCGTCAGCGTCGCGCGCCAGCCGATCTGTTCGGGGATGGTCTTGAAATAAAGGTCGTGAACGAGAGTAATCCGCCGTCTGCCGCCGAGCGGACTTCCGAAGGGATCGGCATTGAACAGCACGTCGATGCCGTGCCGGCGGCAAAGTGCCGGCAACACCGCCGCCTGGCGCAGCACATCGAAAACCATAATACGGGGTCGCGGCGTCTCAATCAGCTGTAACCGGCTGTCACGCAGGTTTTCGGGCAATTGCGCCCGTGCCCAGGGGGAGCGCAGGATATAGTCGTCCCGCGTCTGCTCCAGCAGCCGCTCCAGCAGGCTGAAGGTCACACGGGCTACGCCGGAGGGCTTGCCGCCGTGCTGGCTCGGCATGTTGACGAGAATGCGCATCCTGCTCTTTCCAATTGCCCGCATTGTCCACCCCGGTCGATTATCAGCTCGGTGCTATATCGCTTCCGACAGCAAGGCAGAGACCGAACGGCAGGTCTCCTCCAGCGAAAACCGACGGTTCACATCCTCCCGTCCATTCTGTGCCAGCCTTTCCGCCAAGGCCGGTTGCGACAGGATGCAGCCGAGCGCTGCGGCCAACGCCGAAGCATCACCCGGCGGCACCAGAAGACCTGTTTCGCCATCCCGGATGATCTCGGTCACCCCGCCGCCATGTGTGGCGACAACCGGCCTGCCACACATCATCGCTTCGACCACCACCCGGCCAAAAGGTTCGGCGACAATCGAGGTATGGGCAACGGCATCCACAGCCGCCATCAATTCCGGCACATCCGAACGGAAGCCGAGAAAACGAACGCGACCATCAAGTCCAAGACGGGATGCCTGTTCACGGATCCGCGCCTCATAGGCCTCCTGTCCGAAAAGCGCACCGCCGACGATGATGGCCTGCACGCCATCAATCGCCGCAATGGCTTCCAGGAAAACATGCTGACCTTTCCACTCACTCAGCCGGCCAAACAGCCCGACAACCGGCTGCGGTCCAAGGCCCAGTTCGCCACGCAGCCGTGCGGCTCTGTCAGGGCCGTGTGCCACGGCCATTGCAGGATCGAAGCCATTGTAAACGATACGGACCTTGTCCGCCTCGCCGCCGGCTTCAACGAACGCCCGGCCGGTTTCCTCGGAATTGACGGCCACCAACCTTGCGAAAAAGCGGGCAAAGGCCAGCGAGGCGCGGCGATTGGCGGAACTGAAGGCAGGGTCGGTGACGATATCGTGCAAAATCCAGACGAGCGGGCGGCGACTGAGTTTCGCCGCGAGCGCGCAGACAAAAAGCGCCTTTTGCGAATTGGCGCAGATAACATCGTAGTGTCTCGCCTGCCGGCTCAACTGCCAGGCAACGGCCGCCACGTCGGCCGCACCGCGCACCATCGCACCGAACGATGAGTCACGCCGGATCGACAGCATCTTCTCTCCGGCAGACAGCAGGACCGGAGGTCTGCCGGCCGCCGCCAGGTCCTCGGCGGCACCACCGCCACTGAGAAAACAGGCGCGCCAGGAATGCGGCCCGGCCTTGATCAGATCGGCAAGGAAAAGCTCGGCTCCGCCCTTTTCTCCGGTATGGCTGACAAAAAGAGCTGACGTCATGCTGCCACCCGCCATGCGCGGATACCGCGCGGAAGCATTTGTCCGGAATGACGGGCATGATGAGACGCCCTGCGAAAAAGTTCGGCGCAGGCTGCAACGGCGGGGATATCTTCCCGCGTCGATCTAGTATAAGAATGGCAATATCTGCTTGCGATTAGAAAAAACGACATTCAAACCTTTATGCGGCTTTATATTTTAGCCGCTCGCAATAAAAATAATAATATCTCGTTTAAATATTTTAGAAAAAATTGAAGAAAATTTCATGACGTTTAATTTTGCCGCTGCTCGGCGTTCCACTCCTGACGCTTTTTCCCCGGACCTTGTGGTGGGGCTATCCTAGCGCCAGACCAGGAGAACGAACGATGACACCGCTCAAACCCAAGATATGCACATATACGCCGGCAACGGAAGAGGTGCCGGCATGATCGGCCTGACGCTTGGCATTATTCCGGGAAACACGGGTGCCGTGGTCCCTTCGCTGAACGCGCTTTCGCCCTTGCGCGCACGCCTGACCGCCGGCCAGGACGCCACGATCTTCGTGAATGGCGACAGCACCGCCTATGCCGACGCGGGACCATTCCAGCAATTCGCCACAATGCTTGGCGACCTGCACGATGCGAAGGTCGTATTGTACCGCTGGGCGGAATGGCAGACAAATGCCGCAACCGGACCGAAAGCCTATGCCGATCCGGTCACATTACGCGCCGGCGCGGGAGCCACGCTGACTGTCTATCTCGCGGCGCTGCCCGGCGGCATGGCGGGCTACATGCTTGCAGAACAGCGTGCAGCAGCGCTGAGGATTCCACGCCCCGATCTGTGCATCCTGCATCAGGGGCACAATATGCAGAGTTTCGAAGCACCGGGCGGTATCCTGAGTTCAGGAAGATCCGCCCTGCTCGGGCCGCTCGGCATGACCGAATGGCAATGGCCTGGCGCTCCTCAGCTTATCACCACCCAGAACCCCTGGCGGGACAGTACGGATTACGACAAGGTCTATCAGGCGATCCTCGACCTGGCACGATCCCACCCGAATCTGACGCTGGCGGACACACATGCGGCATTTGTCGCAAAGGGTAAGGATGCCGCGCTTTACCGGGACAACATCCATCCCAACGAGGCCGGCTCACAGCTTGTCGCCCGGGTTCTGTTCGGTTCCTATCTGGCTTCGGCGGCGGATATAGGCTTTCAGACGCCTTGCTGGCCGAAGCTTCCCGCCACAAATCTCATTGCCAACGGAGATTTCACCGATTGGTCAGGTACCGCGCCGGCAGGCTGGAACCTCAGCGCACCCGGCACCGCCACCAAAAGCACCGAGACCACCTTTTCCCCATCCTTTGCTTACAGCCTCGCCTTACGCGCCAATGGCAGCCAGTCGGCCGCACTGTTTCGTTACTTCCGCAACAAGGAGGCCGCGGCGATGATCGGTAAAACCATATCCTTTTCGG
The DNA here is from genome assembly GCF_002005205.3 of Rhizobium rhizogenes. The sequence goes on along the minus strand of NZ_CP019702.2, from coordinate 1,663,039 downwards.
TCCTCTATAAAAACAACGCAGAGCAACGACCGCCCTATATTACTCTGATTGCAAAAAGCGGCGGAGCGATACGAACGATCAGTTGCTCGGCCCTGCAATTTTCAAACACCGTAGCAGCTGCAAACAGTGGCTGGATGTGGGCGACGGCGAACGGAATCCCAATCGATCCCGATATCAACCCGGATGGCTATGCATTTTACCTGCGGATGCTTCCAGGCTTCGGCACCACGCCACCCAGTTCCAACGAACCGCTTTATATCCAGCGGATCATCTCGGTCGAAGGTGGCCTACCAAAAGGCAATTTGAGCAGCGAAGAACCATGAGAACTGTAATGTCCGCAAGACAAATATCCATCGCCATCCTACTGCTGTCTAGCAGTGATGGTACACTTTCAACAGCGCGATAGCAGGTCTATCAGCGAAAGATACAGGCAGCAAATGACCAACAATGCCAACACAATGGCATCGCAAGGATCCTCTTTGCCGGGTTTCGTTGCCGCGATGCCATTCTACCCCTCAAAAACAGTAAATATTCCGCCGCTTCTCTTGGCTATATTCGTCTTTTTCATCGGATTCTTCATTCAATGTAATATCGTAACCAGCAATGTTGGGCTACGCTTCCTCAATATAACCGACATGCTCGTGTTAATGACGATACCGGTTCTAACGGTACTATACGTCCGGTGCCTTACCTCTTTTATCATCGCGATTTACCTCGCCCCGCTCACGTTCTTTTTTGCCCTCTCAACTTTATTTGCCGACGGCCGGGGTGACGGTGAGTTTTACACAACCGCAATGACCTATTTTTATATGATTTACTTCCTCTTCTTCACTTACGTTCTATTTAAAGAAAACCTCCTCGAAATGTTCTGTTGGGGTACTTTTGCTGGCTTTCTTGCCGTGACGACCCTCCTGTTCCTAGACACAATCATTCACGATCAGTTAGCGCCTCTGGGCCTGTCCTTTATGTTCGACGAGACTGCTGTGCTAGAAGCCGCAGCAAACGGTGAAATGAGCGCGATGCTTCTACGCATCGAAAAAGCAGGAGGAATATGGTCTGCGGGGAATATGGCTGGTCCAGCCTTCGCCCTTGCGGGCGCCGCAGCTGCATTTCTTGCCGAAACCCGCAGACGTCCCGCGCTGTTCGCCTTGTTTCTACTCATTTATCTGGCAAGCTTCACGCTAACGCTTAACAGATCTGGAGTGTTTGCTGTTCTAGCTATTGGCTTATATTTTTACGTCAGAAACTTTTCGGTCAGAATGCTCTTGAGCACATATTTAGGCTTCGTCTTATCAGCTCTCGTGATCGCCGCCATTTTGCCGTTAGGTGCCTTTGATTTTGTCGAGCAGGCTTTTTCGAAACGTTTTCTGGATGACAGCAATACCAGCAATAACCTTCAAGAACGATGGTCGACCATTAGCAGTGGATTTCAGGTAATGTTCGAGCACCCATTCGGCGTCGGCTATTCCTTAAGAAGTCAGGAACTAGCGAAAATGACGAAAGTCGGTACACCTCATAACGGTTTTTTGGCGACCGCTTATACATCCGGTATAGGCTTCTGTCTTATTAGCGCCTTTGCACTCTTCTATACAATTTTCCGCAAACGAAAAATCAGCTTTTTTGCCTATTCAGCCCTTGGAGTCGTCATCGGCTATCAGTTTGAGGAATTAAATTTCAATCCCGTCTTCATGGCGCACATTGGGCTGGCCGCCGGATATACCTTTATCGACCTGGATTTTAGAGCATTTTTGAAAAACGCAGTCATGAAGACCGGAATTCTTAATAAATTTCCCTAAAAATCTATAAATCCTAGATTACCAAATGAAAAAAAAACTTAGATTAATACCACAATTCATCGAAAATAAATAGTATTCACTACAAATCTATAAACTAACATTCAAAATAAATAAAATAGATATTTAGAAAAAATTCAAGAGTATTTAAAATGAATAAAAGACAACGAATTGCAAATATAGATCAATTGCGCGGCATTGCCGCTCTTTCAGTCGTTCTTGCCCACTTTGCAGCTTACTCATTCATAAATAATTCTAATATTCCCACCAATTCATACATAGAAGTATTTCTAAAAAATATACTTGTAGGTGAATATGTTAATTTCGGCCGCTTTGGTGTTATTTTATTCTTTATAATCAGTGGGTATGTAATTCCATTTAGCTTCCCAGCACGAAATCCGATTCGGGGATTTATAATAAGTCGCCTCTTCAGGCTTTATCCATTATTTTGGGCATCGCTCACAGCGGCACTAATTGTACGATTTTATGCCGGACACCACGTATCAATTTATGATATATTTGCAAACATTACAATGATACCTGATTTACTTCTTTCTCATCGCATTCTCGATGTTTATTGGACTTTAGCATATGAAATTATATTTTATACGATCGTTGCCGCAATATATGCGTTGTTCGGTCCGCTTAATTTGGCAACTGCTCGTCAAGGCGCGTTATTTTGTGCCAGCGTATCAATCGCGATTTCAATGGCGCAGATATTCGGCCAAACGATAGCTGGCGGCGACAAAATTATCCTTATAAGCTTTATGTTTCTTGGTTCTGTTATCCGAAAAAACCAAATAAACCTTAATAGAATATTCGATATCTGGTTATTTTTAGTCATAACTACGATCATTATCGGAATAATTCTAAGGGGGTATATTCACTATGTAATTTTCGTTTACGGGAATGACGTCAGATTCGAGAACTTTAACTCTATCATTGCCACTCATTGCCTTGCCATATTTATCTTTATCGGAGCACTGTCTTGGTTTGACAAATTTAACTCTCCATTTCTTATATACATGGGATACATAAGTTATTCTCTATATATCACCCACCCTATATTGATGGAAATATTTTCCATTCTCAATTTCGACCAAATAATGATAAGAAATGGTTTGTACATACCTATTTTATTTACTTCCACGATTGCCCTGAGCGCAATCACTTACCATTTCATCGAGCGACCATTCATTCGGATGGGAAAGAGCATGAATAAAAGCATAGCTAACGCATAAATATTTAGAAACTGAATTAAATACTGAAATATGATATACATCAAAAAATACAGCACAAGAGCATGGGATATAATGTTAAATCCCTTCAATACCGTGAAGTTTTTGCTTTGAATATCTACTTTCCTATCCGATCCAGAATCTGTTCGCTGACTGCAAACGCGAAGCCTTGCCCGCTTACCTAAAACGGATGCTTAAATGGGTGATCGACAGCTGAGTAGTGCATTTCTATATCGAATTTGCACCTTTCGTACTGGAAGACGCACCCCTAATTTCTGGCTCTAACAGGACGCTTTTTGCCCTGTTAGGCTGTCTCGCAGGAGGAGTGAGGAAACCAACGCTAACGGACAGGAGACGGTAATGGCCCGGACAGTGGTGAATGCGCTTGGAGACACACTCTATTATAGCGGGAGTTCCACCGGATTTTTCTCCGCCACGGGTTCCGGCCCGCTGCTCGCCGGCACAGCCGGCAATGATTCCATGTGGGGCGACAGTTCCGTCAATGTAACGATGGCGGGCGGCACGGGGGACGATATTTATTATCTTTATTCCAGCATCAACCGCGCCGTCGAAAATGCCGGGGAAGGCATCGATACCATCGATACATGGATGAGCTATACCCTGCCCGACAATTTCGAAAATCTGAGGGTAACAGGCGACGGCCGTTATGCTTTCGGGAATTCGCTCGACAATATCATCACCGGCGGGTCGGGCAGCCAGACAATCGATGGCGGGGCCGGCAATGATGTGCTGATCGGCGGCGGCGGTGCGGATACGTTCGTTTTCACCAAGGGCAACGGCACCGACCTCATCATGGATTTCAGCGCCGACGACACGATCCGGCTCAACGGTTATGACATCACATCCTTCGGCCAGCTCGTCAGCAACGCCACGCAGCAGGGCAATGACCTGTGGCTGAATTTTTCAAATGGCGAGGCCGTCGTTCTGGCCGGAACGACCGTAGACGATCTTCAGGCCAGCCAGTTCGAACTCAGCCTCGACCGCTCATCCCTGACCCAGACCTTTGCCGATGAATTCGATGCGTTATCGTTGCGCAATGGCGATCAGGGAACCTGGGACGCCAAATATTGGTGGGCGCCGGAAAAGGGAAGTTCGCTGACGACGAATGGCGAGGCGCAATGGTATATCAACCCCTCCTATGCCGGCACGTCCGAGGTCAATCCCTTCAGCGTCGAAAACGGCGTCCTGACCATTACCGCCGCCGAAACCCCGCAATCCATCGCCGATGAGGTCGAGGGTTACGACTATACGTCCGGCATGCTGAACACCTATTCCTCCTTCAGCCAGACCTATGGCTATTTCGAAATCCGAGCCGATATGCCGACCGACCGGGGCGCATGGCCGGCCTTCTGGCTTCTGCCGGAGGACGGATCATGGCCGCCGGAACTCGATGTCATCGAAATGCGCGGCCAGAATCCCAATACGCTCATCATGTCCACCCATTCCAACGCCACCGGTGAGCAGACATCGGTCATCAACAATGTCAGCGTACCGAGCACGGAAGGGTTTCACACCTACGGCGTGCTGTGGGACGCCGAACACATCACCTGGTATTTCGATGATGTCGCCGTTGCCCAGACGGATACGCCTGACGATATGCACGACCCCATGTATATGGTGGTCAATCTCGCCGTCGGCGGCATGGCGGGAACACCTTCGGCCGATGATTTCAGCGACGGCTCGCAGATGATGATCGACTATATCAGGGCCTATTCGCTTTCCGACTGGGCCGCTTGATAAAAACGCCGGCAGTCGCGTCCAGAACTGCCGGCGTTTCAGGCGTCAGCCCTTTGGGGGCCGTGCCCTGTTCGAGCTTCTCACTCGGCCGCAAGTTGCGTCCGTGCGGCATAAAGCGACATGAGGTGCCGCGCCGTTTCCAGGCTAGCCGGCTGCTCGGCGCGGTAACGACGGCCGATTTCCATCATCAGCACGGTGTCCGGCAGGAAAGTCAGTTCCGAGAAGATGCTTTCCCACTCGATATCACCCCAGCCGAGCGGCATGTGCAGGTCGCCGATACCCAGCGCGGTATTTTCCTGTGTGAAATAGGGCTCGTAAAAGCCCTGCGGCCGACCGAAGGAATCGTGCACATGCAGGTGGCCGGCAACGGGCGCCATGGCGCGCAGCTGTTCGCGGAAGTCGAGGCCACGATAGGTGGATTCGAGATAGGCATGGCTGAAATCGATCAGCGCCACGACATTATCGTGACCGACAGCCTTCACGGTCTCGGCCACCTCGGCCGGCGTCTGACGATACTGGCCGGGTTCGGTGGAGAAGATGTTCTCAAGCGCGATACGCACGCCATAGGGTTTGCAGAATTCCGCAAGTTCGAACAGCGCTTCGCGCTCACGGGCATCGGCATCGGCCCGCTCGGCAATCTGGTCGGCACGCAGCGCGCCACTATGCTGGACGAGGATGCCCGCACCGATACGGTCGCAGAGGACAGCGAGCGCCTTGGCGGCATCGATCTGGTAACGGCAGGTGACCGGGTCCATGAAATTGGACGAAACCAGACCATGCACGGTGTAGCGGAAGTCGAACTCTTTCGCGAGCGCCACGAAACGGTCAGCACGCTCTTCGATGATGCGGCCACCGGCGATCATATCGAGGCTGGTCGCCGCAATTTCCACCGTGTCGCAGCCAATCTCGGCCAGCGCGCGCAGATCGCTTTCAAGGGTGGCCAGTTCGCCGTCGTCCGAGCCGGCGTTGAAACCGGTACCAATCAGATTGCTCATGTCTTCATCTCCACGGGATAAGGGTTAGGCGAGTTCAGGCAGCCGTGCGGTACGACGTGCCGTATCGAACAGGTCAGGGCGGTCGATATTGACGTAGTCTACTCCGGCCAATGCGATCTCATTATGAAGGTCGATGTCATCGCCGCCGTCATAAACCATGACGTCCAGACCGGCCTTGCGGCATGCCTCGACAAGACCGGGCCTGCGCATCTGCGCCGGCGTGATCTCTATGATGGAGGCATGGTGCACCGCCGCCGCCAGCGAGGGCGATTTGGCGATGTCGAGCGTCATCATCTTGCGAAATTCCGGTGCGGCCGCAGCCAGACCCCGGCGCATATCCTCGGAAAAGGAGAAGAAAAACGTATCGCGCACCATGCCGAGATCCCGCACCAGCGCAGCGACCTTGACGGGATCGCAATATTTCAGCTCGATATAAACGCCGCAGCGGCCGCGCAGATGACGCAGATAGGCATCGAGACGCGGCACGACCGCCCCCTTGAAGCTTTCGCCAAACCAGCCGCCGGCATCCAGCGCATCGATTTCGCTCGACAGGGCATGGCCGATCGGTCCCGTGCCGTTTGTGGTCCGATCGAGCGTTTCGTCGTGAAAAACGTAGAGCACACCATCCGCGCTCTCACGCACGTCAAGCTCGATGTAATCAGCACCCTGCTGCAAGGCGAGGTCGGCGGCGGCGAAGGTGTTTTCGGGTGCGAACCGGTTCGCGCCGCGGTGGGAGACGATTTTGGGCATGGAATGTCCTGTCAGTTTACGGGCTCCGGCGCGCGCGCCGGAATGGTCGAAGGATGCGAAAGGTCAACGTGCAGTCCGGCAATGCGATTGCCGGCGGCGTCGAAAACCAGCGTCAGGCCGGATGCGCAGGCAAGGCCGACCCGTTCACCCGGTGCGTGTCTTATCGTCTCGCCATATTCCAGCGCGTGGATGATGCCGGCGGGCGTATCGACCGTATAGAAAACCTCGCGCCCCATCGGCTCGACGGCGACGATCTCGCCCCCAAGCCGTGCTTCGGCGGGTTTGACGAGCGCAATATCCTCGGGACGCAATCCGAAGGTGATCTCGCCATCATAACGGGCGTTGAGGCCGAGCCGAGCGTCGCCGATCCGCAATTCCTCGCGCTCGGCCCGCCCCTTCAGAAGGTTCATCGGCGGCGTGCCGATGAAACCGGTGACGAACAGATTGTCCGGCCGGCGATAGAGATCATCAGGCGTACCGATCTGGGCAATCGCACCATTGTTCATGCAGATGATCCTGTCAGCCATGGTGATCGCTTCGATCTGGTCATGGGTGACGATCAGCGTCGTGATCTTCAGCCGCTTCTGCAGGCTTTTCAGCTCGGCCCGCATGGTGATGCGCAGCGTCGCATCGAGGTTGGAGAGCGGCTCGTCCAGCAAAAGGATATTCGGCTCCTTGACCAGCGCCCGGGCCAGCGCCACGCGTTGCTGCTGGCCGCCGGAAAGCTGCGACGGCCGCCGGTCAAGCAGCGCGGTGATCTGCACGAGGCCCGCCGCCTCTTCCACCCGCCGCGCGGCCTCATCACGCGGAACATTCTTGAAGCGCAGCGGAAAGGCGATGTTCTCCCGCACCGTCAGATTGGGATAAAGCGCATAGGACTGGAAAACGATGCCGACATTGCGGTCGCGCGCGTCGATGCGATTGACGTTGTGACCGTCAAAGGCGATCTCTCCACCGGTCGGGGCATAAAGCCCGGCCAGCAGGAAAAGCGTGGTCGATTTTCCGCATCCGGACGGGCCGAGAACGGCGACAAATTCGCCGTCTTCGATGGACAGTGTCATCGGTTGCAGAACCCGGGTGTCGCCCCAGCTTTTGGTGACTTTGTTAAGGGTGATCCTGGCCATGGCAATTATCCTTTGATCCCGCCGAAACTCATCTGGGTGATGTATTTCTGCGTGAAGATGTAGATGATCAGCACAGGCAGCAGATAAATGATGCCGACAGCGGCGATCATGCCGTAATTCACGCCCACGCTGTCCTGTGCCACGAAGAAGAGATAGAGGCTCATCGTCATCTGGCTTTTTTCGATGAGCAGGGTCTGGACGAAGACATACTCCTCCCAGCCCCGCAGAAAGGTGAAGGTGGCAACCGCAATCAGCCCGCTTCTGACCTGCGGCAGAACCACCATGCGGAAAGCCTGGAAGCGGGTCGCCCCATCGGTGACGGCGCTCATCTCGATGTCCCAGGGAACATTGTCGAAAAAGCCCTTGAGAACGAAGATCGCAAAGGGCAATTCCAATGCGCTCATGACCAGCACGACGCCGAAAAGGTTGTTGAGCAGGCCCATGTAGTGCAGCTGCACGAAGATCGCGACGGTAAGCGCCAGCGCCGGAAAGGCATGCAGCAACAGCAGCCCGCGCAGGATGTTTTCACGCCCGGCAAAGGCAAAACGCGACAGCGCATAGGCCGCAGGCGTGGCGACCAGCGCCACGATCAGCGTCTGGGAAGCGGCAAACAGCAGCGAGCTCTGCATGGCGGTCCAGACGGACGGCATCAGCGCCATGCGGGTGGTGCCGGTCTTTTCGATATCGCGGCTCCACAGGAAGCTATAGTTCTCAATGGTCAAATGCGGCAGCACCAGCACGAAAACCAGCGCCGCGACAACAGCAGCAAGCGCCAGCCAGAGCAGCACGGGGTTGCGCAGGCGCGCTGAGAACAACGCAATCGCAATCGCCCCGCAATAGGCAAGGGCGGCGATCGCGCCACTGCGCCAGAGAACCAGTCGGCTGAGATTGTCGTCGGATGTCGTCAGCGATTTCACCAGCAGCCAGAGATAGGGCAGAAGAACCGGAACGGAAACGACCGTCAGGAACACGAGAATGATGGGAAGAAAGCCGGCGCGATGGGCGCGGCTGCGGCTTTCAAGACGCGCCCAGTCCGGTTTCGTATCCGAGGCACGCCGGGTGTAAGTTTGCACAAGCGTCATCACAGCACCTCGATCTTGGCGGGAGCAAATGTGGAGCGCATGTTGCTGAGGCGCCATTGAACGAGGGTGACGGCAACGCCGATGGCCATGAGGCCGAGCGCAAGTGCTGCGCCATAGGCGTAAGCGCCGTTTTCGAAGGCACGCCGGTAGATATAGAGCGCATAGGTGGTTGAATCATAAACCGGGCCGCCGCCGGTGATCAGCAGAATATATTCATAGGTCGTCATCAGCGACAGCGCCTGGTAGAGCGTAATGAAGCGGATCGGAGCGGAAAGCGCCGGGGCGACGACGTGGCGCAGCACGCCCCATTCGCTGGCGCCGTCAACGCGTGCGGCATTGGCGAGATGCGAGGGTATCGAGCGGATCGATGATGTCAGGATGACCATGGCAAAGGATGCGCCGACGACACCATTCGCCACCACCACCAGAAACAGCGGAAAATCATTGCGCAGGTTCAATGCCGGTGCACCAAGCGCACCGAGGAACTGGTTGAGCAGACCCGAGGAGGTGGGATCGGCGATCCAGATCCAGAGCACGCCGTAAAGCACGGCCGGGCTCATGCGCGGCAAAAGCCACAGGCCACGGAAGAAATTGCCGATCCGGTCCGGGATCGCCGTCGTCGTGACGGCCAGCAACGCACCGAGGCCGATATTGAAGAAAAACAGCGTCGCGCCAACATAGATGAAGGTCGTCAGGAGCACGACTGGCAGGCGCACGTCACGCTGCACCATGCGCTGGAAATTCTCGACCGTGAATTTGCCGACCTTCAGATTTGCGCCCATATCGGTAAAGGCGATCACCAGATTGACGACGATGGGCGCGAGAAAAAACACGCCGAGCAAAGCGAGAGCCGGCGCGAGGTAAAAGATCGGCCGGGCCGGGCGGCGCGCCCTGAGCTGGAATTGAGACATCACGACATATCCGTGGGAACGCAGGAAAGCCGCCCGGCGGAACCGGGCGGCATGGTTTCAGGCAAACTCAGTTGCTTGCGGCGTCGCGGATTTCGATTTCCGCACCAAATTGCAGCTCGAGTTCATCGGCAATGAAATCAACCGCCTGTTCGGCCGTCATCTTGCCGGTCTCGACCGCCTGCAAGCCACTGAACAGCACCTTGTTGTAGCTGCCGAACTTGGTGTGGTTCGGCACGAACTGCGCGTCCTTCATCATCGGCGAAGCGGCGGAAAGAACCCAGTTGTCCCGGTATTTCGGCATGGCGGTCTGCGCGTTGCTGATGGCCGTGTGATAGGAGGTGACGGCATGCTCATTGTTGAAATAGGGCAATGTCGCCAGCGCCACGAGATCGGCGGCGAGGTCGGCGTTGGCGCTCTTCGGGTTGAGCGTGTAGAGCAGCGGATGTGACAGGTTGGCCGGTTTGCCACCCTTTTCGGCTGCCGGCGCGGAAATCCAGCCGATCTTGTTGAAATATCCCGCACCATCGGTTGGCCAGGTGGCGCCGTTCTTGTCGCCCACCTGCCAGGCAACTGCCCACACACCCTGATGGAAGATGAAAGCCTTTTCCTGCTTGAAGGCAGTCTGGATCGCCTCCCAGCTCATGGCGGTATTGTCGACCGGAGTAACGCCCTGCTTGGCGTTGCGCTCATACCAGCCGAGGGCCTTGACCATCTCCGCCTTGGGGAAAACCAGTTTGCCGGTCTTTTCGTCCATGAACTTCACGCCATAGGACTGGAACACCATCAGATAGTCGATACCGACATTCGGACGATGCAGCATGCCATATTGCGCCGCCTTGCCGTCGACCACTTCCTTCGACAGCGCGGTCAGATCGTCGAGCGTGAATTCTCCGGCGTCGACCCTGGCCGGCAGGCTCTCGATGAAAGCCTCGTCCTTGCCGATCTTGCGCAGCATGTCCTTGTTGTAAAAGAACATGCGGATTTCGGCGTCCTGTGGGATGCCATAAATCTTGCCGTCGGTGGCCTTGGCCGATTCCCACAGGACCGGCAGGATATCGCCATAGACCCAGGGAGCGGCGGCGATCCTGTCTTCCATCGCCATCGCATAACCGTCCTGCGCGAACTGGCCGATCCATTCATGCGGCAGAATGTAGATATCCGGCCCCTGCCCTACCGAAAACGCCTTCAGCGTATCGAGCGCAAAGCCATCCCAGCCCTGCACGCTGCTGTTGTTCGTATCGATGACGATACGCTTGTCGACACCGGCGGCCTTGAACTGCGCGTTCATGATGCCGGCGGCCGCCTCGATATTGGTGATGCGGGCAGGCGCATTCTTGTCGGCCAGCGTCCAGAGCTTGATGTTGATGTCTTCGGCAAAGGCAACGGCCGGCAAAAGCGCACCGAGCGCCACCGTGGCCGCCAAGGAGAGAGACTTGAACATGTGATCCATTCCCGTTGAAACTGATTATTTAATTAAGTTGCTTAATTTACAGCTTTATGACATTCCCGATGTCAAAGCGGGGAGAGTTGAACTTTGGCTGAGAAAAGAAACGGCGGGCTTTCGGGTATCGGCGCGACACAGGGTGCGCTCCTTGGCTATATCCGGCGCAAGGGCTCGGCCTCGCGGGTCGAACTTGCCGAACATTGCAGCGTAACGCCGGCCGCCGTCAGCATGATGACGCGCAACCTGCTTGAACGCGGCATTATCGAGGAAGGCGCGCGCCGGCAGGAAGGCCGCGGCGCACCGCATATTGATCTCACGCTCAGGAAAACTGTCGGCTACGCGCTCGGCGCCCATGCCAATCGCTATTCGGTGATGCTGACCCTGCTGAACTTCGGCGGGGAAATCGTCGGCGAGTTGCAGATGCGCGGTTCCTACGACGCCTTTTCCTACGTCCAGCGCGCGCTTCAGGACGGTTCCGAGGCACTGCTTTCGAAAAATGCCATCGACCGGGGTGACCTGATCGGCGCCGCGATTGCCATGCCCACCCGCTTTCGCAAGCAGGCAATGTCGCTCGACCTTGCCGAGGAGGTGATTTCCTGGGCGGGTTCCGATCTTTCAACCATGCTGCGCGACGCGCTTCGCTGCCCGGTGATCATCGAGAACGACGCCAATGCGGCCGCGATGGGCGAACTCACACTCGGCAACAAGGCGGGACACGCGAACTTCGCCTATCTCTACCTGTCCGAAGGCATCGGTGGCGGCATCATCATCAGGAACGAACTCTACCGCGGTTATCTCGGCAATGCCGGCGAGATCGGCGCCCTGCGCGGCCGTGGAGGCTCCCGTCCCTCCTTCGAAGATCTGGCGGCCTGGTGCCTTGAACATGTGGGCGAAAAACCCTCCGGGCGGGCACCCGATGTCTGGACGGAGTATCTGTCACACAATGCCGAAGTGCTCGATGCATGGCTGGGCCGGGCCGGGCCGCAGGTTGCTCGCCTTGGTTTCGCCGTCAGCGCCGTGCTCGCGCCCACCGCCATTTATGTCGGCGGCACCCTGCCGAAAATCGTTCGCGAGAAACTGGTGCAATGGCTGGATTACGAATGGTCGGACCCGTTCAACGGCTCACAGGTCATTCAGCCGCAGGTCCTGCTGCCGGAAGTCGTTGCCACGGACCCCGTGGCCTTCGGTGCGGCAGCGATGATCCTGCACGGCATCAGCGAGCTGGGCTGACGGTGGAAGCATTTGGCCGGCAAGGCCTCAGCCGAGATTGTTCACCATGAAATAGATCAGCCAGCAATGTGCGACCGCCAGCGCCGCCCAGGCCCATTTCGCGACCCTGATATCGGCGTCAACGACCCTGCTGATCTCGGTCCTGCCCGGTGGCTCTTCCCTGCCCCCGCCATCCCGTACCAGGGATGGCGACGACACCGTGGAATCCGGCTCGCTGACGACATAAATCCTGTCGCTGCGGATCGATGCACGCGGTTCGGCGTCGACGCTTTCCGCAGGGGAAAGCGCATCGTCGCCGGAGACGCCATTCACCGCCAGAAGCTGTGATGACGCCCGCCTGTTACGCATGTTACCTCGATTGGGCATCATAATTTTCCACATAATAAAAATAAAAATATTCACCAGTGACACCGGACAAAGCCGTGGCTTGCCCGGGCATGCCGCCGATACGTGCCCGGTCACGCCGCACCGATCGACCAGGTATTCCCCCGTGCCCCCGCGTCCCCCGTGAACGCAAAAGCACCCTATGCAATCACCGAGCCGGACCTGCCGGCAAATCACGCCTGACAGCGTAGGGCTTGGCCTCCCGCTGAATCAGGAAAACCGATTTCTCGACGGGAAGCGGCTCCATGGTCCGGTAGCGCTGAAACCGTCTGGAATATTCGAACCGGATCAGCCTGCCCTCGAATTTACCCGCCAGAACGCGATAGCCGTTGACGAATTCGTTCAGGATTTCCAGTTCCTCTCCCCACAGCCAGCCACCGTAAGAGGTGCCCTCGTTCGAGCGCAGGACGATTTCGAAAAAATGCCCGCCCGCCACCACCGGCATGCGGAAGAGAATATCCAGATTGTCCTCGTCCTGGTCATCACACTTTTCCGCCGACAACCTGGCATGGGCAACCTTCGCATGAACCAGCGCCGAGATCGGATAGAACGGACGCCCCTTGAACCACATGAACTCGCTGACCGCATATCCGACATCGTCGGCACGCTGGTAAGGTTCGATACGTGGCTCGAACGCCATGTAGCTTCCGTTGAACGCTATCACTTTCGAAAATTCCCGATGCCTGCGCGCTGCATGTCCGCTGTTTTCCACCCGCCCTTCATGCTTCTGTCTGCGACAATAGGCATGCCGCGTCACACCAGCGTCAAATGGAAGGCTATGATGACTTTCAATTTCCCGGACACGTGCTAGATGATGATTCATGAGGGGACGAAAGTGGCTGGGAACGCTGAACTGATACCGATCCGGCTTTTTGGCACCCCGCGTTGTGACGCGGTGCGGGAAGCGTTTTTCCCGTCAAAGGGCTTTGCCCTGATAGCCGCCCTCATTCTCGCCCCCAACCAGTCGCTTTCCCGCCAGAACGCCGCTTCGCTCCTGTGGGAAAATGTCGAGCAGAAACGGGCGCTCGGCAATTTGCGCCAGCTGATCCTGCGTCTCCAGAAATTGCCCAATGAAGACGAAGCCATTCTTCTGACCGAAGGAAACGACCTCAAGGCCGGAAAGCTGGCGCAGCGGACCGACCTTGCGATCTTCCTTGCCGGCGCAAGAGCCGAAGACCCGATGCGGCGGCTGCAGGCGCTGCTCGAATTCGGCGGCGACCTGCTGGACGGGCTGGATGCCGGGCAGGATCACCTCTACCTCTGGCTGCTGTCTGAACGGCGGCGCCTCAAGGACCTGTTCTTCTCAAGCTACACGCAGCTTCTGGAGGAACTCACACGTTTCGGCCGCGCCAGCTCCAACGATATTGCAAGACTTGCCGAATGCGCGCGCAAGATCGAGCCGGAGCGCGAGGAAACCTACCGCGCCGCCATGGCCGCCTATGCGCGCGTCGGTAATATCAGCGCCAGCGAGGGCATGTTCCAGCTTTTGCTGGAGCAGCTCCGCCAGGAAGCAGGCTCACCGGAGCCGGAGACCGTGGCGCTGAGGCGGCGGATACAGAGCCTCGCCTCGACGATAACCACCCCCGCCGAGCCGGACGAAGGCAGCCGGCGAAAAACCACGGCAAAACCGCGTGTCGCCTTCGGTCTTCCGGCGCGGGTGGACGGGCTGCCGGCATCACCCGTCATGCACGCCTTTGTCGAGGATGTCGCCAACAGCCTGGTGCGTTACCGCACCTTCACCGTTCTTTCGCCGCACAGCACCTTCGCCCTTTCCAGCAGCCGGACAGACGATGGTTACGCCATGCTGCGGGCCGATTACCGGATCATGTCGTCGGTCTTCGACGACGCCCGCATGTCGGTGGCGCTGATAGAGGAAGAGACCGGCGAGATCGTCTGGTCGCTGGAAGTGATCCTCACCGAGCGGCACATCCACGCCGCCTTCCGCCTGCTCTCCAAGCAGGTGGCGGCGGCGCTTGCCCGCGAGATCGAGCGGCTTCAGGTGGAACCAGACCGCAACCACAGCGGCGAGGCCTACCGGCAATTGCTGGAAGGCCAGCAGCTTTTGCGCGGCAAATGCGACCTGCCGCTCCTGCGCAGGGCCCGTTCGATGTTCCGCAAGGCCGTCGACCTCGATCACAGCATGGCCGTCGCCCGTGCCCGGGTGGCCCAGAGCCTGCAGCTGGAATGGCTGATGCTGGGCGGCAACGATCCGCACCTGCTGCACCGCGCCAAGGCGGAAGCGGACGCCTCCGTGGAGATCGACCCCGCCCTCGGCGTCGGCCACTGGATGTGCGCGGTGGTGGCGCTTTACCAGCGGGATTTCGACATATCCGCCGAAAAATTCTTCGAGGCGGAGGCGCTCGCCCCCAACTCGGCCGACCTCCTGCTCCAGCATGCCGATGCGCTTGCCCATTTCGGCGATGCCGAAACCGCCTGGGGAAAGTTCCAGCAGGCGATCGATCTCAATCCGCTCGCACCCGATATCTACTGGTGGGCGGGCGCCAGCATCGCCTTCAAGCGTGAGGATTACGGCGCGGCGGTGGAATTGTGCGGGCGAATGGAAAATGACGAGCCGGCCCTGCGGGTGCTGACCGCAAGCCACGCGCTCCATGGTGATTTGACCGCCGCCCGGGAAGCCGGCGGCAGGCTTCAGGAAAACTATCCGGGTATGACGGCGAGGGAGATCAGCAGCCTGTCTCCAGACCGTGACCCGATAGCGAATGAAAAATTCTATCACGCACTTCGATTAGCTGGGATCAAATAGGAGATAATATGTCCTCACATTTCTTCATTGTCGGAAAAAAGGGCTTCGGCGTTCTTTTCATTCGCACGGCGCCGCTCCGGGTCGCATCCGTATCGCATGAAACGATTGCGGCCTATGAAGCCAGCCACCCGGGCGTGGATGGCTATGCACGCGTCGCGGCTGCGGCAAAAGCCATGCTCGTTCGCCAGGATGGCAAGCCCGAGGCCGAGCTGGACCAGGTCCAGATCCAGGGCATCGAAGCCCTCGTCTCCGGCGGAGCGGTGGTTTCCGAAGCCGATTTCGCCTTCATCGGCGAAGTGAGTGACGCCGGCTGGGACTTCAACCGCATGGTGCAGGCACCGATCGGCGCGGCGCTGAAGGCGGTTGGACCGGCAGGCTCCGTCACCGGCGAACTGTTCGACGCCATCCTTGCCGACGACGCCAACACTGCACCCTGATCGCGGTTACGCAGCCTTGACCGCTGGCGGCGCTCCCATATCAGTGACAGCGGCCTCAGGACATGCAGACGCTTCGTTCTTCGATCCCGAACTGCTGCGGCGGTTCGGGATTACCCGTGTCGGCGATGTGACCGATCTCGACATTATCGGCATACCCGTCTGGTTTGCGGTGCGCCCCAATTCACGCGGGCTTTCGGTTTCGCAGGGCAAGGGACTTGTTGCGGAACAGGCCCGGCTCTCGGCGATCATGGAAGCGATAGAAGGCGCGGTCGCCGAAGATACCCGCAAACATCTCTCCACCTTTGGCTCCCTTCAGGACCTGCGGGAAAAAGGCATTCCCCTCGTCCCGTTCGAGACCATCGGCCGTGTCGATCCCGACCGGCTCGATGTGCGGCGCGAGCGTGCCTGGGTGAAAGGAATATCCGTTCGCCAGCAGCGTGACGTATTCGCGCCCTACGAACTTATCGGCATGGATTTCCGCACGGATTTCCCCTGGGACCGGCACGCCTTCCTGATGAGTTCGCAAGGTCTCGCGGCGGGGTTTGACCATGACCATGCGGTTTTCCACGCCCTGCTCGAACTCATCGAAAACGACGCCTGTTTTCTCGTCGACACCTTCGAAACCCGAACGATCGTGCCGGAGCCGGTCGCGTTTCCGGCCGGTGTCGATGCATCCTTCGACAGCCTTGTCCAACGGCTTTCGCACATTGATCTGACGCCGTCCTTCTTCGACATGACGAATGCACTTGGCGTGCCGGTGGTGATCGCAAGCCTTCCCCGCTCCGTCAACGCGCAGGACGGGCCCGCAACCCGCAGCGCGGCGGGTGCTGCCTGCCGGCCCGGAACCTATGACGCCGCCGTTGCGGCGCTGCTCGAAGCGATCCAGTCGCGGCTGACGGATATCAGCGGCGCCAGGGACGATCTCTCTCCGCTGCGTTACCAGCGGGAGATGTTGATCGCGCCCGCGTCCGGCCGGCAACCGGTGGAACGGACCCCGGTGCGGCTTGATCTTGCACAGGGCGATCAAACTCTGCCGCCCTGGCGCCTGCTTGCACAACGCCTTTTCGACGCGGGGATCGACGATATTCATGTCTTTACGCTGGAAACGGGTGTTGAAGGCCTCCATGTCGTGCGGGTTCTGGCAAGCGGCCTCACCCCGACCAGCGGTGGCCTGCAGAATATTTCGCCACGAACGCTCGATCATTTCCTCAGTGCCGGAGACCTTCGATGACGACCGTGGTTTTTGCAGGTCCTTCCATCCACGGCATCGCAGGCGAAGAAATCCCGGAAGTCGATCTGCGCGGGCCGGCTGCCTGCGGCGATATTTTCGATGCGGTGCAGCAGGGTGCCCGAACAATCGGCCTGATTGACGGCCTTTATGGCGATTGCGCCGCCGTCTGGCACAAGGAAATCCTGCATGCCCTGTCATCCGGCGTCACCATTCTCGGCGCCGCCAGCATGGGCGCCCTGAGGGCGGCGGAATGCGCCGCCTTCGGCATGATCGGTATCGGCGACATCTTCGAGTCCTATCGCGACGGGCAGCGTTTTTCCGATGCGGATGTGGCGGTGAGCCATGCGCCGGCTGAACTCGGTTATCGCCCGCTGACGATCGCACTGGTCGATACCGAAGCCACGCTGCAGGCATGCCACGATAAAGTCACGCCGGAAGAACACGGCACCCTGCTGCGCGCCGCCCGACAGCTGCATTTCACCCGCAGAACATGGCGCACCATCGCCGCCGAAGCACGGCTTGGCTTGGAATTCGCGAATATGCTGGCGAAAGAGGCGGTTTCCTTAAAAAGAAACGACGCAGCCAGACTGCTGGCGATGCTCGATACGGGAGACCTGCCGAGCCCGCCACCGACATCGTGGAAATTCCAGAACACCGTGTTTTTTCAGCAATTGGCAGCGCGGCGCATGGCGGGGGAAAATACGCCGTGACGGCTGCCCGGTTCCCGTCCCTCGTTCCCGATTGTGGCGCACTGATCCACACAATCGCATTCGCGCTCCCGACAGCTTTTTTTACAGATGGCAACGACAGAGAAGACGTTTCACCGCTCATTCCCCTCGGAAACCTGCTTTCGGCCCTGCCCCGCGAGATAATAGCCGTCATCGTCATCGACCGGGCCTGCATTCCATCCGCGCGGCACTGGCTTGGCGGGCTTGCGATCACCTGCACCACTGAGCTGCTTGCCCTCGATGCAAACGGCAACATCGCGCATCCGTGGATACAGGATGTATTCCATGTCCGGGCCGGGAGCGATGGCGCTACGACTGAACTGGTTTCAGCGAGGGGAAACCCCTGTGCCGACGCACTCGCCAATCGTTTCGGGCTCGCGACCGCCGCTTCGGACATCCTTCTGGATGGTGGCAACCAGCTGGTCGGTCCGGATTTTCGACTGGTGGGTCACTCAAGCCTGCAGGGCGGCGGGACCGGTGGTCGCCCCGCCGGGCATTTGCAACAGCAACAAAGGATACAGGCTCTCGATGGCAGGACGCTATACAGTTTCGGATATCGGCCGGAAGATCTGGGCGCCTCTGCCGCCCCAGCCGGCCTTTCCCCTGTAAAATCACCCCCTTCGACCATGCCCGACGGGAAAATGCACCAATGCGGCTTCCATGTTGACCAGTTCGTTTCCGTCACCGGTCTCAGGCGGGACGGCCGCCCGCTGCTTCTGGTCGCCGACCCCATGGCGCATGGGGGATGCAGCGCCCGTGTAGTCAGCGATCTCAAACAAAAACTCGATGCTTCGGTGCTTTCGCTCGTCCGGCAAGGGTTCGCGATAGCGCGAAATCCCATTCCCGTTTCACCGGCCATCGACAGCAACAAATGCATCCCGCGACTTTACAACAATGTCATTCTTGAAAATGTCGTACGCCCGGGTCAAATACAGCCATTCGTCTGGCTGCCCCATTTCGGCGACAGGGAGACGCTTGAATGGTTCGATGAAGAGAACCGGAAAATCTGGAAAGGGCTCGGTTTTGATCCCATTGGCGTAGCCGGATGGAGCCATCTTGCAAGCCGCAACGGGGCGTTGCGTTGCGCTACAAAGGTTATGCGCCGGGCTCCGGCGCGTGTCCCGCCACTGTAAAAACCGCGTTATCTTGTCAACAAAGGTTCATATTACCCGTGGAAATTGTGTTGAATGTCTACCTTCAACAATATTAATTGATAATTATCCGATTTAAGACCCTCACCCATGGAGGAATTTATTATGCAGCCCAAACTTCCCAGCCCGATCGACGTGCATGTGGGAACCCAGATCAGAATGCGACGCAAGTCGCTCGGCATGAGCCAGAGCGCTCTGGCCGGCCGGCTCGGCATTACCTTTCAGCAGGTCCAGAAATACGAAAAAGGCGCCAATCGCGTTGGTGCATCGCGTCTGCAGGCCATTGCATCGGTTCTCGGTGTCGACGTCAGCTCGCTTTTCGCCAATGCCACGCCCGATGTCGGAAACGACAATCCGGCCATCGGCTCGATAAACGCCATGCAGTCCTTTGTCGCTTCGAATGAAGGATTTTCGCTCAATCAGGCCTTTTCGCGAATCAAGAGCGCAAGCGTTCGCCGCAGCATCGTCGCCCTCGTGACGTCGCTCGCCGCAACCGAAACGGCGGAAAACACATCCGCGCCGGAAAAGAAAAACGACGAGTAACGCAGGTGTGACGCTCGCGTGACGCTCGATATGGTCGAAAATGAATAACGCGGCATCAGCGCGTTTTCATACTGTCGATTGTCGAGAGGGAAGCATGGCGGCGTCTACCACAGTAATACTTGAACAGGACAATGCAGACGAGATTCTGGCGCTTGGAAGGATGGTTTCCTATCTTTGCCAGCGCTCGAAATCCATGGAACTGGGCATGTCGACCTATTTCCTGGAAATGGCGCTGTTGTCGCTGGCCCAGGATATCAATCAGCACGGCCTGCCGCCCGCAGCCGTAGAGCTGAATGCCGGTGCTTTCGCCCAGGCCGATCTGCATTGAGCAATTTCATGTCCACAGCCGCATCGATGCGCGAGACAGGGTGTACCCCGCACCGTCCTCCAGCCGGGGCCATCCAAGGTTAATCGGCGCATCCTGCGTCTGCGGATATTCGCATAACCCCTCCCAAGGGATTTCATCGCAAATGATGATCGAGGCCCGGTCTTTCGCCGGGCCTCGTCCATTATCAGGATACCGTTCGCCGAAGTTCCACGGCGGCCGCAACCATGTTGACGAGCGCCGGCCTGACCTCCTCCCATTTACGGGTTTTCAGGCCGCAATCGGGATTGATCCAGAGTTGCCGGTCGTCAAGCCGTTGCCGCGCCAGCGCCAGAAGATCGACCATCTCGCCCACGGCCGGCACGCGCGGCGAATGGATGTCGTAAACGCCGGGACCGATCTGGTTCGGATATTTGTAGGTCCGGAAGGCATCCAGCAGTTCCATCTTCGAGCGTGACGTCTCGATGGAGATCACGTCGGCGTCCATCGCCGCGATCGCGTCGATGATCTGGTTGAATTCGGAATAGCACATATGGGTGTGCACCTGCGTCCGGTCGTCCACACCGCTCGAGCAAATGCGGAAGCACTCCACGGCCCAGCCAAGATAATCCTGCCAGTCCCGGTGGCGCAGCGGCAAACCTTCACGAAGAGCTGCCTCGTCGATCTGGATCATCTGCGCACCGGCAGCCTCGAGATCATTGACCTCATCGCGAATGGCGAGCGCGATCTGCCGGCACGTCAGGCTTCTTGCGATATCATCGCGCACGAAAGACCAGTTGAGGATCGTCACCGGGCCGGTCAACATGCCCTTGACGGGCTTATCAGTGAGTGACTGCGAATATTCCCACCAGCGAACCGTCATGGGTTTCGGCCGCGCCACATCACCGAAGATGATAGGCGGGCGGACGTAACGCGAGCCGTAACTCTGCACCCATGCATGCCGGGTGAAGGCGAAGCCGGAAAGCTGTTCGCCGAAATATTGCACCATGTCGTTGCGCTCGAACTCACCGTGGACGAGAACATCAAGGCCGATTTCCTCCTGCCAGCGAATGGTTGCTTCGGTTTCCTTCTGCAGGAAGCCTTCGTATTGCGCATCGGTCAGGGCGCCCTTCGAATGTGCGGAGCGGGCCTTGCGCACCTCTGGCGTCTGCGGGAAGGAACCGATGGTCGTCGTCGGGAAAAGCGGCAGCGCAATGGCCTGTGACTGCACCTTCTGGCGCTCGGCAAACGGGCTCACCCGTTTCCTGTCGGCCTCGCCAATCGTTGCGATACGCTTTTGTACGGTGGCATCCGTCACCTTTGGTGAGGATGCGCGTGCGGCAACCGCTTTCGAGGCAGCCTCCAGTTCCGCCGCAACAGTGGCCTTGCCCTCACCTAGAGCCTTGCCAAGCGTGGCAAGCTCATCGAGCTTCTGGGTGGCGAAGGAAAGCCAGCTTTTCAGATCGGCGTCGAGGCCGGTTTCCAGTTCGAGATCGACCGGAACATGCAGCAGCGAGCAGGAAGGCGCGATTTGAAACGCTTCCAGACCCCGCGCGGCAATGGCCACCTCCAGCCGCGTGACGATTGCGGCAAGATCGGCACGCCAGATGTTGCGACCATCAATAACGCCGAGGGAGAGGACCCGGCCGGCGGGCAACGCCTTCAGCACCGCCTCGAATGCGCCGGGTGCTCGCACCAGATCGACATGAAGGCCCGCAACCGGCAGCGCCGTGACAGCTTCGAGATTGTCCTCGAGCCCACCGAAATAGGTGGCGAGCATGATTTTCAGGTCCGGCGCGGCTTTCGACAGGGCCTGATAGGCGACGGCAAGCGCATGGCGCTCACCTTCGGAAAGATCCAGCACCGCAACCGGTTCGTCAATCTGCACCCAGTCGGCACCGGCGGCCTGCAGGCGGCGCAGCAATTCTGCATAAACCGGCAGCAGCTTCGCCAGCAGATCGAGCGGCTTGAACGCGGCCTCCCGCGCCTTGGCGAGCTTCAGGAAGGTGACCGGTCCGAGGATAACGGGACGAGTGTGAATGCCAAGCGCCTTCGCCTCAAGGAAATGCTCGACGGGCTTTTGCGAGGTGAGCACGAAATGCTGATCCCCGGAAACCTCCGGCACCATGTAATGATAATTCGTATCGAACCACTTGGTCATTTCCAGCGCCGGAACGCCCTGACCGTGACGGGCATTTTGCCCGTGAGCGTGGCCGCAATCCGCATGGGCTTCGCTCTGGCTGCCGCGCGCCATGGCGAAATAGGTCGACAGGGAGACATCTCCACCCGTCCATTCGTAAACCGAGGGAATGGCACCCACCATCACGGCCGTATCAAGAACATGGTCGTAGAGGGAGAAATCATTGGAAGGGATATGGGTAATCCCCTTTTGCTGCTGAAGCGCCCAGTTTTCGGCGCGCAGCCGGGCAGCTGTTTCGAGCAGTTCCGTCTCGGAAATCTTGCCGGACCAGAAGCCTTCAAGCGCGAACTTCAGTTCACGATGGCGTCCGATCCTCGGAAAACCGAGCGATGCGACTGGAATGGTCTTGTCTGGCATTGTCATACCCCATTTGGTTGTGGGGGCATGGGTAAAGCGGACGCGTGCAGGCCCGGCCTGTGCCGGACCATTGCAGCAACCACCGGGACACCCCGCCCGTGGACGTTATTTTGTCCTGGCAGGTCTCCTGGCTTACGGGTCGTCGCCTTTGCCCGTCTTCCCGGGGTTTATCCCAGTGACGTGTTGGACAAAGGCTCGCCGCTTACAGTTGCGGGGGCAGCTCCGGTCTTGCCAATCGTCGGCGCACCGGATTCCCTCTTAGCTCCGGAATCGAACAAACAAGCCCGGAGAACCATGACACCCGCATTTCTCACCACGGGCGTCACAATGTCAATAGACATAAAGAAATCTTTATATCTTTATTTCACTGAATTCAGGATACGACCGCACCGGGGCCCGGCACAGCACCCGCCGGCACCTTGCCCAGAATGATCATGCCAAGCACCTCGTCCTTGGTGACATCCTGCGTGCGGGCATGGCCCACCACCTTGCCGTTCTTCATCACGAAGACCCTGTCGGCCAGATCGAAAACGTCGTGAATATCGTGGCTGATGAGGAAGATGCCGATGCCCTGCCGTTTCAGCTCCTTGACCAGATCGCCCACCTGCGCCGTTTCCTGCGGCCCGAGTGCGGCGGTCGGCTCGTCCATGATGAGGATGCGGGCATCGAAAAGAATGGCGCGGGCAATGGCGACGGATTGCCGCTGGCCGCCGGACAGTGCCTTCACCGGTTCCTTGAACCGCCGGAAATTCGGGTTGAGACGCCCCATCACCTCGCGGGCGGAAGCCTCCATGGCGACATCGTCAAGCGTGCCCCATTTCGTCTTCAGCTCGCGGCCGAGATAAAGATTGGCGGCCGCATCGACATTGTCGGCCACGGCCAGCGTCTGGTAGATGGTCTCGATACCGTATTTCTTGGCGTCGCGGGGATTGCGGATATCGGCATCCTCGCCATTGATGAGGATATCGCCGCCATCGCGCCGATAGGCGCCGGAGAGGATTTTGATAAGGGTCGATTTGCCCGCGCCGTTGTGGCCGAGAAGGGCGACCACCTCACCGGGGAAAAGATCGACAGAGGCGTTTTCCACCGCATGGATGCCGCCGAAGGAAATGGAAATATTGCGCATTTCCACGAGGGGCGTGACTTGGTCCGTCATAGGAGTTCTCCTCGGTTCTTACTTGGCGCGGGCGCGGTAGATGGTGTCGAGCCAGACGGCGACGACCAGGACCACACCGACGACGATGCGCTGGAAGGGCGTATCGATGCCCACCAGCACCATGCCGGATTGCAGCGATTGCATGACGAGCGCGCCGAGCATCGCGCCCGCTATGGTGCCGACACCGCCGGCAAGCGAGGTGCCGCCGATGACGGCCGCCGCGATGGTGTAAAGCTCATCCAGTTCGCCCTGGGCATTGGTGGCCGCGTTGAGGCGGGCGGTCGAAATCGCCGCGGCGATGGCGCACAGAACGCCCATCAGCGTGAAGATCTTTACCGTCACCCAGCGGGTCTTGATGCCGGCGAGTTCGGCTGCTTCCGGGTTACCGCCGATGGCGAAGACATAACGGCCGAAACGCAGCCGTGTGGCGATGAAGGTCATGACCGCACCGACGGCAAGCGCCATCAGCACCGGAATGGCGATACCGTGCGAAATGAACAGACCGCCTTCAGGCCAGGCGATACCATTGGCATCGGCATAGTTGCGGGCGATGTTCACCGGCCATGGGTAGCTGTTAACCACGGTTACGAAGCCGATAACGACGAGGCAGCCGAGCGCCACCAGAAAATATTCCGCCCAGACCGGCCGCAATGGAAAGCCGAAACGGCGGCGCTGGTGGCGGGAATTGAGGATGGCCGCCACAATGGCGACACAGGCGACGACGGCTGCGATCCAGCTCCATGTCGCGCCGATCGAACCGCTGGTGCCGCCGCCCATCAGGCGGAAGGTGGAATCCATCGGCGCCACGGTGCGGCCGCTGGTGATGAACCACGTGCCGCCGCGCCAGACCAGCAGGCCACCAAGCGTGACGATGAAGGACGGCACGTTGAGGAAGGCGACGATGGAGCCCTGCAACATGCCGATCGCGCCGCCAACGAGAATGCCGGTGAGAAGCGTGACGATCCATGTCGCCCAATGTTCGAAACCGAGTATCTGCGGCAGGATTTCCGCCTGCATGACACCCATGATCATGCCGGAAAAACCGAGGATCGACCCGACCGACAGATCGATATTGCGGGTGACGATAACAAGCACCATGCCGGTTGCCATGACAGCGACGGAGGCGGTCTGCACCGAGAGGTTCCAGAGGTTTCGCGGCGTCAGGAACAGGCCGCCGGACAGGATATGAAATCCGATCCAGATCAGAAGAAGCGCGCCGACCATGCCGAGCAGTCTGGTATCCAGCTCGGTGGCACTGATGAAGCGCGTTATCGAGCCTGTCTTTTCCGTCTTTTGCGACGCTGTGGAATTGGATTGGGTCATATCGGCCATGTACTGCCGGTGCTCCTCACATCTTGGAGCGCTTTCGCTTTTCCCTGAATCGCGAAAACGCTCCAACGCTTTGTTCTGGCACATTTCCGGACGGAAAACCGGGCTCCACTTTTCCTGGAAATGCTCTAACTCTTTGTTTTGCGCATTTCCGAACGGAAAACCGGGGCCCACTTTCCCTGGAAATGCTCTAAAAGGCGCCGCGCCATGAACCATGGCGCAGCGCCCGAACCGCGACCTATTCGATCAATCGCAGGCTTTGACGGTTCCGGCCTTCACACCCTGGCAGGCCGTTTCCTTCTTGATCCAGCCGGCGTCGATGACGACGTTCAGATTGTCTCTGGTGATGGCGATCGGCTTGAGGAAGACCGATTGCATCGCCACTTTCTTCGGACCGCCATCAAAGGTGGTCACGCCCTTGATTTCCGTCATCTTCTTGCCGCCGGCCAGTTCCAGTGCGATACCGGCTGCTTCCTTGCCGAGTTCGCGACTGTCTTTCCAGACCGATACCGTCTGCGTGCCGAGTGCTACGCGGTTGAGCGCGGCGAAGTCGGCATCCTGACCGGAAACGGGAACCGAACCGGCCATGCCCTGCGCGGCAAGAGCGGCGATTGCACCGCCGGCCGTGCCGTCATTCGAGGCGACGACGGCATCGACCTTGTTATTATTCTTGGTCAGGAACTGTTCCATGTTCTTCTGGGCATTTTCCGGCTTCCAGCCATCGGTATAGGCTTCGCCGACATTCTTGATCTTGCCGCCGTCAATGGCCGCCTTCAGCACTTCCTGCTGACCGGCGAACAGGAAGTCCGCATTCGGATCGGAAGAAGAGCCCTTGATGAAGACGTAATTGCCTTCCGGCTTCACCTTGAAGACTTCGGCAGCCTGCAGACGGCCGACTTCCTTGTTGTCGAAGGTGATGTAGAAAGCGTTCTGGTTTTCGATCAGGCGGTCGTAACCCACGACCGGAATGCCCTCGGCAACGGCCTTTTCAACAGCCGGGCCAATCGCGTCGCTATCCTGCGCCAGAATGATCAGCGCGTTGGCGCCCTGCGAGATCAGCGATTCCACGTCGGTCAGCTGCTTTGCGGCGGATGATTGCGCATCGGCGGAGATGTATTTCGCACCAGCCTTGTCGAGCGCTGCCTTGATGGCTGCCTCATCCGTTTTCCAGCGCTCTTCCTGGAAGTTCGACCAGGAAACGCCGACGACGAGATCGGCCGCGATAGCCGCGGTGTGCAGGGAAACGAGTACGGCTGTACCCGCCAAAAGCTTGGCAAAAGAATTCATGATGTCCTCCCGGTAAGGGCGAAGCCCCACACCTCCATGCAGGGAAAACGCCCGGAAAAAAGCTGACGGTCTCTGTGGTTTCACAATTTTCTCGACAGTCGAGAAAATTAATGTCAGAGATTCCCCATGCTGTCAACAACGGCTGCGGGCAGCATCCGGGTGCCTTGATCTTCGCTCTGGCATGCGCCATCAGAGTGGATCAGCACGACAGGAAAAAGGCCGTTCAGGGAGCATGCCCCAGCCCATGTCCGCCATTGCAAGTACGGAACTGGTGCGCCAGAAAAACAGCCTGTCGGTGATGGCGGCCCTGCGTCTGCACGGCAGCCTTTCCCATACCGACATGTCGTCTTTCACCGGGCTTGCCTCCGCAACCGTCTCCGCCATCACCACCGAGCTTGAGCGGGCCGGGCTCATTCTGCGGAAAGAGCAGCTCGCCACCGCCGGCCGTGGCCGGCCACGCATTCTCTTCGGCCCGCGCGGCGCTTTCTGCCACGTCGCCATCGTCATCATCTCATCCGACAGCGTGCAATATTCGCTGGTCGATTATGCCGGCAAGCTGGTGGACCGCTTCACCGAACAGAGGATCACGGCTGAAAAAGGCACATTCGGCGGCGCAATCCTCGCCGGCCTCGCAAGACTTGCCGATCGCTCGCGCATCGACCGGCACGATATTCTCCAGGTCTCGATCAGCAGCAAGGGGCTGGTGGATGCGGCTGCGGCAACGCTTGTCTGGTCGCCGGTTCTCGGTGACGAGAGGATCGATTTCCAGCAGCTGGTTTCCGGGGACGGCCGCATTCGCGTGACGCTGAACAACGAAACACTGCTGGCCGCAAAAGCCATCTGGATGCGGGAGCAGGCACGGGAAAACCCGGTTCCGGAGGCCCTCGTCACCCTGTCGCTCGGCCACAGTATCGGTCTTGGCATCGCCCGCTCGACGGGCGGCGCAATCGAGGTCAGCGCCCCCAATTTCGGCCATATGCTGCATCTGGCAGATGGCGCGCTGTGCCGTTGCGGCACCAAAGGCTGCATCGAGGCCTATTCCGGGTTTTACGCCATCCTGCGTTCCGCTTTCGAAGCCCCGCCGCAGGCGGAACCGGCGAAATTCGTGCCGATCGCCGAAGTGGACAAGATCGCCGCCTCGGCCCGCACCGGCGCCCGCATGGCACGGTTCGCCTTTCGCACCGCCGGCCTTGCGCTCGGCAACGGCCTTTCACGCCTCTTCAGCCTGCATGGCCATATGCCGGTCTTCATCACCGGCCCCGGCACCCGCTATTTCGATCTTCTGGAAAGCGGCCTGCGCGACGGTCTGGCGCAATCGCAGGCGGTGCGTTTCGGCGGCATGCCGAAAATCGCCATAGCGCCCAACGAGCCGGAACTGGTGTTCGAAGGGCATATGGAACACGCCCTTTCAGCCGCCGACGACTATATCCTGAGCGCCGACGGTCCGGAGAGACCGGCAAAGAGTTCCGGGAGCTGACGGGGCAACCAGCGGATTTTCAGGCCCGCTCCGCCACGGCTTCGGCCTCTTGCCCGCCACCCGTCAGCATAGCCACGAAGGCATCGAGACCGGCAGCCTCGTCCTTGCTCAAGCGCAGGCCCTGTTTCGTGCGCCGCCAGAGAATATCCTCGGCCGCGCAGGCCCATTCATGCTCAACCAGCCAGCGCACCTCGCATTCATAAAGCGTGCCGCCGAAATGCCGGCCGAGGCCGGAGGCATCGGTGGCGCTGCCCAACAGTTCCGCCGCCTTGGTGCCGTAGTTTCTGACAAGTCGCTCGGCATGGCGTCCATCAAGGAAGGGATAACGGGAGACAAGTCCCCGCACCTGCGTCTCATATCTCTCAGCGCCGAAATCGCCGCCCGGCAGGTGGGAACCCGCCGTCCACGGCTTGCCCTTTTCGCCGATCGCCGCACCGATCTTTTCCAGCGCATGTTCGGCGAGCCGTCGATAGGTGGTGAGCTTGCCGCCGAAAATATTGAGGAGTGGAGCCTCTCCCTCTTCAATCTTCAGCACATAATCGCGTGTGGCTTCCTGCGCTTTCGAAGCGCCGTCATCAAAAAGCGGCCGCACGCCGGAATAGGTCCAGACGATATCTTCCGGCCGGACCGGCTCGCTGAAATAGTCGCTTGCCGCGTTGCAGAGATAGGAAATCTCTTCCCCGGAAATGCGAACCTTGGCCGGATCACCCTTGTAATCGCGATCCGTTGTACCGATCAGCGTGAAATCCCGCTCATAGGGAATGGCGAAGATGATGCGGTTGTCCGGGTTCTGGAAGAAATAGGCACGCGGGTCGGAAAACTTCTTGCGCACGATGATATGGCTGCCCTGTACGAGCCGGACATTATGAACATCCTTGCGGCCGAAAACGCCTGAAAGCACGGTATCCACCCAAGGGCCGGCGGCATTCACCAGCATGCGCGCCTTGTGCGTGGCCGCCCGTCCGGTTTTTTCGTCCAGCGTCTCGATGAGCCACAGCCCGCCTTCGCGCCGCGCCGAAACGACGCGTGTGCGGTTCATGATCGTCGCGCCACGATTGGCCGCGTCGCGCGCGTTGAGGACCACGAAACGGGCATCATCCACCCAGCCATCGGAATATTCGAAAGCCCTGGCAAAAGCCGGCTTCAGCGGCTTGCCCGCCGGGTCCTTGCGAAGATCGAGCGTGCGGGTCGCCGGCAGAAGCTTGCGGCCGCCGAGATTGTCATAAAGAAACAGGCCGAGCCGGACCATCCAGGCCGGGCGCACGCCGCCTTTCTGGATGGGCAGAACGAAACGCATGGGCCAGATGACATGCGGCGCCATGGCCCAGAGGATTTCCCGCTCCATCAGCGCTTCGCGCACGAGGCGGAATTCGTAATGTTCGAGATACCGCAGGCCGCCATGGATGAGCTTGGTGGCGGCGGAAGAGGTGCCCGAAGCGAAATCGCCCTTTTCCGCAAGCGCCACGGAATAGCCCCTGCCCACCGCATCGCGGGCAATGCCGCAGCCATTGATGCCGCCGCCGATGACAAAAAGATCGAAAATGTTTTCGCCGGACATGAAGCCTCCGCGACAATGCAGGGGAGAACCCCCTTATGGAAAGACAATTATATAAAAACGAAAACAAAACGAATGTCAAAAGAAAACAAACGAACCACGGAAGCGCAAATGAAAGCACCGCCGTGGGCGGTGCTTCACAACGTCATCCTCCCAAGAGCATTTTCGCTTTTCTGTGAATCGCGAAAACGCTCCAACTCCTTGTTTGCCGCATTTCCGAACGGAAAACCGGGGTCCACTTTTCCTGGAAATGCTCTAGGAGATTTATGTTTCAGCCATATGTCTGAGAAACCTGCTCAAGCTCATAGAGCACGCCGCCCATATCCTTCGGATGCAGGAAAAGAACGGGATTGCCATGCGCGCCGATCTTCGGCTCGCCATCGCCCAGAATACGAACGCCCTTTTTGACGAGATCGTCGCGCGCCGCGACAATGTCAGGCACTTCGAAGCAGAGATGGTGCGTGCCGCCGCCCGGATTTCTCTCGAGAAACGCGGCTATCGGCGAATTTTCGCCGAGCGGATAAAGAAGCTCGATCTTGGTGTTGTCAGCCTGAATGAACACAACCGTCACGCCGTGGTCGGGTAGCGATTGCGGTTCCGAGACATTTGCGCCCAACGCCCTGTAACGGGCAACGGCGGCATCGAGATCGGGCACCGCGATGGCGACGTGATTTAGTCTTCCAAACATGGCCGTCTTTCCCTCACGCGTTCCGCCTGACGCCTTCCAGCAGGTCGAGCACCTTGTTGGCCGCATCCATGACATTGGTGCCGGGGCCGAAAATCGCCGAGACACCGTGGTCGAGCAGGAACTGATAATCCTGCCGCGGAATGACGCCGCCGACCACGACGATGATGTCTTCCGCGCCCTTCTGTTTCAGCGCCTCGACTAGCTGCGGCGCCAGCGTCTTGTGACCCGCGGCGAGCGACGACATGCCGACCACATGCACCCTGTTCTGAACAGCGAGATCGGCCGCTTCCGCCGGTGTCTGAAACAGCGGGCCGGCCAGCACATCGAAACCGATATCACCGAAGGCAGACGCAATGACCTTCGCGCCGCGATCATGCCCATCCTGCCCGAGCTTGGCGACCATGATGCGCGGCTTGGTGCCGATCCTCTCAGCAACACCGGAAAGCCGGGCGGCGAGCGTGGCAAGTTCCGGCTCGTCCTTATAGGCCTCGCCATAGATATCGCTCACCACCTCCGGCACGGCGGCATGATCGCCGAAGGCCGCACGCAGCGCATCGGAGATCTCTCCCACCGTGGCGCGGGCGCGGGCGGCGACAACGGCGGCTTCGAGAATATTGCCCTTGCCGCTGCGGGCGACTTCGGAAAGTGCTGCCAAAGCGGCGGTCACGTCCTTGCCATCGCGGCGGCGGCGTGTCTCTTCGATGCGGCGGATTTGCGCGGCGCGCACGGCGGCGTTGTCGATATCGAGAACATCGATATCCTCCTCGTTTTCGAGACGATAACGGTTGACGCCGACAATGACCTCCTCGCCCTTGTCCACCGCCGCCTGCCGGCGTGTCGCCGCCTCCTCGATCAAACGTTTCGGCAGGCCTTCGGCCACGGCTTTTGTCATGCCGCCCAGCGCCTCCACCTCCTCGATCAGCGCCCACGCCTTCTCAGCCAGCTCATCGGTCAGGCTTTCGACATAATAGGAGCCAGCCAGCGGATCGACGACCTTCGTAACGCCGGTTTCATGCTGAAGGATGAGCTGGGTATTGCGGGCGATGCGGGCGGAAAACTCCGTCGGTAGGGCAATCGCCTCATCGAAGGAATTGGTGTGCAGCGACTGCGTGCCACCCAGCACGGCGGACATGGCTTCAAAGGCGGTGCGGACGATATTGTTATAGGGGTCCTGCTCCTGAAGCGAGACGCCGGACGTCTGGCAATGGGTGCGCAGCATCAGCGACGACGCCTTTTGCGGCTTGAACTCCTCCATGATGCGCGACCAGAGCAGGCGCGCGGCGCGCAGCTTTGCCGCCTCCATGAAGAAATTCATGCCTATGGCGAAAAAGAACGACAGGCGGCCGGCGAAGTCATCGACATTCAGCCCCTTGGCCAGCGCCGCCCGCACATATTCGCGGCCATCCGCCAGCGTGAAGGCCAGTTCCTGCACCAGCGTCGCGCCCGCTTCCTGCATGTGATAGCCGGATATGGAGATGGAGTTGAATTTCGGCATCTCCTTCGCCGTATATTCGATGATGTCGGCAATGATCCGCATCGAAGGTTCCGGCGGATAGATATAGGTGTTGCGGACCATGAACTCCTTGAGGATATCGTTCTGGATGGTGCCGGAAAGGGCGGCGCGGGACACGCCCTGCTCTTCCCCCGCAACGATGAAACTGGCGAGCACGGGAATGACCGCGCCATTCATGGTCATGGACACCGAGACTTTTTCGAGCGGGATGCCGTCGAACAGGATTTTCATGTCCTCGACGCTGTCGATCGCCACGCCCGCCTTGCCGACATCGCCCTCCACACGCGGATGATCGCTGTCATAACCGCGATGGGTGGCGAGATCGAAGGCAACCGAAACACCCTGCTGACCGGCGGCCAGCGCCTTGCGGTAAAAGGCGTTGGAGGCTTCGGCCGTGGAAAAACCGGCATATTGGCGGATGGTCCAGGGCCGCCCGGCATACATGGTGGCACGCGGGCCGCGCGTGAAAGGCGCAAAGCCCGGCAGGCTGTCGAGATGGGAAATCTTCTGAAGATCGTCAGCGGTATAGAGCGGCTTGACCTCGATACCTTCGGGCGTGTGCCAGACGAGCGTTTCCGGTGAACGCTTCAGCTCTTTTTCGGCAAGCTGCAGCCAATCCCGCACCGTTTTTTCACCCGACATGCATCTCTCCCCTTCTGCATTTCATTTTAGCACTGTGGCCGGTGATCGTGACGAAAATCGAACGATCCGCCCGCAGGTCCGACCCCGTAAACCGCTCCGGCCCACATGCGTTCCGGAAAAACGGCAGCGGCCGTCACTCGAATTCGAGGATGACTTCATCCACCGCGAGGCTGTCGCCCGGTTTTGCCGCCACTCTGGCGACGCGGCCGCGTTTTTCCGCACGCAGGATGTTCTCCATCTTCATGGCCTCCACCGTCGCCAACGCCTGCCCGGCCTCCACCTCGTCGCCCTCACCCACCGAAATACCGGTAATGACGCCCGGCATGGGGCAGAGCAGCAGTTTCGATGTATCCGGCGGCAGTTTTTCCGGCATCAGCAACGCCAGTTCCGCCACGCGCGGGCTGCGCACATGGGCACGAATATCCATGCCGCGCCAGCGCAGGCGGATCGCAGCACCTGCAAGATCGACCTTGGCGGCGATAACCTCACCCGCCACCGTGAACAGGCCGAGGCTCTGGCCGGGAAGCCAGCCGGTATCGACGGTGAGCGCCGCCCCGTCTTCAAAGCGGACCGCCGTACCATCCGCCCCGGTTTCAACGGCGACCCTGTGGCGGGATGCGCCTGATGACACCACCCAATCCTGACCGACGATGCGGCGGTGATTGCCGATGGTGCCGGAAATTTCGACCGCGCGGCTCTGCAGCCGCTGATGGATGATGGCGGCGATGGCGGAAAGCTGGCGCGCCGCGGCCTCATCCGGTTCCACGCCGGAAAACCCTTCCGGAAATTCTTCCGCGATAAAGCCCGTCGTCAGGCGGCCGGCGCGGAAACGCTCGTGCCGCATGACGGCCGACAGGAAGGGCAGATTGTGGCCGATGCCCTCTACCTCGAAACGATCCAGCGCCTGCCCCATGGCATCGATGGCGGTTTCGCGATCCTTGCCTAGAGCGCACAGCTTGGCGATCATCGGATCGTAATACATCGAAATCTCGCCGCCTTCGAAAACGCCGGTATCGTTGCGGATCACGGTGCCGTTTTCCTGCGCCCCCTCCTGCGGCGGGCGATATCGCGTCAGCCGGCCGATGGAGGGCAGGAAGTTGCGATAGGGATCTTCAGCATAAAGCCGGCTTTCGATCGCCCAGCCGTTCAGCTTCACATCCGCCTGCCCGAAGGAGAGCTTTTCACCTGATGCCACACGGATCATCTGTTCGACCAAATCGATACCGGTGATGAGTTCCGTCACCGGATGCTCCACCTGCAGACGGGTGTTCATTTCCAGAAAGTAGAAATTCCTCTCGCCATCGACGATGAATTCCACCGTGCCGGCCGAATGGTAACCGACCGCTCTCGCCAGCGCCACGGCCTGCTCGCCCATGGCTTTGCGGGTGGCTTCGTCCAGAAAGGGCGACGGCGCTTCCTCGATGACCTTCTGGTTACGGCGCTGGATCGAGCATTCACGCTCACCCAGATAAAATGTGTTGCCGTGCCTGTCGCCCAGCACCTGAATTTCAATGTGGCGCGGCTGGGTGACGAATTTTTCGATGAAGATGCGGTCATCGCCAAAGGAGGATTTCGCCTCGTTTTTCGAGGACTGGAAACCCTCGCGCGCCTCGGCATCGTTGAAGGCGATGCGCATGCCCTTGCCGCCGCCGCCGGCGGACGCCTTGATCATGACGGGATAACCGATCTGCGAGGCGATCCTCACCGCCTCATCCGCATCCTCGATCAATCCCATATGGCCGGGAACGGTGGAAACGCCCGCTTTCGCGGCCAGTTTCTTGGAGGTGATCTTGTCACCCATGGCCTTGATGGCGCCAACAGGCGGGCCGATGAAGACGACGCCCGCCTTTTCCAGCGCCTCGGCGAAGGCGGCATTTTCCGACAGGAAGCCGTAACCGGGATGGACAGCATCCGCCCCGGTCTTCTTGATGGCCTCCAGAATTTTATCGATGACGATATAAGACTGAGACGAGGGGGCCGGGCCGATATGAACGGCCTCATCCGCTTGTCTCACATGCAGCGCATTGGCATCCGCATCCGAATAGACCGCGACAGTGGCGATGCCCATCCTCTTCGCGGTCTTGATGACCCGGCAAGCAATCTCGCCGCGATTGGCGATGAGGATTTTCTTGATCATGCGGTTATTCTCCCCTCGCATCGTCATCATCGTCGCGGAATTTCTTTTCATAGGGCATCATCAGGATTGCCGAGGCGGTGGCGGCGGCGCCGAACAGGGATGCGATGGGCATGACGACCAGCAGCACGGGCACGAGCGGATTTGCGGCGCGGCCGATGCGCGCGCCAAGGCCACCGATATCGAGAAGGATCAGTCCCGCACCGACACAGATGCCGATCAAAACACCGATTGCCGCATTGAGCGCCATGAATCGCAGCATCTGGCGGTGATCGTGCCGTGCAGCCTCCGGCGTCATCCTGGGTTTGAGGTTGCGGGTGCCGGGCGCTTTACGGGTGCCGCCGCTACGCCGCTGCCCTAGCCAGCGATGCAGCCAATCCATATCGATCTGAAATATGCCGACACCCATTTTGCCTCCCTCCTCCATTCCCAAACGTCAGCCCGTCACCCATCGCTCTCCGCTGAGGAGTCCTCGAACTCAGCCAGATAGGAAAAGGGCACGGCGTCCGTCAGCCAAACACCGTTATCGGCTCGGTAGAAACTGTAACCATCCGCAAACATCCGGCCGGCATCGACAATCAGGACCACGGGCTTTCCATGCCGCTGTCCGACGGCAATCGCAGTCTTCCGGTCAGCCGAAAGATGAACCTGTTGCCTTTCCCCCGGGCGCAAGCCTTCCCGCAGGATGGGTTCAAGGAAACGGGTCGCCGTACCGTGATACAATTGTGGCGGCGGCTCGACCGGCGGCTGGCCAAGATCGACCTTCACGGAATGCCCCTGCGCCGCCCGGATGCGGCGGCCGTCTTCCGACAGCGTGAAGCGCTTCTTGTCGCTTTCTGCGACGACCGAAAAAAGGCCTGCCTCATCGAGCGGCGTGCCGCTCGCATTCGCTTTTGCCAACAGATCTGCGACATCCGCCCAACCCTGAGCATCCAGGGTCAGGCCGATACTTTCAGGCGCATGGCGCAGAACGTAGCTCAGAAATTTGCTGGTCGCTGTCGACATCGAATTTCATTCCCCGTTGGCGGATGACAGCACACTCAAATCTCGAAAAAATTCTCGAAGGATTCCGGGAAGTTCTGCCGCGCGACGCGCTCGTCAATCACCAGCATCGCCTGATAGGAAAGCGGATCGAAATTCTTCTCCGCCGGCACCACCTCGCGGCCGAACAGCAGGTTGAGGCGGGCGGCGTCGAGATTGCCGCGCTCGAAAGGCTCGGCACCGAAATGGTGCCAGAGCGAGTGCAGGAAGGCGGCATCGATGCGATGCTCCTTGGTGTCGTTGCGCGCCCGGCGGGGTATCATCTTGATAGGTGTTACCCCTTTGGGGTTGGCGCGGCGGATGGTGAACTGGACGCCCGTGCTCGGCATGCCGGAGGGGAATCCCTTGTGTTTGGTCATTTCGGGCAGGTTCGCCATCTCTAGTCCTTCCAGAACATTTCCAGTAAAAGCTGCCTTGCTTTTACGTCCGGAAATGCGTCAATTCAAATAGTTAGAGCGCTTTTGGCGCTCTAATCTTTGCTTATGCCCTGCCGATCTTATCCTGCGTCTTCGTCTCGAAGTCGGAGGCATCGTGGCGTTCATGCAATTGTTCGGACGGATCGCCCGAGGTCTTGTTGACGATCACGCCGCGCTTGACCGCCGGCCGTTCGCCGATTTCGAGCGTCCAGCGCATGACGTGTCTGTAGCCGTCGGCTTCAAGGAAAACACCGGCATCGCCATAGGCCTGACCGAGCGCGATCTTTCCATACCACGGCCAGACGGCCATGTCGGCGATGGTATATTCCGAACCGGCGAGATAGCGGTTCTCAGCCAGATGCCGGTCCAGCACGTCAAGCTGGCGTTTGACTTCCATGGCGTAACGGTCGATGGCGTATTTGATCTTCACCGGCGCATAGGCATAAAAATGGCCGAAACCGCCGCCGAGGAAAGGGGCGGAGCCCATCTGCCAGAACAGCCAGTTCAGCGCCTGCGTGCGGGCATTGCCCTCTTTCGGCAGGAAGGCGCCGAATTTTTCTGCGAGATAAACGAGGATCGAGCCGCTTTCGAAAACGCGTGTCGGCTCAGGCGTCGAGTGGTCCATCAGCGCCGGGATCTTGGAATTCGGATTGACGCCAACGAAGCCGGAACCGAACTGGTCGCCTTCGCCGATCCTGATCAGCCAGGCATCATAGTCGGCGCCCTTGTGGCCGGCGGCCAGCAATTCTTCCAGCATGATGGTGACCTTCTGGCCATTCGGCGTCGCCAGCGAATAAAGCTGCAGCGGATGTTTGCCGACCGGCAGTTCCTTTTCATGGGTGGGACCGGCAATCGGGCGATTGATATTGGCGAACTGGCCGCCATTGCCCTTGTCCCAGGTCCAGACCCTGGGCACTTCATATCCGGCGGGGAAATTATCTGCGGAGGAATTTTCGGCCATAAAACTCTGTCCTTGTGCGTTTCGGGAGGACATCCGGACATCCGGGCGCCTGAACATCATTATAGTAAGGTGGCCGAAGCATTTTTCCAGCCCCGCAGCGGATCAGAGCGGAATGGTATCGTGTTTCTTCCAGCGGGTTTCCACGCTCTTGTTACGCAGCGAGGCAAACGCACGGGCGATGCGGCGGCGCGAGGAATGCGGCATGATCACCTCATCAATGAAACCGCGTTCCGCCGCCACGAACGGATTGGCGAAACGCTCCTCATATTCCTTCGTGCGCGCGGCGATCTTTTCCAGATCGGAAAGCTCGGAACGATAGAGAATTTCCGCAGCACCCTTTGCGCCCATGACGGCGATTTCCGCCGTTGGCCAGGCGTAGTTCACATCCGCGCCGATATGTTTCGAGGCCATCACGTCATAAGCGCCGCCATAGGCCTTGCGGGTGATCAGCGTCACCATTGGCACCGTCGCCTCCGAATAGGCGAAGAGAAGTTTTGCACCGTGCTTGATGACGCCGCCATATTCCTGCGCCGTGCCCGGCAGGAAGCCCGGCACATCCACCAGCGTTAGCAGCGGAATGTTGAAGGCATCGCAGAAGCGCACGAAACGGGCGGCCTTGCGCGAACTGTCGATATCGAGGCAGCCGGCCAGCACCATCGGCTGGTTGGCCACAACCCCCACCGTCTGGCCTTCGAGACGGATGAAGCCGGTGATGATGTTGCGGGCAAAGGCCTCCTGCAACTCAAAGAAATCGCCCTCGTCGGCCAGCGCGTGGATCAGTTCCTTCATGTCGTAGGGCTTGTTGGAACTGTCGGGGATCAGCGTATCCAGCAGTGCCTCCAGCCGCGCCGGGTCATCATGGAACGGGCGCACCGGCGGCTTTTCGCGATTGTTGAGCGGCAGGAAATCGAACAGCAGCCGCACATGTTCCAGCGTTTCGATGTCGTTTTCGTAAGCGCCATCGGCGACAGAGGATTTTTTGGTATGGGTGGAGGCCCCGCCAAGTTCTTCGGCCGTGACGATTTCGTTCGTCACCGTCTTCACCACATCCGGCCCGGTGACGAACATGTAAGAGGTGTCGCGCACCATGAAGATGAAATCGGTCATGGCCGGTGAATAAACCGCGCCGCCCGCACAAGGGCCCATGATGACGGAAATCTGCGGCACGACGCCGGAGGCGACGACATTGCGCTTGAAGACGTCAGCATAACCGCCAAGCGAGGCGACACCCTCCTGAATGCGCGCGCCACCGCTGTCGTTGAGACCGATCACCGGTGCGCCGTTGCGCACCGCCATATCCATGATCTTGCAGATCTTCTGGGCGTGGGTTTCCGAGAGCGAACCGCCGAGCACGGTGAAATCCTGGGAAAACACATAGACCTGCCGGCCATTGATGGTGCCCCAGCCGGTAACGACGCCATCGCCGGCGATCTTCTGGCCCGCCATGCCGAAATCCACCGCGCGGTGGGTGACATACATGTCGTATTCTTCGAAGGAACCTTCATCCAAAAGCACGTCGATGCGCTCGCGCGCCGTCAGCTTGCCCTTGGCATGCTGCGCCTCGATGCGCTTGACGCCACCGCCGAGCCTGGCCTCTTCCCGCCGCGTTTCCAACTGCTCCAGAATGCCGGGCATGTTTCCTCCATGCGTTGTCATTACGATCCATAGCCCAGAAAATAGTCGCCCAGAAGCCTTGATCGTGCGCGTATGCGTGCCATAAATATTTGCAATATTAAATTTTGCAAAGTTGCAACATGGCGACGGAAAAACTCTTCATCGGCCGCAAGGTTCGCGGCCTTCGCGAAAATGCCCGCGCCACGCAGGCGCAATTTGCCGAACGGCTGGGCATCTCCGCAAGTTACCTGAACCAGATCGAGAATAACCAGCGTCCGGTTTCGGCCAGTGTTCTGGTGACGCTGGTGGAAAAATTTCAGCTCGACATGGCGGAACTGGCGACCGGCGAAAACGACCGGCTGGTTTCCGCCGTGCGCGAGGCGCTGAAAGACCCGCTGTTCCTGAATTACGAACCGGGGCTTCAGGAGTTGAAGCTGATTGCCCAGAACGCGCCGGGTTTTGCCCATGCCCTGCTGCGCGCCCATCAGGCCTATCGCCAGAACAGCGAGCAGCTGGTGCAGCTGGATGACCGGCTGGGCCGCGGCACCGCGCAGGTGGAAAGAACCCCCTATGAGGAGGTGCGTGACTTCTTCCACTTCGTCGACAATTACGTCGCCGAGATCGATCTTCTAGCCGAGGAGCTGGCGGAAGAACTGGAGATAGAAGGCGGCGAGACCTACGGCATTCTGGCGGCGCATCTGCGCAACCGTTACGGCATTCATATCACCCGAACCGAGGCGGCGGGTGGGCTGATCCGGCATTTCGACCCCGCCGGCAAAACGCTCGCGCTCAGCTCCTACATGGCAGCACCGACCCGCAGCTTTCAGCTGGCATTACAGATCGCCCAGCTTCACGCCGGCGCTTCGGTAGACAGGCTGCTGGCCGGCGCCGGTTTCCGCAATGCCGAAGCCGCCGAAATCTGTCGTATCGGGCTGCACAATTATTTCGCCGCAGCCCTCATCCTGCCCTATGGGCAATTTCACCGGGCGGCGCAGGAGCTGCGCCATGATCTCGAGCTTCTGGCAGTGCGTTTCGGCGCGAGCCTTGAACAGGTGGCGCATAGGCTGAGCACGCTGCAACGGCCGGGCTTGAAGGGCGTGCCGATCTTTTTTGCCAAGATCGACCGCGCCGGCAACATCACCAAACGCCACAGCGCCACACGGCTGCAATTTGCCCGTTTCGGCGCGGCCTGTCCGCTGTGGAATATCCATCAGGCTTTCGAGAGTTCCGACAGGATCGTGCGGCAGCTGGCGGAAACGCCTGACGGTGTGCGCTATCTTTCCATCGCCACCCAGATCGAAAAGGCCGGCGCCGGTTTCAATACGGAAAGACCGCGTTATGCCATCGCGCTTGGCTGCGAAATTTCCCATGCGCAGAATTTCGTTTATGCCGATACGCTCGATCTCGGCAATTCAGCCTCCTTTAAACCGATCGGCATTTCCTGTCGGGTCTGCGAAAGGGTGGATTGCGTGCAGCGCGCCGTGCCGCCGCTGAAACGCAAGCTGCATTTCGATCATCTTTCGCGCGGAGCCCTGCCCTACAGTATCGCCGATTTTTAATCAGGGCAGAGGCACCATGGCGCGCCGCATGATATTGGCATAATAACCCCAGAAAAGCCGGGCGGCCACGGAGCGCCATGGCGACCAGAGTGCCGCGCGCTCCGCCAGCCATTTCGCTTCCGGCCTCACTTCCAGATCAAGCGCATGCGCCACTGCCGATCTCAGCGCCACATCCCCCACCGGAAAAATATCCGGATGCCCGCCGCAGAACATCAGATAGACCTCCGCCGTCCATGGGCCGACACCACGAAGCGCGACCAGCTCGGAAAGAGCAGTTCCCGGCTCCTTGCGCACTACGCCGTCCAGATCGACCTGCCCTTCCGTGACGGCACGCGCCAGCCCTTCCAGCGTCGTTGCCTTGGCACGGGAAAGGCCAAAGGTGGCGCGACGCTCCTCCGGTGCGGCGAGATAATTTTCCGCCGTAACCACACCATCGGTGCCGGCAAGGATTCGCGCCCAGATGGCATTGGCGCTGGCGCGCGACACCATCTGCGAGACGATGATATGGGCAAGGCCGGCAAAGCCGGGCTCATGAATGCGCAGTTCCAGCGGGCCGGCTTTTTCGATGACGAGGCTGAGCGCAGGATCGAGGCGGGCGAGATGCTCCAGCCCTTCGCTGATGTCAGCCATCCCGGTAATGATTTTCATGTCCATCATTCCATATGCCGCCAGCCGGCTGGTGGGGCGGTTTAAAACATGGCAGAAGAAACCATGCCTTCGCCTCTCCGTCAAAAACCGGTTTACCGTTTTGCGCCAAGCCCCAATGGCCTGCTGCATCTCGGCCACGCGCTTTCCGCTTTCCTGAACCACGATATGGCGCGAGACAATGACGGCCGCTTTCTGCTGCGCATCGAGGATATCGACCAGACACGCTGCACCCCGGAGCTGGAACAGGCAATCTACGACGATCTTGGCTGGCTGGGTCTCGACTGGGAGAAACCGGTGCGGCGGCAATCGGAGCATTTCGATGCGTACCGTGTTGCGCTGGAAAGTTTGATCAAGGCAGGACTTGCTTACCCGGCTTTTCTGAGCCGTGGAGAAACCAAGGCAATCGTTCGTACTTTCGAGGCGGAGGGAGGGTTGTGGCCCCGCGATCCCGATGACGCGCCGCTTTACCCGGCCATAGACCGGGAAAGGCCAAGGGCGGAGCGGGATGTGCTGCTCACCTCCGGCCGTCCGCACGCCTGGCGGCTCGACATGGAAAAGGCGATCCGCGCCGCCGGCAGCCCCCTGTTCTGGCAGGAGAGCGGCGATGGCGAGACGGGACAAATCGAGGCCCTGCCAGCGCGCTGGGGCGATGTGGTGCTGTCGCGTTCCGACGCGCCTTCGAGCTATCATCTTTCCGTCGTGGTGGATGATGCGCTGCAGGGCATAACCCATGTGGTGCGCGGCATGGATCTCTACCACGCAACCGCCATCCACCGGCTGCTGCAGCGCCTGCTGGACCTGCCGCAACCCGTCTATCACCATCACCGGCTGATCCTGGGCGCGGACGGGCGCAAGCTTTCGAAAAGTGAAGGCAGCACCGGGCTTTCCGCCCTTCGCGCCGAAGGGGCGACGCCCTCAGATATCCGCCGGCTTGTCGGCCTCCTCTAGCGCCCGCTCACGGCGAGCGCCGTTGCCGCCGATATTGCGGCGGATGATCTGCCGCACCTTGTATTTCATCAGCGCGGCATTGACCTCGGCACCCAGCATGAAGATGACGCCGACCATATAAAGAAACACCAGAACCACCATGACAGAGGCGAGACCCGCATAGGTGGCGGCATAATTAGCGAAGGTGGAGAGGTAATAGGCAAAGATCGCCGCACCGATGACCCAGAAGATCATCGTCAGCAGAATGCCCGGCCAGACATCCCAGATGCGCCTCTTGCCGGCGGGAAGCCACAGATGCGCCGCCACCAGCCCCGCCGTCAGCACAACGATGGTTCCGTAAAGACCGAGACTGGAAACGGTGTTCAGCACGTCGGTCATCCACGGAAACCGCTCCTCGGCAAAGGACGTGGCGACCGGCACCGCGACGAGCACGATGCTGATGCCGGTAAAGACCACCACCGCGATCAGCACATAAAGCAGGCTGAGCAGGCGGGTGACATACCACCAGCGTGTCTCGGTGACACGATAGGCGCGGTTCAGTGAGATTCTCAGCGCCTCGACGCCGTTGGAAGCGAAGTAGGCGGCCGCCAGCACCGAAATCGTCAGCAGGCCGCCGCGCGGAATGGTCAGCACCTGCTGCACCTGCGCCGCCAGCGGCCCGGCTATCGCCTCCGGCCAGGTATCGAAAATCAGGTGAACCGCCGTTTCGGAAAACTGGTCAGCGCCCAGAAAACCGGCGAGAGCCGTACCGAAGATCAGGAAGGGAAACAGTGCCAGCAGAATGGAAAGCGCCATATGGCTCGCCATCGCCCAGCCGTCATCCTCGGCGAAATGGGAATAGGCATCGAAGGCAACCTTGCCTGCCAGGCGCACTGCGGCAACCATGTCACCTCCATTCATCGGCATTTCATTTGTAACTTCGAGCCGAATATGGGAAATCAGCTTCGCTTTGTACAGCGCGCAAGGGCGGCTTTCGGTTCCGTGCCGAAAAGGATTTTGCGCAATGCGATTTTCACGGGCCGGTCAACCGGGCCAGAGCAACAGTCGGTTTCCCGGAGCGGCAGATGTCTGAAAAGCCCGTCATCATCATCACCGGATGTTCATCCGGCATCGGCGCTTATTGCGCCGGCGCGCTTCACCGGGACGGCTGGCGGGTCTTCGCCACCGTGCGACGCATCGCCGACATGGCGGCGCTTGAAAACCAGGGCATCGAAACCCTGATCATGGACTACACCAAGCCTGAAACCATCGCCGCCCTCGTGAACACCGTCGCGGCCCGGACCGGAGGGCGCATCGACGCGCTGTTCAACAACGGCGCCTATGGCCAGCCGGGCGCGGTGGAGGATCTGCCAGTCGACGTATTGCGGGCGCAGTTCGAAACCAATGTCTTTGG
Organism: Rhizobium rhizogenes; assembly: GCF_002005205.3. The sequence continues at coordinate 1,620,254 of NZ_CP019702.2, read as the reverse complement.
CTGGCACGATCTGACGCGGCGGGTCATTCCCTTCATGCGCACCCGGCGCGCGGGCCGCATCGTGCATTGCTCCTCCATTCTCGGCCTTGTGCCCTACCGGTATCGCGGCGCCTATACCGCGTCGAAATTCGCGATCGAGGGACTGGGCGTCACGCTGCGCATGGAGCTTCAGGGCAGCGGCATCCATGTCAGCCTCATCGAGCCGGGGCCGATCACCTCGAAATTCACGGCGACGGCGCTTGCGCATGTCAAGGAACACATCGATCTCGAAAATTCGGCCCATGCGGCGGAATATAAACGCCAGCTGGCGCGCATGGATGGCTCCGGCCCCGTCAACCGCCACAAGCTTGGCCCCGATGCCGTTTATGCCGTGCTGAAACATGCCCTGACGGCAGCAAAACCGAAACCGCATTATCCGGTGACCGTTCCAGCCAAACAGGGGCTGTTGCTGAAACGGCTCTTGCCTGCCGGACTGTTCTATCGTCTGCTGCGCAGATTCGATTGAGGAGGAGTAACCCCTAAATGTCCGGCTTCACCAGTGTACTGGCCCTTATTGTCATGGGCCTTGTCGTCATCGTACTGATACGCGGCCTCTTCAACATGCTGAAGGGACAGGACGCCAACCGGTCCAACAAGCTGATGCAGCTTCGCCTTCTCCTGCAGGCCATCGCCATCGTGCTGATCATGCTCACCCTCTGGCTCACCGGCGGCGGCCGCTGAGATGGTGAAACTGAACAAGATCTACACCCGCACCGGAGACAAGGGCACGACGGCGCTGGTTTCCGGCCCGCGCCGCCTGAAGCACGATCTTCGCGTCGAGGCCTATGGCACGGTGGACGAGACCAATTCGGCAATCGGCATGGCGCGGCTTCATACGGGCGGGCGTGAAAGTGCCGGTATGGAAAAGCTGGATGCCATGCTCTTCCGCATCCAGAACGATCTTTTCGACCTCGGCGCCGATCTCGCCACGCCTGACGGCGGTGAACCGCTGTCCTATGAGCCGCTGCGCATCGTCGAAAGCCAGGTTACCCGGCTCGAAAACGAAATCGACGAACTCAACGCGACGCTTGAACCGCTGACCTCTTTCGTGCTGCCGGGCGGCACCGCGGCCGCGGCCGCTCTGCACATGGCCCGCACGATCTGCCGCCGCGCGGAACGATTGATGGTGGCGCTTTCGGTCACCGAAAACGAGATTGTCAGCCCGGCGGCGATCAAATATGCCAACCGCCTGTCCGACTTCCTGTTCGTGGCCGCCCGTTTTGCCAATGACACGGGCAAGGCCGATATTTCATGGGTCCCCGGCAAGAACCGCTGACAGAGCGTGATAACCGTTCAGACAAAGGGCATTCGATGTTCATACCGCTGCACGACGCGAATTCCCTCAAACATATCCGGTTGCAATATGTCACGATCGGCCTGATCGCGGTCAATGTGCTGGTCTGGCTGTTTACCGGCGTGATCGCCAGCGACACGCAGGCGAATGCGGCAGCGCTCGGCCTCGGCTTCATTCCCGCCGTCGTGTTCGATTACGCCTATCTGGAGCCCGCCCTGCAGGTGGTGCCCGATGACCTCACCGTCATTACCTATGCCTTCCTCCACCTCGATTTCTGGCATCTGGCCGGCAACATGCTGTTTCTCTGGGTCTTCGGTGACAATGTCGAGGACGCGCTCGGCCACTTCCGGTTCCTGATCTTCTATCTTGCCTGCGCCATTGCCGGGGCATTGCTGCACGGTTTCGTCGCGCCCACCTCGGAGGGACCGCTGATCGGTGCATCCGGCGCGGTTTCCGGCGTCGTCGCGGCCTATTTTCTGCTGCATCCCAAAGTGCGTGTCTGGGTGCTGGTCTTCATGCGTATTCCGCTGCCCCTTCCGGCCTTCATTCCGCTGGCGCTGTGGATCGGCCAGCAATTCCTGATGCTGGCGCTCGGGCTGGAAGAAAACGTCTCGTGGGGGGCGCATGTGGGCGGCATATTGGCAGGCGCCGTCATGGTGCTTTTCATGCGCAGGCCGGGTGTTCCGCTGTTTGACCGCACCATAGTTCCGCCAAGGGCGGCACAGTTCAAGAATCCGTCGCAAACGGCGGGGTTGTCGCAAATCGAACGGGGCTATGACGGGGGCAGATGAGCCCGCGCGCAAGAGATAGAGTATTTACGTTAACGTCAACGTAAGATATGCCTTACGTGCATGTGATAATGAACATTGCTCCGTTGTATTTGCGGGAAAAATGCTTATCCATGTCGCCAACCTGTTTTTGGAGGTCCGCGCGGTCTATTCACCAAGCGGACAGGAGTTTGAGGAAAGCCGCCGATGAAAATCCTTGTCCCCGTTAAGCGAGTCGTCGATTACAACGTGAAAATCCGTGTGAAATCGGATGGTTCGGGTGTCGAGCTTGCCAATGTGAAGATGTCGATGAACCCGTTCGACGAAATCTCGGTGGAAGAGGCGCTTCGTCTGAAAGAGGCGGGCAAGGCCGAAGAGGTTGTGGTCGTCTCCATCGGCCCGGCCAAGGCGGAAGAAACACTGCGCACGGCACTCGCCATGGGTGCGGATCGCGCCATCCTGATCGAGACCGACGAAACGGTCGAGCCGCTGGCCGTCGCCAAGCTCCTGAAGGGCGTGGCGGAAGCCGAACAGCCCGGTCTCGTCATTGTCGGCAAACAGGCGATCGATGACGATTCGAACCAGACCGGCCAGATGCTGGCAGCCCTTCTCGGCTGGGGCCAGGGCACCTTCGCCTCGAAGGTCGAGCCTTCCGATGGCAAGGTTGCAGTGACGCGTGAAGTCGATGGCGGCCTGCAGACGGTGGAGCTGAAGCTTCCTGCCGTCGTCACCACCGATCTGCGCCTGAACGAGCCGCGTTATGCTTCGCTGCCGAACATCATGAAAGCCAAGAAGAAGCCGCTCGACAAAAAGGCTCCGGCCGATTTCGGCGTCGACGTTTCGCCGCGCCTCAAGGTGCTGAAGACCGAGGAGCCGGCAGGCCGCAAGGCCGGCATCAAGGTCGGCTCGGTTGCCGAGCTGGTCGAAAAGCTCAAAGCCGACGGCGTCCTCTAAGGTTTCGGAAAAGGGAGATATTCTCATGGCCATTCTTCTTCTGGCAGAACACGACAACGCAACCCTTTCCGACCTGACGGGCAAGACGCTGACGGCGGCAACCCAGATCGGCGGCGATGTCCACGTACTGGTCGCCGGCTCCGGCGCAAAGAGCGCTGCCGATGCGGCTGCGAAACTGTCCGGCGTCTCCAAGGTGCTGCTCGCCGACGACGCATCCTATGCCAATTCGCTGGCAGAACCGCTGGCGGCGCTGATCGTCTCGCTCGCCCCTTCCTATGATGTCATCATTGCGCCAGCCACCGCATCTGCCAAGAACGTGCTGCCGCGTGTGGCAGCGCTTCTCGACGTCGCGCAGGTTTCGGAAATCATCGAGGTCGTCAGCCCGGATACCTTCAAGCGTCCGATCTATGCCGGCAACGCCATCCAGACCGTGCAGGCAACCGACGCCAGGAAGGTCATCACCGTGCGCCCGACCGCTTTTGCGGCAGCAGCGGAAGGCGGTTCGGCAGCGGTTGAAACCATCGGCGCGGCCGAAAACCCGGGCCTCTCCAGCTTCGTTTCCGATGCGCTGGCGTCGTCCGACCGTCCGGAACTGACATCCGCGAAGATCATCATCTCGGGTGGCCGCGCGCTCGGTTCCTCGGAGAAGTTCAAGGAAGTCATCCTTCCCGTTGCCGACAAGCTGGGGGCAGCCGTCGGTGCAAGCCGCGCCGCAGTCGATGCCGGTTATGCGCCGAACGACTGGCAGGTGGGCCAGACCGGCAAGGTGGTGGCGCCGCAGCTTTACATCGCCGCCGGCATTTCGGGCGCCATCCAGCATCTGGCCGGCATGAAGGACTCGAAGGTCATCGTCGCGATCAACAAGGATGAAGAAGCGCCGATCTTCCAGGTTGCCGATTACGGCCTCGTCGCCGATCTGTTCGAGGCTCTGCCCGAACTGCAGAAGGCACTGTGATTTAAGCCGATATCAGCGGCGGCGCGTTTTTTGAACGCGCCGCCTTCTCTTTTCCGGCGATATGCGTAACATCGCCGACAATGACGCAGACAAATCCCTGAGAGGAGACCAGCCTATGACCGCGCCCTTTAAAAACATCGGTGTCATCGGAGCCGGTCAGATGGGTTGCGGCATTGCGCATGTCTCGGCTGTCGCAGGCTACAAGGTCCATATCTACGATCTTTCCAAGGAAGGCATCGAGGCCGGCCTTGCGACAATCAACGGCAATCTCGCCCGTCAGGTCACCAACGGCAAGCTCTCGGACGAGGCCCGCAAGCAGGCGCTTGCGCTCATCAGCGGCTCGACCGACGTCAACGATCTGGCGCCCATGGATCTCGTCATCGAGGCCGCGACGGAAAACGAGGAAATCAAACGCAAGATCTATGCGCAGATCTGCCCGGTCCTGAAGCCCGAAGCGCTTCTGGCCACCAACACCTCTTCGCTCTCCATCACCCGGCTTGCATCCGCCACCGACCGTCCCGAGCAGTTCATGGGCATCCACTTCATGAACCCGGTTCCCGTGATGAAGCTGGTGGAACTGGTGCGCGGCATCGCCACCAACGAAAAGACCTTCGATGCGGCCAAGGACTATGTGCGCACCCTGGAAAAGGCGATCACCGTCGCCGAGGATTTCCCGGCCTTCATCGTCAACCGCATCCTGCTGCCGATGATCAACGAGGCGATCTATACGCTTTACGAAGGGGTCGGCTCGGTGGAAGCCATCGACACCGCCATGCGGCTCGGCGCCAACCACCCGATGGGACCGTTGCAGCTTGCCGACTTCATCGGTCTCGACACCTGTTTGTCGATCATGCAGGTGCTGCATGACGGTCTGGCCGACAGCAAATATCGCCCCTGCCCGCTGCTGGTGAAATATGTCGAGGCCGGCTGGCTCGGCCGCAAGTCCGGCCGTGGTTTTTACGACTATCGCGGCGAGACGCCGGTTCCGACGCGCTGACACCGAACCGATATCGTCCCTGCCTTCAGCCGAACTCTCAGGCAATCAGCAGGTAAGCAACCGCTCCGACACCGGCGGCGAGGACGGATACGGCCGTGAGCAACCCGCAATAAACGAGCGTTCCGGAAACGGCGGCGACGAATACGCGCCCTGCCGCGTTGGCGGCGAGAGCGGCGAGGATCGCGCTCGCCACGATATCGGGCGAAAGGTTCTGCGCATTGGTTCGCAGTGCGCTAAGGACGGCGACATCGGCATCGAATATGGCCGATAGAGCCGTGAGGGCAATGAAACCACCCGTGCCGACCCAGACGAGAAGAACGGCATTCAGCGTCCTCGTTACGGCAAAGAGCGTGGCGAAGATGGCAAGGGGTGCCATGTCGAACGGGTTTTTTGCGTCGATTCCCTGTCCGGACTGCGTGTCCCGCAGCCCTATCAGGCCGGCGCCGCTCAATCCGAGAACCAGCGCAGCGGCCAGCACCGCCGGTGCGATGAGGGAAAAGGTCGTCAGCGAGAGGGCGAGAACGATAACGAGAACCCGGAGCAGCGATACAGCCGCGGCCAGCGCCGCCACACCGGCCAGAGGCCACTCGTTTTCACCGCTTTTCGCCTTCTGCCCGAAGCTGGCGGTTACGGCGGTCGATGAAACGAGCGCGCCCGCCAGCCCGGTCACCAGCAGGCCGCGGGTTGAGCCGAGGAGGCGCACGGCAATATAACCGCAATAGGAAATCGTGGCGCTGAGTACGGTGAACAGCCATATTTCCCAAGGGTTGAAGCCGCCCCACGGATCGATCGCCCGGTTTGGAAGGATCGACAGGCCAACGGCGGTCATTACGGCCAGAACCAGCGCGGAGCGCAGCTCGATCCATGTCAGCCGTTTCAGCAGACTGTGGAGAACCTCCCTGCCCGCAAGCAGTGCGGCAAGGGCAGCACCACCAGCCGCCGCCGCTTGATATTGCGCCGTTACCGCAAGCCCGCCGAGGGCAAAGACGCAGAGCGCCGCGACCACGCCGGTGACACTGAAATCATCGTCATGGCGCGCCTCGCGCAGCTTGAACCACGAAAAGCTGAATGCGAATCCCAGAAAACCCGCCGCGAAGGCGAAGGCGTTGCCCTGCTCATCGGCCAATATGCCGAAGACGCCACCCAGCAGGCCGGCAATGCCATAGGTCCTGATCCCGGCGGTGCGGCTGCCCGCCGGCGCATCGCGCTCCCGCCAGCCACGCTCAAGGCCGACGAGCAGGCCGATGGCGAGGGCAAGACCAAGCCGGGGAATAAGCAACTCCATGTCGGTACCCATTCATGGCGCAAGTCACGATCATTATACGAGGCGGGCACGGGCTTGTCTGTACCGGTGCGTCCGCTGGAAAGGCCGACTTTGAAGGCGGTTGCGGCTCCCAGCCCTCAATATCCAGCCGCCGGCATCATTTTCCAGTCGCGGCTGTCACCAGCGCCCTGGCATCCTCGCTGTCCCACGCCGCCGGGCCGTTCATGGCCGCAAGCAGGCAACCATTCTCATCCATCAGCAGGGTTGCAGGCAGGCCGAAGGCGAGGCCTTCCTTTTTCAGCACGTTGAAAACGCCCATGGAACTGTCGCGATAGGGCTTCAGCGCGTCGATCTTGTATTCATCCATGAAGGCTTTCGGTTTTTCATCCGCACCGACATCGATATTGACGGCAACGACCTCGAAGCCGTCACCGCCCTTTTCCTTCTCCAGCGCGTTCAGGGCCGGCATCTCTTCCCGGCAGGGCACACACCATGTGGCCCACAGGTTGAGAAGAACCGTCTTGCCCTTGAGATCGGCAAGTGTCATGTCCTGCGCCTGCGGCCCCTTGAAGGACAGCGGGATGACCCGTGGCTTGTCCGCCGCCGACATGGCGGCCACCTGCCCCTTCAGAAACGGCTTCAGCGAGGCGATGCGGTTTGCCGCCCCCTCACATAAACCGGCGTCAGCGACCGCTGCCCCTTGAACCGGGCTCTCAGACCCAATATGCCTGAACCAGACCGCGCCCGCGCCGCTTAAGACACCGGCAACGGCAGCAATTGCAACCAACTTGGCGGAAGGAAGCCTGAACGGCCTTTTTTCTGTCATCGAATACTCCAGGGCACTGCGAACATGGCTGACGGCACAGATCAGAAATCCTCCAACCAGATGTGGGGCGGGCGTTTCGCTTCCGGGCCATCTGCCATCATGGAAGAGATAAATGCCTCCATCGGCTTCGACAAGAAGCTTTATGCCCAGGACATCCGCGGCTCTATGGCGCATGCCACCATGCTGGCATCTAAAGGCATTATTTCACCTGATGATAAAGACAAGATCATCGAGGGTCTGAACACGATCCTGTCAGAAATCGAAGCCGGCACCTTCGAATTCTCGCGCAAGCTCGAAGACATCCACATGAACATCGAAGCGCGGCTTGCGACCCTCATCGGCACGGCAGCCGGCCGCCTGCACACCGCCCGTTCGCGCAACGATCAGGTGGCGCTCGATTTCCGCCTGTGGGTGAAGGAAGAACTGCAGAAGACCGAGGGTATGCTGACCGCCCTCATCGCCGCCTTCCTCGACCGCGCCGAAGAAAATGCCGATACGGTCATGCCCGGCTTCACCCATTTGCAAACGGCGCAGCCGGTCACCTTCGGCCATCATTGCATGGCCTATGTGGAAATGTTCGGCCGTGACCGCGCCCGCGTGCGCCACGCCATCGAACATCTGGACGAAAGCCCGATCGGCGCCGCAGCGCTTGCCGGCACCGGCTATCCCATCGACCGCCACATGACGGCGAAGGCGCTCGGTTTCCGCGAGCCGACCCGCAATTCCATCGACACCGTCTCCGACCGCGATTTCGCGCTGGAATTCCTGTCGATCGCCTCCATCTGCGCCACGCATCTGTCGCGTCTCGCCGAAGAAATCGTCATCTGGTCGACGCCGCAATTCGGCTTCATCCGCCTGTCGGATGCCTTCTCGACTGGCTCCTCGATCATGCCGCAGAAGAAGAACCCCGACGCCGCCGAACTGGTGCGCGCCAAGACCGGCCGCATCAACGGCTCGCTGATCGCCCTCCTGACGGTCATGAAGGGCCTGCCGCTTGCCTATTCCAAGGACATGCAGGAAGACAAGGAACAGGTTTTCGATGCCGCCGAGAGCCTGGAACTGGCGATTGCCGCCATGACTGGCATGATCCGCGACCTTGAAGTGCGCAAGGACCGCATGCGTGCGGCGGCCGGTTCGGGTTATTCCACCGCCACCGACCTTGCCGACTGGCTGGTGCGCGAAGCGGGCCTGCCCTTCCGCGATGCCCACCACGTGACCGGCAATGCCGTGGCGCTGGCGGAGAAGAAGGGCTGCGACCTCGCCAATCTTTCGCTGGAGGAATTGCAGGCCATCCACCCCGCTATCACCAAGGGTGTTTTCGACGTTCTTTCGGTGGAAGCATCGGTCGCCAGCCGCACCAGCTTCGGCGGCACGGCGCCTTCCGAAGTGAAGAAGCAGATCGCCTGGTGGCGCGGACGCAACTGATAAGCCGATTTGACGTCGTCACCCCGGACTTGATCCGGGGTCCAGCGCGATCAAGTCTTTGATCGCAGAAGAGTCTTTTCACGTCGCAGACGCGCCGTGGCTGGATGCCGGATCAAGTCCGGCATGACGGAGGAGAGATTTTCGCGCTTTGCCCCAGTCTGAGGGTGCACAAGCGCCCTGTTTTTCGTTATCAGAGAGGCACATATTTCCTTTGGACAGGCTCATGCTTTCAAAAACCGCGCGTAAACTCATCGTTCCCATCGGCATGACACTCGCTGTCAGCCTTGTTCTCAGCGCCTGCGGGCGTAAGGGCGACATCGATCCGCCGAGCACGCCGGTCGAAATGCGCAACAAGCGCAATGCCGACGGAACGGAGACGAAGCCGGCGACGGCGGAGCGCCCGTTCATTCTCGACAAGCTTCTCTGACGGACAAAAGCCTGTGAACCATTTTGGCTATATCGACGGCGTGCTGCACGCCGAAAACGTGCCCGTGCCCGAGATCGCCAAGGCGGTCGGCACGCCTTTCTATGTCTATTCGACCGCGACGCTGGAGCGCCATTACAAGGTGTTCTCAGGCGCGTTTGCCGATGTGGACGCCATGGTCTGTTATGCCATGAAGGCCAATTCCAACCAGGCGGTTTTGAAGACGCTGGCAAAGCTCGGCGCGGGCATCGACGTCGTCTCGGGCGGCGAATTGCGCCGCGCACTCGCAGCCGGCGTTCCGGCAAGCCGCATCATGTTTTCCGGCGTCGGCAAGACGGTGGCGGAAATGGATTACGCGCTGGAAGCCGGCATCTACTGTTTCAACATCGAATCCGAGCCGGAACTGGAAGTCCTCAACCTGCGCGCCGTGAAAATGGGCAAGCGGGCGCATGTCTCCTTCCGCATCAACCCGGATGTGGATGCGCGCACTCACGCCAAGATTTCGACCGGCAAGAAGGAAAACAAGTTCGGCATTTCCTATGAACGCGCCCGCGCGGTCTATGCCCATGCCGCCACTTTGCCCGGCATCGATGTCACTGGCATCGACATGCATATCGGCAGCCAGATCACCGAATTGCAGCCTTTCGAGGATGCCTTCCGGCTGTTGCGCGAACTCGTGGAAGTGCTGCGCACCGATGGCCACACGATCAGCCACGTCGATATTGGCGGCGGTCTCGGCATTCCCTATCGCGAAGACAATAATCCGCCGCCGCTGCCGGATGCCTATGCCCATATCGTCAAGAACGAACTGAAGAGCCTCAACTGCAAGATCGTCACCGAGCCCGGCCGCCTGATCGTCGGCAATGCCGGCATTCTGGTGACGGAAGTGATCTATGTGAAGGATGGCGGCGAGAAGACCTTCGTGATCGTCGACGGCGCGATGAACGACCTCATCCGCCCGACGCTTTACGAGGCCTATCACGGCATCCGCCCGGTGGTTCAGCCCGTCGAGGACACACCGCGCATCAAGGCCGATATTGTCGGTCCCGTTTGCGAGACCGGCGATTATCTGGCGCTCGACCGCGAAATGGCGGCACCGCAGCCCGGCGATCTGATCGCCGTCAGTTCCGCCGGGGCTTATGGCGCGGTGCAGGCCGGCACCTATAATTCGCGCCTGCTGGTGCCGGAAGTGCTTGTCAAGGGTGACAAATTCCACGTCATCCGCCCGCGTGGCACCTATGAGGAGCTGATCGCCCTCGATTCGGTTCCCGCCTGGCTCGATTGATCTCACCTGCCACACAGTCGGTCGATCACAATTGAGCGAAGCTGCCTAAAAAATGGGGGTGAGGGTCTGGCTGCCCTCGTCTTCGCCACAAAGAATGTTATCCTTGCCTCCGTGATATGAACAGCGCGCCGTTCCGGGAATGGCGTTCGACGTGGCCAGAACCGGGAGAACGGATTGATGACCACTGCCGGAGAGGACAAGGCTGGCGGAGAGGACAGGACAGGCAGAAAGCGCCCGACCGGCGCATTCGCGCAACGGCCGGACCTTGCCCGCCGGGTTGCCGCCAAGCGCTTCTTCGCGAAAATCGTGCTGCTTTCGGAAAAAATAGCGCCGAAAACGCTGTGGCCTCTCTCCATCGCCGCCGTGTTTCTGGCGCTTGCATGGTTCGGTCTTTACCGGCACATGCCGGATTTTCTGCGGCTCGGCATCGTCTTCGTGCTGGTTTTCAGTTTCATCGCCACGCTTCTGCCGATCCTTCGGTTGAAATGGCCGACGGATCACGACGCGTCCCGCCTTCTTGAAGATCGCAACGGCCTGGCGCACCAGCCGGTCGGCGTGCAGGAGGACGAACCGGCCTTCGACACGCCTTTTTCCCGCACACTCTGGAAAGAACACCAGATCCGCATGGCGGAGCGCATCGCCGCGCTCAATGCCGGTCTGCCGAAACCCGACATCGCCCGTTATGACCGTCTGGCGCTGCGCGCCGTTCCGGCACTGCTTCTGGTTACTGCCTTCGGTTTTTCCTATTCGAACGGCGCGGGCACGGTTGCCGATGCCTTCCGCAGCCGGCCAGCCGTCGGTCCGCTCAATCCCGATATCCGTCTCGATGCCTGGGTCACGCCGCCTGCCTATACCGGCCGCGCGCCGATTTTCCTGACCGGACGTGATGCCAGCGGTCGTGACGCGGTTTCCGTGCCACAATCCTCCAGGCTGACGATCCGCATGACCGGCGGCGATGGCGGTGAGGAAGTGACCTTCGAGCCGGAAATGGCCGGCGCATTGCAGAAGCTTGCGCCGGAAGCTGCACGCACCGACAGCGCAAGTGGCGATATCGCGGTTCAAACACCGACACGCTCTGCGGATCAGCCCGTTGCGCCGCGCACCTTTGCCATGGATGTGACCGAAAGCGGCATGATCACCGCCAATGGCGAACAATGGGTCTTCAACGTCATCCCCGACCAGCCGCCCAGCATCGCCTTCGACAACATGCCGCGCCGCGCCGTCAATGGTGCGCTGGAAATCGGCTTCACCGCCAAGGACGATTACGGGCTGAAGGAAGCCCATGCCATCATCGAGCCGCTCGGCGTGGCCGAAGGCGCAACCGCACTTTATCCGCCGCCGGAATTCAAGCTCGACCTGCCGCGGCAGAACAATCGCGAGATCAAGGGCCTGACCAGCCGCAACCTGACCGAACATCCGATGGCGGGAAAGCGCGTGCGCATCACGCTCGTGGCGACTGACGGCGCCGGCCAGACCGGCCGCAGCCCCGCGCATGAAATGGTGCTGCCGGGCCGCAACTTCTCGGAACCGCTGGCAGCTTCCATTGCCGAGCAACGGCAGATTTTCTCTCTGGATACGCGCCAGATGCCGAAGGCCATTGCCTATAACGAGGCCGTCGGTCTGCGTCCGGAAGAAACCATTCCCAACACCACGCATTATCTCCTGCTGCAATCGGCGCAGACCCGCATGCGGCTTGCATATAATCAGGAGATGCTGAAGGACACGGCCGATTATCTCTGGGAGATTGCACTCGGTATCGAGGACGGCGATCTCTCGCAGGCGGAAAAACGCCTGCGCGATGCCCAGACCGCGCTTTCGGAAGCGTTGCAGCGCAACGCTTCCGACGAGGAAATCGCCAAGCTGATGCAGGAACTGCGGGAAGCCATGCAGCAGTTCATGAGCGAGCTTGCGCAGCGCATGCAGAATGCGCCGCAGGCCAACATGAACCAGCAGGCGCAGAACGTATTGCGCCAGCGCGATCTGGAAAACATGATGAACCAGATCGAGAACCTTGCCCGCTCCGGCAACCGCGACGCGGCGCAGGAAATGCTCTCGCAGTTGCAGCGCATGATGAACAATCTGCAGGCTGGCAGGCCGCAGCGCCAGGGCCAGCAGGGGCAGCAGCAGAGCAGCAAGATGCGCCAGCAGATCGACAAGCTGGGCGAAATCCTGCAGCAGCAGCAGAAGCTGATGGACGAAACCTTCAAGCTCGATCAGGCGCTGCGCGACCGCATGCAGCGCGGCGACCCGCAGCAGGGCGGCGAAGGCGACGACCAGCAGATGGGTGAGAACGGCGAGCAGCAGCAACCGCAGGGCCAGCAAGGTCAACAGGGCCAGAACGGTCAGCAGGGCGGACAGCAGCAGACCGACCAGATGACCGCCGAGCAGCTACGCGAGGCGCTGAAAAACCTGCGGGCTCAGCAGGATGCGCTCGGCAAGCAGCTTGGCGAATTGCAGCAGGGCCTTCGTGATCTCGGCATGGAACCGGGCGAAAACTTCGGCAAGGCGCAGCAGGAAATGCAAGGAGCCGGCGAGGCGCTGGGCAAGGGCCAGGGCGAACAGGCCGTCGAAGGTCAGGGCAATGCGCTGAATGCGCTGCGGCAGGGCGCACAGGACATGATGGGCCAGATCATGCAGGCCATGCGCCAGCAGGGCCAGCAGCCCGGGCAGGGGCAGGAAGGCATGGCGGGACAGGGCGGACAGAACGGCCGCGACCCGCTCGGCCGCCCGCGCAGCACCACCGGCCCGGATTTCGGCGATCAGGTGAAGGTGCCTGACGAGATCGACGTGCAGCGCGCCCGCGAAATTCTCGAAGCGATCCGTGAAAAGCTCGGCAACAATCCTCCGGGTGAAGTGGAACGGCGTTATCTCGAGCGGTTGCTGGATATTCGGTGAGGGTTCGCACAGTCGTACTGCGCTTCGATACAGCCTCAAAGCTAAAATTTTCCGTCATGCCGGACTTGATCCGGCATCCAGCCACAGCGCGTCTGCGCGGCGAGGAAGAGTTCTTTCAGCCCAAGGACTTAGGCTGGCTGGATTCCGGCTCAGGGCCGGAATGACGGAGGTGGGGAATTGCGCAGAGCAGAGAATGGGGCAGACCAACAAAAAGGCGGCTCGAAGGCCGCCCTTTAATCTCTGCAATCCCGTCGCTCAGGCGGCAAGCGCGCGCGCCACGGCCTTGCGGATATCCGGAAGCGCGAAGGGCTTCGAGACGACATCAACGATCTTCTCCGCCAGATCGTCGGCGCGTTCGCGCTGCTCGGCATAACCCGTCATCAGCAGGATACGCATGGCCGGGAAGCTTTCGGCGGCGCGATGCGCCAGCTCGATGCCATCCATGACCGGCATGCGGATATCCGAAAGGAGAAGATCGAAACTGGTTTCCTGGAGCTTCTCCAGCCCCTGCTCGCCATCCGCCGCCTCATAGGTCTCGTGACCGTCGAGACGGAGCGCCCGCGCCACGAAAGAACGCAGCGCATCCTCGTCTTCGGTAATCAGAATCTTCGCCATTACTCATTGCTCCTGGGCATCATTTCCAGCCGTGAGCAACATCGCAGGCTCCTCTTTTCAAGAGGTAAACACCCAGGCCTTGGCTGGGTGAATGGTTAATGAGGCGTCTCCGCCCTGTACCGTTCCGATACGGTAAATAGGCTCAGGCGTCGCCGGTCACGACGCCGACAAAGGGCAGTTCGCGGAAGGCATAAGCGACATCCATGCCATAACCCACGACGAAATAGTCAGGACATTCGAAACCGACATAATCGGCCTCCAGATCTTCCTTGCGCTTCACCTTCTTGTCGAGCAGCACGGCGATGGTGACGTTGCGGGCGCCGCGCTCGTAGAGCAGTTCCTTGGCGAAACGCAGCGTGCGGCCGGATTCGAGAATATCGTCGATCAGCAGGACATCGCGGTCTTTCACGTCGCTGTCGATATCCTTGACGATCCTGACCCCTTGCGAAACCGTGCCGCTGCCATAGCTCGACAACGTGATGAACTCGACTTCGGGAGCAAGGCCGCTGTCATGCAGTGCGCGGATAAGATCGGCCGCGAAAATGAACGATCCCTTGAGCACGGCAATGACCAGCAAATCCTTGGTCGGGCCACCGGCAATGTGCTTGGCCATATCGCGATTGCGCTCGGCGATCTGCTCGGCGGTATAAAGCGGCTCGATATTTTTTCCACGGACGACGGGCATTCTTACTCCTGTGCTGCGCCTTGCCGATTTTACCTTTCAGTAAAAATAGAAGACACGCGTTAGCACAGTCAGCGTTCGGACGCACCCGCCTCGACGAAGGAAAGCTTGATCTCAGGCGTTTTTCCACCGGGATGGCGCAGTTTTGCCGAGAAACCGTGGCTGAAACCGGGCTGCATCTCTTTCACCGGCGGCTCGATAACCATGCTCGCCACCAATTGTCCCTTGGCGGCGAAGAGATCGGCGCGAAGGGCCGGCACCTCTTCCAGATTGCCGCCATTGTTTTCCACGATGCCGTTGATGAGCAGGATATCCATGCCGCCCGCTTCCTGCGGGGTTACGGTGACATGGGAAATGGCGAGAGGATTGACCGAGGCCGCGACAGCCGTCTTTTCCGGCACCACGACCGAGAGGCCGCCCGAACATACGAAGACAAAAATGGCGAGGCCGGCCACCAGCGCCGAATAGGCATCCGCCGACAGGCGAGACAATCTGCGATCCACCCAGCCGATGAAAGCGAGGCAAAGAATGGCGAGGGTAACGGGCGGTTTTTTCACCTGCCGGCGCGCTGCGCCGCGATTGTCGTTTCCGGGCTGACGCGCACGGTTTTCCTTGATGGTGACAAATTCCGCGTCTACCACGTCGCGGTCGGGATTTGCCGCCCGCGACGTGCGGCGCACCGGCGTTTCCGGCATCAGGAGGTCGAAATCGAATGCCGCTTGCCGGCGAGATGAACGGAACATAGCCATAGAATTCCTTGGGTGAGGTTTTCCGGCCCGCAAAACTGGGCATTGCAACGAATCCTGCCAAGTTTTAAATTTAATTGGTTAATGCTTCGCAAAAACGGCTCGCGCAGGCCGCCGGATCCGGGTTAAACCCCGACATCCGAACCCCACGCGCCAGCGGCTTGCGAACCACCACGAAACGAAGAGACTGGAAGTCCGTTGATCCATTTCGAAAATGTCGGGTTGCGTTACGGCATGGGACCCGAGATCCTGAGGGACATGACCTTCGACATTCCCAAGGGTTCGTTCCAGTTTCTGACCGGCCCTTCGGGTGCGGGCAAGACCACGCTGCTCCGCCTGCTTTTGATGTCGCTGCAGCCGACCCGTGGCAATATCCGCATGTTCAACCGGGATGTGTCGCGTATTCCGCGCAGCGAGTTGCCGATGCTGCGCCGCCGCGTCGGCATCGTGTTTCAGGATTTCCGGCTGCTCGATCATCTGACGACCTATGAGAATGTCGCCCTGCCGCTGCGCGTGCGCGGCAAGGAAGAGAGCGCCTATCGCAACGACGTGATCGAGCTTCTGAAATGGGTCGGGCTCGGCGAGCGTATCAACGTGCTGCCGGCCATTCTCTCCGGCGGGGAAAAGCAGCGCGCCGCCATCGCCCGCGCGCTGATGGACCAGCCGGAAATATTGCTGGCCGACGAGCCGACCGGCAACGTCGATCCGCCGATGGCCAAGCGCCTTCTCAACCTTTTCCTGGAACTCAACCGGCTAGGCACGGCCGTCGTCATCGCCACCCATGATTTTGGCCTGATGGACCAGATCGATGCGCGCCGGATGATCCTGACCGAAGGGCGGCTCGACATCTATGAATGAGATCAACCGCAAACCATTGAAACCGGAAGCGGCGCAGCCGAAGCGCCCGCCCATGCGCATCCGCCCGATGGCGCCCATCCTGCCGCCCTCCAATATTCAGGGTAATGCGCTGATGGTGGTGATCGCCATCATGGCCTTTCTCGCCTGCCTCACCCTTGGCGCCGTCTCCATGGTGCGCGCCACCGCCGCCACCTGGCAGAGCCAGATTTCCCGCGAGATCACCATCCAGATCAAGCCCGAGGACGGGCTGGACATGGATGCGGCGCTTTCCAAGGCGCGCAATCTGGCGCTCACCTTCGTCGGCACGCGCGACGGTACGATCCTTGACGATGCGGCAACCTCCCGTTTGCTGGAGCCATGGCTCGGCAGCGGTCTCGATCTTTCCGAACTCCCTGTACCGCGCCTCGTCGTCATCACCATCGATGAAAACAATCCGCCCGATTTTCAGGCGATGCGGGACATGCTGAAGACGGAAATCCCGCAGGCGTTCCTTGACGATCACCGCACCTGGGTCGACAGGCTGGTCTCCATGGCCAGAACCACCGTCATGATCGGCGTCGGTGTCCTCATCCTCGTCTTTACCGCCATGGTGCTGACGGTGGTGTTTGCCACGCGCGGCGCGCTTTCCGGCAACCGGCACATTGTCGAGGTGCTGCATTTCGTCGGCGCCGAAAGCAGTTTTGTGGCGCGCGAATTCCAGAAGCACTTCCTGAAGATCAGCCTCAAGGGGGCAGCGGCGGGCAGCGCGCTTGCCGCCGCCGTGTTCCTCGTCGCCGGTTTCTGGCAGTCGAGCACGGTCGCGACACCACAGAGCGACCAGGCAAGCGCGCTTTTTGGCTCGTTTTCGGTCGGTCTCGGCGGCTATTTCGGTATCGCCATGACGATGATCATCATCGCGCTTCTCACCACCATCACGGCGCGCATGACGGTCATCCGCACCATTGACGATATTGACCGCGTCCGGTCCGATCCGTCAAAAAGCGACGGCCTTGCATCGTGAGATCATCCCCGAAATTCCGCGGGAAAACTGAAACCGTCACAAGCCGGATGTAACCTGCGGACGGTGGACAAAAATGCCTGTTCCTTGCCTTAATCGGCGAGTATTCAGGAGGAATGTTTGTGAGTCGGATGGACCAGGATCAGACGACGACGCGGCCGGCCAGAAAGGGCCTGTTGTCGCGACGTGGTCCTCTGCGCCGTTTTATTCGCGGCCTCATCCTGCTTTGTGTCATCGCACTCGGCGCTTTTTCCGGCGGTTTCCTGTGGTTTGCCGATTCGGTCGCCTCCATGCGCCCGCCGGAGGGGGCAAGAGGCGATGCCATCATCGTTCTCACCGGCGGTTATCAGCGCATCGAACAGGCGGTGGGCCTGCTCCGGGATGGTGTGGGCAAGCGGCTGTTGATATCAGGCGTCAACCCCGCCACCACCCGCTCGCAGATCCGCAAGATGACGCAAGGGTCGTCCGACATGTTCACCTGCTGCGTGGATATGGGCTACAAGGCGATCGATACGATCGGTAACGCCAATGAGGCGGCCAGCTGGATACGCGACCACAATTATTCCTCCATTGTCGTCGTCACCAACAATTATCACATGCATCGCAGCCTGCATGAGTTGCGCAGCGCCAGCCCGCAGACGGAATTCATCGCCTATCCCGTCATCAGCGCGGATCTCGCCCGCACGAACTGGTTCGTGGAGCCGGATGTGGTCCGAACCATGCTCTACGAATATCTGAAGTTCGTGGCGGCGGCGGGACGCGACCTCACCGGCTTCGGCAAGGGCGACGGCCTGCGCAAGGCGGCCGCCGATCATTCCGCACCCAAGGTGGCGACCGCTTCTCCATGACCGGCGAGAAACGCGCTTGATGCGAGGCCTTGTTTTCGTGTAGGCGTCTGGCATCGGCATCCGGCATCGAGGCGTATCATCGCTTCGGAACGGCTGCGCTCCGGGAAGGCTGTTGATGCTCAAGCTGCGCTCTTTTCTTTTCAATACGCTGTTTTATCTCAACCTGATTGTCCGCATGATCGTGCTGACGCCGATCTATTTCATCCTGCCCCGCAAGATCGCCTATGAAATCCCCAAGAACTGGGCGCGGTCCAACCATTGGCTGATGAAGACCATCGTCGGCACCACCTTCGAGATCGAAGGGCTGGAAAACATTCCCGAAACCGGCTGCATCTTTGCGCCCAAGCACCAGTCCTTCTGGGATACCTATGCGCTGCTGCCCAATCTTCCCGATCCGGTCTATATTCTGAAACGCGAGCTTTTGTGGATTCCGCTATTCGGCTGGTACGCCATGAAACAGCGCATGATCCCGGTCAACCGCGCCGCGCGCGGCAAGGTGATGCTGAAGGTGATGGAGCGGGCGCGCGAGGAAATGGCCGCCGGCCGCGAACTCATCATCTATCCCGAAGGCACGCGCCGCCCGCCCGGCGCCGAACCCGAATATCGTTACGGTATCGCCCGGCTTTATCGTGATCTGCAGGTGCCGGTCATTCCCGTCGCCATGCATCCCGGCCTCTTCTGGCCGCGCCGTTCCACCATGCGTTATCCCGGCCATTTCAAGGTGCGCATCCTGCCGGCCATCGAGCCGGGGCTGGACCCCGACGTATTCTTCAAGCGCCTGATCGACGTTACGGAAAAGGCGAGCGATGAATTGCTGCTGGAAACCGTGCGCAACAACCCGCACCTGCCGCTGCCGCCGACGGCAGTGAAGCGGATCGCCGAACTTCAGGGCAAGGAAACCACGGCCGGCTGAGCGGCGAGCGTACCGACATTTTTCGCGATGCTCTCCAGCAGGGAGTCGCGAATGCCCATTTCCTGCAGATGCTGCACGGTGTTGAAGACATAATCCGTATTCGGCCCGGAGCGACCCGATGCAGCCGCGATGATGGTCGCCGATTCGGCAACGCCGAGGCCGCCGATATATTGCTCATGCGCGGGATCGGCCACATAGGTCACGGCGCTGCTGCGCCGGCCATTGGCGAGCGCGATGGAAACCACGCGCTCCTTGTAGACATTCGTCACCAGTTCGCGCTCCCGCAGATAGGCCATGACGGGATCGTGGTCCTGCGCCCGCACGCGGAAGGCAACGCCAAGGCAGGAGCCGCCGCGCTCCAGACCGAGAACGAGACCGGGCTTTTCTTCGGTGCCTCTATAAAAGTTGGAACTGATGCAGAGCGAGCGCCGATAGCCGTGCAGCCGCGCCTGCTGCCTTTCCTCGAAAGCGAAGCCGGGGTTCCACATCAACGAACCGTAGCCAAAGACCCAAAAATCGTCCATATCCCAAGCCAAATCGAAATTATCTGAAGTCTGTTCATCGGAGATCAATATGGCAGCGTCAAGCCAATCCGGCACGGCCAGGAAATTCCTCTGGCTCGCCATCGCCATCCTCGTGGTCATCGGACTTTATACCGCCGGATGGTTTTATGCCGCCGACAGGCTGAAGCAGACGGTTCTGAACGTCATTGCCCCCTCGCAGGCCCGCAGCGTCAGCGGCGAATGCGGCGATATCGCCTTCAAGGGTTACCCCTTCCGCATCGGCCTCTTCTGCTCCAAAGTGACGGTGGATGATAGCGGCAACGGCGTTTCCGCTTCTTTCGGGCAATTACGCTCGGCGGCGCAGGTCTATAATCCGGGCCATATCGTCTGGGAACTGGATTCCCCCGCGGAAATCCGCTCCGCCCATGGCCTGACAGTCTCGGCCACCTGGCAGAACATGCAGTCGAGCATCGTCACCAAGCTGAAGGGCATCGATCGCAGTTCGCTCGTCATTGACGGGCTGAAGGCGCAGGCGGTCTCCTCCGTTACCGGCCAGACGATCGATTTTGATGCCGTCAAGACGGAAATGCATCTTCGCCAGAACGGTGCCGATCTCGACGGTGCAATCACGCTCACCGACTCGGCCACCGTCATCAAGGACTGGCCGCAGGTTCTTCCGCGCCTCGACGCCATCGTTGATGTCACGCTCGCGGGCAAGGCGGGCATGGTGGACGGCAGCGACACGTCAGGCCTTTATGGCACAAGCGGCGAACTTCGCCGGCTGGTGGCCGATATTGGCGAAGGCCGCACCATGCGCATCAGCGGTCCCTTCTCCTTCGACAATGAGGGGTATCTCTCCGGCCAGTTCAAGCTGGAGATCGAAAAGCTCGGCGCATGGTCGGACAATGCCAAGCAGGCGTTTCCGCAGCTGCAATCCACCATCGACACGGCCCGCAAACTGCTCGGCGCGCTTGCCGGCGGTGGCGACAGGGCATCCGTCGATCTCGTGGTGGATCGCGGCCGCGCCACCGTCAGCGGCTTCATCCCGCTGGGCAAGATTCCGCCGATCTGAGCGCCCGAATCTGCTCCGTCACCGCCGGGCTTGATCCTGGCCCAGCACGATCAAGTCATTGATCGCAAAAAACTCTCCCCACGGCGCAGACGCGCCGTGGCTGGATACCGAATCCAATCCGGCATGACGGGAGAGATATTTGCAGGCTTTGTCCCCTGCCCTACTTCTTCTGATCCAGCGCGTGACGGCCGAAGTCCGGTGCGTCGACATCCTGACCGGCCTCAACGATGGAGCGGCGGATAGCGCGGGTGCGGGAAAACAGCTCGAACAGCTTGTCGCCCTCTCCCCAGCGTATCGCCCTTTGCAGGGAGGCGAGGTCTTCGGAAAACCGTGCCAGCATCTCAAGGATGGCATCCTTGTTATGCAGGCAGACATCGCGCCACATGGTAGGATCTGAAGCCGCCAGACGGGTGAAGTCACGGAAACCGGAGGCGGAATATTTGATGACCTCCGATTCGGTCACCGTCTCCAGATCATCCGCCGTGCCGACGATATTATAGGCGATGATGTGCGGCAGATGCGAAACGATCGCCAGAACCTTGTCGTGGTGCTCGGCATCCATCTCGTCCACGCGCGAACCGAGCGCCCGCCAGAAATCCTTGAGCTTTTCCAGAGCTTCGGCATCGGTCCCCGGCAAAGGCGTGAAAATGCACCAACGGTCGCGGAAGAGGCCGGCAAAACCGGCATCCGGGCCGGATTTTTCCGTGCCCGCCAGCGGGTGGCCGGGAATGAAATGCACATTGTCGGGCATATGCGGCGCCATCTGCGCGATGACCGAAGCCTTGGTGGAGCCGACATCGGTAACGATGGCGCCAGGTTTCAGATGCGGCGCGATCTGCTGCGCCACGCTTTCCGAAGCCCCCACCGGCACCGAGACGATAACGAGATCGGCATCCTTTACCGCCTCCGCCGCCGAAACCGTGTAATCCGTGCCAAGTTCCAGTTCTTCCGCCCGTTTCAGCGTGTCTTCGCTGCGGGTGGAAATCGTCACGTGGCGGGCAAGCCCAAGCTCTTTGACATCACGGGCAATCGACGAGCCGATCAGGCCGATGCCGATCAGCGCGATGCGTTCAAACATGATCTCAGCCATCACGCCTGCCCCATGAACTCGGTAAGGGCCGCGATGACGCCGAGATTGGCCTCTTCGGAGCCAACGGTCATTCTCAGCGCATTCGGGAAGCCGTAACCGCGCACCGCACGCAGGATGTAGCCACGGCGGCTCAGGAACTCATCCGCATCCGCCGCACGCTTGCCGTCCTGATCCGGGAAATGGATGAGGATGAAGTTGGTGACCGAAGGCGTGACGGTGAGGCCGAGGCCGGTAAAGCTCGTGACCAGCTTTTCCATCCACAGCGTGTTATGCGCCACGGCCTTCTCTACGAAGGCCTGATCGCGGATTGCCGCAGCACCCGCCGCGATAGCCGGCGCGCTCATGTTGAACGGGCCGCGCACGCGGTTCAGTGCATCGATGACAGCGGCAGGACCATACATCCAGCCGACGCGCAGGGCCGCCAGACCATAAACCTTGGAGAAGGTGCGGGTCATCACCACGTTGCGGTTGCCGGAGACCAGCTCGAGACCGGCCTCATAGTCGTTCTTGCGCACATATTCGGCATAGGCCGCATCCAGCACCAGCACGACATGTTTCGGCAGCCCGGCCTGCAGGCGGCGGATTTCCGCGACCGGAACATAGGTGCCGGTGGGATTGCCGGGATTGGCGACAAAAACCATCTTGGTCTTCGGTGTCACGGCGGCGAGGATCGCATCCACATCCACCGCGCAATCCTTTTCCTTCACCGTCACCGGGGTCGCGCCCGCGCCCATGATCTGGATCTTGTAGACGAGGAAACCGTGTTCGGTGATGATCGCCTCATCGCCGGCGCCCAGATAGACGTGGCAAAGCAGACCGAGAAGCTCGTCCGAACCGTTGCCGCACAGGATATTCGCGATGTTGAGACCGTGCACGTCGGCAATCGCCTGACGCAGCGCAATGGCCTGACCGTCCGGATAGATTTCCAGATGGCTGGCAACCGTGCTGAAAGCCTCTATCGCCTTCGGGCTCGGCCCAAGCGGCGTCTCGTTGGAGGAGAGCTTATAAACCTTCGCAACGCCGTCCACATGTTCCTTGCCCGGAACATAAGCGGCGATATCCAGAATACCCGGACGCGGAACAGGTTGGCTAAGCTCTGCACTCATTTGATCGACCTTTGGAAAAGCGCCGGAGAACCCGGCAAAAGCAATGCCGGAGGCATTAGACCGGAATGGGCGCTTTGTCGAGGGTCAGCGCGGCTTTCCCTGCCTTGCGGCAGCGCGGGTGGTGGGCACCCCCTGTGGCGCAAGCACGGGCACGAACACCCGGCGCGAGGCGCGCTGTGTGACGGGCAATCCCTGATAGAGACGTTTCTGGGCTTCCACCACGATGACGCCGGAAAACAGCGGCCAGAGGCGACGGCCGGTATGTTCGAGATAACGGCGGAACTTCAGCACCGGCCGGCTTGTGGTGGGCGGGAAAAACAGCGCCTCGGCGGTGGCGCCCGGCGTGAAATTGGTTTCGCGCAAAAGCGCCGTCAGCTGCCCGCGTGAATAGGGGCGGCCGGAGCCGAAGGGCGTGTGTTCCATGCGCGCCCACACGCCGCGCCGGTTCGGCACCACGATGACCAGACGCCCGCCCGGCGCCAGCACCCGCCACAGTTCCTTTAAACTCTCACGCGGATTTTCGGCAAATTCCAGCGCATGCACCATGAGGACCCGGTCTATCGACGAATCGGGCAGCGGCAATTCCTCATCGAACACCAGCGCGGTGGAGGAAAATTCGCCCGCCGGCCAGTTCACCGCCCCCTGCCCCGCCGGCATGAAGGCGAAGGTTCGCTCCGTATCGCGGCGGAACCGCTCCAGAAACGGCACGGCATAACCGAGACCAACCAGCCGCTCTTCCGGCAAGGGCGGCCACAGCGTCGACAGCGCCATGGTAATCGCCTGCTCGGCGGAGCGGCCAAGCGGGGAATGATAGAATTCGCGCAGATCGACGATATCGGTATTCATGGTCGAGAATGTAGCATCAGGCGGTTGGACTTCAAGGCGTCTGCCCCTACATTGGAAATCAGTTGGGAAAGTCAGGCGGGTGAATGCGCCGGTTTTGGCCGGCAAACGGAGAGGATACGATGAAACCTTTGGAAATAGACGTCTTTCTTTGCCGTAGCGACAATTTCGGGGTGCTCCTGCACGATCCCGAAAGCGGGGCGACAGCCGCCATCGACGCGCCGGAAGAAGGGCCGATCCTGCACGCTCTCGACGGCCACGGCTGGAAGCTCACCCATATCTTCACCACCCACCACCATCAGGACCATGTGGAAGCCAATCTGGCGCTGAAGGACAAGTTCCGCTGCGAGGTGCACGGCCCCTATGACGAGGCGGTTGCCATACCGGGCCTTGACCGTTCGCAGGCCGATGGCGACGAGTTCGAATTCGCCGGGCGCCGCGTTCAGATCATTGCCACACCCGGCCATACGGCGGGGCATATCTGTTATTATCTGCCCGATGACGGCCTGCTGTTTGCCGCCGATACGCTGTTTGCCATGGGCTGCGGCCGTCTTTTCGAACGCCCGGCGGCGGATATGTGGCATTCCTTCCAGAAACTCATGGCCCTGCCGGATGAGACCAAGGTTTATTTCGGCCATGAATATACACTGACGAATGCCCGTTTTGCGCTGACCGTCGACCCGGAGAACGCTGTGCTGAGCGAGCGCGCGGCCCACATAGAGAAAGCGCGGCAGGCGAATGAATTCACCATTCCCACCACCATCGGGCTCGAAAAACAGACCAATCCCTATATGCGGGTGGCCGATGCCGGTATTCGCAAATATCTTGGCCTTGAAAGTGCCACCGATGCTGATGTCTTCGCGGAAATCCGCACACGCAAGGACAATTTCTGATGGGAGCGGATATATCGGCGCAGGCGATCATTCGCGAACTGGGGCTGGAGCCGCATCCCGAGGGCGGTTTTTACCACCAGACGTTCCGCGACAGGGCAGGCGGCGAGCGCGGTCATTCAACGGCGATCTATTATCTTCTGGAAAAGGGCGACCGCTCGCACTGGCACCGGGTCACCGACGCGGTGGAGGTCTGGCACTATTATGCCGGCGCGCCCATCGCGCTGCATCTTTCGCAGGACGGCCGGGAGGTGCAGACCTTCACGCTCGGCCCCGCCATTCTTGAGGGCGAGCGCCCACAGGTCATCGTTCCCGCCAATTGCTGGCAATCGGCCGAAAGCCTTGGCGATTTCACCCTTGTCGGCTGCACCGTCTCGCCGGGCTTTGCCTTTTCGAGCTTCGTTATGGCAGAGCCCGGCTGGTCGCCGGGTGATGCGCCGTAATTGCCTGAGTTATATCGGTGGAGTGAGCGGATACCACTTGTTTCTTCTCCCCGGCGGGGAGAAGAAACCCAGCAGCATCGCCGAACGTCACTTGCCCTGCTATCGATCTCGGTCAGCCGCCGTATTTCGTGGCGGTGATATAGACCTGCCCTACCCGCGTCGGAATGATCGCATAAACAGGCGCATAGACATCCATATTGTTGGATTTGGCGAACCAGATCTCCATCGAGATGGATTTCAGATATTCGATATCCTTGCGCCCCTGCCGGTAACCCGACTTCGGCACATACCGCGCCTTGCAGACCACGGCATCGCCGCTGAAACCGTTGGTCTTGAACGGCTTGGTGCCGCTGGAGCTCAAAACCAGATCGAGTCGCGATTCGCCGTCATAGATCGGCAGGCGAGTCGGGCAGATGCGGCCGCCCGAGGGAATGATGAGGCCGGAAATCGGATCGAGAACCGAGCGCAGATCGCGGTCCTTCACATCCACCCAGTTATCCGGCCGGGCTTTCGGCTCAGGCTTCACCGTCGTCGATGTGACATTGCCGTTGCGATAGACAACGTCATAGGTGCGCACCCGCTTGCCATCCTTGTAGACCAGCGAATATTCGTTGGCCTGCAGCCGGTGGCCGCGCTTGGCGCCGGAAACGGTCGTCTTTCCGGAAATATCCTTGAGGATGCTGGCAAGGCCGGCGGCGCTGAAGGAACCGGAGATCGAATAATTCGGCCCATCCATGCGAGTCGAAAAACTGGCCCTGGCAATCGGCAAAATGCCGAGATTGATGCTGTATTCGCTTGTGTGGCGCGCTTCGGCGGCGAGCGAGGGGGAGACGCCCGCTAACGCCATTGTCGCGGCCACGAAAATGCTTTTTCCTCTGGCAATCATTTCGATATCACCTTAAAAGAGGCGCGGAAGCGGCCTTATCGGGCGATCATATACGCTGACTTGTGGCAATAAAAAAGCGGACGACGGTTGAAAACGCCGGAATTTCCTTTCATTTGATCGCGAGCGGCTTGACTGTTAAGTCTCGTCTGACTATAGAACCGCAACTTTCCAATCATGGCCAGTTGGATTGCCACCCCGGTTTTGCCGGTGGCGAGCCAGTGGTGAAACAGACGAAACGAAATAGGTGTACCCATGTCCCGTGTATGCGAATTGACCGGCAAGGGCGTCCAGACGGGCAACAACGTCAGCCACGCCAACAACAAGACCAAGCGCCGGTTCCTTCCGAACCTCTGCCAGGTCACGTTGATCTCCGATGCTCTCGGCCAGCGTTTCCGCCTGCGTGTTTCCGCAGCTGCTCTGCGCTCCGTTGAACACCGTGGCGGCCTCGATGCCTTCCTTCTGAAGTCCGGCGAAAATGAACTGAGCATGCGCGCTCGTCTCCTGCGCCGCCAGATCGCCAAGAAGACGGCCGAAGCTGCTTAATAGCGGTTTCGACATCATCTGATATTCAGAAGGCTTGAATGGCTTTTTGCCGCTCAAGCCTTTTGTTTGTTTCAGATTTTAATTGCGTCGGAGTTTCCGAAAATGTTTCGGCCCGATGTTTGGCTCCAACTGGTGGCATCACCCAGGATAAAAAAATGCCCTATCTGCGCTTTACGCTGATCTACGTTCTCCTGATGACTCTGGTGGTCGTCGCCTCCAATATTCTGGTGCAATATCCGCTTTCCGGATCGTTGCTCGGCGTCAATCTCGGCGACCTTCTGACCTGGGGCGCCTTCACCTATCCGATCGCCTTCCTCGTCACCGACCTGACCAACCGCCAGTTCGGCCCCTCCATCGCGCGCCGCGTCGTGCTTGCCGGCTTCGTCGTCGGGGTCACTCTGTCCTTCTGGACATCGATCCCGCGCATCGCGGTCGCCTCCGGCACCGCCTACCTGATCGGCCAGCTGCTCGATATTTCCGTTTTCAACCGCCTGCGCCGCCAGCGCTGGTGGCATGCGCCGCTTGCCGGCTCGATGCTGGGTTCGGTGCTGGATACCGCACTGTTCTTCTCCATCGCCTTTGCCGCAAGCTTCTCCTTTGTCGGCCCCAACGATGCCTTCGCCATCGAAAACGCTCCCATTCTCGGTGTCTTTGCCCTGGAAGCACCCCGGTGGATTTCCTGGGCGCTGGGTGATCTCTCGGTGAAGGTTCTCGTCGGCCTCGTCATGCTGCTGCCTTACGGCGCGCTGATGAGCACGCTGAAGCCGATGCCGGGCGCCGTCAAATCGGGCTGAGAATATCGCCAGTCATATTTGCGGCGGGCAAACGTGGATCAAATCACGCTTGCCAACCAGCCGGCGGCGTTGCAGTCTGCCGTCCGTGGCACAGCGCGGGGCAGGACGACATGCAGATCAAGGACGTCATCGACATTGTGGATGCCACCAGCGCCACGCTTTCGGGCTCCAGCTTCGATGACGTCAATCTGTCGGGAACGGTCTTCAACAATGTCAATCTGGCCGGCACACGCTTCAACGACATCAACTTTTCCGGCGCGTCGTTCACGGACAGCAACATGTCCGGCTGGTCGATCGATGACGTCAATTTTTCCGGTCTGAAACTGAGCAACTCCAACCTGTCGGGCGCGCAGATAACAGGATGCAGAATGACCGGCATGAAGATCGACGGCATTCCCGTCGAGGATCTGATGGCTGCCTACAAGGCGGCACAGGAGCAGGCCTGATATTTCATTCCACCAGCTTGAATTCCAGCATCAGGTTGCGCTGGAGGAACGAGTGATTGTCATCGGAAACGATGATGAGGCGCGTGGAGCCATCCGGCCCCTTCACCACATCCATGCCTTCCATATTATCGATCTGGTAGGCCATGCCGGCTTCCATGAGGATTTCGCCATCCACGACCGCCCCCGGCTGGATATCGCCCCCGTGGATGCGGCGAATACGCATGCCCACACCTTCGGCGAAATTGAAACGCCGCTCCAGAAGCAGCAGATCGCCATTGGGAAGAAAGGCACCGTCCGTCACATCGAATGACGGATGATGGGTGACGGCGAATGCGCCTTTCAGCGGGCCTTCCAGTATAGCGGCCAGAAGATTACCGTCCGTGTCGATGCTTTTTTCGGCCACCACGACCAGCGCACCGGCAAGCGGCGAATCGGCCGGCGATACCGCCAGGGCCTCCATGCCGCCATTGTGGCGCAATTCATTGTTGGGGATGAGATGCGGCAGGCGCCCGAGCGGCTTGGAGGTGGCAAAGCCCGGATCGGGATAGATATCGATCCTGTGCCGTTGCTCGTAACTGACGAAAACCTTGCCGTCGCGCAACGCCAGCCCTTCCGCATCCATTTCCATCTTGCGGGTCGGTTCACGGCCGCTGGCATCCAGCATGGGCGTAATACGAACTTCATCCAGCCCGGCAAGCGCCCCGGATTGACCACGGGTGATGCGGCCCGTCAGCCAGTGACCGGTATCCAGAACGGCCACGAATTCCTGCCCGTCCGGGCGGAAACGGATGGAGGACATCGCCCCGAACAGCTTTTCCGGCGCGCTCATCACCATGCCGCCGACAAATTCCAGCTTGCCGAAACGTTTTTCGCTGGTGCCGACCTCAAAGCCGGACAGCAATCGAACGCTTACCGGCACATCGATGGTCGACGCGCCGATGGAAGCCGGAAAAAGCGAACCCGCCGCAAGAATGGCCGCCAAAGCGAGAGACTTGCAGGAAAAGGAAGCCCGGCCCCGCTTATCCGGCACGGCGGACCCTGCGGGACGAACCGGAGGCACTGCTCGTATCCTCAAAGAGAGCCGCGAGCTGCTCGGTCATCGCACCGGCCAGTTCATCCGCATCGACGATGGTTACGGCGCGGCGGTAATAACGCGTCACGTCATGACCGATACCGATTGCCAGAAGTTCCACCGGCGACCGTGTTTCGATCTGCTCGATGACGGCGCGCAGGTGCCGCTCCAGATAGTTGCCCGGATTGACCGACAGAGTCGAATCGTCCACCGGCGCGCCGTCCGAGATCATCATCATGATCTTGCGCTGCTCGGGACGGCCGATCAGGCGGTTATGCGCCCACATCAGCGCTTCACCGTCGATATTTTCCTTCAGCAGGCCCTCGCGCATCATCAGGCCGAGATTGCGCCGGGCGCGCCGCCACGGGGCATCCGCCGACTTGTAGATGATGTGGCGCAGATCATTGAGGCGTCCCGGCGAAGCGGGCTTGCCATTGGCGAGCCACTGCTCACGCGATTGCCCGCCCTTCCACGCCTTGGTGGTGAAGCCGAGAATCTCAACTTTCACGCCCGAGCGCTCCAGCGTGCGCGCCAGAATGTCGGCGCAGGTGGCGGCCACGGTAATGGGGCGGCCGCGCATCGAACCGGAATTGTCGATGACGAGCGAAACCACGGTATCGCGGAACTTGGTGTCGCGTTCCTTCTTGAAGGAAAGCGGCTGCATGGGATCGATGATGAGCCTGACCAGGCGGGCCGGATCGAGATAACCCTCTTCCAGATCGAAATCCCAGGAACGGTTCTGCTGCGCCATCAGGCGGCGCTGCAGCCGGTTCGCCAGCCGCCCGACGGCACCCTGAAGATGCGCAAGCTGCTTGTCGAGGAAAGCGCGCAGACGGTCGAGCTCGGCCTCGTCGCACAGTTCCTCGGCGTGGATTTCCTCGTCGAATTCCTGCGTGAAGATACGGTAATCGACCTTCTCGTTAAAATCGTCGAAGGGGCTGTTGGGACGGCGGGTTTCGCCGGGCGTTTCGGAATCCTCGTCGAGATCGTCGGACATTTCCTCGTCCGACATCTCGGCGCCGTCCATCTCGCCTTCTTCCATTTCCTCCTGCGAGGCCTCGTTTTCATCGGCGGGCGTCGCGTCCGAACCGGCCTCCTCCTCGACCTGCTCTTCTTCGGTCTCGTTGGTGCGCGGCTGGTCCTCGTTGGATTCCGCCTCCTGGCTCTCAGGCTCGTTATCCTCGTCGCCGAAATCCTCCGCCATCTGCATGGAGGTCAGCATCTTGCGCACCAGCCGCGAAAACGCCTTCTGGTCGGTGATGACGCTGGAGAGATCCTTGAGGTCGCCGGCCGCCTTGTCCTCGATGAAATCGCGCCACAGGTCGACAACCTTGCCGGCGCTTTCCGGTGGCTTCTCACCGGTCAGCTTCTCGCGCACCAGAAGCGCAACGGCTTCCGCAAGCGGCGCATCGTCCTTGTTGTTGATGCCGGCGAAGTTGGCCTTGGCATATTTTTCCGTGTTCATGGCATGGATGTTGGAGGCCATGCCCGGCATACGCAGCGCGCCGATGGATTCCACGCGCGCCTGTTCCACCGCATCGAAGATCAGCCGCGCCTCGGCACCCTGGGGCGACATAACCGCATGGGTGTCGGCATCATGGCAGGCGAGGCGCAACGCCATGGAATCGCCGAGACCACGGGTGATGGCGATTTCCTGAGCGGTCGGTTTCTTGGAAATTTCCGGCAGGCGCATGCGCTCGCCGGCAAGACCCGGTCGTTCATTGGCGAAGACGACCTCCACCTCGGCATCGCCGGCAACGGATCGCACGCATCCGGCAATCGCCTGACGCAACGGCTCCGTATCGACCGCCGTACCCGGTTTCGCTCTGGAATTGTCGCCGCGCCCTGCCATTGTCTTTCCTGTCAGTTGCCGACGCCTGCGGCGCGCCCATCAGAGGATGCGCGGCCACCGGCGTCTTCAAGTCATCGGTGATCTTCT
Source organism: Rhizobium rhizogenes (assembly GCF_002005205.3). Next base: position 1,589,843 of record NZ_CP019702.2, on the reverse strand, counting down.
CCGGAAAACCGGGGATGATCAGGCGCTGAGAACGATGTTCGCGGCGCTTTCTTTCAGCTCAACGCCAAAAGCACGCTGATACTGCTCGGCCACCAGGGTACGCTCAAGCTCGTCGCACTTGTTGAGGAAGGTCACGCGGAAGGCAAAGGCGAGATCGCCGAAGATTTCCGCATTTTCCGCCCAGGTGATGACGGTACGCGGGCTCATGACCGTGGAAAGGTCGCCGTTGACGAAGGCCGAACGGGTCAGGTCGGCCACGCGCACCATCTTGGAAACGGTTTCGCGACCCTTCGGATTGTCGAGGCTCTTCACCTTGGCGGCGATGATGTTCACTTCCTGCTCATGCGGCAGGTAGTTCAGCGTGGTAACGATGGACCAGCGGTCCATCTGCGCCTGGTTGATCTGCTGCGTGCCATGGTAAAGGCCGGTCGTATCGCCAAGCCCGACCGTGTTGGCGGTCGCGAAAATACGGAAGGCGGGGTGGGGACGGATGACGCGGCTCTGGTCGAGCAGGGTCAGGCGGCCGGAGGATTCCAGCACGCGCTGGATGACGAACATCACGTCCGGACGGCCGGCGTCATATTCGTCGAAGACGAGCGCGACATTGTGCTGGTAAGCCCAGGGCAGAATGCCATCCTTGAATTCGGTGACCTGCTTGCCGTCCTTCAGGACGATGGCGTCCTTGCCGACGAGGTCGATACGGCTGACATGGCTGTCGAGGTTGACGCGCACGCAGGGCCAGTTGAGGCGGGCAGCGACCTGCTCGATATGAGTGGATTTACCCGTACCGTGGAAACCGGAAACCATGACACGTCGGTTGTGAGCAAAACCGGCTAGGATCGCAAGCGTCGTATCGCGGTCGAAAAGATAGTCGGGATCGAGGTCCGGCACATAGGCGTCGCCCTGGGAATAGGCGGGAACCCGCAGATCCGTATCAATGCCGAAAACCTCCCGCACGGACACCGTTGTGTCAGGCAGGTTGGAAATATCAAGGTCGATTTTGCTCATCACGTCTCCAAGGCGGGCGGCAGCCACCCGGCCACATCATCAATCAGGCGGTAAACACATAAGTTGGCTTAGCAGAAACCTGACTGCTTTAACAATTGATATGCTTGAACAACAGCCCGAAAACGCTCTTCCGAACCACGATCGCCACCATTAGCATCAGGATGGTGCTTTTTGACAAGCTCCTTATAGCGCCTTTTTATGTCTTCCTGCTTCGCACTGGCAGAAAGACCGAGCGTATCGAAGGCTTTTGCCTCCAGCGTCTTCAATTTGCGGTCCTGCTGCATGCGCGTGCCGCCTGCCCTTGAGCCACCTGCAAAACCGCCGGCAAAGCCGAAAGGATCGCGGATGCGGGCATTGCCGCTGGCCGTGCCGGAACGCAGCGTGGAATGCAGCGGGCTGTCGCGCGCCGTCTTGTTGACGCCCACCGTCCAGGTGGGGCGATGGCCGGTGATCGCTTCCTTCTGGTAACGGGCAATCTCGCTGTCGGACAGGCCGGAAAAATAATTATAGCCCTTGTTGTATTCCTTCACGTGCTCGAAGCAGAACAGGAAGAATTGCCCCTCGGCATTGCGGCCGACGGGTGCCCGGTGAATACCCGGTTTGTCGCATCCGTCCCACTGGCAGGTGGGGGCCTGAACCTCAGGTTCCCGCTCCCTTTTCCGGCGCGTGCGGATGCGATCGAAATATTTCGAATCCAGTTTCATGATGCCCTGATTATGGGGTGCGAAAAGCCGCACAACAAGAATTGACAAAGTGGAATGTTACAGGCTTTTAGGGAGCCCCCTTCAAGACCAGCCAACAGGAATGGAGCCCTTCGCATGTCCCTGCGAGAACGCATAGAAACGAAGCTTCGGGAAAGCTTTTCACCGGAGCGACTGAAGGTCGTCGATGAAAGCCGGATGCATGCGGGCCACCAGCCGGATATGACCGGCACGGGCGAGACGCATATGCGTGTTCAGATAGTGTCGGAAAGCTTTTCCGGCAAGTCTCGCGTCGAGCGCCACCGGGCGATCAATGCGCTTTTGAAGCCGGAACTCGATGCCGGGCTGCATGCGCTGGCCATAGAGGCGGCTGCACCGGGGGAACCAGTGCGGTTCTGATTAAGGCTGTCATCAAAACCGAGAGCAAGCCCCCTCATCCAGCCCTTCGGGCCACCTTCTCCCCGGCGGGGAGACGTGCCGGAGCGAAGCGAGGCGATGAGGGGGCCACCCTCACCATATCGCTCAACATTTCACCCCGGATGCTTTTCCGACAGGAAGGACTGCACCTCGGACGCCGCAACATCATCGGCCACGAAGGACTGGCCGATGCCGTGGGTGAGGATGAAGGTGAGCTTGCCGCCCTTGACCTTCTTGTCCTGCGCAATTGCCGTCATCAGCGTCTCGACCGGTGGCAACTCACCGGGAATATCCTTCATCGTCGTCGGCAGGCCAACCGCCTTCAGATGCGCTTCGACGCGCGCGGCATCATCCGGGCTGGCGAGGTTAAGACGGGCGGAGAACTGGTGCGCCAGCACCATGCCGATGGCGACGCCTTCGCCATGCACCAGCCGCTTGCTGTCGTAGTTGGTCGCCGCCTCCAGCGCGTGGCCGAATGTATGGCCGAGATTGAGGAGGGCGCGCACGCCGTTTTCCTTCTCGTCGGCCACCACCACATCGGCCTTGGCCTGGCAGCTGGTCGCAATCGCCTGAATGCGCGCGGGGCCGCCGGTGCGGATGTCATCCCAGTTCTTTTCCAGCCAGAAGAAGAAATCCGGCTTGTCGATCAGCCCGTACTTCACCACTTCGGCATAACCGGCGCGGAATTCACGCGGGCTCAGCGTATCGAGCACCGCTGTATCCGCCAGCACCAGATCGGGCTGGTGGAAAACGCCGACGAGGTTCTTGCCGTGGCGGCTGTTGATGCCGGTCTTGCCGCCGACGGAGGAATCGACCTGCGCCAGAAGAGAGGTCGGTATCTGCACAAAGCGCACGCCCCGGCGCACGATGCCCGCCGCAAAACCGGCGAGATCGCCGATCACGCCGCCGCCGAGCGCGATCACCGCATCGTTGCGTTCCACCCTTGCGGCCAGAACCGCATCGCAGACAGTGACCAGATGTTCGAAGCTCTTGGTCTTTTCGCCGGCCGGCAGGGTCAGCGAAACCGCCTCGATGCCATCCGTCTGCAGACCATCCATCAGGCCTTCGAGGTAAAGCGGTGCCACATGCTCATCGGTAATGATCGCCGCGCGCCGGCCCTTCAGCCGCGCCGAAATCTCGCCGCCCGCCCTGCCGATCAGTCCCGGCCCGATCAGAATGTCATAGGCGCGCTCGCCGAGCGGCACATGGACGAGACGTTCATCGGCGTGGATTTCGGAAGGCGTCATGGGGATCTGTCTTTCTGTTCAATGCCGGCTATGGCGGCCAGCACCTCTGTCACGATGATTTCCTTGCGGACATCGCGGGATTCGATGGTCAAATCCGCTTCCGCATAGATCGGATAGCGCTTCTCCATCAGGGCCGCCAGCGTGGCCTTTGGGTTTTCGGTCTTCAGAAGCGGGCGGTGGTCGCGCTTGTTGACCCTCTCCCACAACACCTCGAGGTCGGCCTTCAGCCACAGCGAAATGCCGCCGCGCGTGATGTGCCGGCGGGTATTGTCGTTGATGAACGCGCCGCCACCGGTGGAAATGACCTTGGGTCCACCGCGCAAAAGCCGCTTGATGACCCGCGTTTCCAGCGCCCGGAATTCCTCCTCACCATAGGTGGCGAAGAGTTCCGATATCGTCATGCGCGATACACGCTCGATTTCGACATCCGTATCGATGAACGAGACTTTGAGCTGCTGGGCGACCATCCGGCCTATTGCGGACTTTCCAGCCCCCATCAGCCCGACAAAGACGACGTTGCGCCGTCCGAGCTTTGCCCGTGCTTGCTCCCCGAGTGTGGCCGGGACGGATAAATTCGTTTCATTCATAAATTTGAAAGCCCGTTTGGCATGGATATCTGCAAATGTTTACGAAGCGTCAAGCCAAATTGCTGACTGAATTGCGTTGAATCACAATCATCGCCGCATGCGGCACGGGGCGGAAGCCGGCTTTTTGATCTTGCCGCCGCTTTCGCCGCACCGCATATACATTTCGACCGCCACCTTCATGGAGCCGCCATGCCCACCCTCTTCCGCTTCACGATGATACTGGCGACCATCGCGGGGTTGATCTATGGCGGCATGGTGCTGCTCGTCATGGTCGTCAAACCGCGCGACCGCGAGGTGACGGTGCGCATCCCCTCCGAGCGGCTGAACCCGCCGGTGGCGGAACCGGCAAGGCGCGCGCCATGAGCGGACAACAGGCAGGAGGGCGCGATGGTGCCCGGCTCGAAAGTTTTCTGGAGATGATGAGCGCCGAGCGGGGTGCAGCGGCCAATACGCTGTCCTCCTATGAGCGCGACCTGACGGACCTGCGCGAATTCCTCGCCGGGCGGGGCCAGTCCCTGACGGCGGCGCAGACACCCGACCTGTCCGCCTATCTGACCGATCTTTCCACGCAGGGCTTCGCCGCCACCTCACAGGCGCGGCGCCTCTCCTCCATGCGGCAATTTTATCGCTTCCTTTATTCGGAAGGGCTGCGCGGTGACGACCCGACCGGCATCATCGACGCGCCGAAGAAGGGGCTCAGCCTGCCGAAAACGATGAGCGTTGCCGACGTGACGAAACTTCTCCGCATCGCAGCGGAAGAGGCCGCGGCCCCAGGCCCCGGCCAGCTTGGCCGCATCCGCATGCATCTGCTGCTCGAGCTGCTTTATGCCACCGGTATGCGCGTCAGCGAACTCGTCTCCCTGCCGGTCAAGGTACTACGTCAGGAAGGGCGCTTCCTGATGATACGGGGCAAGGGCAACAAGGACCGTATGGTGCTTCTGTCACGCGCAGCCATCGAGGCGATGGAAAAATACGACGCCGCCAGAAAGGCGCTTGTGCCGGAGAAAAGCAAGGCAGCCATTTCCCCAAAAAAAACGGAGACGGCGGAGAGCCCCTGGCTGTTTCCTTCGAACAGCAAGGAAGGCCACCTGCCCCGCCAGGTCTTCGCCCGTGACCTGAAGGATATTGCCATTCGCACGGGCCTGACCGCCTCGGCGGTGTCGCCACACGTCCTGCGCCATGCCTTTGCCAGCCACCTCCTGCAGAACGGCGCGGATCTGCGCGCGGTGCAGGAGCTTCTCGGTCATTCCGACATTTCCACGACACAAATCTATACACATGTGCTGGAAGAACGCTTGCAAGAACTGGTACAAACACATCACCCCCTTGCCAAACAGGGCAAAAACCTTGATTAGAGCGACCGGAACCGCCGGATAATCCGGTCAAACCTTGCGCAAAACGATCGGAAACGGATCTCATGCACAATTATCTCGACTTCGAAAAACCTATCTCGGACCTTGAAGGCAAGATCATCGAGCTGAAGAAGCTTGCCACCGAAGACGAGAGCATAGACACCTCGGAGGAGATCAGCCGTCTTGAAGTTCGCGTCAACGATGCGATGCAGGACATCTATTCGAAACTGAACGCCTGGCAGAAAACGCAGGTCGCGCGCCATCCGCAGCGCCCGCATTTCGTCGACTACGCCAAGGCGCTGTTCACCGATTTCACGCCGCTTGCCGGCGACCGCAAATTTTCCGAAGACGCCGCCATTCAGGCGGGCCTTGCGCGTTTCAACGGTCAGCCCGTCGCCATCATCGGCCAGGAAAAGGGCAACGACACCAAGAGCCGCCTGAAGCATAATTTCGGCAGTGCGCGTCCGGAAGGTTACCGCAAGGCGATCCGCGTTCTGGAACTGGCCGACCGTTTCTCGCTGCCGGTCGTCACCCTCATCGATACCGCAGGCGCCTATCCCGGCGTCGGCGCCGAAGAGCGCGGCCAGGCCGAAGCCATCGCCCGCTCGACGGAAATGTGCCTTAACGTCAAGGTGCCGATCGTTTCCGTCGTCATCGGCGAAGGCGGTTCGGGCGGCGCGATCGCCATCGCCACCGGCAACCGCGTTTATATGCTCGAACATTCGATCTATTCGGTGATCTCGCCGGAAGGTGCTGCCTCCATTCTCTGGCGTGATTCGACCCGCGCCAAGGAAGCCGCAACCAACATGAAGATCACGTCCGAAGACCTGAAGTCGCTCGGCGTCATCGATGGAATCATTCCCGAACCGATCGGCGGCGCTCATCGCGATCCGGCAACCGTGATCGACGCGACAGGTGACGTGATCGCCAAGGCGCTGGCCGATCTTTCACAGCGTTCGGGCACGCAGCTGCGCGCCGAACGCCGCCAGAAATTCCTGGATATCGGCCGGAACCTCTAACCCGGCCTTATTTTCCTTGAATATCGCCCCAACTCGGCCATAGTCCGGTCACATCAACAGATGTATCGGCGGCCGCGGGGGCGGATCCGATTTGAGTTAAGAAGATGTAAACGGTTAATACCGTATTTAAAATACACGCGGGACGGTGTAGAACTCCGCCGCTTCGTGCCATCGTCTTTCGGATCAGATCATGCGTTTGACACATTTTGCCCTTCTTGCCTGCACCGCGCTCGTTCTCGCCGGCTGCAACGATACGCTCGAAACCGTCGAACGCGACGTCTCCCACGTCAAGAACAAGGTCGATTATCCGCTGTCTCCGTCCATTCTGGCCGAGATCGACAAAAGGGGCATGGATCGCACCTCGCCGATCATGATCCGCATCTTCAAGGAAGAAGGTGCGCTGGAAATCTGGAAGGCCAGGCGCGACAACCGTTTCGAGAAGATCGCCGGCTACGAGATTTGCGCATGGTCCGGCAAACTCGGCCCGAAGGTGAAGGAAGGCGACCGGCAGGCGCCGGAAGGTTTCTACAACCTGACCCCCGCGCATCTCAATCCGAACTCGAAATATTATCTCGCCATCAATACCGGCTTTCCGAACCGCTACGATGCCGCCAATGGCCGTAACGGCACCAATCTGATGATCCATGGCGCCTGCTCGTCCTCCGGCTGCTATTCGATGACGGATGCGCAGATTCTTGAAATCTACGGTTTCGCCCGTGACGCCTTCAAGGGCGGCCAGAAGACCGTGCAGCTGCAGGCCTTCCCTTTCCGCATGACGGCGAAAAACATGGCCCGCCACCGCCAGAGCGAACATCTCGAATTCTGGAAGATGCTGAAGGTGGGTTACGACAATTTCGAAGTGACCAAGCGCCCGCCGGAAGTGAATGTCTGCGAGAAGAAATATGTCTTCAACCAGCAGACGGAAGGCGGCAGCTTCAACGCCTCTGCCCAATGCCCGGCCATGAGCACGCCGCCGGCGCTCGTCAGCGCGCTTTCGAGCTACGAGAAGACCTATGATCTTGCCTATGAAAAGGCGATGAAGAAATATGACGGCATGGCCTGGTATGACCCGAGCGAGGCGGAGCGCAAGGCGCTGGTTGCCGAAAAGCGCAAGGGCCGCGAGCCCGCCTATGCCCCGACCGGCTCGGCGCTGAAGGCCGGCAAGCTGATGAAGGAAACGGAATATGCCGCGCTGATGGAGAAAAAGGCGCAGCAGGTGACCTCGTCCTCACCGGCGACGACCGCAACCGCCTCGGCCCTGCGCGGCCCGCGTCCTTCGGCTGTCCAGCCCACTGCACCACAATCGAACCCCGCACCCGCGGCCCCGACCATGGTTGCCACGGCTGCCCCCGCATCCGCGGCAAATGGCCAGGGTGGCGCAACGGCACAGGGCATTCCCGTTCCAGCCCTCAACCCCCTCGCCTATTCGGCAGCACCTGCACCGGAAGCACCGGAAAAGAAGCCATTCTGGAAGTTCTGGGCCAAGGAATGAGCGACGCGGCCGAGACGATTTACGATTTGAGGGGGCTTAAATGCCCCCTTCCGGTTTTGAGAAGCCGCAAGAAACTCGCAACCCTGAGGGCAGGCGATATTCTGACCGTCGAGACGACCGATCCGCTGGCGGTGATCGATATTACCCATATGTGCAATGAGGATGGGCATAGCCTGCTCGAGACGGTTGCGGTGGATAAGGGGCATCGGTTCCGGATCGTGAAGGGCGGGTAACCGACGTTCAACGGCGCCGCCCTAAAACCGCAACCCCGAAACCGCCAGCGGATTATCCGTCATCGCCTGCCTGTCCGGCCGGTCGATACCCGGTACGCCGGTGAAGGCCGCGAACAGGTCCTGCACGAAAGCCTCCGGCAAATCCTTCGTGATCAGCACCATGCGCGTGCGCTGATCAGACGGGTCCGGCCAGGCCGAAAGACGTTCAGGCGTGTGGAAAATGCTCTGCACCCCATGCAACACCAAAGGCCGGTCCGGATTGTCCGACAGCTTGACGATGGCCTTCATGCGCAACAGTCGCTCCCCGTGCGCCGAGCGCAGCAAATCCACGAACATTTCAACCGCCATCGGCTGGATCGGCTGATCGTGAATGATCGAGAAGGAACGGATCGATGCATCGTGCCGGTTCACATCGTGATGATGGTGATGGTGATCATCACCGTGATGGTGATCATGCGCATGGTCGTGGTCATGATCATGGTGGTGGTCATGATCGTGTACCGCCTCTTCGCCCAGCCAGCGGCCGACATCGGCATTTTTGCTGCCGGCATCGTAAAGGCCGTTGTCAAGAAGTTCCGCAGCACTCCAGTCGGCGCTGTCGCCATCCTCGATCGTTGCCCGCGGATTGAGCGCCTGCAGGCGTGCCGTCAGCGCTGAAATCGTGGAAGCGTCGGCAAGCATGCGCTTGGTCATGACCAGACGGTCAGCCACCGCCGCCTGCTTCATGGATTCCTGATGATTGTCGAGCGTGGACAGACCGTTTACGGCATCCACCACGGTGATCATGCCGTTGAGCACGAAATTCTGCGCGATCACCGGATTGCCCATGATCGATTGCATGACCGGGGCAGGATCGGCAAGACCCGTGGTCTCGATCACCACCCGCTTTACCGGCTTCAGCTTGCCGGTCTGGATACCATCCATCAACTCCGCCAGCGTATCCACCAGTTCGCCGCGCACGGTGCAGCACAGGCAGCCTTCCGCCAGTTCGATGATGCCTTCGCCGGCGCTTTCAACCAGCATGTGATCGATGCTGACATCACCAAATTCATTGATGATGATTGCGGCGTCGCTCATCTCGGGGTCTTTGAGAAGCCGGTTGAGCAGCGTCGATTTTCCGGCGCCGAGAAATCCGGTGATGATGGAGACCGGTATACGCTCGCGAGACATGCCTTGCCTGTATGGTTGAGGGCCGCTCCGGCAGATCGTTGAACGATGTTCGAGCCGGAACCGCGCGATAAAACAGAAATCGCCCAAGGCCTGAAGCCACGGGCGAGACTGTAATATCATAACAGATCAGAGCTGCGAATAGCCAATCCGCAAAGCTCTCCGGGAGAAGCCGCTCGCTCTCAAGCACAACAGGCAATCGTATAGGGGCGGCGTTGCAGCTCGTTTTTTCTCCCCGGACGGGGAGAAGGCGAAAGACACACCCTCTCGCTTCATGGGCGACGGGGCGGCCCCTGGAGGCATAATCCCTTAAAAATCAGAATGTCGGGCGTGGGATCGGGATCGGCACGTTGGCCAGTTCACCCTTGGCCGCAGCTCCCTTGGTCGTGTTGACAGCCACGGTCTCGCTGCCAGGGATAAGACCGGCGAAGGAATATTCCGGAGGTCGCGTCATCTCCGTCACATAGGGCGAATGGATGACCATACGGCCGGCTTCATCGCGGCTTTCGCTGCGAACCTTGGCAGCCTTCGGATTGCAGATTTCCGCGCTGACATCGTTCACATCGCCGGTATCGCCATAGGGTGCCAGCGAAGCGAGCGAAACGCCCTGACCGGAAGGCGCCGTCAGCCCCATCTGCAGCAGATCGGCCGACTGGTCGGTTCGTCCAGCAAGGCTGTCCGCGCCCAGCACCACGGTGATGACGGAGCGGCCATTGCGCACGGCGGACGAGACCTGGTTGAAGCCGGAGGCACAGATGAAGCCGGTCTTCATGCCATCGGCACCATCAAAACGGCCGACCAGCATGTTGAAATTGGCGTAGTTCTTCTTGCCGGTGGTGACGCCTTCCAGCGAGAAATAGCCGGCATATTCCGGGAACTCACGCTTGATGATCAGCGCCAGCAGCGCCAGATCCCGGGCCGTCGTGTATTGTCCCTTGCCGGGCAGGCCGTTGGGGTTCACATAACGGGTGGAGCTCATGCCCAGCCGCTGCGCCTGCGCATTCATCTGCGCCACGAAATTATCGGACGTGCCGCCGATCGTCTCGGCAATCGCCACCGCAATATCATTGGCGGATTTGATAAGCAGCAGCTTCAGCGCGCTGTCCATCGTCAGCTTCTGGCCGGGCTTGAAATACATTTTCGAGGCCGGCTGATCGGCCGCCTTCTTGCTCATCACCACTTCCGTCTGCGGGCTGATCTTGCCGGCCTTCATCTGCGAAAAGGCGATGTAGGCGGTCATCAGCTTGGTCAGCGAGGCGGGATACCACTTGCGGAAGGCTTCCTGATGGGCAATCACCTTGCCGGTTTTGACATCCACCACCATTTTCGGATTGGCATTGGCCACGGGTGCCGCGGCAACGAGGCCTGCGGTCATGATGGCAATAGCTGCGGAGAGCCGCCGGGCGGCGTTTGGCGATTTGAAAGTCTGTGGCAAGGCTTGTCCTCGAATTCCCGTCTTCGGTCGGGGAATGGCAATATTCACCATATATGTCCTAGCAATGGCAAAGTACATTGATTACGTCAATTATGCGGCGCACTATCCACCACGGAGGATAGGATTTTACGACACGCCGTGCCGATGAACCCAGGAATGAACGAATGCCGATTTTGAACAGAGCCGCCGAACTTCAACAGGAAGTCAGCGAATGGCGGCATCACCTGCATGAAAATCCCGAGATTTTGTATGATGTCGACAACACTGCGGCCTTCGTTGCCGACAAGCTGAAATCCTTTGGCGTTGACGAAATCGTGACCGGGCTCGGTCGCACCGGGGTGGTGGGCATTATCAAGGGCAATCTTCCGGGCAATCGCACCATCGGCTTTCGCGCGGATATGGACGCGCTGCCCATTCTGGAAGAAACCGGCAAGCCCTGGGCATCAAAAACGGCAGGCGCGATGCATGCCTGCGGCCATGACGGCCACACAGCCATGCTGCTTGGCGCGGCCAAATATCTCACCGAGACCCGCAATTTCGCCGGCTCGATCGCTGTCATCTTCCAGCCTGCCGAAGAAGGTGGTGCTGGCGCGCTCGCCATGGTGGAGGATGGGCTGATGGAGCGTTTCGGCATTGACGAGGTCTATGGCATGCACAACATGCCGGGAATTCCGCTCGGCGCCTTCGCCATCCGCAAGGGCGGCATCATGGCGGCACCGGACAAATTCTCGATCGCCGTCAAGGGCCGTGGCGGCCACGCGGCACAACCGCACCGCACTATCGACCCGATCACCATCGGCGCGCAGATTGTCGGCAACCTGCAGATGATCGCCTCGCGCAATGCCGATCCGATCCGTTCCGTCGTCGTCTCCGTCACCCGTTTTCAGGCCGGCTCCAGCCACAACATCATCCCCAATGAGGCGCTGATTGCCGGTACGGTCCGCAGCCTCGACGAAACCGTGCGTGATCTCGCGCAGGACCGCATCAAGCAGATGGCGGAAGGTATTGCTGTTGCCAACGGAGCGGAAGCGGAAGTTATCTACGAGCGTTATTGCCCCGTAACCTTCAACCACGCCGCCGAAACCGACCATGCCATCCGCGTGGCCCGCGATGTGGCAGGGGAACCGAATGTCGACCCCGATGTCGATCCTTCCATGGCGGGAGAAGATTTCTCCTTCATGCTGAAGGAAAGGCCGGGCTGTTTCATCTTCATCGGCAACGGCGATTCGGCAGGCCTCCACAATCCCGGTTACGATTTCAACGACGAGGCCATCGCCTACGGCATTTCCTACTGGGTGAAACTGGCCGAACAGCGCCTGACGAGCTGATTGCCGGCCAAAGCGAAGAAAGCCGAGGAAGAGATCGACCGCGATGAAGAACGCGGTTGATCCGCAGGCATCGCCGGGTTAAAGAGCAGTTCAGTGTCCACGTAGCTCAGCAGGATAGAGCACAGGATTCCTAAGACAAATTGGGGGTTGCGCCCGGAAACGACGCAATCGATCTGCTCAAAGTCGGGGAAAGCTTCGCTGGTCTTCCAGCATGCCAATCCCGAGCCAAGCTCCGGAGAAATCCGGTGAAGGTGTAGAGACTGGATGGGCAGCACCTAAAGGCCGCAAGGCCCATGGTGAAGGGACAGTCCAGACCACGAACGTCCTGTCCATTGGCGACCGGACGGCGGTTAAAGCCGAAGTGGTATGAATCCTGGGGTCGGAGGTTCGAATCCTCTCGTGGACACCATTTTCCTGTTTATCCGCCGTGAAGACGCAGGCCCTGATGATTGCGCTCCGTAGGTTTGTCGCTATTTCACTTGGTCGGGTCGAAATGCGCCGATAGGTTTGCCCTTTTCCTAAAAATGGCGTCTTCATCGAACACCTGCCAATACTGCTGACTATGTCTGGAACAATCCGGGGCAGTCTGCGGAAAACGTGGCGACTTGGACCGGCGATGCGCTTAAAGGTCTTTGGACGGGTGTGACAAACGCTTATGATGAAGGAGGCGTCGCGCAAGCTGGAGGACATTTAGCAGCTGTCGCTGTCGGTGTCGTAAATCCTTTCAAAAAAGCGAAGGCTGCTGGGGAAGTTGCAGAAGCGCTTGAAGATGTTGCCAAGGCAGAGCATCGACTGAAAGAGGCTGAGGAGGCAGCAAGAAAAGCTAAGGAGGCAAAAAAGGCCAAGGAAGAGGCCACCAAAACGACCAATAACGGAGACGGTGGCACAAGAAGTAAGCAAGAAGAAAAGCCTTACTCCGATCCTAAAAGCCGCCCTAAATATGCTGATGGACAAGTCGGTGCTGTATGGGAAAGAGCAAAAGATGAAAATGGTGATGTTTACGATCCCAATACGGGTGAAAAGTTGACTTGGGACCAATCTAAGTCAAGAGCCGGCCAATGGGATATGGCGCACAAGCCGGGCCATGAGTATAGGACTCTCCATCGTGACTATATGGACGGTCGAATTTCAAAAGATGAATTCTTGCAGAAATATAGAGGCCCCAATAATTATCAGCCTGAATCAATCAATGGCAACCGCAGCCATAGATACGAGCAACAGTAAGCAGGACGAATAATATGCCAAATTACTTCGCAGAGCTCAGAAATGACCAAAATTTCGATCCGAATGACATCGAAGACCTAGAATTAATAGGCGAAGAAAATCATAGCTATTTGCAAGAATCTATAGCATATAGACCGGAGTTTGTTCCGTACTTCATGTCAAAAAGCAAGAATATAGACCATCAAGATGATAATGGTCAGACTGCTTTGCAATATATGATTTCCAGATCCATGTTTGAATTTGCCGAGGATCTTCTTAAAAAAGGAGCCTCAATTAGTTTAATTGACAAGTATGGAAATGACGCTCTTTGGACATCGGTTTTGAATCCTCGCCCCAACATAAAATTGATAAAGGCCCTTGTCGAGCTCGGTGCTAATCCAACTAGAAAAAATTTGGCGGGGCGATCTTCTCTCGATATGGCGCGCACAAAAAACAATAAAGCGATGCTCGATATTTTTGGCGAACAGTAATGATCTAATTTGAAATGAGAGCCTCGGTCATGAACAAATCCCTTGCACCACACGTAGCATATAGCAAGGTCAAGTTGAATAGCCCCGAGATTTGTAGACGCCTTCTTTCCTAATTTTGAGGCAAGAAGCGCCTCATGAGCAAATCGAATTTCAGCGACGAGTTTAAGCGTGACGCGGTGCGTCAGATCACGGAGCGAGGCTATCCGGTTGCGGAGGTTTCGCAGCGGGTGGGGTGAGGCAGCATTCTTTGTACGAGTGGAAAAAGAAGTTTTCGGCCTCGAACGCCAAGGGCAACGACGAAGCCGAAGAGATCAGGCGGCTGAAGAGGGAATTGGCTCACGTTATCGAGGAGCGAGACATCCTAAAAAAAGCGGCCGCGTATTTCGCCAGGGATGCAAAGTGAAATACGCATTCATTGCCCTGCATCGCTTGTAGTTCTCTGTGCGGACGATGTGCCGCCTTTTGCGGGTTCATCCGAGTGGATTTTACACATGGCTGAATAACCCGCTGAGCAGGCGAGCCAGCGAGGACAAGCGACAGACCGATCTGCTCCTGAAGGCATGGGAAGAGAGCGGCAAGGTTTACGGTTATCGCAAGCTGTACGACGACCTTCTCGATCAGGGAGAGGTGTGCTGCCCGAACCGGGTCGCGCGTCTGACCCGGCTAGCCGGGATCAAGGCGCAGATTGGCTACAAACGCCGCCCCGGCATCTACGGCGGCAAGCCTTCCGTCGTCGTCGATAACTCGCTCGACCGGCAGTTTGATGTAGCGGCTCCGGACAAGGTCTGGGTCACGGACATCACCTATATCCGGACCTGTGAGGGCTTCGCCTATCTGGCCCACGCGACAAATGCTTCGCATTTGCGCTGATGTCATTGATCTCTATTCGCGTCGTGTGATCGGCTGGGCAATGCAGAGCCGCCAAACCACCGACGTCGTGTTGCAGGCTCTGCTCATGGCGGTGTGGCGGCGCAAGCCGAAGAACAAGGTGCTGATCCACTCGGATCAGGGCTCCCAGTTCACCAGCATGGACTGGGCCTCGTTCCTCAGGCACCACAATCTGGTTCACTCGATGAGCCGACGCGGCAACTGCCATGACTGTGAATGTGCTATAGCAGCCTGATGGCCTGACCCATGCTATGATTGATCGCGTGTCATTGCGTTGACGTGTCGTCCATCAGGTTGCCCCGGCAGCGGGCGAGACGTGACTTCATAGGAGCTTGACGGTCAGCGTACCATCACAGTCCTGTCCTCTTCGATCGGTGCCCGGGCTATTTTAACCGAAGGGCACCCAATGGATCATATCATCGTCGGCGTCGATACCCACAAGGCCAACCATGTTGCCGTTGCCATCAATGCACACGGCGCTCGTTTAGGCACCATCACTATACCAGCGACACGAAAAGGATACTCGAGCTTGGAGACCTGGGCATCCAGGCTCGGCCATATCAAGGCATTCGGCATAGAGGGGACCGGCTCCTATGGAGCAGGTTTGTCCCGGGAACTGTTGGCTCAAGGACATACGGTTCTCGATGTGATGCGCCCCAACCGACAAATCCGCTACCTTCACGGCAAATCCGACAGTCTCGATGCCGAAAGCGCAGCGCGTTCGGTTCTGAATGGTCAAGCCACAGCTTTGGCGAAAGCTCAAACAGGGTCATCGGAAATGATCAGGCATATCAAAGTCGCCCGCGACAGCGCTGTAAAGGCCAAGTCGCAGGCAATGATCACTTTGCGAACGTTGATAATAAACGCACCGTCCGATCTGCGTGATGCGCTCGACCAGATCAAAGGGCCAATCGCCTTGATCCGTCACATCGCCGCGTTTCGACCAGGCGAGATTTTATCGCCGAGTTCGTCGGCAAAAGTTGCCATGCGGGCCATCGCCCGTCGTTGGTTGATGCTGCACGAGGAAATTGCGGAACACGAGTGTGAGCTCGAACGCATGGTGATCAGCAAAGCTCCTGCATTGATGAAGTCGTTCGGCATATCAACGATAACCGTCGCCGAGATGTTGATCCTGATCGGTGACAATCCCGAACGCATCAAATCGGAATCTGCCTTGGCAAAAATGTGCGGTGTATGCCCAATTCCGGCCTCCAGCGGCAAGACCAACCGAATGCGCCTCAATCGAGGCGGCAATCGACAGGCTAATGCCGCCATTTATCGTGTTGCGGTCGTTCGAATGCGTGATGACGACAGAACGAAAACATACGCGGCGCGCCGAACTGCGGAAGGCAAAACCAGGCGGGAAATCGTTCGATGCCTAAAACGATATATCATCAGGGAGATATATCGCCATCTCTGCACGCCATCTGTTTCCCAGTTCTCTGGGCCTTGACAGATATAGGAGCATCAATGCGGTGGCCGAGACCTTCTTCAATCTTCTAAAGCGTGAACGGATACGTCGCAGGGTTTACCGTTCACGCGATGAAGCACGCCAGGATGTGTTCGACTACATCGAAATGTTCTACAACCCGAAACGCAAGCACGTCAGAAACGGGATGCTGTCGCCCGTCGAGTTCGAGAAGCAGCAGAAAATTTAACCCGAGGGGTGTCTACCAAACTCGGGGCTATTCAGAGAGAGCATCCATGAAGGAAGCTCTCAGTGGCAATCAACACCCCAGCAAGCCGTGGAAAGTGCGCGAAATAGACGCCGGGTGATATCTTGGCCGTGACTGGGAGTGCAGATCACCCACGCTCCGGGGTTGATCGTTCCACCAAACGCTCAAACAGCCGCGCTGCAGCTTCTGCTCCGGGGTCGACATTTCCGAGCAGATCCCCTTCCGCGAGGTAGGATGATCGTCCCGCCGTAGCGTAGCCCATCTCTCTGGTCGAGTCCGCTCCCTTTCGCGCCGCCTTTGCGGCGTCTTCGAGATTTCCGCCTGCCACAAAGATGTCCAGCGCAGGCGAAAGGGCATCGATCATGGTGCGATCACCCTTCTGTGCCCCTCCGAAACGCTGCATTTCAAGCAAGCCGTCCCGCAGCGCCCGCACTGGACCGTGTCCATCGGACGAACTTTTCGACGCCGCACTCAGAAGGATGGCCAAGAGTATGCCACTGGAACCGCCCATCATTCTTGAAAGGATCTGGCTGATGGCCGCCAGCAACGCGGCCACGTCACCGAATGGAAGACCGTCGAAACGGCCAAGCACCCCACGCGCCGCAGTTGCAAAGGTCGAACCCGTATCGCCGTCACCGACCTTTGCATCGAGAGCGTTCAGATAATCTTCGTTCTCGATGAAAACCGCACAAGCCTGCCTCACCAAAGCCTCTGCGGCGGGATTTGACGAGTGCGTCCAGTTCGCCGCAGGAAGCTTGGGCATTGGTGTCAACACGGGGCTTCCGGCCCGAGACGGAGCGGGCCAAGCACCCTCGCACGGGGCAAGAAGCGCGGGTAGAACCTGATCGTCCAACGGCAGGAGGGAGAGGGAAAAGCCCTTCATGTCGAGCGCGGTCATCAGTGGGGCCGGACCGACCACATAATCGATTTTTTGGAACAGAGGTGTTTTCGTGAGCGCATCCATCACGATGGACATTTCAAGCGGTGTGGCCCCGCCAAGATTGTTCACAAGCAGGGCGTGCCGGGCGGAGCTTGTCGATAACTTATTACTTAACTGTACAGCCGCTGTATCAACCAACGCCTCCACTGAAGCAAATTTCAATCGCTGGACACCAGGCTCACCGTGAATACCAAGACCCAGTTCCGCCTCATCTGCGGCAAGGCGCTGTTCTTTTCCCCGGCCAGGAACAGAGCAAGTCTCAATTGCCATGCCGATAGTCATGATGGAGGCCGCCACGTCCCCCGCCACGCTTGCAACGGTCGTTAATGTCTCGCCTTGACTCGCCAGATATCCGGCAATCTTGTGCACGAACAGAGTTCCGGCCACACCGCGAGGCTGTTTTGTTGCCGACGTTGCAACATCGTCGCCCACGACCACAACCTCTACTTTATAGCCGAGTGCTCTTGCCTGAGTGGCGGCAAGTCCGAAGTTAAGGCGATCCCCGGTGTAATTCTTGACGATCAACAGGCAACCCGAGGGACCAGTCGTTGCAATGATTGCGGAGAGCACGGCGTCCACGCTTGGGGAAGCAAAAATATCCCCACACACAGCCGCAGTGAGCATGCCCTCGCCGACAAATCCGGCATGTGCCGGCTCGTGCCCAGAACCGCCACCCGAGATTACGGAAACCTTCGATCCATCCCAGCCAGCACGAAGCAGTACCTTGATTTCCGGATAGCCGTCGAGACGGGTAAGCCTGCCATGGGACGATGCAAGGATACCCGAAATGGCCTGTTGGACGATCCGATCCCTATCTCCGATGAAATGTTTCAATTGCTCATCCTCCATTGCACGGCAGCCACTCCCATGCCCACACCGCATGCTGCGCTTCCCCGCCCTCCCGTTCCAATAGCTTTTGAAGTGAGGGAGCCACCAAACACACTCTTATGTGGAATTCATTACGCTTTTCCAACAGGCAGTAAAAGAACCGTATCTGCCCGACATCCCTTGACGCAGACGCCCGCACTATACGCCGCATCCACGCCGAACAGCTCGACTTTCGCCTGTACTTGCCCAAAGCATCGTCCCGAATGGGTCGAACCACGGGTCACATCGGCGAACGACAATGCCACGGAGATCGAGATTGTGGTCAGGACGCTCAGGAATGCGTTTTAGACATTGCAGAAGCGATAAGCTCCCCTGCCCTTCCTCGACCACCATAACAATTTTGCGTAGCAGTGGCATGGCGAACGTGGCGAACCGGCCGTTTTAGAGATGAACAGCCAAGACGCGACTTTTCGCTGAACCTTTTTTAGGCAGATTAGGGACCGGTCCATGATTGCAGTTTCGATGTCCTGTCTCATATAAAGTTCTTCAGCTCCAAGTGGCGAAAGCCTGCGTTGATGTGAGGAATAGCTTATGCGTAAGCGAGAGTTCTTGGTGGGAGTGGCTTCGCTGGCGATATCTCCAGGGATGGGAGGAAAATGCATGGCAGCATCAAGTCAACCGGTTGATGCTGCGGCTCTGGCAGCCTTACGGCCAGGAATGCCGGTCGCAGCAGTCGAGAAAGCCATGGGATCGAGTTGGCGTGCTCCCGCCCCACATAAAGGTGGTGTGATCGATATTTTGCAAAACACCTATGGTGTCGTTGTTCGAATTGACCGTAACGGGCTTGTCGGACGCATCGACTTCAACTCCCGCTTCAAGCACACCATCGCCGGCGTTCCGATGGAGATGGAGCTCGCCGATCTCCGCAATAGCTTGCCCGATATGCAGATTGGCGAGGAAAGCAAGCTTCGAAGGAACACCCGCTTCGGCACGATGCGCTTGGCAGAGGGTATGTTGACCGCCCGCATCAGCTATGACTCGGTTTCCGAGATCACCATCTCGAATCCCGATGCCGAATATGCTGAGCCAACGGCGCCGCCTTATCCCGCTGCAAGCGGTGCTCCCGGCGCACCATTCTCAGACCCGAACCTGAAGCTGGCTGTCATGTCGGCGCTTTTACGGTTCAAGATGCTTGATCTCGGTACTCCCGAACAACTTGCCACCCACGTTCTGGGGCGACCCGTTGATCTGGAACAGGATGGCTATGATTTGATCCCGCAAGCACTGGATTATCTGGTCCGCTACCCACTGACTGACGAGCAGCTTGCAGCCGTTGACTGGGTTCAGTTCGATGGCGGCGAGGAAATCTATCCATATGCATGGTACTTCTGGAGTGGCGAAGAAGGCGTTTTCGACATCCGCGATACATCGGATATTCATCTGTGCGTCAATCTTAGAGGTATTTCGGTGATTTCGATGATTGATCGTTTCGATCTTCGTACGCTGGTGCCGCTGCCAAAACTTGAGTGGGTAAGCATCAACGTTCCCTCGGAAAACCTCAGTGCATTGCTGGATATGCCATCACTCAAGAAAGCGGGCCGCTTTAAAGCGAGCCACGCGACGAGTGAGATTCTCGATAAGCTGGAAGAACGGGGCGTGAAGGTGAACTGACGGCAGGGTGAACTGTCAAATCTCTTTCCATGACCATGCCGGAATCAAAAGGAAGCTCGCTCCGACACCGAGGATCGATCTGAATCCTTCAAACCGGACCAGTTGACCAGGAGTATCCCGCTTGCCCTCCGGGTTGATGTCCAGCGCGACGGAGTATGAGGTGCCAAACACGCTCTTTCATTTCATTGCCCTTTGCCGTCCGACTGAAGTTGCCCCTTACATACCCAGTTCTCGGTACGTCTGAAGAAATTCGCCGGCAGCGGCCCTTGAGCATGAAGCCGCCATTGATATCGTGCCCGCACTATAGCGGCAGCACACGTATTGAGGAGTACGTGGCCGCTTCCGGGGAGGATATCATGAAATTTTTATTGGCCGTTTCGCGCGCCATTGATGCTGCCAATTCAGCCATTGGCAAAGGTATTTCCTGGCTGCTTCTCGCGGCCATTTTTATCAGCGCCATCAATGCCGCCATGCGCAAGGCGTTTTCGATGAGCTCCAACGCCTGGCTCGAATCGCAGTGGTATTTGTTTTCCGCCGTGTTTCTGATCGCCGCCGCCTACACGCTTCTTAACAACGAGCACGTGAAGGTCGATCTGGTCTACGGAAATCTTCCGCGCAAAGGGCAGCTCTGGGTCGACATTCTCGGGACCATCTTCTTTCTCATGCCCTTCTGCCTCATCACGGTCTATCTCTCCTGGCCGGTGTTTCTGCAGAAACTTGCTTCCGGTGAGGTTTCAAACAACACGGGCGGCCTCATTCAATGGCCCGTCTGGGCGCTGATACCGATTGGCTTCAGCCTTCTCGCCATTCAGGGTGTTTCGGAACTCATCAAGCGTATCGCGATCCTGCGCGGCGATATCCCCGATCCGGTTGCAGCGGCCGATGCCGCAGCGGCACTGCTCTGATCGAAGGAAAAAACAATAATGGCATTCATTGCGGAAAATCTCGCGCCCATCATGTTTGCGGCGCTCATCATCGTGCTGCTGCTCGGTTATCCCGTGGCCTTCGCCCTGGCCTTTGTCGGCTTTTTCTTCGGCTTTATCGGAATAGAACTCGGACTGCTGCCAGCCACGCTGTTCCAGGCCATTCCCGATCGCATATTCGGCCAGATGTCGAACGAAACGCTGCTGGCGATACCGTTCTTCACCTTCATGGGGCTCATTCTTGAAAAGAGCGGCATGGCGGAGGATTTGCTGGACACGATCGGCCAGCTGTTTGGACCGGTCCGCGGCGGCATTGCGTTTGCCGTCATCTTCGTCGGAGCAATTCTGGCCGCCACCACCGGCGTCGTCGCCGCCTCGGTTATCTCGATGGGCCTCATCTCGCTTCCCATCATGTTGCGCTATGGTTATGACCGCAAGGTCGCCGCCGGCACGATCGCGGCGTCCGGCACGCTGGCGCAGATCATCCCGCCCAGCCTCGTATTGATCGTGCTGGCCGACCAGCTCGGCCGTTCGGTGGGCGACATGTACAAGGGCGCACTCGTTCCGGGTCTCATGCTCGTGGCAGCCTATGCGCTTTATATCATCGTGACCTCGATCATCAGCCCCACGAAAGTCCCGGCCCTGCCGCTGGAGGCGCGGACCCTGCGCGGCACCAAGCTGCTGCTCAAGGTCATCACCTCGCTGGTGCCACCGCTCGTCTTGATATTCCTCGTGCTCGGCACAATCTTCCTCGGGATCGCCACCCCCACGGAAGGCGGAGCCATGGGTGCTGTCGGCGCGCTCGCCCTTGCGCTCGCCAACCGCAAGCTCAATTTCGGCCTGATCCAGCAGTCGCTGCACGCCACGGCAAAACTGTCGTCCTTCGTGCTGCTCATCCTGCTCGGCGCGCGCGTCTTTTCCCTGACCTTCTATGGCGTGAACGGCCACGTCTGGGTCGAGCATCTGATGACATCGATCCCGGGCGGCGAGATCGGCTTCCTGATCGTCGCCAACCTGCTGGTCTTTTTCCTGGCCTTCTTCCTCGATTATTTCGAGCTGGCCTTCATCATCATCCCGCTGCTGGCGCCGGTCGCCGATGCGCTTGGCATCGACCTGATCTGGTTTGGTGTGATGCTGGCGGTCAACATGCAGACGTCGTTCATGCACCCGCCCTTCGGTTTTTCGCTGTTCTTCCTGCGGTCCGTCGCTCCGACGCGTGCCTACAAGGACCGGATCACGGGACAGACCATCCAGCCGGTCACCTCGTCCCAGATCTATCTCGGCGCCATCCCCTATCTGTTCATCCAGCTGACCATGGTCGTCATCATCATCGCCTTCCCCGGCATCGTGATGCACTACAAGTCAGGCGCCAAGCAGGTCGATCCTTCCGCCGTCCATATCAATGTACCGATGCCGAGCATCGGCACGGACGCCGATCCCTTCGCCAATCCTTTCCTGGCGCCCGGCAACAGCGCACCGAGCTTCGGAAAGCCGGCCACCCCCTGACACTCGGCCGGGCGCAAAAGCGCCCGCCGCAACAAAAATCGCTGACGTTCAATAGGAGGAGGTAATCTATGAAGGTCAATCCAGGTCGCAGACAACTCTTGTCAGGCGGCGTACTTGCAGGAGCGGCAGCAGCCGCTTCGACGCTTGCAACACCGGCCATAGCCCAGTCATCGCCGAGCGTTCGCTGGCGTTTGACGTCGGGTTTCCCCAACAATCTGGACACGATCTATGGCGGCGCCGTCGTCATGGCCAACGCTCTGAGAGCCATTACAGGCGGCAAGTTCGATATCCAGGTTTTTCAGGCCGGCGAGATCGTTCCCGGCGCCCAGGCGATCGACGCCGTAAAAGCCAATACCGTCGAGATTTCCCATACCTGCGGTTACTATTTCACCGGGAAAGATCCGACATTCGCCATCGGCTCGACCATCCCCTTCGGTCTGAACGCCCGCCAGCAGAACGCATGGCTCTACCATGGCGGCGGCAACGAGGCTTATAACGAATTCCTTTCCGACTACGGCGTCATCGGCATTCCCGGTGGAGCGACGGGCGCCCAGATGGGCGGCTGGTATCGCAAGGAAATCAAGAGCGTCGAGGATATCAAGGGCCTGAAGATGCGTATTGCCGGCGTCGCCGGACAGGTGCTCGCCAGGCTTGGCGCGGTGCCGCAGCAGCTTCCCGGCGGTGACATTTATCCGGCGCTGGAACGTGGTACCATTGACGCTGCAGAGTGGGTCGGTCCCTATGATGACGAAAAGCTCGGCTTCTACCAGATCGCGCCATACTACTATTATCCCGCGTTCTGGGAGGGTGGGCTGACGATCCACTTCTTCGTCAACAAGGACCAATATGCGGCATTGCCTGATGAATACAAGGCAGCGCTCGACACCGCCTGCAAGGCCGCCAACATCAACATGCAGGCGCTTTACGACGTCAAGAACAAGGATGCGATCCGCTCGCTGGTTTCCAAGGGCACACAGCTTCGCCCGCTGCCCCGCGATGTGCTCGACGCCGCCTACAAGGCAACCTTCGAGCTTTATGACGAGTACACGCAAAAGCATCCCGCATGGGCCAAAATCTATCCGGGCTGGAAGAAATTCCGCGACGAGAGCTATGAATGGTTCCGCGTCGCCGAATATACCTATGACAGCTATGGCTATGCGATGCAGACCGCAGGCAAGTAAGCCGATATGACTTATATCGAGGCCCCGGATGGCAATACATTCGCGGGGCCTCGCTCTCTTGCCGCTACTCCTTGATAAGCCCGTTGTCTATCGCATAGCGAATGAGACCAGCCGTCGTGGCAATATCCAGTTTCCGCTTGATATTCTTGCGATGCGTTTCCATCGTACGCTCGGCGATGTCGAGCGCCAGTGCTGCGTCACGGTTGCTTTTTCCCCGAGCGATCAGCAGCAAAACGTCCTGTTCACGTGTCGTCAGCGCCTTCAGCCTGCCGGACGAGCCTTCCATCAGCACATCTCGAACGCCGGAGGAAAAATAAGTGCCACCGGCTGCGACGGCGTCGATTGCGGCCACTATTTCTTCAGTCGCGACGTCTTTCAGAATATAGCCGGCAGCACCATACATGACCGACATCGAGATATATTCGCGACTGTCATGCATCGACAGCATCAACACCCGGGTGGGGAGCCGCTTTTCCTTAAACAGCTCCAAGGCATCGATGCCGTTGATCTGGGGCATGTTGATGTCCATCAGCACCACATGGGGTCGTGTGGCGACGGCGGCGTCGATACCGGCCATGGCGGACACAGCAGTCCCAACGACAGCGATATGATCGTAAGTCTCAAGCACGGCCTTCAATCCGTCCAGAACCAGAGGATGGTTGTCTATCAGCAGCACACGGATCGGATGAACGGTCACTCGGCGGCCTCCTGTAACCGGCTATCGCGATCCTTCATGGCGGTAATGGGCAGCACCGCCCGCAGGACAGTTCCCCTGGCGGAGCTTTCGACATCCAGCCGGCCTCCGAAATGCGTCATGCGTTCCTGCATGTTTCTCAAGCCAAGCCCCTTGTTGGCCGGCTTGCCATTCTCCGTTCGCGCAACCGGAAAACCACGGCCATTGTCACTGACATCCATCAGTATCCGCTCATCACGACTGGAGAATCTGATAGCAACCCGGGTCGCACCGGCGTGACGCTCGATATTGGTCAAGGCCTCCTGTGCGACGCGGTAAAGGGCAACACGCGCCTCCGGAACAAGTATATTCTTGAAACCCACGGATTCAAGCGTCGCCGCGATCCCCGTGCGCTCTGAAAAACTTGAAATCAGGGATTCAAGAGCTGCAGTCAGTCCTAAATCATCGAGGACACGGGGGCGCAGATCGTGGGAAATACGACGTACCTCCTTGATCGCCTCATTTAATGCGACGGCGCCCTTGCCGATGGCCTCGGCGGCCCCGACATTCTCCGGCGCCACCTTGCGCCGCGCGAGATCAATCGCAAAGCGCACCCCGACGAGATTTTGAGAAATGCCGTCATGCAATTCTCTGGCAATGCGCAGGCGCTCCTCTTCCTGGGTATCGATAACCCTCTGCATCAGTTCCTTGAGCCGTCCGTCTGCCAGCCTCTGCTGACGCAGATTGAGCAGCATGCAGGTGGCGAACACCAGCAACACGGCAGGGACCGCAAACAGTGCAACAATCAGGAAATTCCATGTAATGGAACGGCGCATTTCCTCCTTCGCCGCCGCTGTCGCGGCAAAAACATCATCCAGATAAACCCCTGTACCGATCATCCAGCGCCATTTGTTGAGGCCAGCTGCAAAAGAAAGCTTATCAGCCATCTTCCCGGTCGAGGGCTTCTCCCACTTATACTGGACGAGACCTCCTCCTCCTTTCGCCTTGACTATCAGGTCATAGATGACGCGGTTACCGTCGGGATCGTAAAGATCCAGCCAATTATTCCCTGGACGAAAGCTTTGTCGCGGATGAACCACGTTCATGCCGTCATAGTCATAGACAAAGAAATAGCCGTCCGTGCCATAATCGAGGTCAGTCAGAATGCGCTTGACCTCCTCCTTCGCAGCCTCGTCATCAGGTCCCGCCCTGTCATAGACCGAACGGATCGCCGAAAGGGCCAAATTGGTGAGGTTGAGGAGTTCAGCTTCCTTTGCGGCAAGCATGTTGCGTTCGAAGGCGTCGATGCTCGTGCGCGCCAGCGTCATTGACTGCGAGGTGATGAGTGCAGTGATGACGATAATGGCAAGAACAAGGGGCCCTATGGCCAATGCAAGAATCTGGTTCCTGAGTCTCATGCGGCCCCTCCGACACATTCGCTCTCACTTACCGTCAGCTAACAATACTTCATACGGCAAGTCGAGCGTGTCGGAACATGATCCTAAGGCGAGATGAAAGGGGGCGGGTAAATCTGTGCAGCAAGGAACGGTATGACGCCCTCTGAATAGTGTCACGGCACTTAACCCGCCTCTTAGGCTCAACCGCGCTGAGATAGAACAATTCTCTCCCGCCGGGGTAGTTGACCGAAAGGCTCCCACCCTCGTCCGTGCTACGCACCCTGTGTGGTCGCTTATACGGTATCGCCGTACCGCGCCCGCGGTGGGCGGCTCGCTCCAGCGATAAAGCCGGTAACTACACTGGCAACGGAGGCGTATAGGATACCACGAGGATGATCATGATCGGTACGACCTTGCGAATGTCGATAGCGAAGTGGCTACCCCAGGATTCCATGGAATAAGCAATGGCTAAAATCATCAGTGAAGTTCCATATTTATCCCAAACGTCAAATTGATCAAAGCTTGCCGCTCCGATATCGTCGTCGTCATCGCGCATATTCAGAATCGAAAAATTTGGAAATTGGGAGCAACATTGTGCGCCTGGCCCATTGCTCATGTCATCAGCTAACAGTGGTGACAAACGGCGAACCCCATAAGATATCCGTTTGTCACTGTCGCGCATGCCAGCATCGTACCGGTTCAGCATTCGGTGTCGCAGTGTTTTATGCTGCCGATCAAATCAAGGCGTCGGGGAAGCACCAAACCTATATACGACCCGGCGATAGCGGGAAGAGCCTAGAGTTCCGTTTTTGCCCCGCTTGTGGATCAACTGTCTACTGGATACCAGAATTTCGGCCTAACCTCGTCGCCATCGCCTTGGGCTGTTTTGAAGACCCAGATGCAATGGAACCAACTCAGAGCGTGTATGAAGCGACCCGCCATACATGGGTTTCTCTATCTTTTCGAGATTCTGGATAGAGATGAAGGCCGAATGCTTCAGCACAGGCTTTCAGGAGGTTACATATAATTGCAGCTGAAGGGATCCGAACTCACGACACCTATATGCACACCATCGTTATCTGGACCAGGGATTGATCCCCTTCAGCCCTGCAGCCTCGAAAGGACTAATGTCGCGCGTTGCGACCACTAGGGCGTTTGCCGCCGCTGTGGCCGCAATGTAACCATCAGCCGTGCCAATCGCTTTCCCAGATACTCGAGCGCGTGCCATCAGTTCGGAATAAAACTGAGAAGCAGCCAAATATGCGCTCGGAAAAGTGGGGCGGCACTTCGCCTTCAAGGCGGCCGCGGAGGATAGTTTGCCGTTTCCCTGAAGGCAGGGCAGCAATCCCGAAACGAAGTTCAGTAATCGTTTTGTAGAGAGGAAAAGCGTTTCTATAGCTTGGGCGTCCAAGCAGGCGATTACCGCCTCATCAGGAACCGGTTTCCAAGGTTCGGATATAACGTTGGTGCCCAGCAAGATCATTTGAAGGTCATCGGTTCAGCAGGTGTCTTGTCGCGACTTTTCTGCAGGGCATCAACGTCGCTGTCGGAAAGCTCGGCGGCGCGACCAATGGCCATCAGCAAGGAGCCAAGCTTGACACGTTCAGGAGAACGAAAAGCCACTTCAATAATGTCACGGATTTCAGCCTCGGTGCTCCGCCCATGATGAGCCGCTCGCACCCGCAGAGCACGATGTGTTTCATCAGAAAGGTTTCGAATAGTGACTGCCGGCATTGATATCACCTCCACAGAAATGATGGCTTTGATATCAAACTATGCAGAATGACGATCATTGCCATGACCGCTTCTGGCGCTGAGCATTCTTACGGCTCCCGACGGGATGTCAGCTATTCAATGCACTGCCGCCACCCGAAACCTGCCATTTGATCGGCACCACGAAACGGCAGAGCCGCGACGGGTGCGGACTGTCGGCGACCCGGAAGGCAGTACATGTAATTACCCTGAACTGGCAGCCTCGTTCGGGCTGACGCTGCAAAGCGACAACCACTTTCACGCAGGCCGGCGGTTACCGCCGAGGCGCCATCGAATAAAGATCGCACAAATCGGCGAATTGCTTCTTGTTTCACATTGAGGTTTCAGATCGCTTTGGTCTGCGTATTGCGCGAACTTTGGGGCTATCGCCAGCCCCGCAGAAAAACCGGTCGCGTCCGTCGGACTCAAGCCCCGAAACTGCCATTTCCGCCGGCATATCCAACCGCTCCAGCACTTCACCGGTCGAAGGATCGATGCGGCGGACATCGCTTTGGTCGTTCTCCCACGTACCGTGCCAGAGCTCGCCGTCGACCCACGTGACCCCAGTAACGAAGCGATCGGTTTCGATCGTGC
Source organism: Rhizobium rhizogenes (assembly GCF_002005205.3). Next base: position 1,562,134 of record NZ_CP019702.2, on the reverse strand, counting down.
GTAGCACCTTCCCCGTCTCAGGATCGATTTGATGGATTTTGCGGCCGCGATGTTGCCCAACCCAGAGCGAACCTTCAGCCCAGGCAAGGCCGGAATCGCCTCCATTGCCCGGGGCGGGAATCGTGGCGAGCACCTCGCCGGTCTTTGGATCGATCTTCCGAATCACCGCTTCTGCAATCTGGAACAGGTACTCGCCGTCGAATGCCGTGCCGGCATCGGCGGCAATATTGAGCGAGGTCAGCACGTCCCCACTCTCCGGATCAAACGCGTGCAGTTTTGCGCCTGTCGCCATCCAGACCCGGCGGCCGTCAAAGCTGACCCCATGAACGTGATCCACTCCGGGAAAAGGGCCATATTCACGGATAATTTCGGCGGCTGTGTGTTTCATACCCTCATCCTAGCCTAAAACGCCAACGGCTGGGAGTAACAAGCTTGTCGGGAAACCCGGAACGCTCGTCGCAATCCAGCGACGGGCGCGTCCGTGACCGAACCATTCCACCTTGTCATTTTTCGCAAGAGTATCGAGCGCCCGCTGCACCGTGCGCGGGCTGACGTCGAGCGCAAGCGCAAGCGCGGAGCTGGACCAGGCTTCGCCATCGGCGAGAAGCGCCAGCACGTCGCCATGCGCGTCTTCGACCGGGGGCACAAGCACCCCGACCGCGCCGGTGCCATGTGGCTCCAATACGAACCCCTGCTCGGTGGCGCGTATCTCCGCCAAGGGCCTGATTGCCTCGCGCAGACGCCCGATCTCAACCCGCAGCCGAGCGCGATGCGATTCATCTGCCTCCCGTGCACGAAAGGCGCGGACGAGAAGCTCCTTTCGCGTGACATCTTCCGGCCAGGCCTCACCGAGCACGCGCATGAGCGCGAACAGGACCGGACGACTGGCGAGAAAGACCATGGTTTTATTGACTTGCACGACGTTCCGGCACACATCGATGATGAGCGCCCCCGATGCAATGAGCGCCTCGACCTCATCGAGCCGAAGAAGCCGTTGTCCATTGCGCACGACCAGCCGCACGGCAGGCACTTCGAAGGCTCGCACGGCTCTATCGACCTCGGCTTTCAATGCAGCATTGCCGACGGCGGCTGCGGCGATTTCTGCGCGATCGAGCGCATCATGAGCCGGCTTCGCGCGTATGCGGCGCATCGCGATGCCCGCAACCACCAACTCGTAGCCTACCCGCGATGTCATCGGCAACGCACCAGCATCGAAGCCGTCCAGAACCCGCTCCGCCTCGTCGAGACGGCCGATCAACAGCAAGCGCCTTGCTTCGAGATAGCCGGCATGCGCGGCGTTCGCAAAGTCTCCCAATGCCTCCAGCGTGGACCGGGCGGCGGCGAGCCCCTCCATGGGACGGCCAAGGTCGCGCAAGACCAACGCGATCTCTGCCTCCGCGACGTTGCATCGCGCACGGGCCATAGGCTCCCGGTTGCCGAAAGCGCGCGCCGCGCTTCCCAGCAGTTCCTTCGCGCGCACAAGATCGCCGAGTTGCGACATGGCAATGCCGCGCAGGGCGAGTGCAGGAGCATCGTCACGTAAGGCGATGCGCTTGAGCGCTGCAAGCGGATCACCCGCCGCAAGTGCCCGCGCCGCGAAGGTCATCAGAGAGTCCATTCAAATCCCGTCACACTTGTTACTCACATTCTCCCGCCGTTCGGACATAGATTTTTGTCAGGTTAAGCGTCGCGGGACGGAATGTCGAACCTCAAAAGGGAACCCAGAAATGACAATGTCCAAACCGACAAGAAAACGCTCTTCGGACACCCTGCGATCAAGCGATGTGATAGGCTGGCTCGTTCTTGCAGCTTCGCCAACCTTCGCGTCGATGGCCTGGATTTCGGCGAACGACATGCAGGCGAGCATCTGCGCGTCCCCACCCGAAATGCTGCCCATCAGCGGCATGGCCTTCATGTACCTGTTGATGAGCCTCTTTCACCTGTCGCCCTGGCTGAAGCTCGCTTCCGCTTACTGGCGGCAATATCCATCCCCTAAAACCCGAGGAGACTGACAATGAACCACAAAATCGTTTCAGCCAAAGACTGGCTCGCCGCCCGGCGGGATTTTCTGAAAGCGGAGAAAGAGCTTAGTCGACACAGGGACGAGATCGCCCAAAAGCGGCTGGCGCTGCCATGGGTACGGATCGAGAAGGAATATGTGTTCGATACGCTAGATGGCCCACGAACGCTTGCCGATCTTTTCGATGGCCGATCACAGCTTCTGGTGCAGCATTTCATGTTCGCGCCGGGATGGAAGGAGGGTTGCCCGAGCTGCTCTTTCATGGCCGATCATACCGATGGCATGAACAATCATCTTTCGCATCACGACGTTACCATGATCGCCATATCGCGCGCACCGCTCGCCGACCTCGAGCGTTATCGTAAGCGGATGGGCTGGCAGTTCAAATGGGTGTCGTCCTTCGGAAATGACTTCAATCACGATTTCCGTGTCAGCTTCACACCTGACGAAGTCGCGTCCGGCAAGATCGACTACAATTTCGGAGAGTGGCCGGAGCTCGGCGAGGAATGGCCGGGCATCAGCGCCTTCTACAAGGACGACACCGGCCAGGTCTTCCGCACCTACTCCACCTATGGGCGCGGCGTCGAGGCGATGATGGGTACCTATCAACTGCTCGATCTCGCTCCGAAGGGGCGCAATGAAGCTGAAGGAATGGACTGGGTGCGCCGACACGATCGGTACGAATAGCAGTCCCTACGTTTACCTATGCAATTGCCGTGAGCGGTCATTGGCGAGGATATAATGTCCGAAACAGGTTCAAGGAAAAGCCCTTGGTCGATGTCGACATGGCTGTCGGTCGTCTCGCTGATCTTCGGCAGCTTTGCCCTGATCAGCAGCGAATTGCTGCCCATGGCAATGCTCACGCCAATGACCGCCTATCTCGGCGTCTCGGAAGGCGCGGTCGGTCAGGCGGTGACCCTTACAGCTCTACTTCCCTATATCCAGCGCTGACAATAGCACTCGTCATCCCCCGCCTAGATCGCAAGTTGATCCATCTGGCCCTCTGCGTTCCGGTTGTCGATAGCGGCTAGGCACAGGTCAAGTTCCGGCGGGGGCGGCTTCGGCCGCCCTCGAACTGCTACGTTCCTCGAAGCGGAACAAGTCCTGCTATTGAAAAGATTCGAACCATCGGCCCGTGAATCCCGCCAGATGAAGCGCCGAGGATTTGGACAGAATATCCATCTCTAAAGAGAGTCCTGAAAGGAATGACTGTGATCCCTTCACATCGAGGACTCTCTGCCGTTTGTCGCACAAGTCTCTCGCCGGGACGGAAATCCGTACGGACTCGATCGGCAGTCTCGGCAGCTTGATGTCCCAAGACCCGTAGACGACTGCCGACCGGTCAATATCTTGTGAGCTTTGCCAGAGCTGATGTCGGGCACGGCACACGTAGCTTCCAACGCTCTCCATCTAACCTTCTTGAACAGCATCGACGAATAGTTTTCTAAACTCTTCCGCATCGACACCAGTAACCAATGTGCAATTGGGTAGGCGGCCCGCAAGATGTCGCTCACTTACGGCAGCGATCACCTGGCCCGCAGCAGGCCCGCTATCGGTATAAATGGAGATGTGCGACTGCACGGTATCGAACATGTCCGGCTTCAGCAGCCAGGCGATTGCGGCTGGATCATGCAGGCACGGATCCTTCGAACCGTAATTGATCAGTAGATGCGCCGCTTCGTTGGCAACGGGCGTATCGATGGCCTTCACCTGCTCAATCATGTCGGTGGTAACGGTTGCCTGACGCGTGACATCCAGACCAAGCATGGTAATCGGGATCCCGCTGTCGAAGACGATCGCTGCCGCATGGGGATCGACCGTAAAATTGAACTCGGCCAGCGGCGTGGTGTTGCCGGGACAAAATGCGGCACCACCCATGATGGTGATGGCACTGACAAAATCGGGAAGTTCCGGGTCGAGAAGAAGTGCAAGCGCCAGATTGGTCAGCGGCCCGGTAGCACAGATGTGCAGCTTGCCCTCAGCCCTGGCGATCCGCGAGATCTCATTGGCGGCATGGCCCGTAGCAACAGGTGTCACCGGCGCCGGTAGTGTGCTGCCGGCGAGCCCGTCGGAGCCGTGCATGATCGAGACACGACCACGCGATGCCATGATGGGACGAGCCGCGCCCGAATAAACCGGGATATCCTGCCGGCCACAAAGCTCAAGAATACGCCGTGCGTTTGAGACAACCGGCTCAAGCCCAACATTGCCCGCGACACATGTCACGGCAACCATCTCCAGTGCATCAGGTCGCCCGAGTGCCAGAAGCATGGCCAGTGCATCATCTGCACCCGGATCGCAATCATAGAGGAAACGCAAAGCTGTCATGATGAGAATTAGTCCCTGTCAACGAGAAGCCGGGCGGATTGCGGTGCCCACCCGAAACGGACGGTCGAACCAACTGCGACGTCTCCGGCCTGAGCCGGGGCGCGAGCGATGATTTCCTGCTTTCCGGCATCGATAATGACGCGCAACTCCGACCCGCCATAAACAGTTTCGCGCACACGGCCTTCACAGAAACCTTCGCCAAGCGTAATAGCCTCTGGCCGGACAACCAAGGCAGCCTTTGTTCCATCCGCAGGTGCCTCGCCCGCAATTGGTAAAGTCCCGATCGCGGTTTCAAGGGCGTCTGCCTTCACCGTACCGCGAATGATCGACGAAACGCCGATAAAGTCTGCAACAAACAGGTTTTCGGGCTCATCATACATTTGCCGCGGCGTACCGAGCTGGGCGATCTTGCCGTTATTCATCAGGCAGATGCGATCGGAAAGCGCCAGAGCTTCCTGCTGGTCATGAGTGACGAAAATGATTGTCGCGCCCGTTTCACGGTGAATACGCTTGATTTCGATCTGCATCACTTCGCGGAGTTTCGCATCAAGGGCGCCAAGCGGTTCATCCATGAGAATGATCGCGGGATCGTAGACGAGGCAGCGGGCAAGTGCGACACGTTGCTGCTGACCGCCGGAAAGCTGCGAGGGGGAGCGATCGGCCGCGTGGGCAAGCCCCACGGTTTCCAGTGCCCTGCCAACCTTTGCATCGATTTCGGCCTTTGGAAGGCTTCGCATCTTCAGCGCAAAGCCAACATTTTCAGCAACCGACATATGCGGAAACAGGGCGTAGTTCTGGAAAACGACTCCAATGTCGCGTTTGTTGACCGGCGCATGGGTCTGATCCTTGCCGTCAATGATGACGTTGCCGTAGGTCGGATCCTGCAGGCCGCAGATGAGCTGCAGCAGCGTGGTCTTGCCGGATCCCGAAGGCCCCAGCAGTGTGAGGAGCTCACCCTTGCGCACCTCGAGATCGACGTGATCGAGTGCGATGGTCCGGCCGTAAAGTTTTGCAAGGCCCTGGACCTGAAGCTTGATTTCGGGCGTGTTGGCAGAGGCGGCTGACATGTCGAATGTGTTTCCTATGGTCATGATGGGAGAGGCAGCGTCGCGCATGTCAGCGCGGCCTTGCCTTTTCGGCGATGACGAAAAGTACGGTCACCACCGCCACGATGAAGACCGAGGCTGCTGCCAGGGTCGGGGAAATGCTGAGAATGATATCGTCCCACATCTGTTTGGGCAGCGTCTGCTTGACGCCCGCGCCAACGAACAGGGCGATGGTGAGTTCCTCGAAGGAATGCAGAAGGCCGAAAAGGAAAGCGGCAACTGCACCACCTTTGACGATAGGAAGAAGCACCAGACGGATCTGCTGAAACCGGCTGGCTCCAAGCGTTGCTGCGGCCTGCAAAAGACGCCAGTCAACACTGCGAAAAGTCGTCAGCAAGATGACGAACACCACCGGCATCGCCGAAAGCGTATGGCCAAGGATGATCCCCGTGTCTGTCGCAATAAGCCCGACCTTGGCCAGAACGTAGAACAGCGAAACGCCAATGACGATATTTGGAACGACCATCGGCAACATGAAAGAGAGGAAAATCAAGCCGCCAGCCTTGCGCTGCGTGCGGGCAAGACCGTAAGCCGCCATGCCCGATATGATCGTTGCAAGAATACCGGTAACGATCGCAATAACCGCCGAGCGCGTGGTAGCCCCCATCCACTGATCGGAACTCATATAGGCCTGGAACCAGCGAAGGGAGAAGCTTTTTGGTGGGAACTCCAGGAAAGTCGAACCGGAAAATGCCATCGGTGGGAATGCAAGCACGGGCACAATCATCACTGCAATGACCAACCAGACAAAGATCGTAAATGCGCCGCGACCAAGACGGGTAGGCAGAAGGCGTGCAACGAAATCGCTGACGTTAGCCCCGACCTCGATGATCGCACCGCCGATTGTTCCGATCACACCGCCACGCCTGGCTGCTGCACCGTTACCCGATACGGCAGACATCCCGAAAAAGCGATCATAAACGGCAATCGTGATGAGGGTAACCGCGAGAAGCAGTGCCGCCAGTGCGCCGGCGAGCCGCATGTTGAAAAGCTTCTGGACCTGAGTGATCATCATCTGGCCGATCACCGTTTCATTCGGTGAGCCGAGCAGAGCTGGCGTAATGAAGAAACCCAGACCCATGACGAAGATCAACAAGCCCGCTGCCGCAACACCCGGCATGGAGAGAGGCAGGAAAATGCGCCAGAACGACTGGCTCCGGCTTGCGCCCATCGTCATCGCCGCCGGCATAAGCCGTCCGTCTATCGACAGCATCGTCGGCAACATGGTGAGAATGGCAATTGGCAACATCGCATGCGCCATGCCGAAAACAACAGCGCCACGACCGTAAAGCAGGTTGAGTTCGGTATCAAAACCCATGCCGGTCAACATCTGTGCGACGATACCCTTTCGGGCAAGAAGCACGATCCAGGCGAAGTTTTTGAGAAGCGGGCTTACCCAGAACGGCAAAAGAACGAGCCACATGGCCATGCGCCGCCGATATTCCGGCATATCTGCAAGCCACACGGCAATCGGGTAGCCAACCAGAAGGCAGACAATGGTCACCTGCGCAGAAATCGCAAATGTGTTGGCGAGAACTTTTACGTAAACGCCCGCCGAAAACATCTGTTCGTAGACCGTCAGATCGAAGGCACCTGTCTTCGGATTGACGAAAGATTGCCAGATGAGCGCGCCGGCAGGCAGGATCAGCAACAGCGCCATGTAAGCAAGCCCCGGCGTGGAAAGCCAGAGGCTGTCGAGCCTGAGGCGCTGCCGAGAAAATGTGTTGGCGGAAAGGTCAGCCATGGTGGTCCCGTTCGTTGAAATGGCCCGTTCCGCATATCACAGAACCGGGCCACTCATAGTCAGATTGGGATCTCGCCAAAAGGCGAAACCCGAGGCTCGGATGGTCTTGTCCGCGAAAAATTAACCCAGGATCCACTGCTCGAAGCGCTGGGTCAACTCGTCCTGGTTCTCTGCCCAGTAGGCAGCGTTGAGGACTGTCAGCCCCTTGATGTTTTCCGGCGCTGTCGGCAGGAGCGCAGACTTTTCCGCACTCAGATGCTCATAAGCCTTCATGTTGGTCGGGCCGCAAGCCAGAATGTCCGTGTAGGCGGCCTGACGCTTGGCATCAAGGCACCATTCGATGAACTTGCGGGAGAGGTCAGCCTTCTCGGTATTACCGGCAATCGTCCAGCCGTCGATGTTGAACAGACCGCCGTTCCAGACGATACCCGCCGGGGCGCCTGCATTGATCGCAGCCTGGGCGCGGGTCGACCAGGTGGACATGAGATCAAGCTCGCCATCCTTCAGGAGCTGGGTCGCGTGCGCCCCCGACGTCCACCAGATGTTGATGTGCGACTTGATCTTGTCGAGGCTCTTGAAAGCACGGTCGACGTCGAGCGGGTAAAGCTTGTCGAGCGGTACTCCGTCCGCAAGCAGCGCCATTTCAAGCGTCGTGACCGGGCTGCGCCACAAACCACGGCGACCCTGGAAGGCTTCTGTGTTCCAGAAATCGGCCCAGCTGGTCGGAACGGTTTTTACCGTATCCTTGCGATAGCCCATGGCCAGCGCAAAAATGGCGACGCCAACGAAATCCGTCTCGAATGTATGCGGCGTAAAATCGTCCTTGTTCGCAACCTCAATGTTGAGCGGCAGCATATAATTGTCGCCGAGCTGGCGGATACGCAGCACGTGTTCCGGTGTCATCAGGGCAACATCGAATAGCTTCGTATCCGTATCGATTGCCATCTTGTACTGCGGGATAGGATCGGGCTCGTTGGTGTTGGTCTGGATGGTAACACCGGTTTCCGCGGCAAAGGTATCATAGAAAGCAACCTTGAAACCTTCATAGAAGGCACCGCCCATGTCGCGCACGACAAGTGTTTCGCCGGCAAACACACGGTTACCCTTGAGAAGGACAGGAGCGGCCAGCGCCATGGCTGCAAGCCCCGTCGTCGTCTTCATGAAGCCGCGACGTGATACGTTATTGTTCATTTTACCCTCTGAGTTTGTTTGACCTTCATCAACTACTTTTCCCGTCCGCATGGTTTCGGTAAATTACATTTTTCCGTGCATCTGCTTTGGGACATACGAAGCAAGCGGGCGCCGGCTTGCACAAAACCGAACAACGGCATCCGCCAGCACAGCGTCACAGATATCGAGTTGCGTCTGCTTGATGAATTCATCGGGACGATGCCCCTGATCCATGCTTCCCGGCCCGCAGATCACGACAGGAACATCCAGTGCCTGCGCGAACAATCCGGCTTCGGTTCCGAAACTCACGCGGCAATCCCGGCTTCCTTTCGGCAAGCACGACGCGAAGGCCTGCACAATCGGATGATTTCCATCAATCGAGTGACCCGGATAGTTTCCGGTAATCTCGATATCGATAGCGGCTTCCCTGAAACGCTCCTTGTAGGGTGCAATCGCAGCGGCGGCGACTTTGCGTATCTGCTCAGCCAAAGCGAGAGGATCGTCCGCAGCCATCATCCTGCACTCCATCAGAAGCTCGGCATGATCCGGCACGAGATTGACCGCAGTGCCACCGGACAATTTCCCAACGTGAACCGTGGCGTATGGCACCGAATAACCCTGCTCACGCGGGCCGCGAGCCGCGATGTCGTCCTGCAATCGGCGCAGGCCAACAATGAAATCAGCCGCGATGTGTAATGCATTCAATGCCAGCGGCGCCTCGGCCGAATGGCGGGGAACCCCGGTAACCTCGACCTGAAAAGCCATCTTGCCCTTGTGACCAAGGCCTAGCTGCATCGATGTCGGCTCCCCGACCACGATCAGATCGGGCAGGATATCCCGTGCGGCGATCTCCTCGAGCATCGGCCTTACGCCGACACAGCCAATTTCTTCGTCGTAGGAAATAGCCAGCCAAAGAGGGGCCGCAAGGCTCTTCACGTCAATCGTTTCCACAAGCGCCAGCGTCGACGCGACGAAGCCCTTCATGTCCGTTGTGCCGCGTCCGTAGAGCTTGCCGTCTTTTTGAGTGACGGCGAAGGGCGGAACGGTCCAGTCCTGCCCAACCACCGGAACCACGTCGACATGGCCGGATAACATCAGACCACCCGGCACATCCGGCCCCAGCCGGGCCAGAAGCGCTGCCTTCAACCCGGTGTCATCATAAAATCGGTCACACACAGCACCGGCATTCGACAGCGCTGTCTCAATCTCGTCGATCAGCGGAAGATTGGTGTCCGAACTGACCGTCGGATGAGCGACCAGCCTTGCCAGCCAATCCAGCGTCGATGTCACAGTTTCGCCTCCGCAGCATCCATCGCCGCGTTGATCTCAGCAATCAGACCAGCAACCTCGGCCTCAGGAATGGAAAGGCGAAGACGCCGTTCAAGCGACGTGAAGATACCAAAAAACGAGTTCGAGCAATGGTTGAGCATGCGCATTGCGTCCTCCGCAGAGATATTGCAACGGCTCGTCAGATAGGCGCAGATATGTTCGCAAGCGATTGCGTTCGGAAGCACATAGGCAGGCTGGGTGTCGTAGGCAATCCGGCGGAACGGCAGGACCGAGGGCTTGATCGTCAGACCGGCAGAAAGCTTCGGATCGCGCGAGGATGCGCCAACGATGATCCGCGCTTCAACTCCTTCAAGCACCCAACGCCCGAGCGCCGGGTCCCAGACGGCCAGATCCGAGCCCTTGATGTTGATTTCAACACGCTCGCTCGCGCCTGGCGCCAGCACCGGCTTGGCGAAACCCTTGAGTTCCTGCAGCGAACGCTTCAATCGCTTTCCCGGAGCCTGCAGATAAAGCTGCGCGACTTCTCCACCGGCGCGGTCGCCGGTATTGGTAACGGTGAAAGCAACGGTAATCTCATCCTTGAGACCGATGCTGGAAGCGGAGACGGTCAGATCGGAATAGGCAAACGTCGTGTAGCTCAGGCCGTGACCGAACGGGAAAAGCGGCTCCACCTCACGCAGGTCGTAGGCACGATAACCGACATGAATGCCTTCACCATAAACATGACGACCGTTTTCACCCGGATAATGCAGGAAGCCTGGAACGTCCGAGAGACGCTTGGGAAAAGTAACCGACAGCTTGCCGGACGGATTGACCTTGCCGCTCAGAATATCTGCAACCGCACCACCCATCGCCTGGCCGGAATAGAAGGTGACGAGCACGGCATTCACCTGGTCGATCCACGGCATTTCAACCGCATCCGGGCATGCAATCACCACAGCCACGTTCTTTGAAACCGCGGCAAGAGCAGCAATCATTTCGTCCTGGCCTGGACCGAGAGCAAGTGTCGTTCTGTCAGAGCCTTCTCCGTCATAAGCTCCTTCCGTCGAGGTATAGACGAGAACCAGATCCGCCTTGCCTGCCATTGCGAGGGTATCCGCGTCAGCTTCTTCACGGAATGTCAGCGTGTGCGATACACCAAGGGCCTTCTGCAATTCATCCAATGGCTGATCGACCATCGTCGGGATGGTGGTTGCACAACCGGAGCCCTGGATGACAGGTGTCCCGGCATCGCGGCCAACAACAAGGATGGTTTTCATGTCGGGGTTGACCGGCAGGGCACCGTTGTTGCGCACAAGCACCATCGAGGCAGCAGCCATTGCACGGGCTTCGGCATGATGCTCCTCAGCCGTATAGACAGGTACGGGAGCCTTTGCTCCCTCGTTGCAAAGCTCGATCAGCTCGAGCATGCGCCGGCAAGAAAGGTCGGCAACATCAGCCGAAACAGCTCCACTATCGAGTGCGGCGAGAAGGTCGGCCTTGCGGCGCGGGCTTTCCGGCATGTCGAGATCACCGCCAGCGACCAGCGATACTGCGCGGTCCTTGATGCCATGCCAGTCGGAAACCACGACACCTTCAAAACCCCATTCCTTGCGAAGAACCTGATCGAGAAGCCAGGGGTCCTGGGATGCCTGGACACCATTCAGACGGTTATAGGAGGACATGATTGTCCAGGGCCTCGATTGCTTGATCGCGATCTCGAAACCCTTGAGATAAATTTCCCGAAGAGCCCGTTCCTCGACGACACTGTCCATCGTTGTGCGTTCGACTTCGGAATTGTTGCAGGCAAAGTGCTTGAGCGATGTGCCGACACCTTGCGACTGGATTCCTTCGATGACGGCTGCCGAAAGCTTGCCTGTAACCAGCGGGTCTTCCGAATAATACTCATAGGACCGGCCAGCAAGGGGCGTGCGGCGCAGGTTGATGCCGGGCCCAAGCAGCAGATGCACGCCCATTGCACGGCATTCCTTGCCAAGGAGCTCTCCCAACCGTTGCATCAGGACTTCATCCCAGCTGTTGCCCATGGCAGAGCCGTTAGGAAAACAGGTTGCGGGCTTCATCTCGCCCCAGGCAATAGCAACATCGCTGGCGCGCTGGTTCACGACCGAAAGAAAAGCATCGAGATCCATTCCACCACGCTCGTCACTATCGATCTGCGGAATCGAGTAGCGTACGCCGTAGGTGCCATCCGTCATCACGATCGGCTTGATCCCGTAAGCCGGGACAGCCGCAGTCTTCCACATACCGAAACCGGAGAGGAGATCGACCTTTTCTTGATTGGTCATCGCCTCGACCACTGATGGGATTGTCTGGTGTGCGGACTGGCTTTTGTCTAGCATGCTGGGCTCCGTAATGCGGCAATCACCGAACTGACAGTGCGGTGTTTGGCGCGCACACTGTCAGCCAGCGACAAAAAAACAAAATAAGATATTCGGAACTGGTGCTTTGAAAAAAACGAGCCTAGCTCTGGTCCGTGCGGCGGAGGTTGAGGATCGGCGCCTCCATACCCGGCACATAATTGTCGGAAATCAGATTGCGGCAATGGTCCTCAAAGGTACGGACAAGGCGGGTAGATACCTGCTGGCCTATGCGGATCAGGCCAATGCGCATGGGTTTATGCTCCCCCGACAGGCGAAGGCCGACAAGTCGCTTTCCATCCAATGCAGCCTTGTTCTTCGGACGGACATTGGCAAGGGTGTAGCCATAACGATTGCCCACCATCGTGCGGATGACCTCCTGATGCTGGATCTGCGCGACGATGTTGGGCGTGGCACCGGCAGCGGCAAACAAACCCAGGAAATAATCCCGCGAAAGCGGCAGATCGAGCAGGATGAACTCGTGTTCCTCAAGCTCGGAAAGCGAAATTGCCGAGCGCTGTGCCAGTGGGTCCGTTTCCGCGACCTGCACATAAGGGGGCAATTCCGCAAGCGGTGTAAACTCGAAACCTTCCGGAACGAGAAGGTCATAGGAGAGCGCGATATCGAGTTCGGCACGCTCAAGCCGCGTCAGCAAGGTTCGGTGATCTGCAACCGTCGGCCTGATAGTGACGCTTGGATAGGCCGTCTTGAAGCTCTGGCTCACCTCCGGCAGCAACATCGGCGCGAAGGTCAAGAGACATCCAAGCGACAGTGTCCCGCGGATCTGTTCGGTCGCCTCGGAGGCAGCGGTATAGAGGTTCTGAACCTGTTCTATCACGGCTTTTGCCTGCAGCAAAAGCTTTTGCCCGGCCGGTGTCAACGACAACCCCTGGGCATGACGGCGCAGGAAAAGCTGGGTGTTGAGCTCGATTTCCAACTGGGAGATAGCTGTCGAAATGGATGGCTGCGACACGTGGATGCGGTCCGACGCCAGAGTTATCGAACCGGCCTCGGCCGTTGCAATAAAGTATTCGAGCTGACGCAAGGTGAAACGCATTTGAGGCCCTGATGCCAAGTGGCGCACCGAGAGCGCGACCATATGCCCGCTCCCAGACGGCGGACTATCGAGGTGAATTTATTATGTGCCGTTTGCCAAAATGTAAATGTTCTGCTGGCCCTGCAACCGTTCATCACATGAACGGCGGAGCAAGACGCTGCTTTCGCCAATCCTAACCAGTGCTGCAGCAAATCATAATTTTCCGAATGCAAACCGTTCGCTAGAGCGGAACGATAGCTGACGCCAAGCGGTGGGTTGCGGCAAAACAGAAAAGGGCGAATGCATGTCAGTCGAGAAGATCCATACACTGGTTGTCGGAGCCGGCCAGGCCGGTGTGGCCATGAGCGAACATCTAAGCCGCAACGGTGTCGACTATCTCGTGCTGGAGCGCGGTCGCATCGCGGAACGCTGGCGCTCGATGCGCTGGGATTCACTGGTCGCCAATGGCCCCGCATGGCATGACCGTTTTCCAGGCATGGATTTTCCAGGTCACCCGGATACATTCGTTCCCAAGGACGGTGTGGCAGACTATTTTGAAGCCTATGCAGGCCTGCACAAGGCACCGATCCGGTGTGGTGTCGACGTCGTCAATGTGGAACGTCTGGAAGACCGTCCAGGCTTCCGCGTCGAAACCTCTGATGGCGTGATCGAAGCCCTTAACGTCGTCGCCGCCACCGGTCCGTTTCAAAAACCCTCCATTCCCCCGATCGTCCCCGACGATGCTGGCGTAACGCAGATGCATTCGAGCGACTATCGCAATCCGGCCCAACTCGCCGAAGGCGCGGTTCTGGTGGTCGGCGCAGGGTCATCCGGCGTCCAGATCGCCGAGGAACTGATGCTCGCAGGACGCAAGGTCTATCTTTCGGTCGGCCCGCATGACCGCCCTCCCCGCTCCTATCGTGGCCGCGACTTCGTCTGGTGGCTTGGTGTCCTCGGGAAATGGGACGCGCAGGCTCAGACCCCGGGCTCGGAGCACGTCACCATCGCCGTCAGCGGTGCTCGCGGTGGAAACACCATTGATTTCCGGCGACTGGCCGGGCAGGGCATGATGCTTGCCGGCATGACGGGAGCTTATCGTGACGGATCGCTGTCATTTGCAGACGACCTTGGCCGCAATCTTGATCGCGGCGACCAGAATTATCTGTCACTGCTCGATGAGGCGGATGCCTTTGTTGCCCGCAACGGCCTCGACCTGCCTCGGGAGCCCGACGCACGTATCCTCGGACCGCAGGTTGACTGTGTGACCAACCCGCTGCGCGAGCTTGATCTGCGCGCAGCAAACGTGACGACGATAATCTGGGCAACGGGCTTCACATCGGACTACAGCTGGCTTCGGGTCAATGCGTTCGACGACGTTGGCCGCCCGAAACACCAGCGTGGGGTCAGCCCCGAAAAGGGCATCTATTTTCTCGGTCTTCCCTGGCTGTCCGGCCGCGGCTCCAGTTTCATCTGGGGTGTATGGCACGATGCCAAGTATGTGGCCGACCACATAGCCATTCAGGACAATTATCTGGCGTACAAGCCGCAGGATTGAATCCCAAGGCGCAGCAGACAACCAGCCCATTGCACGAACAATCCCATGGAGACGAGAATGGCACATACGCGCATTCGCAAGTTCAACACCAAAGAAACCTATCCGGAGCAGAACCTCGACAACGATCTCTGCCAGGCCGTCGTCGCCCGCGGCACGACGATTTTCCTGCGCGGCCAATGCCCGCAGGATCTCGATACCGCCAAGAACATCGATAGCCATGATCCGGTCGAGCAGACGCACAAGGTCATGCAGAACATTCGCCAACTCGTTCAGGAAAGCGGTGGCCAGATGGAGCATGTCACCAAACTTGTCGTCTATCTCACCGACGTCCGCCACCGAGAGGCCGTCTACCGGACCATGGGCGAGTACATCAAGGGCGTTTACCCCGTCTGCACGGGGCTTGTCGTGGTGGCACTCGCGAGGCCCGAATGGCTTGTCGAGATCGACGCCACGGCCGTCATCCCTGACTGATACCAGATACGCTTCGGCAGATGCCGGCCGGCAGAAGCGTGGCCGGCCGTCCCAAGGATGGAGTTTCCCATGACCTTCTCAATCGTCGCGCGCTGCGAAACGACAGGCCAGTTCGGCGTCGCAATTTCATCTTCATCCCCTGCTGTTGCAGCCCGATGCGCCTGGGCCGAGGCCGGCATAGGAGCAGTCGCGACTCAGAATGTCACCAATCCGGCTCTTGGACCACGAATGCTTGCTGCGCTGAAAGACGGCGCCAGTGCTGCGGATGCGGTTGTAACAGCCCGGCAGAGTGATGGTTTTCCCGGCTACCGCCAGTTGCTGGCAGTGGATGCATCGGGCGCTACCGCCATTCATTCCGGCGAAAATGCGCTTGGAATATGGACCTCTGTAACCGGCAATCAGTGTGTGGCGGCGGGAAACCTGCTGGCAAACGATGGTGTACCGAAAGCAATGATCGAAACGTTCGAGACAACGTCGGGCACCTTGGGAGACCGGCTGGTTGCAGCGCTCAAGGCAGCCGTTGATGCGGGGGGCGAAGCCGGTCCCGTGCGTTCAGCCGGCTTACTCATCGTTGACAAACAGCCTTGGCCGTATGCCGAATTGCGGATCGACTGGCTGGACGAAGGTTGCCCGATTGCAGCGGTGGCCCGGGCATGGAATGTCTACCAGTCGCAGGCGCAGGACTATGTAACACGTGCTCTGGATCCACGAGCGGCCCCCTCCTATGGAGTCCCGGGTGATGAGTAGTTACTAGTCTTCCGCTTTGAAGGGGATTCGAACCAATGACATTGTCATCACAAAACTCCAGCAGCGGAAGTTTCGTAGACGAGCCAATAACTTGGCCACGTTCGAATAGCTGATTTAGGCCCGCGAGCAGATTGTGCAATCCTGGAAGCCGGGGATGAAATATCTGCTGAGGAAAGCGAGCGTAGCCGGGCGCTGCTAACCTGGACCGACATCTGACCTTCTCAGCCAATTTCGGTCACTTGGATTTACAACTCTCCCTGGTCGTAAGCGCGCCGGCGCTCTCTGATGGCGTCCAGATTGTCATGGACCCAGAAGTTGAACCCTTCAAGGGCGTGTAAGGCTCCGTGACCTATATCCGTCAGCTCATACTCAACGCGTGGTGGCACTTCGGGGAAATAGTGACGTATAACGAATCCCTCGCGCTCGAGATTACGCAGCGTGAGCGTCAGCATGCGCTGAGTGATTTCACGGACCTCTTTTCTCAATGCAGAAAAGCGGAGCCGATAATCCTCAGCGAGAGAAAGGCGCCAAAGAACCGGCACAGTCCATTTGTCACTTAGCAGGCTGCAGACCCCGTTTGACGGGATGGGTCTGAATTGCCTGTCGTTCCCTGATCTGCGCGGTGTGTTGGCATCGATCTGTTTATCCAAGGGTATCATCCTTGTGCCTGATGCTGAAAAATGTGCCGTCTTCCGGCAGAATTACATTCATATATATAGACAGCCCTTGTTTAACGCGAGGGTTTCAAGTGACCAATAGCAAGCACCCCATTCTGGTTTTCGGCGCTACCGGAAGACAGGGAGGATCTGTCGCCAGAGCCTTGTTGAAGGCGGGATGGCCTGTACGCGCACTCGTTCCAGACTCCAGCAAAGCTGCATCTCTGCAATTGCGCAATGCAGGCATCGAGCTTGTGCAGGGTTCATTTGAAGAGACCAATGTAATCCGCACAGCGATGAAAGACGCTTACGGTGTCTTTAGCGTACTGCCAGCCAGCCTGGCTGCCGAAGACGAAGTCCGTCATGGTATATCGATTGCGGATATCGCTGCCGAAACAGGCATCAACCATTTTGTTTATTCGTCAGGCGCCAGCGCGGGGAATGAACTGACAGGCGTTCCGCGTTTCGACGCCAAGCCTCGTATCGAAGCGCATATTCGGCAGCTCGACATGACTACGACCATCATCCGGCCGATGATTTTCATGGAAATGCTGGTGCGACCTGGCTTCGGTCTGGATGAGGGCCGATTGATATCCTTGATCCGGCCGGACCATTCCATTCAGCTCACAGCCGTGGAAGACATCGGCAGGTTTGTTGCTGCCGTGTTTGCCAACAAGCCCCGCTTTGGCGGCACAAGATTTAAAGTCGCGAGCGACCGCTTGACCGGACATGAACTTGAGGTCGCCTTCAGCGAAGCGGCCGGCCGGCCGATAACCTACGAACGGTTTCCCGACGCCGTTCTCGCTGCAAACGCTGATCTCGCGCATATGGCAAAGAGCCTGGTAGACGGTCCGCTCGCCGAGCAGGTCGATCTGAAACTCATGCGCGAAATCAACCCCGACCTGCTGACTTTCAGGTCCTGGCTTGCGGGCAATGGGCGCAGGTTGTTAGATGCAGCCATATCAGCATCAGTCTCGTGACATTACGCGAGATTCAATAATAGCAACCGGAAGTAACGGGGACAGGATTGCAAGGCCGCTTTCGACCTCATTGCCATCGTTACCTCCCCATAGCCGGGTGCCCTAAAGCCAACATGGCAAACATTGTTACCCCAATTGAGTCTCAGCCTGTCTGAATATACGGCGGCTCCATAAAGACCGCTAATGCACCGCCCTCCAGTTTGCCCTTTGCGATCATATCTACGTTGGACACGAATATCGTTGCATCGCAACCAAGCAGGCGTTTGCGGTTCATCAATCACGCGCCAAGGCTTCGATCGGGTCCAGCTTTGCCGCATTGCGGGCGGGAAGGAAGCCGAAGACGATTCCGATCAGGGTTGAGCAGGCGAAGGCCACCATGATGGAGCCCGAAGAGAAGATCATTTTGAAGTCGGGGCTCAGCAAATTGAAAAGAGCGCTGATCCCGAGGGCGAGCATCACTCCCATGAAGCCGCCGACAAGGCAAACCATGACGGCCTCGATCAGGAACTGGGAAAGGATGTCGCTGCGGCGCGCCCCGACGGCCACACGAACGCCGATCTCCTTGGTGCGTTCGGTCACGGAGACCAGCATGATATTCATCACGCCGATGCCGCCGACAATCAGCGAGATCACGGCGACTGACGAAATCAGCAACGTCAGGGTTTGCGTGGTGGTCTCGATAGTCTCGCGAATGGTCGCCGAGTTGGTGAGGAAGAAGTCTTTCGCGCCATGCCGACGCTCGATAAGGCGGGAAACTGCGGCCTCGACATTGCCCGGATCGACATCGTCTCTGATACGGACCGTTATGCCGTCGACGTTCGGACGACCCAGCATGCGGCCCATGACGGTTGTGTAGGGCGCATAAACGGTCAACGTATCAACCGCCGGGCCGAAGGAGTTTTCCCGTTTCGTCACACCCACGACCCTCGCAGGCATTGTGCCCAGAAGGATGACCTGCCCCACCGGGTTTACCCGGTCTGGAAACAGGTCTCGCGCAGCATTTGCATCGATCACCACATTCTGGCTGTAGGCGATAACATCCTGGGCGTCGAACAGCTGTCCATGCGCCAGCTCAAGGCCCCGTACACGAAAGAAGTCCGCGCCAACTCCGGTGACTGACGCATTGACGGCCACGGCGGCGCGCTTGACAGTTACGCTCGTCGTGACGGTTGGTGTCACGCTGTCGACATAGGGCTGGTTCACTAGCGCTTCGGCATCGGCGGGAACCAGCGTCCGTATCTTGCCCGCTTCCAGATCGCCGAAGCCTTTACCGGCCCGCACCTCGATCGTGTTGGTGCCGAGCGAACTGATACTGCTCAGGATTTGTTGCTGCGAGCCGGCTCCCAGTGCCGAAATAGCCGCCACTGAGGCGATACCGATGATGATGCCGAGCATGGTCAGAAGCGAGCGCATCTTGTGCGCCCATATTGCCGCGCCCGCCATACGAAAGGCCTCAGTCATCCGGTCAATTGCACCACGCCAGCCAGCGCCCGGCGCGTGCTCGCGGATGGGACGGGCCGTCGCGACGGATTTGGATATATTGCGCTCGTCGGAAATGATAACGCCGTCGCTGATCTCTACAACCCGATCCGCGTGTTCGGCGATCTTCTTGTCGTGAGTGACGAGGATGATGGTGTGCCCTTCGGCATGAAGCTCGCGCAGGATCTTCATGACTTCGGCGCCACTGTGCGTATCCAGCGCTCCGGTCGGTTCGTCGGCCAGAATTATCTCGCCACCATTCATCAGGGCGCGGGCGATCGACACTCGCTGCTGCTGGCCGCCCGAAAGCTTGCCGGGGATATTGCCCGTCCGCTCGGCAAGGCCCAACCGGGTCAACAAGGAGATCGCTCGCTTGTGTCGGTCGGATCGGCTGCGTCCGGCATAGATGGCCGGCACCTCGACGTTGCTGGCCGCGCTGAGATCGCCAAGCAGATGATAGCGCTGGAAGATGAAACCAAAACGCTCACGGCGTAGCGCCGCCAGTTCGTCCACGGACATCTTCGAGGTCTCGCGTCCTTCGATCCAGTAGCTGCCGTCCGTCGGACGATCAAGGCAGCCAAGGATGTTCATCAGCGTCGACTTACCGGAGCCAGAAGCACCGATGATGGCCATCATCTCGCCGGCCTCGATGTCGAGGTCGACGTCTTTCAGCACCCGCACCATCTCGTCGCCTGCGGGGAAAGCGCGGGATACCCCACGTACGCGGATCAGTGGTTCCGTCATAACGCGCCCTACCGCTTCGCAGCCGCCAGTTGAGCCTGGCCATCCGTGCGTTCGTCCGTGGATGCTCCCAGGACAATGGTCTCGCCTGCCTGAAGACCGCTAAGGATCTGGATGTCCGCGCCGTTGTCGATGCCGACCTGGACCTGCCGGATCTGGACCTCGCCCACCGCGTCCAGTATGCGCACACGCGCCGTATCGCCGGCCCGGGGCGCCCCTTCCACTGCACTGAGCGGAACCAGCACGGCGCCGCTGACGCGGCTCAAGACGATGGACACCTGCGCCGTCATGGAGGGCCGCAGGACCCCGTCCGCATTCGCCACGTCGATCAGCCCGGTGTAATAGACCGCGCCGTTGGTTGAGCCAATCCGGCTCGCGGCGATGTTGCTCTCGTTGGCGATGGAGGCTGGGGCCGGTTCCACCTGTCGCAACTCCCCATCGAAACGACGCTTCGGATCGCCAAGAATGCTGAACCACACCGGCAAGCCCCGCCGCACACGCACGACGTCAGCCTCGGAGATATCCGCGCGCACCGTCATTGTGTCCAATCGTGCGATCATGACGATGGTCGGCGCGGTCTGCAGGGCATTCACGGTTTGGCCCTCGTCAGTGACGATCGCGACCACTGTGCCGGCGATTGGGGCAGTGATGCGCGTATAGTCCAGTTCTATACCCGCAGACTCCAGCGCGACCTGCGCTTGGGCGACCTGAGCGTCCAGCGACTGAACCTCAGCCCGCGCGGTGTCTCGCATCGCAACCGCGGCGTCATACTGGGCGCGCGGCGTGGAACCACCTGCCAGCAGGTCACGCTCGCGCTCGAAATCCTTCTCGGCTTTCACCAGACCGGCGCTGCGCGCGGCGTGAACGGCGCGGATGTTGTCCAAAGCGGCCTCACGGTCCCGCAAGGTGTTGCGCCGGGTCTGGGAATCGATCTCGGCCACCAATTGGCCAGCCTCGACGATGTCACCGATCTTGACAGCCAGATGCTCAATGCGACCCGAGGCCTGGGCGCCGACACGCACCAGCTCGAGCGGTTCGAGAACCCCGGTCGCCAGCACCACCTCTTCAATGTCACCCGTTCGCGCCTGCGCCGTCACCAGTTCAAGCTTTGCCGGCGGACGCAGAAACAGCAGCCAGACGCCCAGCAGACCGACAAGGGTTGCCGCCCCCAGGATCAAACGCTTGCGGGTAATGTGTCGTGTCATTTAGTCGTGGCCCATGCTATTGAAATTTGCGGGCTTTCTCTGTCACGAGAGTTACCTGAAAATTACGGGGAACCGTCGTCGCGCCTATCCGTTTGGCACGCGCTGTAAAATCAACCGATCGGCAAAGAGTGTTTGTAATGTGGATGGCGTGCCAGAGATTGCCCGCCAGACATCAAGCCATCACGGCTATGCTCAGCCAACACCGAAGGATGAAGATGCCTTGACCCGTTCGCGCAGACGGCGGGCCCTACCGCTGCTGGAAAACGCGCTTCTCGCGCCAGCGTACGGCAAATGTGCTGCCCTTGCCTGGAGCGGACGAAAGCTCAACGTAGCCGCCGTGACGGGTGACGATCTCGTTGACCATGCTGAGCCCCAGGCCCGCACCTGAGCCGTGAGGGCTGACCCGGTAGAACGGTTCGAATATGCGCGACTGCTTATCGCCGGCAATTCCGCAGCCCTGATCGGCGACAGTCACGCTGCCGTCAGCCTCAACACTGACCGATATCTGTCCTCGTCCGCCTCCATACTGGACTGCATTACGGACCAGATTGACGAATGCACGCTCCAGAGCTTCGGCATCCCCGGGAACGAACAGGTTTTCCGCATCGCTATCGAACGAAATCTCGTAACCTTCGGCGATCGCCAGGGGAGCGAGGTCGGCGACCACCTTCGACACAACGCTGTTGAGATCGACAGGTGCATTCTGTTGAGGCTTCTGCCGGTACTTCTCGGTGTCGAGAAGCTGGTTCGCGATTGCTGTAAGTCGCTTGATGGCCGTCTGCAGGTGTGTCTTGTCCGCACCTGGCGAAAGCGTATCGATTCTCACCTGCAGCACAGCAATCGGCGTTCGAAGTTCATGGGCCGCGTTGACGAAGAAGCGCTCCGTCGCCTCGAAGCCACTATCGAGACGACGCAGCGCCCTGTTGATGTCGCGCACCAGACGAAGCACTTCAGTGGGCAAGCCCCGCTCTTCCACCAGGGCGCCACGTGTGTCGAGATCGATCCTGTCGAGACGCCTGGTCAGGTCGCTGAAGGACCGCAAAGCCCAGCGTGTGACAAACGGGACGCCAATCAGGGAAATGGCGACGAGGATCAGCGCCGGCACGCCGATGGCAAGGTTCCCCAACAGCACGGTCACACCATATTGGGACATCGAAACACCGCCGGCAAAAATCGTTGCCTCACCGGCCTCTGTGTCGAAACGCTCCATGCGGGCGACACTCAGCGGATCGTTCAGGTCACCATGGAGCTCGACACTTCTGAACGCCCGCAGGAATGGCATGTTGTCGGCAATTTTCCCGGGAGGCGCGCCGTGTGCAAGGACAATATCTTTTCCAAGGTCTGCCACGAACCACAGGTCAGGCGCTTCCTCCATAATCTCTTTAAGCTCGGCCGTCGGAACCAGATGGGGTCGGCCATTCGGCTCGAGACGAACCGAGTCTGCGATTTCCTGAGACAGCCAGATGGACGTGATCGCCACATCGGGCTTGAGGCCAGAAAGGAGATAGAAAACCAGGCTGAGCGAGGCGATGACCGCGCAGAGCTGCAGGACAATAAAACCAAAAGTGAATCGCCAGCGAAGGGATGTGCTGGTCATCCTATTTCTGCTCATGAAGGTAGTAGCCTATGCCACGAATATTCTTGATAACAATGTCGGCCTCCGCTTCGACAAGCTTTCGGCGCAGGCGAGACATATTGGATTCCAGTGAGTTGGACTGGATTTCGTCGTCAAAGGAATAGACCTGCCCCTCAAGGGACGAGCGCAACACGGTACGACCACGGTTTCTCAAAAGAGTTTCGATGATGAGCAGTTCCCTGCGGGTGAGCGCAAGCCTGATGCCGTTGACATGCACATCGCATGAAACCCGATCATAGGTAACGTTTCCTGCCGACAGGACGAACGGGCCGGCTGTCGGCACCCGCCTCAGCACAGCGCTCATTCTGGCAATCAACTCGGGAATTTCGAACGGCTTCGGCAAATAGTCATCGGCGCCGTCATTGAGGCCGGAAATTCGCTCGTCGGTCGACCTCAGAGCGGAGATGATGATCGATCGCGTATTTGAACCCATGCGGTGCAAATCGGCGAGGAAGGTACTGCCATCGCCATCCGGCAGTTGCCGGTCGATAAGGACAATATCGTAATCCGCCATGGCGATTGCTTCCCGCGCCATCGCCAGATCTCCAACAGCGTCCAGCACGATGCCATGCTGCGAGAGGGCCGTCCTCAAGGCATCCGTCATTTCCGGATCGTCTTCGATAAGCAGAAGTTTCATGGTGGCCTGATCGTGCAAGTCCCGGACAGCTGTTCTCGAGAATTCTAACAGCAAATTTATATGTATGTTTCAGATAAACTCGACTGCCATGACCGACTGGCCGCCAAGTCAATCGGCGGGGAACCGAAACCTGCTGAGTATCCAGCCGGCTTTTAGCCCCCCTCGCCAAGACCAGCTCCTTATCGGCAGCGGCCGTAGTTATCCCGATATCTACAACCGTAATCGCGCCGGTCCCGATTTTCCCAGCGATCGCGACGGTTCCTGTCGTTTCGTTCACTGATGTTCCCAATGACCGCACCTCCAGCACCTCCCGCGGCGGCTCCCACTGCAGCACCTTCCCACGTGCCGCTTGCCAGCCCGCCGATGATTGCACCACTGGCCGCACCAATACCGGCGCCCTTTTCCGTCTGGCTGCACGCCGTCAGCGTCAAACAAACGAATATGCCTGAAATGATCTTTTTCATGTCTGTCCTTTCGATCCATCGCCGCTACGGTCGCCCGTCGACCGTTGAGACGCACCAAGGTGCAGACGTATGGACACCGAAAATTACGTGGAAGTTACGCAGAACCGTCGGCATCGATCACCTCTGACAACGCGGACCGAGTGACCGTCCATGCGGATCAGGCGCTTTGGTTCTGACGCCACACTCTTCCCTTTCGTCCGGTCCCCGTGGCTGATCGCGGCGCCACGGGACCGCCTTCTGCGAAAGAGCTTACCGCAGCCGCTCGCCAGTCGCCGCGTCGAACAACAGCACCTTTTCGGCATCCACTTCGAGTTTGACGGCCGCGCCTGCCTTCACCAGCGGACCGCCCTGCACGACGACGTTCAGATCGTGGCCTCCGAGCCTCACGACCAGCTCCTGGTTTTCACCGGTGGGCTCCACCAGCGAAACGACGCCGTCCATGCCCGTATCCGACAGCCGGATATGCTGGGGACGGATGCCGTAAACGATCTTCGTTTTCTTCGCGAAAGATTTCGGCAGTGGAATGATATCCCCGCCTTCCGTCACGCCGTGATTGCCAGAGGCTTCGAGCTCCAGCAGATTGATTTCAGGCGATCCGATGAAGCCGGCGACGAAGACATTGGCGGGGTCGTTATAAAGGTCGAGCGGAGGCCCGGACTGCTCGATCCTGCCGCTGTTGAGAACCACGATCTTGTCCGCCATGGTCATGGCCTCCGTCTGGTCATGTGTGACGTAAACGGTGGTCTTGCCCAGACGCTGATGAAGCTTTTTGATTTCACTGCGCATTTTCACACGCAGCTTGGCATCGAGGTTCGACAGCGGCTCATCGAAAAGAAACGCCCGCGGCGCTCTCACAATCGCCCGCCCCATCGCCACGCGTTGTCGCTGGCCACCGGAAAGTTCGCGCGGATACCGGTCCAGAAGCTTTTCAAGACCGAGAATCTGGGCGGCATTCTGGACACGGGTGCGGATTTCCTCTTTCGAAACACCGGCAAGCTTCAGCGAGAAGCTCATATTTTCCGCAACCTTCATGTGCGGATAAAGAGCGTAGCTCTGGAACACCATCGCTATGTCACGCTCTTTCGCGCGCATGTCGTTGACGATCTTTCCACCGATTTTGATCTCGCCGGAACTGATGTCTTCCAGACCGGCGATCATGCGGAGCAACGTGGATTTGCCGCACCCGGAAGGCCCGACCAGAACCACGAATTCTCCATCTTCCATTTCGAGCGAAATGTTCGACAGCACCGGAACGCTTCCGTAGCTCTTTCCCACATTTCTCAATTCGATCTGCGACATTTCTGCCTCCCTAACAATGCCCTCGTGCGGGCATCAAGCAACTTTCCCGACTGAGAATATGCCCAGCCGCTCGCGCATACCGGCCTTGGCCTCATCGAGCTTGCGGTCCGTCACCTGGATTTCGAGTACGGTTTCACAAAAGGCGTCGGCTTCGGCAAACAGGTCGAGCCTGTTGGTCACATCCAGAAGCGAC
Organism: Rhizobium rhizogenes; assembly: GCF_002005205.3. The sequence continues at coordinate 1,537,020 of NZ_CP019702.2, read as the reverse complement.
GCATCGGCCTGATCGATGACGGTCGCGCCATGCATGGCGCCAAGGATTGCCCCTGTCATGACACCGATGGAATCCGTGTCGCGACCGGAATTGATGCCGTCATGGATCGCCTTGTAAAAATCACCGTCATTGACGATGGCGAAGCCGAGCGCGAGCGGCAGCTCCTCAATGGCGTTGATACGGGAGGGACGGTAGGCCTCGCTTGGCACACCCGCCTTCTTGATGGAATGGACGACATCGTCTCCCATCGGCGAATATTGGGCGATGATCGCATGGAAGGTTTCGACCACTTTTGCATGTTCGGCGCCGCGCAGCCCATGCGCGGCGTCAACGACTTCGGCAATGGCTTTCTTCGTACCGTCCTTGGCAAGGGCGAGCGCCTCATCGACAACACCCTCAATGGTGATATTCGGGATGAAGGCCGCCGCAATGGCTGCCGCCAGCACGCCTGCCGCCTCAAGTCCGAAACTCTGCTGGTGGCCGGAGGCGAAAGCGATGGCTTCGTCATAGGCCGCTTTGGGATCACAGGCATTCACCATGCCGACGGGCGCGATGTACATCGCCGCGCCGCAATTGACCATGTTGCCGATACCGCCTTCCCGTGGGTCGCAATTGCTCAGCTGATGGCGCTGGAAAATCCACTTCTCGGGGTAGAAGAGACGCTCGATCAACAGCGTCTCCCGCTGAAGCTCCGGCACCCACCGCGGTTTCCAGGCAATTTCGCGAACCATGCCCTCGGCCATGTCCCACGCATCGATGTGGCGCTTCACCTCGTTGTAGACCGACATCAGGCAAAGGGTCATCAAGGTATCGTCCGTGACGATGCCATTGCCCCTCACTCGCCAGTTGCGCGCAATGCCGCTTTCAGACATCCGGTGCCACTCGGTGTTCATGGAGGTGACCCGGCCATAACGCTGGCGAATCTGCTCCACGGAGAGCTTTTCAACGGGAGCCCCGATGGCGTCGCCATAAGCAACGCCAAAGAGTGCCGCACGAATTCTCCCCTTCAGGGAAAGAGCTTCGATGGTGTTTTTCATTTCAATACGGTCCTCGCATATTCAGTCAATCGGTCGCCGCCGGCGGCTTTCCATTCGGAGACGAACTGCTCCCACTGGTCGATTTTCGCCTGACCGGAGATGAACTTGTATGCCCACGCCTTGTAGACGTTCTGGGCGGAATCGAGCTCGGCGGCGTATTCAGCCGGCCAGATGAACGCGTTGTCGGGTTTGTAGCCTTGAGAAACATTGGCCAGAAACTGGCTGGCAGCCTCGCTTCTCAGCCCTTCAGGCGCCTTCCAGTTCGATGCGGCAACAAAGCGAACGTACCAGGTGGCCATCCTGGCCGTTGGCTTCACGGTCGCGCCATCATTGGTATATTGCTCGCCCTCGAAACCCAGGCGTTCTATGGCCTGCCCTTCGGGACTGGCGACAAAATCCAGAAATTTGACCACCTCGTCCTTGTGCTCGGACATGGCGGAGATTGCAAAACCGCGAGGCTCCTTGGAAACATCGACGGCTGCAAGGCCCTGACCAGCCGGCCCTTCCGGCGGGGGCAGCAACACCAGCGAGGGGTTGTCGCCCGGGTTTGCCTGCCGCATCTTGCCGCCATACACATCAACATTTTCCGCCGATGACGAGAAAACGACGCCAACCCGGCCCGAATAGAATTTGTCTTCCTTCGTGTCCCACTTGGTCGTGACATATTCGGGATCCAGCAGCCCCTGCTCGCGAAGGGAAACGTAGAAAGCGATCTTCGCCTTTTGCTGGCTGGAAATCACGTAGGATATCCAGTTGCCGGCCTCGTCTTTCGTCCAGCTCGCGCTGACGCCGAACGCCTGGTTGAAAATGGAATCGGCCTCTTCCATGCTGCCCGGAACCGTCAGCCCGTAGGTGTGGTCGCTGCCCACGCCGCCGAAGTTGCCGTCCTTGATCGCCTTGAAGAGCTTCGTGTAATCCTCGATCGTCTGCGGCACCGGCAGACCGGTCTTGCTCAGCCAGTCCGCCCGCATGACGGGCTGCGAAACGCGCGGCGGAAACGCATAAAGAAGGTAGGGATAGTTCTGCAGCCGGGCGACATTGTGAGGATAAAGAGCATCCTTCAGATAGGTCGTCTTCGGCAGCCAATTGTTCCAGTCTTCGAGAATGCCCTGTTCGGACATCGTCGTATCCCCGCCCTGAAAATAGATGAGATCAGGAATATCGCCGGACAGAAGCATGGCGCCGAGCTTGTCCGCATATCCGGATGCCGGCAGGTTGACGATCTCGATCTTGAGGTCGGTTCCCCTGGCTTTCAGCGCCTCTTCGTATTTCTGCATCAGCTTGACGTCATCGGGATTGGTGTTCAGCAAATCCTTGGCGACGATGCGGATGGTGACCGGCTCGGCCAGAGCCGGCAGCGCAACGCCGCTCAACAATGCCGCCACGCTGGCAGTCCAGATGAGATTTCGTTTCAGCATAGCTTTCTCCTCCTTGTATGCTTGACGGATTTCAGCCCTTCAGCGCACCGCTCATGGTGCCCTTGGTGAAAAATTTCAGGATCAGCGGATAGACGGCCAGGATCGGGACGATGGTCAGCAGGATCATTCCAGCACTCAGCGCCCGGATGTTGATCTGGCTTGCGCCGGTGTAGTTGACGGAGTTTTCCAGCCCGACCATGGCGATCTTGTCGCCCTCGACGACAAACTGGCGAAGTACGACCTGAAGCGGCCATTTCGATTGGTCGTTGAGATAGATCATCGGCCGGAAGAAGTCGTTCCAGTGAAACACGAAGTAGAACAGCGCGATGGTGGCCAGAGCGGACTTCGAAACGGGCAGTGCGATGTGCCAGAACGTCTGGAACGCATTGGCACCGTCAAGTTCCGCTGCTTCCAGTATCTCGCTTGGAACCTCCTCGAAAAACCGGATCAGGATGATCAGGTACCAGGCGTTGACCACCTTGAAGAGGATGACGGACCAGTAGCTGTCGATGAGCCCGAGCCGCTTGTTGAGAAAGTAGTCCGGAATGATGCCCGGGTCGAAAACGATTGTGACGAGCACGAAGACGAGGATCACCCGCCGTCCCGGCAACCCGGGACGCGACAGCGCCCAGGCCATCAGCGCGGTGAAACAGACCCCAAGCGCCGTGCTGGTGAGGGTGATGAAGATGGAATTCATCACCCCGCGCTGCACGGACGGATTGGTGATCAGAAGCTGCCAGACCTCAAGCGAAAAACCGTTCGGAACGATGGTAAGACCGCTCATCCCCGCCACTTTGGACGGATCGGAAAGCGACACGGCCAGAAGATTGAGCAATGGCTGAACCATCACGATCGCAAGCAGAAACAGGGTTGAAAGAATGATTGCATATTCGGCCCGCTCAAGCGGTGTCCTGCGAATCCTGTTGGCAGCCATCACCAGACTCCCTTGCCGGTCAGTTTTTTGGAAAGAAGATGCGCGCCCGTGATCAGCAACATCCCGAGAGCGGCCTTGAACAGGCCGGCGGCCGTGGCCAGGGAATATTGTCCCGTCTGCAGGCCGATCCGGTAGACATAGGTATCGAGGATATCGATATGGCTGCGGACGATGTCGTTGGTGAAGTTGATGACCTGGTTGAGATCGGCATTGAGGAACATGCCGGCATTCAGGATGAACAGTGTCGCGATGGTGGGAACAATGCCCGGAATCGTCACATAGAGGATTTTCTGCCAGCGGTTGGCGCCATCGATCTCGGCGGCCTGATAAAGCTCCTGATCGATGGCCATGATGGCGGCGAGATAGAGAAGGCTGTCCCACCCGGCCGAACGCCAGATTTCCGAAAAGACCAGCACCCAGCGGATTGTCCCATTCTCCGTCATGAAGGAGACCGGCTGTATCCCGAAGAAGCCGGTCACTTCATTGACCGCGCCCGTGCTTGGAGAAAGAACCGCAATGAAAATGCCCGCGATGACCACCCAGGACAGGAAATGCGGCAGATAGATCGCCGACTGCAGGAACTTGCGCGTTCCCGTGCCCCGCACCTCGTTCAGCAGCAATGCGACGAGGATCGGCACCGGAAAGACGAACACGATCTTCATGGCCGAGATGATCAGCGTATTGGCAAGCACCTGCCAGAAGATCGGAGAGGAGAACAGCAGTTCAAAATGCTTCAACCCGACCCAGATATTCGGCGGAATGATGCGCAGCTGCTCGAAGGCGATCTTCGCTTCCCAGATCGGCATGTAATGGAAGATGAAGAAGAAGATCAGCGCCGGCGCCATCATGGCATAATAGGGCCACCATTCGCGGATCGATTTTCCTCTTTTCTTGGGAACGTTCCCAAATTTAACGCCACCGGATGGCGACACCACTCCCTGGTTCATTGCAGAATTACCTCCCTATGCCACCCGGCCGACTTTTGCAGCCGAAAGGTTGGCCACCGATCCCCGCTCCACGACACGGCACGGCACATAAATACGATGATGATCCGAACGGCCGGCCATTTCCTCAAACAGGCTGATGACCGCCGTCGACCCGATCTGCCGTCCGTCCTTTTCAATCGTGGTCAAACCAGGCCAGGAAAAGGCACCGGACGGAATTCCGTCAAAGCCGAGAATGGAGACGTCATCCGGGCAGGAAAGGCCAGCTTCCCGAACGGCCAGAATTGCGCCTAAAGCCATGAGATCATTAGCGCAAAAGACAGAAAGCGGCTTGCCTTTATCGGCTGCGGCCAGAAGCTTGTGCATCGCCAGCCTGCCGCCATCGACGGTATAGTCGCTATCCTCTGTCGTTAATACCGATGGATCCATGTCCAGTTCGACACAATGATCATGAACCGCCCTCAGGAACCGGGCGCGCGCCAGGCGAGACTTGGGGCCGAGGATCAGGGCCGGGTTCCTGTGGCCATGGGCCAGCAATATATCCATGCCGAGGCGTACACCCTGGGCTATGTCGGAACCAACGCTTGACGTATCGGGGAAGCGCTCCGCACTCGAACCGATCAGCACGAAGGGCATTCCAAAGCGATCAAGGTCGTCGAGATTGTCGGCCACAGGGTTGATGATCGCACCGTCGACACGCGCCTGTCGCAGCGCCCGAAAATGCGAAGCTTCCTTTGCCGCGTCCCAGTCGGACGAAAACACCAGCAGCGACACACCCTCCTGAGCCGCACGATCCTGCGCGCCACGCGCGACTTCAGCCCAGAACGGGTTGGTAATATCGGGGATGACCAGCCCGAGCAGGCCGCTCCGGCCGGAACGCATGCCCACGGCAAGATGATTGCGCTCGTAACCCGTGGCCAGAACCGCCGCGCGAACCCGCTCGGCCGCCTCGTCAGAAATGTTCGGTGAGCCGGCGAGAACGCGGGCGACCGTGCTTTTCGACACGCCCGCCTTTTTCGCGACATCAACGATGGTCGCTCTCCGGCCCGCTTCATTTCCCAATTTAAATCCTCCCACACGGCAAAGACGACACTTCACCGATTGACGTGGGAACGTTACCACGACAAAATGCGGGAGACAATAGCAATTTTGAAGTGGCTTGGCCGCATCCCCAAACAGGAGAGAATGACGTTCATGATTACGGTGCTGGGTTCAATCAATATCGACCTTGTGGCGCGGACGCAGCGCCTGCCCCGGCCGGGAGAAACCGTTGCCGGCGAAGCCTTTGCCGTCGAAGCGGGAGGGAAAGGCGCAAACCAGGCGCTGGCGGCGCGGCGTGCGGGTGTGGATGTCCGGCTTGTCGGGGCCGTCGGTCAGGATCCTTTCGCGGACATGGCGCTCGCATTGCTGGATGAAGCGGGGGTCGATCTCTGGAACGTAAGACGCCTGCAAACGCCAACCGGCACGGCACTGATCAGCGTCACCGGCGATGGCGAAAACGCGATCATCGTGGTTCCCGGCGCCAATGGCGAACTTGCCGGCACCGATGTGGACGCGGCAATCGCCGCGATGCAAGAGGGCGACGTATTGATGCTGCAGCTGGAAATACCGGTGCCGATGGTGGAGCGCGCGCTTGTTCTGTCCCGTCAGAAGGGCGTGACCACCATTCTCAACCTGGCGCCCGCCTTGCCAGAAGCTTCGGCCCTTGCAGCACTTGCCGACATCGTCATCGCAAATGAAACGGAGTTTCAGCTCCTCGTCGGCGGCGATCCACTGGCCCTGGAAGACCTTGATGCAAAGCTGAAAGATCTGCACGGAATATCCGGACAGAGCTTTATCGTGACGATGGGCGCAGAAGGCGTTATCGCCATTCATGAGGGGCAGATCCACAGGACCAAAGGGCTGACGATAACGCCGGTCGACACCGTCGGCGCGGGAGATACCTTCTGCGGTTATCTGGCCGCGTCAATCGCCGCCCGCCTGCCCTTCCCCGACGCGCTCCGCCGGGCGGCCGCTGCCGGATCGCTCGCCTGCACCCGGCCGGGCGCGCAGAAGGCGATCCCGACGGGTTTCGAAGTCCAGTCAGCCATTGGCTAGGGCATGCAGCAGCGGGGAAGGGCGATACCCGTCCTCGTCTTGACGCAGTTCTTCGTGGCGCGGCCATCTGGTCGTGTCCGACCTTGCCGTTGACGATGGTCGGAGCAACGGCTGTCTCGTGCGAACGTTGAGTGAGTTTGCCGTCCTCGCTCGGGTATGCACTGCGACTTACTTCGCTTTGAAAGCAATCGAACCACGGACCCGCTCTCGTATTAGGCCAGCAGGCCATCATTCGTTATTTCGATCAAGTTCTCTTTTTGGAAAGTCTCGTGACCTGGCTTGAACAGCACCAATTGGGGCCAAGTAAAGCCGGTACTCTTGCTCACGAAAATGGGTGGTTTTCCTTTTGGACTGTACTCGATCACGAAGCCCGCCAATTCCAGTCCAAGCGAGGGCATTATCACGCTATTGTGGTTCCAGAAAACTGACCCTGCCGCTCTTCCGAGTGCTGAATAGACGCGTTTCGGATCGTCCCGGAATATCGAGACGTCTTGGAACCGGACGTCAATTATGTCGGACTGCCCGATGGAGAGAAAGGTCAGAACTCCTTCTTGAAATGAGCAGAGTGGGGCGTCGCAATCACGAAATTCATTAATTGCCGAACCGCCGTTAGGTAATGTTTCCTCGGTCGTTTCATCGATAGGTCCCATCACATTCTCAAACTCGGCAACTTGGGCCTGTGCCATGCCGAATTCGAGCGGCCCCAGACCTTTATGAGGGTTGACGATCCAAATTTCAGTCACAGTGTGTTTCCTTGTGTTCTTTACTTTCTGGGCGAAATTTCATCTCTGCATCTCCTGATGCGATGCGGCGTCGACACAGGCACGCCTGGCGTAGTACACCCGTTCCGCAGGTGACTTGCTGGAGCGGGCGAGCATATACTCGGCCTCTTCAATGCGCGAGGTGGACGAACCGAACACCCGGTCATGATCCGCCTCGATCGACTGGGTTCTGAGTTTCTGCGCCCGCTCGGCCTCTTCAACCGTGCTGATCCGGGCCGGATATTCATAAAGCTCACGCTTCGTCGCATCCGGCATCTGCACCAGCGACGGCGTCATCGTGCCCGGCACCATGCCCGGCGTCTCGAAGTTCCAGTCCGCACCCGCCCGCTGGCCCGACACATAGGAAAAACGCCGCGCCCAGTCATTGATGTGGTTGCGGTCCGAAGACCCCTGCGCCAGACGCACCCTGCCCTCGCCCTGCGCCGAAGCCGACGGGGCAAGCCAGCCGCTGGCGCTGTCGGCCACATGCAGCTTGTGGGAACCATCCTCATGGCTGAACCAGTAGAACAGCCCGTCCTCCTCGAAACGGCGCGTCAGATAATCAAGGTCCGTCTCGTTCCATTGCATGCTGTAGTGTTGCGCAGCCCTGTTGCAATCAATACAGCGTTGAACGCGTATTCACGCTACCAACTGTTATTAGCCACCAATGCATGCCGCCTTCATTCAAATGTCAGCCACGGAACGCCTTGGACAAGCTTGCCACCGTGAGCACATGCATCACCCAACCGGGCAATCTTTTTGCCGTTTATACTGGCGACTGCAGAACCAGATGTGATCCTATCCGAAGTTGTGGGAACACCCGTGCAGAGCAGACTGTCCCCCACGGTGGCAACCGGCACGCCTTCAACAGTAACAAAATTCTGTTGAGTGGAGACTAAAGGGCCACCGACATGCGGTCTCGGGCCGGGATCGACTTTGGGACAGATGTGCATATGGCCTTTAAGGGAGACTGGGCTGGCGGTCATTGGCTCCTCCTTTTCAACTAAATCAAGCCGCATGTGCAAAAGGCAGCGGCGCTATGGCGAGCACTCGATTATTCCCGCCCCGGAACCGCAGCCCCCTGTCAAAATCCCCCCCGTTCCTCCACTGAAAAAGACACGGATCGGACCGTACGATGAGCGGGTTAAGGTCCAGAAGCACAGCTTCAAATCCGGCGACATCGTCGGGTTTCAGGTAAATGTCGACGATAGCATCATCAATATGAGCGACCTCCCTGAAACGATCCGCAAAATCGACCAGAGCTGCTGCGATGGATTTGGCATTGGCTTCTATCTCAGGAAAAAAAGCGGTATGAAAATACTGCGAGGCGCCAATGAATTCCCGGTTTTTCATGAAGAGCCTGAACTCAGACCATTTCGGAATGTCTTTCCACGGCCGTATGAACATGCAGACGTCAAATTTATCTTGAAGTGAACTGGCAAGAAGTCCCGCCACACGGGGGTTATCCCGCAATATATGAGACATGAGTTGGGCGCTGTTGAAGATCGGGCTCGCCTGATACCGTCCCGGCTGCTTGAAACTGCATCCTCCGAGACGAAAATGAGCACCATCTTTGAAAACCGCCGTTTTGGCATCTATGCCTATGCGAAATTCATCCGATAGCTGGGTGAGTTCATCTATGTCGAACAGCTCGCGGAAAGCCGCAGTTCTACTTCCTATCGCGGCGCGATCCCGCTCCGAAATAAGCAACTGCTCGAAGGGCAATCCCAACTCGCACACCTCGTCGGGCCAGGATTCGATGAAGGTTGCTCGCCATTTTTCGTGCAGACCAAGCATTTATATCTCGTCGGCCTTTTTAAGATTGTAGAAGAACTCATAAAGAGACGGGGCGGCGAAACCCAGGCCCCGCGCGTTATTTCCTGTGCCGAAGGGATCCGACGCTTGTTCCCACAGCCATACCCGGTTGTCGGTCTTATCCTGACCATTCATCAACAAATACGAATTCCCACCGTCAGCGGTGCCGAAGAATATCATTGGTAAGGTGAACTGGTCAGGCCACGTGGAGCTGCTTATGAACATGTCGTATCGATCATAAAACCGCTTCTTGCCAGAAACCAGAACTTGAACTTCATGCGCGGAACGCCCGCCATCCTCATACGTCACAACAAAATTTGCGTAGATATCGGGTTGTTCGAAGCCATTCCAGCCATAACGCATGAGAACCGCAGCAAGCTGCTCCGGCACGGACAATGTGGTGTAGTCCTCAAATTCGTGAATATCTTGGGCAGACCAGAGAGAGTCTTCCTCAAAAGACCAATCGCCCGTTGCCTGCATTCTGGCGATTGCTTCATCCAAAGTAACGCTCATAATATTTTCCTCAATAAGCAGGGTCTTTTACTGCTGAAGCGCCCCCGGTATGCGCACCTCCGCCCGACTTTACGGCATGGATTCGTTCATCAACAAGCTGCATCGTTGATGTATCTTCATTGTGGTGCCACGTGTAGCCATCCTCCATTTTGGAAGCGTTCCAGCTGCCATACCTCTCTTTCATCGCTGTTCTCGCTTGCCCGAAATCGCCATTTCGCGCGGCGTGGTTGCCCTGCATATCAGGTATTCGTGCTTCGATGGGCTTGCCGTCTGGGCCTTTTTGGCTGAAGGGCGAGAAATCGGGCTTACCATTTCGGTATTGAACGCCATCCTGCCCATATTCTTTCAACGCCTTGTCGGCCGGCGTCCCTGGTTCAGGGGACCACTTACTGTTGCCCGGCTCTCCAGACCACTTCCCCTCCCGGGGAATGTTCTTGTATTTGCCGCCGTTCTTATACTCGTCGATCTTTTTCTGACGGCATGCCTTCGTATTGCATTTTCTCAGATCTTCCTGAAGCTTGCGGTATGCTTCGCCGCGCTTGGAAGCCCAATATTTCGATGCCGCTGCCGACTTTCGTACATGGTCTTCGAGCGCCTTGACCTTGCGCTGGGCGGCAGCAACCTGACTCATCAGTTTTTCCGCATACCGCGCAATCTTGGTGCCCTTGGCAGCGGCCTTGGCCCCATCACCCCAGACAGGAATAAGACCGACCAGATCAAGCCCGGCATCTGCCCAGTTGCCGGTCCAGGCGTTTCCAATCGCGCTCGCAACATCCACGACACCGCCCACCACGGGCACGGACGAAGCAGCCAGCCAACCCGCTTCTTTCGCGATTTCGGTATAGCGCTGGTTCAGCATATCCAGATCGCGGCGGGCCAGTTCAAGCTCGCGTGTATCCGGGACATTGACGAGATCATCAAGATGCTGGCTCATTGAACGTCTCTCGCCTTGGCAGCACGCTCACGCTCGAACTCCTCCTCGATGTCGTCATAAGGGACGCCGAGAATGTTGTTCTTCATATATTGCGGGAACCAGAAGGCATTGTCGCTCCGCGCAATCGCATTTCCCTCCTGGCTCATGGTCGGCTCAAGGTTACAGCGCTCGATACGTTGTTCCTCGGTTTGGCTTCGGTCTCCCAGGATGGATTTATACGGTTCGAAGAGAAAGAAATCCGGGCCGATCCTCCACATCAAAACGACAAAGTGAATTTGATAAACTGGATCGGAAAAGCCGAAATGCTCCGCATAGCGTCTGCCCCAACGTGTCATTTCGGTAGCCTGGGGCGACCCCGCCATATCAGAGAAACTGGGCAGATGCTTTGGCATCACTTCCCTGGTAAAATAATTCGTAAAATCGTCGTCATCGTGCAGCATCGCATTCATCTGACGCGGATCGAATTCAATGATCATGATAATGCCCTCTCAACTGCCTTTGCCTGGCCTGTGCCACCAGAAGGCAACACGACCTCACGATGTACAATGCCACCTTCAAAGCGGAACTTGAGTAATTCTCCCGCCTTCAGATCGTTTTCACAATAAAAACACTCAATTCCCTTGAAAAAAACAGCAGCCTGCTCTGACGTCAGGACTGGCAGATACTGACGCAGAGTTCGCGGGTCGTAATAACGAAAGAAGTGGATGGTCCCCTCGTTATCTTTGACCACAGTAAATTTCCTCAAATGCCGAACGACATCCTCCAGCGCATGGGACGTTCGCAGAAAAACCGACCAGCGCTTGCCAAAGCCTTCGTCGATAAGCCATTGCAATACGCTTTCGTCAGATGTCATCTCCGCAACCCAAGCCGTATCGTCTCCGAACTCCTCAAGCGCGTTGCCTCTGTAAAGACATGCAACCTTGTCCGTCATGGCCTGAAGCGCGGGTGGAATAATCATCGGCGCCCGGGACGCATCGACCACGGCATAAAGACGGCCGGCTCCACCAGCCCCCTGCTGCTCCCGCAGTTTGGAAAGAACTTTCTGCCTCTTCTCGGTATCGAGTTCCACGCCACCCCCTACTTCTTCGAGCAGTCTTCGGCAAAAGGTTTGTTCGTGCTTTTGCCGGCACTGCCCCGCTTGAAGTTCACAGCGTTTGCTTTGACCTCGAACTTGGATGCCTTGATAAACACCCCGTTTTTGTTGATCTCGATAACGCCACCGGGCGCCGCAAGCACGATCTTGTCGCTGACGATTACCGTGTGATTTTCAGTTTGCGTAAAAATGGCTTTGCCAACATTTATTTCGTAACGCTCTCCAACGGTTGTCTTCTTTGTCTTTCCGACGCTTTCCAGCGATGTCTGTCCGACATTGGTGACCTTGCTCACCCCGATCTGTTCGGCGCGGGCAACACCGACGCTGTCCGATTTGAACGTGCTGACAATCGTGTTCATGATGCCCGGCAGCGGGAACAATCCCGAAGCATCGGAACCGACACCCGTGCCCGATCCTGCAAGCGCCGTGCCCGCATCGGCCCGCGGACTTGGACCGGAGACAACGCCCTCGCGCGATGACAGACCGCCCGCACCGAGAAAGCCGAGTGCGGACGAGGCAAGCGTTGTGGCAAAGGCCGCAACACCCGGGCCACCGCCACCGGCGATCTGTGCTGCCTGACTGAGCAGCCCCGCCGTCTGCCCGGAGAGCGCCTGCACGCCGGCCATCGCCATCATCGCCATCGGTCCCGTGCCACCGACGACCGTATTCACAGAACCACCGATCTCGTGTTTCTGGTTGCCGGATACTTCCACGGCCCGATTGCCGCCAACCGAGGCGACCTCGTGCCGGTCGATGCGCTTGGTGCGATCATTCAACACCCGCGTCGTCTGATCCTTCTGGGCATGGAAGAACTGGTTCTCCTTGCCGGCCTCGTCCTCGAAGGTGATTTCGTTGAAACCGTCGCCCTTGTGGCTGTTGGAGCGCAGCACCATGCGCGTCTTGTTGGCGGGCAGGTCGTAGGGCACGGAATTGGCGGGATTGTTCACCACGCCGATGACCAGCGGCTTGTCCGGGTCACCATCGACAAAGGCAACCATTACCTCCATGCCGATGCGCGGGATAACCTGCGCACCCCATGTTCCGCCGCCCCATGCCTGGCTGACCCGCACCCAGCACGTATCGGTTCCATCCTTCTTCGCCTTGCGGTCCCACGGGAACCACAGCTTGATGCGGCCATACTGATCCGGATGGATTTCCTCGCCGGCAGGACCGGCCACGATCGCAACCTGCGTCCCCTCGATGCGCGGCCGCTTCGTCGCGCGATGCGGCGTCAGCGGCACCCGCGCAGGGATCGCCTCGAAACTGTTGCGATATTCCGGCTCGTTGCCATTCGTCTCATAGGAACGGTCGACGATGCTGTGGCTCGCACGGATGATCACATGCTCTTCATAGGCATGATCGGGATGGGCAACCTCGTAAGGTGTAAACCGCCGGCCCGCCTCCAGAATGCGCGAGGTGGACGAGCCGAACACACGGTCATGATCCGCCTCGATCGACTGGGTTCTGAGTTTCTGCGCCCGCTCGGCCTCTTCAACCGTGCTGATCCGGGCCGGATATTCATAAAGCTCGCGCTTCGTCGCATCCGGCATCTGCACCAGCGACGGCGTCATCGTGCCCGGCACCATGCCCGGCGTCTCGAAGTTCCAGTCCGCGCCCGCACGCTGGCCCGACACATAGGAAAAACGCCGTGCCCAGTCATTGATGTGGTTGCGGTCCGAAGACCCCTGCGCCAGTCTCACCCGGCCCTCGCCCTGCGCCGAAGCCGACGGCGAAAGCCAGCCGCTGGCGCTGTCGGCAACATGCAGCTTGTGGGAACCATCCTCATGGCTGAACCAGTAGAACAGCCCGTCCTCCTCGAAACGGCGCGTCAGATAATCAAGATCCGTCTCGTTCCATTGAACGCTGTAGTGTTGCGCAGGCGGCGGCGAGATGATGCCCGACGTGTCGGGCGCCGGAATGCCATGTTCGGAAAACAGCGTCTCGACGATCTCCACCGCCGTCTTATCCATCCAGATGCGGCAATCCGACCGCCGCGACAGAAGCCACATCTGCGGCCGGATCGTCAGCGCATAGGAGCGCAGCCCACGGGTGATCGGCGGGCCCTCATGCAGTTCCGTCACCAGACCGTTGAACGGCCGGCGGACGCCGCTGCCCTCCTCCCCGTCTCCCTGGCTTATCTCGACCGACACATCGACCAGCCGCCCGATCAGCTCCTCGGGCTTGACCGCTTCCTTCTTCGCACGCAGCGTCAGGTGAATCTCGAAAAGCCGCGAAACACCCTCGTCAACCGCAAGTCGTTCCGGCAGAAGCTGGTCTTCCCCTAGCGGAGACTTGACCTTGAGCACACGGCTCGCCTGGAGAAAGTCCGAAGATGCAGGCTGGTCGGTCATGGCGAACCTCGATGGAAGATTGGAAAAATTATCAATCAACTGCCAAAATCTCGACAGAATGCAATCAAACATTGTGGCGAAACCATGGACTGCCCATGAATTATGCAACCTGCAAATGCCAAAATTCCATCGATGAAATCTGATAGCTGGAAGATGGGGTAACAGTGAGAACGACGCCGGGACAGATGAAGCACGATGCCGACCACTATGGCCTGCGACGAGAAGAGGCCTCCGGGGCTCACCACGGCGCCGGCTGGTGGGTAACAAACCTCAGGCGGCGCGGCCACAGGATCGTCAGGCTGTTCAAGGAGAGTGTCTATGGCTCGGGCGGTGCCGCCTATCGTCAGGCGCGTGCCTACCGCGACGCCATCATCCTCGCCATTCCACCTGCCACCAACCACGGGCAGGCCGTGCTTTTGCGCAAAACAACCGAAGTGGCATTTCCGGCGTGAGGCGCGTCGAGACGGCGGATGGCGATGCCTGGCAGGCGATGCCGGCGACCCGTGAAAGCCAGAAGAAGGAGAACTTCTCCATCACCAGGTTCGGCGAGGAAGCGGCAAAGTCGATGGCGATCACACGACGCCGCAAATGGCTGAAGGCGCTGCCGGTAACCTATCTCGCCTATGGGGCCATCACGCCGCGGAAGTGGCCGCCATCAATTTGGCCAAGAACTCACACCCGCTGACGATATAAGCCGGACGCGCATCACGGCGATACGGAAATCGAAGCTCGCATCAAGGCGATCAACGAACGGTTTGATACGGCGCGCCCGAAGCGACTGCGGGTCCGGGTCAAAAGCTAACCGCAGCATTGGTCGCGCCCCTAAACACTCCAAGGTTTTCGGGTGTCGTGTCTAATGCTTTTGCCCTGACCGAGAAAATCCTCTCGAGACCGTCCACTGTAGGCTTCAGTTTTGCAGTCGTGTCATAGTGGGAGGACGACACGAGTGAAAGTTGGATATAGCCACCTGGTGCGATGGTGAAGCTCGTCCTCCCTGCATTTCGCACCGAAGCGTAGTTTCCGGTCGATGCCGCGCTTGCGGTGCAGATGTAGACGGTGCCCTAGTTGTCGGCCGATACGCCTTCGAGCCTCTCGAGGGTTGCGGTCGTTGCGTCCGTGTCCCGGTGACCTGGGCTACGACGGACCGGACGCGAACACTGCATTCGCGTTCTATTACCGCAGCGAATGCGACGAGGCTAACCGGAACAGTGTTGGTTGGACGTGTCCGTACCGTCCGGGGCAAGTCTTGGTCGTTGATGGTGAGGCCAAGGGTTGCGGGGTGTCGAACGAGGATGCCGACGTTGCTACCAGCTTGACATAGTCGCCGTTTGAGATGCTCCGCAGCGTAGTCGTTGTGACCGCTACCTTGTAGTTGGCTTGGCAATTGGCCGATGCCCCGGACAGGCACACATGGGCGTATTGCAAAGAAATCCCAATAGCAGACATTGCGAGAGACGTGCATTATCAGAGAAGACAATCGTCGTAGCGACAAACCTACGGAGCGCATCACCTGCTCGGAACAGCCAAAACCTTCCGGACCGACATGGCCTGTCCGAAAGGTCGATTTCCGGCGCAGTCCGCTGCGCGTCTACACCGCCACCGGCGTGATCCAGCGCGGATCGGTGCTTTCGGCGCTATCCACGACCGCTTCCACAAAGGCCACGCCTTTCAGCCCGTCATAGGCAAGCGGGATGTTGCGACCGATGGCGTCAGGCTCGCGGCCTGTCCTGCGCGCACGGATGGCTTCCGCGAAACCGGCATAGAGGTTGGCGAAGGCCTCCAGATATCCCTCCGGGTGGCCGGGCGGAGTGCGGGTTCGAACCTTCGCATCTTCGGAAAGGTCATCTGCGCCCCGCTTGATGGTCTGCACACGCCCGTTAAGCGGTGTATAGACGAGTTCGTTCGGCTGTTCCTGAAACCATTGCAGCGAACCGGTCGCGCCGAAAACCCGCAGACGCACGCCGTTGGAATTGCCGAGCGCCACCTGCGACGACCAGAGGAGCCCCCGCGCGCCGCCCTCATAACGCATCATCACATGGGCATTGTCATCCAGCGCCCGCCCCGCAACGAAAGTGGCAAGATCGGCGGTGAGGGATTGCAATTTCAGCCCGGTCACGAAACCGGCCAGATGATAGGCATGGGTGCCGATATCGCCGATGGAACCGCCGCGGCCGTTCTTCTTCGGGTCGGTGCGCCATGCCGCCTGGGCATTGCCCTGCTGTTCGATGGCGGTCGCCATCCATTCCAGCGGATATTCCACCTGCACGGTGCGAACCTCGCCGATCTCACCCGCCGCGACGCGCGCACGCGCTTCGTGCACCATCGGATAGCCGGAATAGGTGTAGGTCACCCCAACGAAGCGGCCGCTTTCCCGCGACAGTTTTTCCAGCGCGATGGCATCTTCCAGCGTCGCGGTCAGCGGTTTTTCGCAGATCACGTCGAAACCGGCCTCGATCAGCGCTTTCGCGATCGGATAGTGGGTGAAATTCGGTGTGCAGATTGCAACCGCATCAACACGATCCTCGCGGGCAGCCTCGCCGGTAATCAGGTCCTGATAGCTGCCATAGCTGCGGGCCGGGTCGAGCCCTTCATTGATCGCAAAGGCGCGGCCCCTTTCGGGATCGACATCGAAGGCCCCGGCCACAAGCACCCATTTGCCGTCAAGGCGCGCGGCAAGACGATGGATATTGCCGATGTAGGCGCCCTGACCGCCACCGATCATGCCCAGACGAAGTGGTCTTTCGATAGTCATTGTTCCTCCAGCCCCAGCATGGTGCGGTTGGCATTGCGGTTCGCGCCGGATTTGACGAAATCGTCAAAGGCGCGGTCCGAAACACGGATGATGTGGTCAGTGATGAAACGCGCGCCTTCAGACGCACCGTCCTCGGGATTTTTGACGAAACATTCCCACTCCAGCACCGCCCAGCCATCAAAGCCGTAGGTCGTCAGCTTGGTGAAGATCGCCCCGAAATCAACCTGCCCGTCGCCAGGGCTGCGGAAGCGGCCGGCCCTTTTTGACCAGGGCTGATAACCGCCATAGGCACCTGATTTTCCGTCTGGACGAAACTCGGCATCCTTGACGTGGAAGGTTTTTATCCGCTCGTGGTAATGGTCGATGAAGGCGAGATAATCCATTCCCTGCAGAACGAGATGCGAGGGATCATACATCAGGTTTGCCCGGCGATGCTCCTTGACCTTGTCGAGAAACATCTCCCAGCTGTGGCCGTCATGCAGGTCTTCACTGGGATGGATTTCATAGCAGACGTCCACGCCATGGGCGTCGAAATCATCGAGGATCGGTGTCCAGCGGCGGGCAAGCTCGTCAAAGCCTTCCTCCACCAGCCCTTCCGGCCATTGCGGATAGGGATAAAGATAGGGCCATAAAAGCGCCCCGGGAAAGGTCACATGGCGGTCGATGCCGAGGCGCTTTGAGGCGCGGGCGGCAAAGCGCAGCTGTTCCTCGGCCCATGCCCGACGCTTTGCGGGATTGCCGCGCACATGCTCCGGCGCAAAACTGTCCATGATCGCGTCATGGGCAGGGTGCACCGCCACAAGCTGCCCGGTGATGTGGGAGGCGAGTTCGGTGATCTCCAGCCCATACTCGCCGAGCATGCCCTTCAGATCATCACAATAGGCATCGCTTTCCGCCGCCTGTTTCATGTCGATCAGGCGCGTATCCCAGGTGGGAATCTGCACGCCCTTGAAGCCCTTGGCCGAGGCCCACGCCGCCAGCGAGGCAAGCGAATTATAGGGCGCCTCATCGGCCGCGAACTGCGCCAGAAAGACGCCCGGCCCCTTGATGGTCCGCATCATCTTATTCCTCCAGCTTTTTCGCCGGCACCGGCGCGTCGTCGTAACCGCCATAGACCGACTGATCGAAGGGGATCACAGCGCCCGTCATCATGCCGCTGTCGTCGGAGGACATCCACAGGATGGCGCGGGCCACTTCGAGCGGATCGAGGATGCGCCCGAACGGCTTGGCCGCCGCCGCGCGGTCGATGAAATCGGGATCGCCGGTCTCGGAAAGGACAAGCTTGCGCTCGTGATCGGAATTCATCCAGCCGATATCGAGCTGGTTCACATGGATACGGTGGCGCATCAGCGAAAAGCCGGCATGGCGGGTGACGGTGGCAAGCGCGCCCTTGGACGCCGCATAGGGCGCAAGGAAAGGCTGGCCTGTCAGACCCGACATTGATCCGACATTAACGACACGACCCTCGATACCCTCGCGGATCATCACCTTCGCCGCATCCTGAATGAGAAAGAATGGCGCACGCGTATTGACGGCAAACATCCGGTCGAAAAGCTCGGGCGTCGTGTTGAGCATGTTGCCACGATCCGTCAGGCCCGCCGCGTTAACGAGGATATCGACCCGACCGAAGCGTTTGTCCGTCGCCGGAATGATGCTGCGGACATCATCGATATCGCCGAGATCGGCCGCCACCATCTCAACCGGCACGCCTGATTTCTGCGTGATGGCATCCGCGACAGCCTGTCCTTTTTCCACACCGCGCCCGACAATGACGATCCCCGCCGCGCCCGCCTGCGCAAACACCTGCGCAACCGCTGCACCCAGACCCTGGGTTCCGCCGGTAATAACGGCGATCTTTCCTTCAATACGGTTCATTTCACGACCTCATATCCAGCGGCGTCCATCACGCGCAGCAATTCCCTGTGCCCCTTGCGGGCCATGTCCAGCGGCGGGTTCCTGACCGGGTCCTGCTCCGCCTCGACCACGAACCAGCCCTCGTAACCTTTCGACGCCAGCGCCTTGACGATTGCCTCGAAATCCAGGCTGCCATCGCCCGGCACGGTAAAGGCGCCCTTGATGACGGCATCCAGGAAACTCTCCCGGCTTCTGTCCAGCCCATCGACAACCTCATGCCGGATATCCTTGGTGTGGACATGGGCAATGCGCGCATGGTGGTTTTCGATGACACGCATGACATCGCCGCCGGCAAAGGCCATGTGCCCGGCATCAAACAACAGGGGCACGGAGGAGTGCTTCATGAAGCGATCAAGTTCCAGCTCGGTCTCCACCACCGCCGCCATATGGTGATGGTAAGAAATCGGCATGCCCTTCGCCGCGCACCAGTCGGCAAAGTCGGACATCTTGCGGCCATAGGCCGCCATGCCGACCTCGTCGAGCCTTGGCTTCGTAGCAAGTGGTGCGGAGCGCACGCCCTGAATGGAGCGCGCCGTTTCACCATAAACGATGCAGGGCGCACCGGCGGCGATGAAGAATTCCATCTGCTGCGCGATGCGGTCTTTCTCCGCCTCGATGTCACCATCCAGCAGCAGGCCGGAAAACCAGCCGCCGCATACCGATATGCCGTAGCGGTCGAGGATCGGCCCAAGCTCCGCCATATCCATCGGAAACCGGCGCCCGGTCTCCATTCCGGTAAAGCCGGCTTCGCTTGCCTGCCTCAGGCATTCCTGAAGGCTCACATCATCGGAAAGCTCGGCAAGATCGTCATTCCACCAGGCAATCGGCGCGATACCAAGTCTTGCTTTCATCTCAGACCCCCACTCGCTGCGCCTTGCGGATGTTCTCCTGCGCGGCGCGGGCAGCGCGAACGGTCTCGAAACTGGAGACGGAGGGAACACCGACATCCCAGTCGGCATCGCCCGGCACCCATTTCCAGGCATCGGAAACGATGGAGATGACGGTCACGCCATCATTGCCCTGCGCCCAGATCATCGCGTCTTCAAGATCGGCAAGGCTTTCGGCCCTGCGTGCATGGGCGCCCATGGCTTCCGCATGTTTGACGAAATCGACATGCAGCGGATTTTCCCTGTCCCTGACGCGGCAATCTGCCAGCAGATTGTTGAAGCCGGGAACGCCCTTGGCCTGCTGCAAACGGTTGATGACGGCATAGCCGCCATTATCGCAGACCACCACGATCATCCGGTGCCCGGTAAGCGCGGCTGAATAGATATCCGAGTTCATCATCATGTAGGTGCCGTCCCCCAGCATGACGATTGGAACGCCGCCGGTACCGCCCGGCCCTTCCTGCGCCATGGAGCAGCCCCAGCCGGCAGCGATTTCATAACCCATGCAGGAAAATCCGAATTCGCAATCGAACGTATTCGGGTTCTTGACCCGCCAGCCCTTGGTCACTTCACCCGGCGTTCCACCCGCCGCCGCAATCAGCGTATCTTCGGGCCGCGCAACCCGGTTCAGCACGCCAACCACCTGCGCATAGGAAGGAACCGGCGCATTGGTGATGCGCTGGTGTTCGTCGAGCAGATTGTCCCATTCGGCAAACAGCGTTTTGGCCCGCTGCATATGGGCGGCATCGGCCTTATAGGCGCCGAGCGCGTGGTCCAGCTCGTCGATCGTCTCAAGCGCATCGCCGACCACGGAAAGCGCGCGGTGTTTCACCGCATCGAAGCGGGCGGCGTTGACGGAAATGAACTGCGCATCACGGGAGAAAGCCGTCCAGGAACCCGTGGTGAAATCCTGAAGCCGGGTACCGATCGCCAGCACGACATCCGCATCCTTGGCCAGCGCATTCGCCGAGGTTGATCCGACGATGCCGATCGGCCCGGCATGGACCGGATGGTGATGGGTGAGCGCGCCCTTGCCGGCGATGGTTTCGACAACGGGAATGCCGCGCTTTGCAGCGAAATCGGCAAGGCGCTCTTCCGCCAGCGAATAACGCACGCCGCCGCCGGAAATGATGAGCGGACGTTTCGCCTGCGCCAGCAGCCGGGCGGCAGTCGCCACGGCGTCACGGTCAGGACGCGGCCGAGGAATTTTCCAGACCTTCGGTTCAAAAAAGACCGCCGGATAATCGAAAGCGATTTCCTGCGTATCCTGCGCAAGACCGATGAAAGCCGGGCCGCAATCGGCCGGATCGAGCATGGTGGCGACCGCCTGCGGCAGCGATTGCAGCAATTGTTCCGGCAGCACGATCCTGTCCCAGTAACGCACCACGGATTTAAACGCGTCATTGACGGTCAATGTCGGATCGCCGAAATGCTCGACCTGCTGCAGAACCGGGTCCGGCAGGCGGCTTGCGAAGGTATCGCCCGCAAGGAGGAGAACGGGCAGCCGGTTGGCCATGGCGACGCCGGCGGCGGTCACCATGTTCAGCGCTCCCGGCCCGATCGAAGTCGCAGCGACCATGATCTGCCTGCGCCTCTTTGCCTTGGCAAAGCCGATTGCGGCAAGCGCCATGGATTGTTCATTCTGCCCGCGCCAAGTCGGCAACTGGTCCTGCACCGTCTCCAGCGCTTCGGAAAGGCATGTGACATTGCCGTGCCCGAAAATGGCGAACACGCCCGCAAACAGGGGAACGCGCTCTCCGTCGATCTCGGCAAACTGGTTGCACAAGTAACGTACTAGCGCCTGGGCCATGGTCAGGCGTAAGGTCTTCGCGGTCATCTCGCCTCCTCCTGCGGATGGTTGCTGATATGTTTTGGAATACATATTGACAAATTCTGTACTTTGCAATGATTATTGCCAAATACCTCGGGAGGAAAATTTCAATGCTGAGAATTGCAGTGCTTGGCGTGGGCCGTATCGGCCGCATGCATGCGGAAAACATCGTCGCTCATCCACGCGCGACATTGGCTGGTGTCTTTGATGTATACGAGCCCTCGGCGAAAGAAATTGCCGAAAAGCTTGATGTGACACGATTTGAGTCGGCCGAGGCGGTTTTTGCCTCGCCTGAGGTCGACGCCGTGCTGATCGCCACCTCAACCCCCACCCATGCGGGTCTGCTGGAAAAGGCGGTTGCCGCCGGAAAACCGGTGCTTTGCGAAAAGCCCATCGATCTCTCCCTCGACCGCGTCAACGCCTGTGCAACGAAAATTGCCGGCAGCGGCGTGCCGATCATGCTCGGCTTCGTCCGGCGTTTTGACAGCGGACACCGCGCCGTGCGTGAGGCCGTCGAAAACGGAACGATAGGCGATCTGCATCAGGTCGTCATCACCTCGCGCGACCCCGGTATGGCGCCCGCCGTCTATATCGAAATGTCGGGCGGCATTTTCCGCGACATGACGATCCATGATTTCGACATGGCACGCTTCATTCTGGGTGAAGAGATCAGCCAAGTCTCGGCCACCGGTTCGCGGCTGGTCGACCCGGCGCTGATGGAAAAATGCGACGACTACGACACCGTGACCGTGGTGCTGAAAACCGCTTCGGGCAAACAATGCACGATCAGCAATTCGCGGCGCGCGGTTTATGGCTACGATCAGCGGGTGGAAGCCTTCGGAAGTGCCGGCATGGCGATTTCCGAAAACCGGACGCTCAATCACCTGCGCCTCCACACCGAAACCGGCACCGACCGGGCAGCACCGCTGATGAACTTCTTCATCGACCGTTATGCCGATGCCTTCGCAGCGGAAATCAGCGCCTTCGTCGATGCGGTGGAACAGGGCAAGGCACCGGAGGTCGGCTTCGAAGACGGCCGGCTGGCATTGCTTCTCGCCGAAGCGGCGATCCGCTCTGTCGCCGAGGGGCGCACCGTCAACACTAGCGAGATCGGGTAAACCATGTACGCGAATTTTGGACTTTTCATCAATGGCCGCTGGCTTGCCGGTGCCGCAACGGGAGAGGTCGTCTCTCCGGTCACCGGCGCTGTGCTTGGCGAGGTGATGCTTGCCAGCGCCGATCAAACCCGCGATGCGATCGACGCGGCCGCTGCGGCCCTTCCGAAACTGCGCGCCATGGGCGGCTTCGCACGTGCCGAGGCGCTGCACCGGGCAGCCGACGAAATGTTGCGCCGTGCCGATGAAGGCGCGAAGATGATCTCGCTGGAGACCGGCAAACCGATTGCCCAGGCGGGCCGTGAATGGACGCTTTCCTGTGACCAGTTCCGCTGGTTCGCCGAAGAAGCGCGCCGCATCTATGGCCGCATCGTCGACAGCCGGGTGCCCGGTGGTCGATTTGAGGTGACCCGCGAAGCAGTCGGCATCGTCGGCGCTTTCACCGCCTGGAATTTTCCGGCCGCCCTTCCGGCCCGCAAGCTCGCCCCGGCGCTCGCCGCCGGATGCCCCGTCGTGCTGCGCCCCTCATCCCAGACGCCGGGTGTCGCCATGGTCATGGTCGACTGCCTGAGGGCCGCCGGCTTTCCCGATGGCGCCGTCAATCTGGTTGTCGGTTCGACCGCCGATACCTATGGCCCGATCATGGCGGACAAGCGCATGCGCAAGGTGTCGCTGACCGGCTCCACCCGCGTCGGCCAGCAAATGATCCGTGACGCCGCTGAGACCGTGAAGAAGGTCTCTATGGAACTGGGCGGCAATGCGCCCCTCATCATTTATGACGATGCGGATCTCGACAACGCGCTCGATCTTGCCGTGCCCACCAAATTCGCCAATTGCGGCCAGGTCTGCGTCACGCCGGATCGCATCTTCGTCCACGAGAGCCTGCACGACGCCTTTGTCGATGGTTTCGTGGCCCGCGCGGCGAAGATCAAGCTTGGCGACGGGCTTGATGCCGATACAGGAATGGGTCCGCTCATCAATGCCGGTCGCCTTGAGGACATCGAGGCGGTGGTCGCCGACGCCGTGCGCGCCGGTGCAAAAATCGCCCATGGCGGCAAACGCCCATCGCAGCTGAACCACGGTTTCTTTTTCGAGCCCACCGTACTGACCGACGTGACGGACACGATGAAGGTTTTTGCCGAAGAAAATTTCGGTCCGATTGCCGCGATCACCCGCTTCAGCACCGAGGACGAGGTTCTGGAGCGGGCCAACGCCTCCGACATGGGCCTTTCCGCCTATGCCTTCACCCGTTCTCCGGACAGGGCACGGCGAACGGTAGCGGCACTGAAATCCGGCATGGTCGGCATCAACAGCTTCGCGCTCGCCGCATCCGAAGCGCCTTTCGGCGGCACCAACCATTCCGGCATGGGGCGTGAGGGTGGTATCGAGGGGATAAGCGATTATCTCGAAACCAAACTCGCCCAGATCGTCTTTTGAAGACGGATATTCTTGCAGGAGAAAATCATGCGGAAAAACAAATTGAAGGAAATCTGGGCCGAGGGACGTCCGGTGCTGCATGGCTGGCTGTCCATTGCCAGCCCGTTCAGCGCCGAAATCATGGCAGCGCAGGATTATGACGCCATCTCCATCGACATCCAGCACGGCGCGGTCGACTACAAGGATGTGCTCGGCATGTTCCAGGCAATGCGCGCTTCCGACAAGGTGCTGATGGCGCGGGTGCCCTGGCTCGATCCGGCGTGGATATCCAAGGTTCTGGATGCCGGGGCCTATGGCATCATCTGCCCGATGATCAACAACCGGGCGCAGGCCGAGCAATTCGTTCGTTACATGCGTTATCCGCCACTTGGCGAACGCAGCTTCGGCCCCACCCGCGCCGTTTACGCCGCCGGCGGCAATTATGCCGCGGAAGCCAATGACGAAATCCTCGCCTTTGCGATGATCGAAACGGCAGAGGCGATGGACAATCTCGAGGAGATCGCTTCCACCCCCGGCCTCGACGGGATTTATGTCGGTCCCGCCGATCTCAGTTTCTCGCTTTCGAAAGGGCAACTGACACCTGCCTTTGACCGCGAGGAGCCCGAAGTCATTGACGCCATCAAGCACATCCTCGATGCCTGCCACCGCAACGGCATCAAGGCGGCCCTCCATTGCGGCACAGCGGATTACGCGGCACGCGCGGTGGAATGGGGTTTCGACATGACCACCGTATCAGGCGATTCCCGCCTGCTGGCCGCTGCAGCGACGGAATCGACCGCGACCTGGCGCAGGCTGGTGGAAAAGACCGCCAAAAAAACCGATGGCAAAGGGGGGTATTGAATGCCGAACCTTCTCGTGGCCGGAAAACTTCATCCTTCCGGCGAGGCGATGCTGCGCGACCTGCCGGCCCTCGGCTTCTCCGTCCGCTATATCGAAGACGTTTCCGAAGCCTCCTACGCGCCTTTCATCGAAGAAGCGGATGCCATCATCATTCGCACACAGCCGCTTTCGGCAGCCACCATTGCCAGGGCCGGACGGCTGAAAGTGGTGTCCCGCCATGGGGTGGGTTACGATAGCGTCGATCTTGCCGAACTCAACCGCCGCAACATCGCGCTCACCATCGTCGGCGACGTCAATTCCGTCTCCGTCGCCGAACATGCGATGATGCTGCTGCTGGCGGCGGCAAAGCGGGCCATACTCGCCGACCGCGCTGTCCGGGAGACCGGACAGTGGAGTTGGCGCAACAGGCTGGAGCAGCAGGAAATATCCGGCAAGAACCTGCTCATCCTCGGTTATGGCCGGATCGGGCGGCATCTCGCCAGAATGGCTTCGGGTTTCGGCATGCATATCCGCGCCTACGACCCCTACCTGCTGCAATCGGGATGGCCCGAAGGGCCGACAAGACCCGTATCGCTGGAAGAGGGCCTGCCCTGGGCCGACTATATTTCCGTGCATATTCCCAAGGGAGCAAGCCCGGCAATCGGGGCCGCCGAAATCGCGCTGATGAAACCCGGCGTCGTCCTGTCAAACACGGCCCGTGGCGGTGTCGTTTGTGAAAAGGCGCTCAGCGAAGCGCTTGCCTCGGGTCATGTCGGTGCGGCCGGGCTTGATGTCTTCGACGACGAGCCGCCGGAAAGCTCCTCCCCGCTGCTATCGCAGTTCAACACCATCCTGTCGCCGCATATTGCCGGGCTTACGACGGAATGCGGGGAGAGGATGGCCATCGCGTCCATCCAGAACGCCGTCAACTACCTGAAAGGGACGATCGATCCCGGCCTCATCGTCAATCCGGAATTTGCCCATGTCTGAAAAACCCGTTCTACGCATCGGCCTCATCGGCACCGGCTTCATGGGCAAAGCCCATGTCTTCGGTTTCGCCTCTGCCCAGAAGGTCTTCGACCTCCCCTACCGGATCGAACTGCACACCGTTGCCGACATCACCGAAGATGCGGCTGCACGGGCAGCTGCGGATTTCGGCTTTGCCCATTCCACGGCGGACTGGCGCAGCATCATCGCCGATCCGGATATCGACCTCGTCGACATCACCGCACCGAACGCCCTGCATAAGGAAATGGCGCTTGCAGCCATTTCCGCCGGCAAACATGTCTATTGCGAAAAGCCGCTGGCGCCGCTTGCTGCGGATGCCGGCGAGATGGCCGCTGCCGCGGCGGCGCGTGGCGTCAAAACGCAGGTGGGCTTTAACTATCTCTGCAATCCCATGCTGCGGCTGGCGCGGGAAATGGTGGCATCAGGCGAACTCGGCAAGATACGAGGTTATCGCGGTCTGCATGCCGAAGATTATATGGCCGACGCCTCCGGCACCTTCACCTTCCGCCACGATCCGGCCGGTGGCGGTGCACTTGCCGATATCGGCTCGCACGCACTTGCCACCGCCGAATTCTTGCTTGGTCCGATAATCGAAGTGATGGGGGATTGCGTGACGCTGATTGCCGAGCGGCCGGATGGCAAGGGCGGCACACGCAAGGTGGAAGTGGACGATGTGGGGCGCGCCTTCCTGCGTTTCGCCAATGGTGCGCAGGGTTCGGTCGAAGGCAACTGGATCGCCACCGGCCGCAAGATGCAGCATGATTTCGAGATCTACGGCGACAAGGGTGCGCTTTATTTCACACAGGAGCGGTTCAACGAGCTACATTTCTATTCCGCCGCTGATCCGGCCGGCCGCCGTGGCTTCCGCAAAATAGAAGCCTCTCCTGACCACGCACCCTATGGCCGCTTCTGCGTCGCGCCCGGCCACCAGCTCGGCTTCAACGACCTGAAAGCCATCGAAATCGAAGGTTATCTCCGGGCGATCGCGGGACAGGCACCAGAGCCTTTCGGCTTCGCCGCC
Organism: Rhizobium rhizogenes; assembly: GCF_002005205.3. The sequence continues at coordinate 1,510,339 of NZ_CP019702.2, read as the reverse complement.
GGCCTGCGCATCCAGCGCCTGGTCGAGACGATCCAGCGCTCGTCATCCACACGGCAATGGATGGATGTCGCTGCCTGAAATCCCGGATTAAGCGGCGGGCTGCGGACCTTCATGCCTCTTGGAAAACCGCAATAAATATTGCAAGATCATGTCATGAAGCAACAACCGCAGCCCGTCGACCCTCCTAAAGATTACGAAGAACTGATCCGCCTCATCCATGATCGTCATGATCAGATGAGCAAGACCTATCAGCGGATTTCCGTCTATCTGACGCAGAACCCCAATGAAGTCGCCGTGCATTCGGTCAATACCATTGCCGAACGGCACAACATCCACGCCTCCAGTTTTGTGCGGTTCGCGCAGTCGCTGGGCTACAAGGGTTTCAAGGAGCTGCAGGCGCTGTTCCAGAAACGGCTGGCGACGGCGGCTCCGGGTTTCGAGGCACGCGTGCGCGCGCTCGACGATGAATTGCAGAGCCGCGAGGACCGTTCGGAATACGGTTTCCTTCACGATCTGGTCGTCAGGGATATCGCCTCGCTACAGGACCTGCTCGAACGCATCAGCGCCGAGCAGCTCGGCACCGCCGCCGATCTGATCGAGGCCGCCGGTACAGTCTATCTCGTCGGCCAGCTGCGCTCCGCACCGGTGGCGGAACTGCTGCGTTACATCCTCACCATGCTCGGCAAGCAATGTATCCTTCTCGATCCGGGCGGCGGCCTCGCCACCCATATGGCGCGGACGATGAAGGCCGGTGACGTGCTGATCGCTGTGTCCTTCCGATTTTACGCGACGGAAGTGGTGAATATCGTCGAGGAGGCGGAAAGGATCGGTGTGCCGACCGTAGCGATTTCCGACAGTACCCTGTCGCCTCTGGCAAAATCGGCAAAGGTCCTGTTCTCGGTCCCCGAGCATGATTACAGCTTTTCCCGGTCTCTGGCAGCGCCGATGTGTCTTGCGCAGGCTCTGGCTGTCGCCGTTGCCGCCCGTGTTCAGAAGAACGAGACCGCGCCGCGCATTCCAACGGTGACCGGTCTCTAGGCACCCACACTCAAAGCCCTGTCACGCCGTCCCAGATCAGCTTCACCGCCACCAGCGCCACGGACACATAGGTCAGCGGATAAAAGATCGAGGCGCGCATGTGGCGCACCGTCCAGGCGCCAAGCCATGTGGAGACGATAGCCAACGGCACCATCAGGGCGGCGCGGCCGAGATTCTGCGCGCCGAAACCGCCGAGAGCCGCATAGGGCACGAGTTTCAGCACATTGGTGATGGCAAAGAACATCACATTGGTGCCGGTGAAAACCTTCGGATCCATGCGAAGCGGCAGCAGGTAGACCTGCAGCGGCGGCGCGCCGGCATGGGCGACGAAACTGGTGTAACCCGCAAGCAGGCTCCAGAAGCGTCCCGCCATCGACCGCTCCTTCGCAACCGTCACCAGGACGCCCCTTGAAAGCACGACGCGCAGCACGAACACGGCCGAGACAAGGCCGACGATCAGACGCACCACGGCATCCGAGGTGATCTCGGCGGTCATCCATCCAAGCCCGATGCCGAGAACGGCTGCCGGCAGAAGCTGGCGCATGATCCGCCAGTCGACCCATTTGCGCCAAGCGGCCACGCCGACCATGTCCATGACTACCAGAATGGGCAGCAGGATGGCGGCTGCCGTGACCGGTGACATCACCAGCGCCATCAGCGGCACGCCAAGCAGGCTCATGCCGCCGAGCCCGCCCTTGGAAAGCCCGACCAGCACGACGGCAAGCACGGTGACGCCCAGTTCCAGAGGAGAGTTGAAAAGGTTCAAGTGCATCTCCTCGGCATTGCCGCCGGCACCCCTGCCGGGGCACCGCGCGCATGGATATCAGCCCTTCCTGAGCCGGGCTTTTTGACGGTAGACATCAGCAACGACCGCGCTGACGATGATCAGTCCCTTGACGATCTCCTGATAGTAAGCATCCACACGCAGAAATGTGAAGCCCGACATCATCAGACCGAGGATCACCGTGCCGATAACGGTGCCGAAAATGCGCCCCCGCCCACCGGAAAGGGATGTGCCGCCGATCACCGCCGCAGCGATGGCGTCGAGTTCATACATCATGCCCATGCCGGCCTGCGCCGTTTCCGCACGGGCGGCGGTGACGATGCCAGCGAGGCCCGCGAGCAGGCCGGCAATGGCATAGACCTTGACCAGATGCAGCTGGACATTGATGCCGGACACCCGGGCCGCCTGCATGTTCGCGCCGATCGCATAAGTGAACTTGCCATAACGCGTATAGCGCAGGGCAATGTGGAAGGTAACGGCGACGAGCAGGAAGATGACGACAGGCCATGCCCCCGAGCCGATCGACGCGAAGCTCTCGGTCGGGAAGGAGATCGGCTGCCCCTTCGTATACCACTTGGCGATGCCGCGTGCGGTCACCATCATGCCCAGCGTGGCGATGAAGGGCGGTATTCCCGTCACCGCGATGAGCATGCCGTTAACGATGCCGGCGATCAGGCCGAGACCGAGGCCGACGGCCAGCGGCACCACCACGGGCATATCGGTGAGCGCCGGATAGATCGCCCGGGCGAAATCACTGCTTTGCGCGAAACTCATGGCGATCATGGCCGTCATCGCCACCACCGAGCCCGAACTGAGGTCAATGCCGCCGGTGATGATGACCTGGGTGACCCCGACGGCGATGATGCCGACGACGGAGACCTGCAGGATCATGATCGTCAGGCGCTGCGGGCTGCCGAGAAAGCTCTGCCCCTGCACGAACCAGCCGAGCAACTCAAACACAAGTGCGACGCCGATCAGCACGGTCAGAATATTCAGTTCCTGCGGTAGCTTGCGCCTTTTCCGTTCGAACGGTTCGGTCTGTACGCTATCCATGATTTTTCCTCCCCGGCATTGCCGCCGTCGCAGCCTCAGCGGGCCGCCAGTTCCATGATTTTGACTTGGTCCGCTTCGGCGCGATCGAGAATCCCGGTCATATGCCCCTCATGCATCACGACAATCCGGTCGGACATGCCGAGAACCTCCGGCAGTTCCGACGAGATCATGATGACGGCGACACCTTCCTTCGCCAGACTGGAAATCAGGCGATGGATTTCCGCCTTGGCGCCGACATCGATGCCGCGCGTCGGCTCGTCGAGAATGAGGATTGCCGGTTTTGTCAGAAGCCAGCGGGCGATCAGTACCTTCTGCTGGTTGCCGCCGGACAGGTTTTCGATCCGCTCGTCGAGATCGGGCGTCTTGATGCGCAGCGCCTTCTTCATGTCGTTGCACAGCACCGTCAAACCGCGTTCATCGACATAACCCATCGCCGCATGGCCATTCTGGAGGGCCGCGATCTGCATGTTTTCAAGGATCGAGAGCGGCAGAAAACAGCCGGTTGCCTTGCGGTCTTCCGTCAGCAGCGCCATGCCCCTGCGCATCGCATCCGCCGGCGAGTGGATCCTGACCGGGGCGCCGTTGATGCGGATTTCCCCTTCGCTCGCCGGCACCACTCCGAAAATCGCTTCGGCGACGTTGGAACGGCCGGAACCCACCAGCCCCGCCACGCCGAGGATTTCGCCACGGTGCAGATCGAAGGAAATACCGCGGAAAACGCCGGACAAGCCGAGATCGCGGACCTCGAGAACCACGTCGCCGATTGATGCCTCCTGCTTGGGAAACATGTTGGTGATCTCGCGTCCGACCATCATTTTTATGATGTCGTCGCGCGTGACATCGGCGCTCGCATGGGCTCCGACATATCGTCCGTCGCGGAACACCGAAAACTCGTCGGCGATCTCGAACAGTTCGTTCATCTTGTGGGTGATGTAGACGATGCCGATATTGCGTGACCGCAGGTCGCGGATGATATCGAAAAGATGCGCGACCTCGGACTCCGTAAGCGCCGATGTCGGCTCATCCATGATGAGCACGCTGGACTGGTAACTGACGGCCTTGGCGATTTCGACCATCTGCCGCTGCGCCACCGTCAGCGTGCTGACCTCCGCCGCCGGATCGATATTGATCTTCAACTGGTTAAACAGCGCCTGCGTCTCCGCCAGCATTTTCGCATGGTCTATGAGGCCGAGACGGTTTTTCGGCTCGCGGCGGATCCAGATGTTCTCCGCCACGCTCATCCAGTCCATCAGCGCCAGTTCCTGATGGATCATGGCGATGCCACGCTCCAGCGCATCCCGCGGACTTTTGAGGCGGACATCCTCTCCCCGCAGCCTGACGGTGCCGGCATCCGGGCTGTAAATACCGGCGATGATCTTCATGAGCGTCGACTTGCCAGCGCCATTTTCGCCCATCAGCGCGTGCACGGAACCGGGGCGCAGCCGAAACTGCACATCATCCAGCGCAACGACACCCGGAAATTCCTTGCGCACCCCCTCGATTTCGAGAAGGTAGGGGCCGGCGGCCTGCTTGAAGCGTTCGATCGCCTCTAAGGTGGTTGTGGAAATCATATCTCACCCGTCCTTTATCCGGCCAGTGGCCGGGCCGTGATTTGCTGTGCCGGCGACCGAGGCAGTGCCCGGTCGCCGGCCACAAATCAGTTGTTGGACTTGTATTGAGCGACATTGGCAGGGGTGACGAGTTCAAAGGGCACATCGACCTTGTGCTCGAACTTTTCACCGCGTGCGATTTTAAGGACGGTATCGAGCGATCCTTCGCCCTGCCCCTTGGCGGACTGGTAGACGGTGACGTCAAGGTCGCCCGCTTCCATCGCCGCCAGCGCATCCTGCGTTGCGTCAACACCGGCGACGATGACATCTTTCATGCCGACGCCGGATGATTTCAGCGCCTGGATCGCGCCGAGCGCCATCTCGTCATTGTTTCCAAGCACGATGGTCGGCTTCATGCCGGATGTGATCCAGTTCGTCATCAGGTCCATGGCTGGGGTGCGCATCCAGTTCGCGGTCTGCGCGTCCAGTAACTTGATGTCCTTGCAGGCATCGCTTTTGAGGACACGTTCGGCCGCCGCGGTGCGGCCGCGCTGGCCGGTGGTGCCGAGTTGCCCCATAAGAATGACCGCATCGCCCTTGCCGCTGGCAAGCTTGCAAACCTCGGTCGCCTGCAATTCGCCGGCCTGCTCCTCATTGGAACCGACCCATGCCTGCTTTTCCGGGAATTTTTCCATATTGGCCGGCAGCATGTTCACGAAGACCAGTGGAATACCCGCCTGATCGGCGATCTTCGACATCGCCCTGCCGGAATCCGCATCCACCAGCATGGTGATGATGCCATCAACGCCAGCCGCCACGAAGTTTTCGATCTGCGACTGCTGGCGGGCGATATCGCCCTGTGCATCTTCCATCTGGACTTCGACGCCGAGGTCCTTGGCATGGCGCTGAATGTTGTGGCGCAACACGGTGAGATAATTGTCGTCAAAGAGCGACATTGCCACGCCGATCTTCTCGGCATGGGCAGCGTTTGCCATCAGGGCGCAGAATGCGGTTGTGATTACGATTTTTTTGATCACGAGATTTTCTCCTCCTCTTTTCCCCGCACGTGACGAATGTGTGCGATCACCCAAACCGGCACCTCCCGGCCGTCTCCAGGCATGGCTTCGCCAGTGACGGATGCAGCAGCAAAATCCGCCTCAAGCGAAGTCATATCCTGTCGATCAGTCGAAACGGCAGCACTGTTTGCGCGCAGCTTTAGTGCTGCGCCCGTCTCTCCCATGCGACCGGATATTTTCCGGGCGCAGTTTCAACATAGCGGGATGGAACAGGATTCGCAACAAAAATTGCAGAATTTCTATACGGCAATAAAATTTCCAAAATCTCACTCGTGGGCCACGGGGGCATCATCCACCGGAAGATGATTGGGGAGAGCGCCTGGCCCGGATGCCGCGGCTTCGCCGACCGCACCGCGTGACTGGAGCGTTGTCGCATTTCCGGAGGGAAACCCGGAAGCCACTTTTCCTGGATATGCTCAATATCGCTTTTGGGGAACGGCAGTTGAAAGCGGCACCGTCAGGCCGTAAAACTTACTCGACGAAAATCCGCACGCTCGAGGCGCGGCCATCGGCATCGATCACCGTGAGGGTGGAAAACCCTTGCCCCTCGGGTCGCCACTCGCTGTTGCGGCGATGGGAAGCGTCGGGCAGAGGCATGCCATTCGCGAGCCAGCGGAAAGGAGCGCGCCCGCCTTGCAGCTTCAGCACCAGCGGTGAAATGCCCGACTGGCCGGAAAGCTCAACCCTTGCTCCTTCCGGCGGATAAACGATGCGCGGGGCGCTTTCGCGTCTCGAGGCCGAAAGCAGGCCGCTTGCGGTCAGGGTGAAACGCCGCTGGTTGGCGGGAAGGTCGGTGACGGCAACGCGCGCCACACCGGAGGGTGCGCCGGGCATCGGCGTTATCGCCACACCGGATTTTGCGAAGGCCTCGAACAGGATCGGGGCCGCTGTCGCGTAACCGGCAATACCCGGCACCGCGCCATTATCAGCCCGGCCGACCCAGACGCCGATCACGTGCCGCCCGTCATAGCCCACCGACCAGGCATCGCGGTAGCCGTAACTCGTACCTGTCTTATAGGCGATGCCACGCTGTTTCGTGCCGAGCGGCGGCAGCACGCCGGAGAGTATGTCGGAGACATTCCAGATCGCAGCATCGGAAAACAGCCGGTCACCGGCAAGGCGCTCAGGGACTGAGCGGACGCCGTCGCCCAACCGCACGGGATCACCGTTGCCGGCAAGCCCGGCATAAAGCTGCACCAGATCAACAAGCGAAATACCCGCACCGCCAAGCGCAATGGCAAGTCCGGGCGCCTCGCTTGACGGCAGCACCAGCCGGACGCCCGCCCGCCGGAACCGCACCATCAGCGCCGATGGGCTGACCGCATCCAGCAACTTGACGGCGGGTACGTTGAGCGACAGTTGCAGGGCCTGCCGGATGCTGACATCGCCCTGATAATGCATATCGAAATTGCGCGGCCGATAACCGGAAAAATCCGCCGGGCGATCCTCGATGATGGTTTCCTGCCCGACAAGACCGTCTTCAAAGGCAAGGCCATAGATGAACGGCTTCAGGGTGGAGCCCGGCGAGCGCACCGCCCGGCTCATCTCAACGAAACCGCGCCTCGCCGTATCGAGATAATCCGCCGAGCCGACCTCCGCGAGAATATCGCCGGTCTGCGCATCGGCCATGACGATCGCGACGGAAACCTTGTCGCCGAGCTTTTCCGCCGCATGGCGGGCAACCCTCTCGAGTTCCCGCTGGATCGGCAGTTTCAGCGTCGAGCGCGCCTCTGTGGTATTCGGAAATTTCGCCCGCGCGGCGACGGCCATATGCGGCGCATAAGCCGGCAGGTCGCGCCGGCTGGCGGGCACGGCGGAAAGAGACGCCCGCTCCGCTTCCCCTTCGCCCACCACGCGTTCGACGGCAAGCCGTTGCAGCACCCGCTCGCGCGCCAGCCTTGCCGCTTCCGGAAAACGGTCCGGACGACGTTTCTCCGGCAGCTGCGGCAGCGCCACCAGCAGGGCCGCCTCCGCCGTATCGAGCCGGCCCGGTTCCTTGCCGAACCAGGCGAGGCTTGCGGCCCTGACGCCTTCGAGATTGCCGCCATAGGGCGCGATATTCAGATAGAGATCGAGGATATCAGCTTTGTCGAGCCGTCTTTCGATCTGGAGCGCCCGCATGGCCTGCAGCAATTTTGCCGAGAATGAGCGGTCGGCACGCGGCTCGATCAACCGCGCCACCTGCATGGAAAGAGTCGAAGCGCCGGAGACGATCCGGCCGTTGCTGGCCAGTTGCCAGGCGGAGCGCATAAGCGCCCATGGGTCGACCCCGTGATGATCGTAGAACCGCTGGTCCTCATAAGCGACCAGCATGCGCAGGAACTGCGGATCGACCTCGGCTGCAGTCGTTTTCAGCCGCCAGCGGCCATCCGCTGTCGCAAAGGCGCGCAACAGCTTGCCGTCGCGATCCAGCACCTCGAAGGATCGTTGCTGCGCAGCCTCCAGCGGCGGCGGATAGGCCTTGTCCAGCGCATCAAGACCGAAGGCCGCGCCGCCGAGAAGCAGCGCGGCTGACACGATGCCGACGATGATCGCCTTCTTCCGCCTCATGGGGTTGCCGAGCGCACCTCCATGCGGCCGGTTGCCGTGCGAGCGGCAAATTGCGGCCGGTACATATCTTCAACCGAGGCTGCCGGATGGTCATAGGTGCCCGGAGTAACGGCGCGGACGACATAGGCAAGCGCAATTTCCGAACTGTCGCCGGCCGAGCGGTCGAAGGCCGCCACGAAGCGGTCGTAGCGGAATTCGGTATGGGCCGCTTCCGTTTCCGGCAACCAGTCGAAATTCGAAAGCGCTGCCGAATTGACGAGGCTTGGATTGTCGATTTCGAAACCGGAGGGCAGCAGATCCGTCACGAGAATGCGCGACTGCCAGTTATTTTGCGGCACGACGTTCAGCACCGCGACATAACGCTCGTTTTGCGTGACCTCGCTCGGGTTCACCTCCTCGCCATCCATGGAGTAATAGGTGCGGGTGATGGTGAAGCCTTCGCCGCCCGCCGCAAGCGGTTGGGCCGGCGGCGCCACGGTGGTGACAACGGCCGTGACCGGATCGGCCGAGGCATTGGCGATCTTCAAGGGAGCTGCCAGCAATTCATCGCCGCTCATCCGCTTGCCGAAACCGCCGATCTGCAGATCACCGTTCACGTCGAGCCGGATGTCCTTGTCCTCACCTTTGACGGCGCGGGCGGCCAGCAGCATCCAGGCCTGTTCCTGCGTGCTGGTATAGGGCTTCTTTTCCCATTCCTTGGCCACCGCACCGGCAAGCTGCGGCACGACGGCCGGAACCGGACGGCTTTCGGCCGCAAGCGCCAGCGTCGCCGCGCCGTCGCGCAGCGCAGAGCCGTAGTCCGCGCGCGAGAAGCTGACATTGGTGGCACGGCTTGCCATATCGAGCGAAGCGCCAAACACGGCCTTCGAACGGGCCTGATCGCCATAAAGCGAAAGGGCGGCGGCAACCTGCGCCTTGGCGAGCGGCGTCGGGAAATCGGCAAGCGCCGTATCGGCGTAATAACGCAGATCGTTGATCGCCGCCTTGCGGTTGCGTGCCAGCACATAAAGCGAATAGGCGATCTCGTTACCGCGATCCTTGACATTGCTGTCATAGGACAGACCGTTCTGCAGATTGTTCAGCGCCTGCACCATGGCCGCTTCGGGAACATCGTAATTCTGCTCGCGGGCGCGGGTCAGAAAGTCGCTGATATAGGCATCAAGCCACAGATCGCCGTAACCCGGCGACCAGAGGCCAAAGCTGCCGGAACTCGACTGGAAGGACAGCACCCGGTAAATCGCCTCCTGCACCCGCTTGCGGGTATCGGGGTCTTCGGCCATGCCGCTGTCCTTCGTCAGCTCCGAAAGGTAGAGCAACGGCAAAGCGCGGCTCGTCGTCTGCTCGGCGCAGCCGTAAGGATATTTGTCCAGCATCATCACCAACGCCGGAATATCAAAGGCGGGCGAGCGCGTTACGTTGACGGCGACCGAAGAGCCGAGAAGCATGCTGTCGGCCAGAAGATCGCCGTTGATCGTCAGGCTGCTGTTCGGCGCGATCTTGATTTCGCGCCGCGTTGTGACGGGCAGAACGGCCGGGCGCACCGGAACATTCAGAACCTGCTCCAGCGAGACACCGGTGGCATTGGAAACCTTGATGGTGATTGCGCCGTTGCCGGGCTGCTCGCCCGTCAGCGGAACGGTCAGCGACGACTTTCCACCCTTTTGCAGCGCCAAGGTCTGCGACATCTCGCCCTGATCAACCGTCAAGGCCGTGTTGCTCGTCACGTCCAGCCGGTAATCGCCAGCCTCGCCATCGGTATTGGCGATATCGAGCCGCAATTGCGAGACATCGCCGGGAGCGAGGAATTTCGGCGCGCTGGCCGTGACCACAACGGGATCGCGGATGATGGCATCGGAAACCGCATGGCCAACACCCGTCTTCGTCCAGGCCACCGCCATGATGCGGGCAGTACCGTTGAACTGCGGAATATCGAAGCTAACCGTCGCCTTGCCGTTAGCGTCGAGTTCGACCGGACCGGCAAAGAAGGCCACCAGCTTTTCGGTGGGCGGGCTGCCCTGAAGGGCGGCGCCTGCGCCATCACCACCGGTGCGCAACCGGCCGGTGGTACCAAGCGAACCGTCAATCAGGCGGCCATAAAGGTCGCGGATTTCCAGCCCCAGCCGGCGCTGGCCGAAATACCATTCATCCGGCTTCGGCGGCTCATAGCGGGTGAGGTTCAGGATGCCGACATCCACGGCCGCAACGATGGCATAGGCCTTTTCGCCGACACCAGCCCCCGCAACCGTGATCGGAATTTCAAGCGGCTGGCGCGGCAACGTCTTCTGCGGCGCGCCAAGCGTGACGGCCAGCTTGCGCTCGGCCGGATCGACGGCAAGCCATTTGATGCCGATGGCGCGCATCGGCATGCGGCTTTCCTGCGCATCGCCGGGCCGGAACAGCGTGGCCGTGACGTAAGCGCCCGCACCCCATTCCTCGGTGACCGGAATGTCGATCTCGCCGCCATCCGCGCCGATCTCGGCATTCTGAACGGAAATCAGCTTCTCGGAACCGGACGTGATCATCAGCTCGCCGGCAAAACGTGAGGAAACCTTGAGTTTCGCCGTATCGCCGATCTTGTAGCTCTGTTTGTCCAGCGCGATTTCCAGCGCATCCGGCGTTTCGGTCGAGCTTGCCTCAACGTAAAAACCGGCATCGAATTCAACACTGGAAACCGGTGCGCCATTACCAGCACCCTCCACTTCCAGCCGGTAGCGGCCCCAGGTGACCGGCACGGAAATCTCGCCGCCATTGGCATCGACGGACAAGCTGCCGGCTTCCTGCTGTTTGGTATATTCCACCGGCTCATAACGCCAGGAATTGCCCTGACGATACCACTGATAGTTCCGCTCGACCTTGATGAGCTTCCAGTTGAGGCCGCTCATCGCCTGTTTTACGCCATCGGCATCAACGCCGATGATGTGGAAACGGCCAACGGAATTCTGGGCGAGATCGCCCGAAAATTGCGGCTTGATGCCGATGACAGAGGCTTCCGCCTTGATAGGCAACGTCAGCGAGCGCTCTACGGCACGTCCACCCGCCTCCTGCATGCGCACGGTGATGTTGGCGGAAAGCAGCTGCGTGGTGGAGGGCAGGTCGGTCAGATCGACATTGAAGCTCGCCTTGCCCTCTTCATCCAGAACCGGCAGATCGGCAAGCGTGGTGCGGTTTTCCTCTTCGCTTTCCTCATCGGCCAGACCAAAGAGATAACCTTCGAAATCGGCGCTGGTGCGCGTCGGCTTGATCGCGACCTCGCCTTCCAGCGTCAGGCCGGCAGCGGGCGCGCCATAGAGATAACGGCCATCGACGTCGATTGCCGTTTCCGCAGCCGGGTCGATCTGTTTTGCCTTGCTGGAAAGATCAAACTCGGTGCGATCAGGCACGAAATCATCAACGAGGAAGCTCTTTTCGCTGATGGCAGCCGTCTTCGGGTCGGTATGGATGCGCAATGTCCAGGTGCCGCGCATGGCATTTGCCTGCAACGGCAAATCGACCGCATGGCCGCCCAGCGCCTTGCCGTCGCTGACGAAACGCCGGTCCTCGACACCGTCAGGGCGCGAGAAGATGAAGGTGAGCGGCAGATCCTCAATTGCCTTGCCATCGACATCACGGGCAAGCGCTGCGGCATGCACGGTCTCGCCGGCGCGGTAGATACCGCGTTCAGTCCAGCTGAACACATCGATCGCGCCGGGTGCTGCACGTCCCGTCACGCCACGATCCGAGAGGTCGAAGCCGGCGCGGGTCATGTCGAGGAACACATAGTCCTTGTCGCCGTTGCGCGCCGTCAGGATTGCCGGTGCCTGCGCGGCGGTGCCGCGCATCAGGCCCGCGGAAAATACCGCGCGGCCGTCCGCATCGGTCTTTGCGGTGCCAAGCACCTCGTTATTCTTGGCGAGCAACTGCAAATCCACGTCCGCGAGCGGCTTGGCGCTGCCGAGTGCACGGACAAAGACGTTGAGCCCGTCGGTTCCGGCATAGGTGGTGATGCCGGTATCGGAGACCAGGAACCATTGCGTGGCGCGCGAGTCCCAGGTTTCCGGCGCGGTGCCGGGCGGCACGGCGGTCAGCACATAGATGCCGGGCTTGCGCTCCGGCAAGGCCTCATCCACCGGGAAGCTCGTCACCACATCCTTGTTGAGGTCGGGCTGGATATCGATCGAGCCTTGCCAGACGAGTTCGCCGATCTCGTTTTCGATGCGGTCGGCATTGTAGCCGTCCATCTGCGTCAGAAACTGCGAATTCGCGAGCAGCGAGGTGATGTTGCGGTCACCGACGCGATAGAGCTTCAGATCGGCCTTGTCGGCATTAACAGAGACAATGGGGATGCCGCGGCGCGCCGTGCCCGGCAGCACGAAATTCTCACCCGTGAAGCGCACGGTGGCGGCACGGTCGCGCACGTAAATGTCGAGGTCGACCTGCTTTTCCAGCGGCTCGTCCACCGAAGACGGCAGGCCGGCGCGAAACGCGATCTTGTAACGCTGGCCATGGGTCAGGCCTTCCACACAAATTTCGCTGCCCTTCGCCTCGATGGCCTTTGGCGCTGCCCCATCCAGCGTGATGAAGGAGGAATAATCGACGCCGTTCTTCACCAGCGGTTCGGAAAACTGCACGCAGGCGCGCGGGCTGACGCTATCCGTATCCACCGTATTGTTGATGACGCGGAACCCCTGACGCGCGCGCAGGTCGACATAAGCCGCCCTGGTCTGCGCATTGTCGGTGAGCGCAAGGCTCTCCTTATAGGCACTGAGCGCTGCGCGATAATTCTGGGTTCTTTCGAAAGCCTTCGCCAGCCGGTTCAGGGCCTCGGTACGGGCGCTGACCGTGCGGCTCAGCTGATAGGCGTTGATGGCGGCGGACGCCGCCTGCCCGGCAATCGAGTAATTATCGGTGACCTGCGCCGCCTTTTCCGACAGTTCGGCCCAGAGAGCGCCGTCATCAGGTGTGATCGCAAGGGCCTGTTTGTAGGTCGCGACCGCATTGGGAACATTGCCCGCGGCTGCCTGCTGCCGCGCCGTCTGCACGAGGGCTTCCACGCCCTGTCCGCCCTCACCGTCATTTGCCGCAAGGCCGGATTTCAGCCGGCGCGCTTCCTGCTGCAGGCTGTCCGTGACGAAGGACAGGCGCTGCGGTGCGCCGATATCGGCTTCCGTGGCCACCTCGACGATCTTGCCGGCAACTGCGCCGGGGAAGGCATTCAGCTGATTGAAATCCGATTTGAGGAAGCACCATTTCACCTTGGGATTGTAGGTAAAGGCCTTGCAGGCGGTATCGCCCACGCAAATCTCGCCGCATTGTTCCAGCGAGACATTCTGCTCCGTTCGAAGATCGAAACCGAAATAATCGCCGTTTTGGGTGGTAACGACCTTGCGGGATGGCTCCGCCGCCATGGCCGGCGGAAAAATGAGGGCGGTTGTGACCGCAACCAGCGAAATCCGGACGAGCGCGCGCAACGACATCAGTATTCTCCCCGCAACAGACATGTCGGGCGGGACTCTGGTCAAATCCACGCATGGTTGTCAACGCATCTTCGTCAATTCACAACATGACAATCGATACGGGCGAGCGGACGGGAAGATTAGTCTTCTATTTTGCGCGCTTCGGAAATCAGCATGATCGGCACGCCGTCACGGATCGGATAGGCAAGCCTTGCGCTCTCGGAGACGAGTTCATTGCGGGCGCGGTCATAGGAAAGGCGCCCCTTCGTCAGGGGGCAGACCAGCAGCTCCAGCAGCTTCGGATCGACATTGCTCATCCTGTCGTCCATGGCGGCGATCCTATTGCAGCACGTTGCCGCCCTCACCCGATCCTTGGGCAAGGACGATCTCGGTGATGGCGATCAATGTTTCGGCCCGCGTCTTCAGATCAGGCGCTTCCAGGAGCGCCTGTTTTTCCGCCGGCCCGAAGGGAGACATCATGGAAAGCGAATTGACAAGAACACGGTTGCCCGCCCTTTCCACGCTTTCCCAATCCGCCTCCAGCTGGTTGGCATCCAGAAACGCCCGGAAAACCCGCAGCAGGTTTTCCCGATCCACCGCCTCTTCATCATATTCACCGGAGAGATCGGCGATGAAAGGCGCATGACGGAAGTTGCGATAGGGCTTGCCGGCCTCCACCTCTTCCAGCAGGCGGAAACGACATACTCCGGTGAGCGAGATGATGTAGCGGCCATCGCCGGTTTCGGAAAAGGAGGTAATGCGGCCGAGACATCCGACCGCGCTCAGAGGTCCGCCCTCAAGCCCTGCCTCCATGACGTGAAGGGCCGGCTGCACCATGCCGATGAGCCGGTGGCCCGCCAGCGCCGTGTCGATCATGGCAAGATATCGCGGCTCGAAAATATTGAGCGGAAGATGGCCCTCCGGCAGGAGCAGCGCGCCCGGCAGGGGAAAGACCGGCACGGTTTCCGGCAGGTCGTCGTTCTTCATATATCTCGCATTTCCGACGTGCATGGGATCAAGCCCCCTGTTCACTGCTGCCCGGCCGGCGGATCAACCGCCATGGCCGGGATATGCCCGCATTACGAAAACAGTATCGCCGAAAGCTTCCGGCGGCCAGCGACGGTTGCCGGATCCTTGAAGCCCCAGGCCTCGAAAAATTCCAGAAGCTGGCGGCGCGCGCCGTCATCGTCGAAGGTCCGGTCCTTGCGCATGACGTAGAGCAGATGGTCCGCCGCCTCATCGCGCCGCCCCTGTGCATTCAGCACCTTGGCAAGCTTCACCCGCGCCTCGTGATGATCGGGATTGAGCGCCAGATCGCTTTCCAGCGCCACCGGGTCGCCGATCTTCCGGGCTTCCTCATATTGAGCGATCTTTTTCGAAACGAGCTGAATACCCGCATCTTCACCCAGTTCCGCAGGCAGGGAAGAGAGCAGTTCGCTGGCCCGCTCATATTGACCGGCAGCGATCATGCATTCGGCAATACCGGCAATTGCCCCCGGATTTTCCGGATCGGCCTGCATGACGGCGCCGAACAGCTGTGCTGCGCCGTTAAAATCGCCATCCGCCAGAAGCTGCTTCGCCTCGGTCAGAATGGCCTCGATCTCTGCTTTCGGATCGCCCGCGTCAGGCCCGGCAATCTTGTCGATGAACTGCTTGATCTGGCTTTCCGGCACAGCGCCCATGAAACCGTCCACCGGCCGGCCATCGGCAAAGGCGACGATGGCGGGAATGGACTGGATGCCGAGCTGGCCCGGAATGGACGGGTGATCGTCAATGTTCAGCTTCACGAGCTTCACACGGCCATTCGCCTCATTGACAACCTTTTCCAGCACCGGCGTCAGCTGCTTGCACGGACCGCACCAGGGCGCCCAGAAATCCACCAGAACCGGCTGGCGGCGCGATTCCTCGAGAACATCCCTGGAGAAGGCAGCCGTCGTGGTGTCCTTGATGTGACCGGAGGCCGCACCGTTCAGATCCCCGCTATATTGCGCGCTCGCAGACATCTGCCCGCCATAGGAACCGCCGTAAGGATTATTGGTGTCGCTCATGCCGGTCTCCCGTAATCTCTGTCGTATTGTCTTGGTTGAAGCAAAGATCGTATCTCACTCGCTGACTTTCAAGACAAGCGGCGCATGTCCGGTCGCCTCGAGAAAGCGAATAAGATCCTTCGACGCGATCGTCGTGGTCTGGTCGTTGGAAAGCGGATGGCCATTGACCAGTTCGTTTTCCAGAAGGCCGCTATCAAGCACGAAGGTGACCTGCCGGCCGGTGTCGTTGATGGCACCGAATACCGTCACCGATCCCGGCACCACGCCCAGATATTCGAGCATTTTTTCCGGCCTGCCGAAAGAAACGCGGCTTGCGGCACCGATCGTCTTGTGAACGCTTTTGAGATCAACAACCGCGTTTTCCTCGACAGTCAGAACGAAATATTGATCCTTCTTGTCCTTCACGAAAAGGTTCTTCGTGTGACCTCCGGGAATGAGATCGCGCAGCGACTGGGATTCAGCGACGGTAAATACCGGCTCATGCTGTTTGGTGGTGTGGGAAATGCCGAGCCCGTCCAGAAACCCGAACAGATCCGTTGCCGTCTTGGGAGAATTCTCCGCCATATTCTGCCGCCCGCCTTTGCCGATTTCGATATCACTACATTCCTGATTAAGGGCGCAACCGGCGCTTGGCAACGCACGAAAAAACAGGGAGATGAAAAACTCTCAATCATTTCCGCCGCTTGTCGCATTTTTCAAAGAAATTTTCGCGTTTTTGTCATTTCCCTGTTGCATTCCAAAATCGATTGAGCGATATAGCGCCCGTCGCCGCAACACGGCGGACCACGGTTCAGCGAACTACCCCGGACCGGTGGATTTGAGCGGGTGTAGCTCAGGGGTAGAGCACAACCTTGCCAAGGTTGGGGTCGAGGGTTCAAATCCCTTCGCCCGCTCCAAATTTTCCAGAGACAGATTTACAGATAAGACACGCGCCTTTCATGACGGATCGTGTCACGTCTGCAAACTTCGTCACTCACTACCGCTCCTGCAGCGGAGCAGACGTGAAATTATCGCGCGTGCGGAACTTATATCATGAATGGCCGTTTCAGACGCGAGGCTCCTAACCTCGGTTCCCCTCTGAATTGCCCGCCCTGAGCGGGCATTTTTTGCAACGAACGCCGTGTGGAATAACACAGTCTCCTGTACATCATCCCACGACCAAAACCGACGCCTCAATCGAATGCGGCTGAAAACACCTGTTCGAATCAGGCCGGAATGCGCTGTTCTGGGAACATCGCCTCCTGCCGGCGCGGCATCCGAAACGCAGGAAAGCCCGTCAGGCCCGGCTATTCGCCGTTAAATTGGCGAAGGCAGCCGTCCACGGCAACAATATGCTCGCCATGATCTTGCCATAATTCAATCAATGTGCTTTTGTTCACCCGCCCTTGTGGGAGGGGGTAGAGGTTGAGACCCGCTGGCTGCATTTTGGCAGTAAGCGGGTTTCCCTTTTTTTGGCGACCGCCAATCGCAGGGATGCCACGAGAGGCTTTTGCGTACCTTCGCAGACACACAAAGACACGGGCAGGCACTCGCCGTTTTTCTCGATATGTTGGATGAAAATGGTAGCGGGAGAGGGACTTGAACCCCCGACACGCGGATTATGATTCCGCTGCTCTAACCACCTGAGCTACCCCGCCACAGGGGAAACGTGACAGTCATGTGACTGGCCGCTCCATCAGGATGTGCGGCTTATAAGGTGCCGCTCCCCAAAGTGTCAAGCGCAAGATGCGCAAAAAATTCGCTTTCCACGAGAGCGGGGATAACAAGGCGTGCGAGCGGTTTTCGTGTGAAATCCCACCTGCATTCTTTCATTGAGAGCGCGTTTGAGATTTCAGGTCGATCGGACCTGAAATCTCCATGATCCGGCGGCGAAACCTGCGTGGTTCAGGCTGCGACCGGCTTTTCCAGAAGCGCCTTGAGAGAAGCTTCCGCTTCCGCCGAACGTTCCGAACGTTCAATGAAGCCACCGCCCCAGACGCGGGCGTCAGCACCAGGTGCGGAATAGAGCACGCAGGCCTGGCCGGGAGCAACACCGGCCTCGCCGGTCATCAGATCGACATAGATGCCGTTTTCGTCGGCATGCAGCATCGCTTCCGTCGGCGGGCGTGTGGAGCGCACCTTGGCAAAGCAGGCAAAGCCCTTGCCGGCGTCAGTCGCCAGTTCGCCATCGCCCAGCCAGTTCATGTCACGAAGATAGACCCGGCGAGTTTCCAGCGCCTCGCGCGGGCCGACAATGACCCGGCGTCCGCGTGCATCGAGGTGCACCACGTAAAGCGGCTCGCCCGTCGCAACGCCAATACCGCGGCGCTGGCCGATCGTATAATGCACGATGCCATCGTGGCGGCCGAGCACGCGCCCGTCGAGATGCACGATATCGCCCGCCAGAGCCGCATTCGGCTTCAGCTTGTTGATGATATCGGTATATTTGCCCTGCGGTACGAAACAGATGTCCTGACTGTCGGCCTTTTTGGCCACGACAAGCCCCATATCTTCCGCCAGCGCCCGCGTTTCGGCCTTGGAGAGGCCGCCAAGCGGAAAGCGCAGATAGTCGATCTGTTCCTGCGTGGTTGCAAACAGGAACCAGCTCTGGTCACGGTCGCTGTCAATCGGCCGATAAAGCGCACGCCGCCCCGGCTGGCCGGAAACGGGATTGGGGCGCGAGCGGATGTAATGGCCGGTCGCCAGCGCATCGGCGCCCAGTTCCTGCGCGGTGGCAAGCAGATCGGCGAATTTTACCGTCTGGTTGCAGGCCACGCAGGGGATCGGCGTTTCGCCCATCGCATAGGCTTCGGCAAAGGGATTGATGACGGTTTCACGGAATCGCGCTTCATAATCCAGCACGTAGTGGGGAATACCGAGCGTTTCGCAGACCCTGCGCGCATCGTCGATATCCTGCCCCGCGCAACAGGAGCCGGCGCGGTGCACGGCAGCGCCGTGGTCGTAAAGCTGGAGCGTAATGCCGAGGACATCATAGCCCTCGCGCTTGAGGATGCCGGCCACCACGGAAGAATCGACGCCACCGGACATGGCGACAACGATCCGGGTATCTTCCGGCCTCTTGTCAAAATCGAGCGTATTCACGTTTTTTCCCATCGTCAGTCATAACGGGGGTAAAGGCCCCGCCGCCTGTCGGTCATCCGCAACGCGGGCATCAGCCGAAAATCGGACTGTTCTGGCTCACTATCCTGCGGATTTAAGGGCTGCATATAGAAAGGAATGGCCGCGCACGCAAGTACGGGGCGGAAAACCGCCCCGCAAAGCCGCCAGATTCGGGCTAGGACCGGCCGTCAGGCGCCGGCCGTCTTCTGGCCGCTGCTGCCGAACCACCTGTCGCGCTCCCGCCACAGGGCTGGCAGGGCCAGCAGTCCGATAGCGGTGAAGGCAATCAGCGTCTTGTTGAGCTGCGACAGTTCCGCCGTGCGGCCATCCAGATAATAGACGCCATAAACGATCGCCACGTGCCAGACATAGACCTGCAGCGAATGGCGGCCGAGCAATTGCAGGAACTTCAGCGACAGCACCCAGATGACGCCTTCGGCAATGGAGCGCACGAGCGGACGGTGGTGCTTCGGGCCCGCTATCACCAGCCATGTCAGGCCAACGCCGACGGCGAGGAAGTTGATGAGATAGACCGGGCCGAAATCGGCGCGGATTTCCATGGTGGAGAATTTGCCCATCATGAATTCCGGCATCAGGCCCCAGGCGGTGGCGATGCGCAGCGGCATGAAGAACAGGCAGATGACGAGCGCCGCCTTGGGCAGCCAGGTATGCTCAGGCGAGAAGATCGCCTTCCACGGAATGCGGTTCTGCGCCGTCATCGCGCCCATCACCAGCGCGGAATAGAACACCAGCTGCCAGCCGAGCAGGTTGAAGCTGACACGGATACCCTGCTCGTCCGCACCCTTGACGAGTTCGTTGAGCGGGACTGTCACGATCTGCTGCAGGCCAAGCTGGCCCGCCATCCAGACCAGCAGGGAGCCAGCCATGACATAGGCCCACTTGCCATCCAGGCAGAGCTTCACCAGCACCGGCGCAAAGATCATGTAGACGATATATTGCGGCAGAATATCCATGAAAGTCGGCTGGAACAGGAAGGCCGCAATGGCGGCAAGACGCAGGGGATCGTCAAACGACGTCATGCCCAGCCAGTTGTACCAGATATAGGGTGCATGCGGGATGACCATGCGGAAGAACAGCACGGCAATGACAAGACCCATCGCATAGCGATAAAGCTCCATTGCCCGGTTCCAGATCATCTGCTTGCCGGCATCATAGCCGTATTTCATCATCTTGCGCGCATAGACCATGCCGATCAGCAGGCCGGACAGGAACACGAAGCCCTGCGCGTCCTCGACAAAGGCAAACTGCCGGTGATTGATCTCCACCAGCCAGAAGCCGCCGGCAAACACCAGATGGTTGATCAGCATGAAAACGAGGAAGTAACCACGCATCCCGTCGATCAGGTCAAAGCGTTTCATCTCGATAGCTCTCCGTTCTCGCAGGGCCTGCATTGCCCGGCCACCCAGCCCGGCTTGGGAGGGGCCGGGGATTGGATTGTCAACGCTGTTTTGCGCCTGAGGTTCCCTTTCCAAAGCGGTTTAGAACCGGCGCGAAAAGTCACATTGACGTGTATACCCCGTGGTTAGGACGTCGGGACTGAATGTCGGATGAATGAAAAAAGGCAATTCGGTGGAGTATCCGAGCCATGCGCCGACGGGATACCTCCCGTAAAAGAGCGCAAACCCCTGCATGGCAGGGCGAAGCACGGATCATCATCTTTCGAGGCGGGAGATATCACCCGTTAGATTTATCAGTCGTTTTTTTCACCGCTGATCCGCTTTCATTTACCCATGACCGAACCGCGCTGACAAACGAAAGCCCGGAGGTCATCAAACCTCCGGGCCATTTCGTCAATAAAGGTCAGTCCGGTTGTCTCAGGCCGCGGCCTGAATGGCGGCCACCTGCCAGTTGTCATTGCCGGGGCGGCGCACGAAGGTCCACATTTCCACCGCTTCGGACGGATGCTGTTCGTCACCCTCGATCACCTTGCCGGAGGTACGGTCACGCATCACGTCGATGGCGGAGTAGCGCATTGCCACCGTTGCGTAATCCTGCCCCTCTTCGTGCCAGGCTTCCGCGACATCGCCCTGCAGCAGCGTCACGTCGCGCACGTCGTTCTTCACACCGCTCGTGGCGTTGTCGCTCAGTTCCTCGGCCAGATAGGACATGGCTTCCGGCGTCGTCAGCTTGCGCAACGTGCCATAATCCTCGGCAGCATAAGCAGCCTGCACGTCCTCCAGCATTTTCTGGAAGATTTCGAGGTCACCCTGGGTGATACCGATTTCATCACCTTCCGACATGGCATTGGCATGAGGAGCCGGCTTCGCCGCAGCGGCTGTGGCCGCCGCCGCACCACCGGCAGCACCCGCCAGTGCGCCGATCTTCGGAATCTTGAACGAAGACGCGGAAGCACCTGCCTGCGAGCCGCCATTAAAGGACGAACCGGAGTGATCCGTGCGCTGCGATCCGCCGGCCGCACCATAAGCGGGCTGGCCCTGACGGCGCGATGCGAAGAAACGCATGGCGAGCATGACCAGAAGGCCGATCAGCGCCACCTGCAGCAGCATGCCGAAGAAACCGGCCATACCACCAAAACCGCCGCCCATGAGCATGCCGAACAGACCGCCCATCAACAGGCCGCCCATCAAGCCACCCATCATACCGCCGAACAGGCCGCGGTTCTGCTGCGGCGCCTGTGCGCCCGGACGGGCCGGCTGGGCTGCGCCAGGCGCTGCCTGATTGGTGTTCGGCGTCATGCTGCGGTTGATCGGCGCGGTCTGGCCGGGCGCGGTGCTGGTCGAAGGCGGAGCGGAATAGGTCCGCGTGCCGCGGCTGCCGAAGCCACCGCTCGCACGGCGTGCCTCTGCCATATCAACCGCCACGAAAGACACCGCGATACCAAGTGCGGCGACTGCGAACAAACCCTTGAAGCGCCGAAAGGCAGCAAACATCGTTATCTCCTGTTGGCCGCCCTCCCATGAGCGGCATGTCAGCAGGCGATATAGCAACTCATGATCATCATTTTTAGAGCACCTGCCTTAAATTTTTTGTGATATGCAACCAAAACGCGAGCCTGGCGAGCATTGCGGCAAAACCGGTGGCTGGAAAAACGAAAACCCGGCGCAGGGTCTCCCCTGCACCGGGCCTTATTGTCCCCTTGGGAGGAACGATAAGATCAGTCGACGTTGAAGGTCAGCGGCTTGACCTGGCGGATTGCCGGGTTGGCGCGCAGCTTGTCCAGCACGTTTTCGGAAACCGGACCATCCACATAAAGAAGCGCGATGGCGTCGCCGCCTTCCTTTTCACGGCCGAGCTGGAAGTTGGCGATGTTGACGCCCGCTTCGCCGAGCGTGGTGCCCATGAAGCCGATCATGCCGGGAACGTCGGTATTGGTGATGTAGATCATGTGCGATCCGACATCGGCATCCATGTTGATGTTCTTGATCTGGATAAAGCGCGGCTTGCCATCCGAGAACACCGTGCCGGCGACCGAGCGGATCTGGTTTTCCGTCTTGACCGTGAGCTTGATGTAGCCGTCGTAAACGCCGGTCTTGTCGCGCTTGACTTCGGAAAGGATGATGCCCTTTTCCTTGATCATGACCGGGGCGGAAACCATGTTCACATCCGCAACCTGGCTGCGGATAAGGCCGGCCAGCAGGGCGCTGGTCAACGCCTTCGTGTTCATGCTGGCGGTTGCGCCATCATAAAGGATTTCGATTTCCTTGGTGGCGCTTTCCTGCACCTGACCGACGAAGGAGCCGAGAACATCCGCCAGACGGATGAACGGCTTCAGGCGCGGTGCTTCCTCAGCCGTGATCGACGGCATGTTGATGGCGTTGGAAACCGCACCCTTGACGAGGTAGTCCGACATCTGCTCGGCAACCTGAAGGGCGACGTTTTCCTGTGCTTCCGTGGTCGAAGCACCGAGATGCGGTGTGCAGACGACGTTCGGCAGGCCGAAAAGCGGGCTTTCGGTGGCAGGCTCGACTTCGAACACGTCAAAGCCGGCACCGGCAACGTGGCCGGACTTGATGGCTTCGGCAAGGGCCGCTTCATCCACCAGACCGCCGCGGGCGCAGTTGACGATACGCACGCCCTTCTTGGTCTTGGCCAGGTTTTCGGCATTGAGGATGCCGCGCGTCTTGTCGGTCATCGGCACGTGCAGGGTGATGAAATCCGCCTGCGCCAGCAACTCGTCCAGTTCAACCTTGGTCACGCCCATTTCCTGCGCACGCTCGGGCGACAGGAAGGGATCATAGGCCAGAACATGCATCTTGAGGCCGAGTGCGCGCGAGCAGACGATGGAGCCGATATTGCCGGCGCCGATAACGCCAAGCGTCTTGCCCGTGATCTCGACACCCATGAATTTCGACTTTTCCCACTTGCCGGCCTGCGTGGAGCTGTCGGCGGCAGGAAGCTGGCGCGCAACGGCGAACATCAGCGCAATCGCATGTTCGGCTGTCGTGATGGAGTTGCCGAAGGGCGTGTTCATGACGATGATACCGCGGCGCGAGGCGGCCGGAATATCGACATTGTCGACGCCGATGCCGGCGCGGCCGATGACCTTGAGGTTGGTCGCAGCCTCGATCAGCTTTTCGGTCGCCTTGGTGGCGGAACGGATGGCAAGACCATCGTAGTTACCGATGATTTCGGCAAGCTTGTCCTTGTCCTTGCCGAGCTTCGGCTGGAAATCGACTTCGACGCCACGATCGCGGAAGATCTGGACGGCGGTTTCCGACAGTTCGTCGGATACGAGTACGCGAGGTGCCATGGTTCACGGGCTCCTTGAAAGCGGTGCAGTTTTGAAAGCGGGGAATATACGGCCCTGCATCAGCGCAGGGCCGGTATCAAAATCAGGCGGCAGCCTTGGAAAGTGCTGCCTTCTGCGTCTGGTAGGCCCAGGCAAGCCAGGGCATGACGGCTTCCATGTCCGCCGTCTCGATGGTGGCGCCGGCCCAGATACGCAGACCGGACGGTGCGTCACGGTAGGCGCCGATATCGAGGGCGACATTTTCCTTTTCGAGCAGGGCGACGACGCCCTTGGCGAAATCGGCCTGTGCGGCGGCATCCAGCGCCTGCACTTCGGGATCGACGATCTTCAGGCAGACGGAGGTGTTGGAGCGGGTTTCCGGCTTGACGGCCAGGTTGGCGATCCAGTCATTCTTCTCGATGAAGTCGTAGATAACCTTGGCATTGGCATCGGCACGGCCGATCAGCGCCTTGAGGCCACCGAGGTTCTTCGCCCACAGCAGCGCATCGATATAATCTTCAACGCAGAGCATGGACGGCGTGTTGATGGTTTCGCCGGTGAAGATGCCTTCGATCAGCTTGCCGCCGGAGACCATGCGGAAGATTTTCGGCAGCGGCCATGCCGGCGCGTAGCTCAAGAGACGCTCGACAGCGCGCGGCGACAGAATGATGACGCCATGGCCGCCCTCGCCGCCCAGAACCTTCTGCCAGGAGAAGGTGACGACGTCGAGTTTCGTAAAGTCCATATCCTGTGCGAAGGCCGACGAGGTGGCGTCGCAGATGGTCAGGCCCTTGCGGTCGGCAGGGATGAAATCGGCATTGGGAACGCGAACGCCAGAGGTCGTACCGTTCCAGGTGAAGACCACGTCACGGTCGAAATCGACTTCGGCAAGGTTCGGCAGCAGGCCGTAATCAGCCTCGAACTTGCGGACGTCCTTCAGCTTCAGCTGCTTGACGACGTCGGTGACCCAGCCAGCGCCGAAGCTTTCCCAGGCGAGCATGTCGACGCCGCGTTCACCGAGCAGCGACCAGAGCGCCATTTCAACGGCACCGGTGTCGGATGCGGGAACGATGCCGATGCGATAATCGGCAGGAACAGCAAGAATTTCACGGGTGAGATCGATGGCCTGCTTCAGCTTGGCTTTGCCAACCTTGGCGCGATGCGAGCGACCGAGCGGCGCATCGGAGAGAGCTTCCAGCGACCATCCGGGACGCTTCGAGCAGGGACCAGAGGAAAAATGCGTATTGCCCGGACGGACGTCCGGCTTCACGATATCTGTCATTTGACTACCCTTCCAGATAGGCGCTCCACGTTAGGGTGGAGTGTCCTGACGCCGTTGCTATTCCTGTCGCCGATCCCAGTCAAGCGGAATATGTCGCTACGCAGAAGAATCTTGGTCCATATGCGTCATGCCCCGTGTCCGATACCGGCAAAACAAAACCGCCCGCACCCAAAGGATGCGGACGGTCTGAAGCTAGCAGCGGGGCGTGACGTTTATTTATAAACGGCAGGCTGCAACGGGATATCGGCAGGCGGCATGTATTGTGCCGTATCGCAGCCGTTGAAGACATAACGGCCACCTACACGCACTTCATGCGAATAAAGGCCCTTGTCGCGGCCCGGACCGCCGCCGTTCTCATAGGCGAACATGTCGCCCTTGTTGATGTGGCGGAAACGATAGCCGATATCGGCCTTCAGGTTACAGGTAACGTCGATCGACGCACCGGCCATCAGGGCGTAAGCGAAGCGCCATTTGCCCTTGCCGCCATGCTCCGTGGTCGGGTCGCAGCCGAGACCGTTGGTGCTGCACGAGGTATTGCGCAGCTTGTCCCACTTGACGTAGGAACCGCCGATACCGCCACCGACATAAGGCGTAACGCGGCCATAGGTGCCGAGATCGACATAGGCGTTCGCCATCAACGTATAGGCCTGCAGCGAGCTAAGGTCCGTCGAGACACAGGGACCGGCGACCGAGCCGCAGCCGCCCACCGTGGAGCCGCGGAAATCCGACTTGCCCATGTAGTCGAAGGTTACGTCACTGCGGAAATAGTTGTTGAACTGATAACCGACACCGGCGCCGATGATGTAGCTGTCCTTGATCTTTGCAGTTTCGAAATCCTGCAGATATCCACCCGGCCCACCCTGATAATAATGGGCGCCGCGCAGCTTGTTGAAGGAATAACCGACGTCGCCGCGAAGATACCAGCCGCTTGCCTGGGTGATCTGCACTTCAGGTGCCTCGACATAGGCAGGCGCCGGTTCGGCCTGATAAAGATCGGCGCCGACGGCGCTTGTGCCGGTCAGCAGAACGGCCAGAAATCCGGCCAGGGCGTTTTTCATGACTTCCACTCCAGAAGAGGCACATGCGTTGCAGCAGCTGCCAGTGAACTGTTCAGTCACGGAGAGTGGCGTAAAATGGTTAAGTCCCGATTAACCACGATCATTCACTATATTTATTAGGAAATACTCAAAGAAAAAGCCGGCTGGGAAGCCGGCTTTTGACCATTCTATTTGGCGCTGCTCACGCGGCCGAGCGGGCATTGGAGATAACGCCGACGAGATCGTTGACGATCTTCTCCACCTTGGCGCTGTCGTCCCCCTCCGCCATGACGCGGATCAGCGGCTCCGTGCCGGAAGGACGGATGACGAGGCGGCCATTATTGGCCAATGCGCTTTCCGCATCCGCGATCGCCTGCTGCACGACCGGATTTTCCAGCGGCTTGCCGCCGGAGATGCGGACGTTCTTCAAAAGCTGCGGAACCGGCTCGAACTTGCGGCACACTTCGCTGACCGTGAGGCCGGAGCGCTTGACCTTGGCGAGAACCTGCAGGGCCGCGACGAGACCGTCACCTGTGGTGCCGTAATCCGACAGAACGATATGGCCGGACTGCTCACCGCCGACATTGAAATTGTGGTTGCGCATATGCTCAACGACATAGCGGTCACCGACCTTGGTGCGGGCAAGGGTAAGGCCCTTGTCGCCAAGGAAGCGCTCCAGCCCGAGATTGGACATGACGGTCGCGACAATGCCGCCGCCGCGCAGCGTGTTGTCGGCCGCCCAGCTATCTGCAATGACAGCCATCAGCTGATCGCCATCGACGATCTCGCCACGTTCGTCGACAATGATGACGCGATCCGCATCACCATCCAGCGCAATGCCGATATCGGCGCGCACTTCATGCACTTTCTTCTGCAGGGCTTCAGGGTGGGTGGAGCCACATTCGAGATTGATATTGATGCCGTTCGGTTCGTTACCGATGGTGACGACTTCCGCACCCAGTTCCCAGAGCGCAGCGGGCGCCACCTTGTAAGCGGCACCATTGGCGCAGTCGATGGCGATCCTCAGCCCGCTCAGCGTCACATCACGCGGCAGGGTGCGTTTTACGAATTCGATATAACGATAGATGTCGCCATCCACACGCTTGGCACGGCCGATTTCGCTCGGCTTGGCAAGCTGGGCATAGATATCCTTGTCGAGAAGATCTTCGATTTCCAGTTCCAGCTCGTCGGAAAGCTTGTATCCGTCCGGTCCGAAAAGCTTGATGCCGTTATCGGAAAAGGGGTTGTGCGAGGCCGAGATCATCACGCCGATATCGGCGCGCAGCGACCGGGTCAGCATGGCGACGGCCGGCGTCGGAATGGGGCCGAGCAGGAAGACGTCGAGGCCGGCTGCGGTGAAGCCGGCGACCAGCGCGTTTTCGAGCATATAGCCGGAAAGCCGCGTATCCTTGCCGATTACGACGCGGTGGCGATGGTGACCACGGCGGAAAATCGTCCCGACCGCAATGCCCACACGCATTGCGAGGTCTGGTGTCATCGGGAAGACGTTCGATTGTCCACGGATACCATCGGTACCGAAATAACGGCGTGCCATTTGAACTCCAAATCTCTTGGGCATTCCGGCAAAGCTGAAAACAGCCGGAAGCGTTTTTTGGCTAGATGCCACAAACCACGATAAACAGCACGTAAATTACCGCAAAAATGGCTTATATCTTGTTACCAAACTGAAAAGGCCATCCGGAGAACCGGATGGCCTTTTACAATCACTCGCTCGGCGCTGACGGTCAGTGCGGCTGCGGCTCCATGCCACCTTCGGCCTCGCCGTCGCCCTTGGCTTCGCTCGGGCCATCCTTCTTGGTGCCGGCCTTCGGCACTGCCGAACCGCGACTGCCGGGAGAATCGTCGCCCAGGTCACGGGCGGGCTTCTCGCCCTTCAGCAGAGCCTTGATCTCGTCGCCCGTCAGGGTTTCGTATTCAAGCAGACCCTCGGCAATCGCGACGAAACCATCGTGGTTTTCCGTCAGGATGCGGCGTGCCTCACCATAAGCCTCGTCGATCAGGCGGCGAACTTCGGTATCGATCGTCTGGGCCGTCGCCTCGGAGACATTCTTCGACTGCGAGACGGAATGGCCAAGGAAGACTTCCTGCTGGTTTTCACCATAGGACACCTGGCCGAGAGCATCGGAGAAGCCCCATTGCGTGACCATGGCGCGGGCAAGCTTGGTGGCCTGCTCGATATCCGAAGACGCGCCCGAGGTGATGTTCTCCTTGCCGAAGGTCAGTTCCTCGGCAACGCGTCCACCCATCATGATCACGAGACGCGACACCATCCACTTGTAGCTCATGGAGTAGCGGTCGCCTTCCGGCAGCTGCATGACCATGCCAAGCGCACGGCCACGCGGAATGATCGTCGCCTTGTGCAACGGATCAGCCACGGCAACCTTCAGCGCGGTGATGGCATGGCCGGCTTCGTGATAGGCGGTCAGTTTCTTTTCGGCTTCGGTCATGGCGGAGGAGCGGCGCTCCGCACCCATCATGATCTTGTCCTTGGCGTCCTCGAACTCCTGCATGGTGACCACGCGCTTGTTGCGGCGGGCGGCCATGAGGGCGGCTTCGTTGACGAGGTTCATCAGATCGGCGCCCGAAAAACCGGGAGTGCCGCGGGCCAGAACCTTGAGGTCGACGTTGGGCGCCAGCGGCACGTTGCGGATATGCACCTTGAGGATACGCTCGCGACCGACGATGTCCGGGTTCGGCACGACGACCTGACGGTCGAAGCGGCCGGGACGCAGAAGTGCGGGGTCAAGAACATCAGGACGGTTGGTGGCGGCAATGAGGATGATGCCCTCATTCGCCTCGAAGCCGTCCATTTCGACCAGCAGCTGGTTCAGCGTCTGTTCGCGTTCATCGTTACCACCGCCGAGGCCGGCGCCACGATGGCGACCGACGGCGTCGATTTCATCGATGAAGATGATGCAGGGCGCATTCTTCTTGGCCTGCTCGAACATGTCACGCACACGGCTTGCACCGACGCCGACGAACATTTCCACGAAGTCCGAGCCGGAAATGGTGAAGAACGGCACGTTGGCTTCGCCGGCGACGGAGCGCGCCAGAAGGGTCTTACCCGTGCCGGGCGGGCCGACGAGCAGCACGCCGCGCGGGATTTTACCGCCGAGGCGCTGGAATTTCTGCGGATCGCGCAGGAATTCAACAATTTCCTCAAGGTCCTGCTTGGCTTCGTCCACGCCGGCGACATCGTCAAACGTCACGCGGCCATGGGCTTCCGTCAACAGCTTGGCCTTGGACTTGCCAAAGCCCATCGCACCACGCGAACCGCCCTGCATCTGCCGCATGAAGAACAGCCAGACGCCAAGGATGAGGAACATCGGCAGAAGCGTGCCGAGATAGCTCAGGAAACCGGAGGAGCCGTCGCTTTCGGGACGCGCCACGATGGTCACGTTCTTGCTCTGCAAGCGCTCCATCAGGCTATCGTCAATGACGGGGGAATAGGTCTGAAAGGCCGTGCCGTTTTCGGTATAGGTTCCGAGAACCCGGTTACCGGTGACGGTCACGTCGCGAACTCGCCCGGAATCCACATCGCGAAGAAACTGGGAGTACGGAATTTCCCGTGAACCCGTTTGCGTCGGCGACGTCTGGAACATGCTGAACAACGCGATCAGCAAGAGGGCGATCACGGCCCACAAGGCGAAATTTCTGAAATTTGGGTTCATCGAACTCCCCGAACTCACACGGGCATGTCTGCTGCCCGCTATTACGTGCCCCTAACATAAGGACGACATCTGCCGTTGCCAAGGCGAAGGGCGTTATCTGATGCGTTTTGGTGTAAAAACTATTCCATGGCAATTCACGAAAAAGAGGCCGGATTTAAACCGGGGGCTGTGGATATGTGGCGCGCCCGCACAAAACAGCGATTGCATTTGCCAACTCAAGGTCGAAGCGCGGCAAAAAAAGATCGAATGGTGCGAGCCTCGGCCTGATATTCACACCCTCTGTCAGGTATGTCGCGTAAGGGGGCGCTGCGGCGATTTGCGGCAGGCCGGCCATGGCCGGTTTAGCCACCCCGGCGGGTGCCGACGGAAAAAGCACTTCCGCTCCCGGGGCATCGTCTACCCTGCCCGCCGTGACAAGGATTGGAAACGCCGATCCGCTTGTCACAAGAAAGCGATCATCCCAAAGCCCCTGCCCATGCGCCTCAATCTGAAGCTCCGGCAGGTTTCGCTGCTCGCGGAAAATATAAAGCCCGTCGCGTCGGCGGTCGAGCAGAACACGGCCAACCGTCATCCGCCCGTTTTCACGGGTTTTGAGAAAACGCAGAACCCGTTCCATGCTACCTGCAGCCGGAAAATAGGCCCGTCCGCCCAGCGTGGCGATGAGCGCCGCCAGTCCATGCCTGAATTCGGAACGATCGGGCGCCACGCTGTCCGCAGGTATCCCGGCAAGCACGGCATGGAAGACCTGCACATGCCCGCGCAGGAAATCGGCTGTCTTTTCAGAGAGCTTCCGTCGTTTGATGGCAGCTTCCGCATCAAGACAAGCAGCAGAACCGGGAAGCGCCTGCCTTACCCGTACGCGCTCGTACCCGGTATTTTCATTGCTGGGATCGTCCACCCAGCTTTGCGAGCGTGACAGTATGTAATCGCGGATCGCCTGTCTTTCACAGGCAAGAAACGGCCGCATGATCCAGTGGCGGCCATCGTATAGAACCGCATCCGCCATGCCGGAAAGGCCGAGATTATCACCTCCGGCGTTCCGGGCGGCACGCATCGCCACGGTTTCGCGCTGGTCACCGATCGTGTGCCCCGTCACCACAAGGTCGGCGCCGATCTCATCGGCAACTTCGGCGATCAGACGATAGCGGGCAAGGCGGGAGGCTTCGGAAAGACCTGAAGCGGGTTTGGCGCCCTCCCACCGGCGCGTAACATGGGAAACGCCGAGTTCAAGGCAAAGCGCGGCTACCTGGCAGGCCTCCGCGGCTGATTCCACTCTCAGCGCGTGGTCGATGGTGACGGCGGAAAG
Source organism: Rhizobium rhizogenes (assembly GCF_002005205.3). The sequence continues at coordinate 1,479,681 of NZ_CP019702.2, read as the reverse complement.
TCGTAGCCGGTCACAGCCCGCCTCCGCAATTGCCTGATGCAGTGCCAGCAACAAACCCGTGGAATCGCTGCCGCCTGAAATTGCAACGAGAATATGGGAAGGTTTGCGAAGAGTTGCGACAAAGGACCTTGCCGCCGGAAGCGGCGCAACTGTCATTTCGCCTGGAATGCGGGCATCAACCGGCATGGAAACACCGCCGCGATGGCAGGAAAGGGATCAGCAGCTCAGCCGCTTCTGTTCACTCGCAACCTTGTTCAAAACGGTCTTGGAAGCATTGGGATAACGCTTCGGCACCTCGCGCAGCGTGGCGCAGGCGGTTTCGGTATTATCGAGAGCGGCAAGCGACATGCCGAGCTTCATCAGCATTTCGGGAGCCTTGGGGGATTTGCCATAGGCCTGATGGCCGTTCAGAAAGGTTTTTGCGGCTTCGTTGAACTTGCCCTGCGAATATTGCGCCTCGCCCAGCCAGAAGCTCGCATCCGCTGCCTTGGTGCCCTTGGGGTAGCCCTGCAGATATTGCTGGAAACCCTGTTCCGCCAGCTTGTAGTCGCCGGAAAGGACATGGCCATAAGCGGCCTGGTAAATATCACTTTCGCTGGTCAGCGCCGCCGTGTTGACCGGATCGGTCTTGCGGGTGCCGTTACCGGTGGTCACACCGGGAAGGCTACCGGACGAATTGTTGGCGTTCTGGTTGAGAGTGCCGCCAACGGGCATTCCCCGGGAATCGAGTTCGATGGAACCGAGCGTCGTTTCTCCCGGAGCACTTGTCGGCGCATTGGACGGAACAGACGGCGAAACGGAAGCGCCACCCTCGGGTGGCGTTTCGATGATGGTTGCAACGTCGTCGGTCGGCGGCGTGGCCGGACTTGCCGGGCTGGCCTCCGCCTTCTTTTTCGGCGTCGTCGGGCTTGCGCCCTTGCCGCCGGCATTGCCGCTTTCCAGTTCCTGGAAGCGGAATTCATTGTCTTCCTGCGCCTTGCGGATCGTTTCCTGCATCTGCAGAAGCTGGAAGCTCATTTCCTCGATACGGCCATTGAGCTGCCGGATCTGTTCTTCAAGTTGCTGAACCCGATAGGCTTCATTGGCCTGAACCCGGACGACCGGGGCCTGTTGAGAGTTGATCGTGCCGAAGCTACCCCCCGCACCGAACAGCGGACCCGAAACGGCGATGCCGCTCAAGCCGGTGCAGGCTGCAAGCCCCAGCATTCCCGCCACGACAAGTTTCTTCATCTCATTCGTCCTGCCTTAACTGATTTGCGCCGGAATGACGCAAGCCGGATTCTTTCCATATCAACTGAAAAAGCAACTTAACTTCGGCCAAACTATGAAAAAAACAAAAGGCGGCCCGAAGACCGCCTTTCATTCACGTTCACAAATGCGTCAGGCGATTACATGCCCGCGCCACCGAGAACCGTCACGGCGCGGCGGTTCTGCGACCAGCAGGAAATGTCGTCGCAAACGGCGACCGGACGTTCCTTGCCGTAGGAGATCGTCTTCATGCGGTTTGCCGGAACGCCCTGGGACGCCAGGAAGTCACGGGTTGCAGCGGCACGACGGGCGCCGAGCGCCAGGTTGTATTCACGCGTACCGCGCTCGTCGGCATGGCCTTCAACGGTGATGGCGTAGTTCGGGTAACGGGCGAGCCATTGCGCCTGGCGCTGCAGGGTCTGCTGGGCGTCGGCGCGGATCGAGGTCGAGTCCGTATCGAAGAAGATGCGGTCGCCGACGTTTACCGTGAAGTCCTGCTGGGAGCCCGGCGTTGCGGAGCCCGCGCCACCAAGGCCGAGTTCACCGGCGTTGTTCGGCATGTTCTTCTTCGCGCAGCCTGCAAGGGCAAGCGCGAGCGTCATGGCGATGACAGCCGGGTTACGGGCCAGTTTCTGCATGGGGCTGAGTGCCGAAATATGTGTACGGCTCATCGCCGGTCTCTCCTTGGAATTTCAATAACGTTGCCAGACACTAACGGATCGCAGTTAATAGCCGGCAAACGCTTATGGTTAACAGAAAGGAAATGTCCCACTTTTTTGCTCCCTCACAACACTTTGCGGCAAGAAAGAGGCGCTTTCCCGTATGGCATGCGTAAAACATGACGGCGCCGGTTCGTACCGGCGCCGTCATGGCAGTCATATCAGTCCAGAAGCGGCGACCATGCCGGATCCGAAGCGAAGGTCGGCGTCTTGATGAGCTGTTCGTTATAGCCCGTCAGGTCGATCGAATAGAGCTGCGGACCGCCGGCACCGGCATTCTGGCGGAAGAACATCAGCACGCGGCCATTCGGCGCCCAGGTCGGGCCTTCATTGTGGAAGCCACTGGTCAGGATGCGTTCGCCCGAACCGTCGGTCTTCATCACGCCGATCGAGAACTTGCCGCCCGATTGCTTGGTGAAGGCGATCAGATCGCCGCGCGGCGACCAGACCGGCGTGGAATAGGAACCATCGCCGAAGGAAACACGCTGCTGGCCGGAGCCATCGGCATTCATGACGTAGATCTGCTGGCGGCCGCCGCGGTCGCTTTCGAAGGCGACGCGCTGACCGTCGGGCGAATAGGACGGCGCCGTATCGATGGCCGACGTGTTCGTCAGCCGCGTCGTGGTGCGAGAGCGCAGGTCCATCGTGTAGATATTGGCGTTGCCATCCTGCTGCAGGCTCATGATGACCTTCTGGCCATCCGGAGAGAAGCGCGGCGAGAAGGTCATGCCGGGGAAATTGCCGACCACTTCGCGCTGTCCGGTTTCCAGCTGCAGCAGGTAAACGCGCGGCTGCTGGCCTTCGAAGGACATGTAGGTCACTTCCTGGCGGTTCGGCGAGAAACGCGGCGTCAGAACGATGTCGTTCGAATTGGTGAGGTTGCGGACGTTGAAACCGTCCTGGTCCATGATCGACAGCTGGCGCTTGCGGGCCGTCTTCGGGCCGCTTTCGGAAACGAAGACGACACGGGTGTCGAAGTAGCCCTTTTCACCGGTGATACGCTCATAGATGGCATCGGCGATGATATGGGCGACACGGCGCCAGTTTTCCGGCTGGGTAAAGAACTGCTGGCCGGTCATCTGCTGGTTGGCGAACGTATCCCACAGGCGGAATTCGGCGCGCAGGCGGCCATCGCTTTCGCGCGTCACACGACCGGTCACGAGCGCCTGGGCGTTGATGACCTTCCAGTCCTCGAAACGCGGCTGCTGATCCGGATTGCTGATCTTTTCGATAAAGGCGCTTTTATTGACCGGCGCGAAGAGACCGGAACGCTGCAGGTCGGCGGCGATGACCGCGGAAACCTGCGCGCCGATGCCGTCGCTCGACATGAAGTCGGTGATGGCGATGGGCAGCGGCTCGACATTGCCCTTGTTGATGTTGATTTCCACCCGCGCAAAAGCCGGTGCGGAGAAAACCGACATGAGGGCCGCGACAGCGAGCACCAGCCGGATCGGCGAAAATATCTTCATGTTGCCAGGCCTTTCAGCATTCATAGCAATTCACTGGGATCGAAGTTCACGACGACTTCGTTCCATGCATCATATTTGTCGGCAGGAAGGTTCGTGAACGGAGCAGAACGCATGATGGCGCGATAGGCTCCGCCGGAAAGAGCACGGCGCGTTCCTTCGGAACCGCCCGTGGCCTCGATCTCGGGCCGACCGATGATGGAACCATCACGGTCGAGCTTCATGGTCACCCGGACGCGAACGTCCGAGGCATCCGCCATGCCGGGAATGATCTGCCAGTTCTTCTGGATCGCGCCACGCAGCGCATCCATTTCCGTCTGGCTGAGCGTAGAGCCGCCCGTTGTTTTCTTGCCGCCAAGCGACGCCGTCTGCGTCGACCGCTTCGCCCCGCCACCGGAGGGCGCCTGCTTGTTCAAAAGCGCGGCGATATCGTCGGCGTTGAAATCGCTTTCCTTGGACGAAGCGGATTTCGCCGTCTCCTGCTTCTTCTCGCCCGGCTTCTTGTCAGAAGGTTTGTCGGTGGACTTTGCCTGATCGGGCTTGGTCTCGGCCGGCTTTTCAGCGGGCTTCTGCTCTGCAGGCTTGGTTTCTGCCTGCTTCGGCTCTTCCGGCTTCGGCGGCTCGGGGCGGGAGTTCGGGCGCGGCACGTTCTGCGGCACGGGGATTTCGGCCGGCTCCTGCGTGGCCGGCGGCGGTTCTTCCGCCTTGGTTTCCTGCGGCGGCGGTTCCGTCTTCGGCTGCGGCGCGATTTCCGGCTTGGTCTGCGGCAAGGCGGCCATTTCCTGCGGCTTGGGAGCCGAGGTTTCTTCCTTGACAATTTCCTTTACTTCATTCGCCTTGGTATCGACGACCGGCTGCGGCTTCTCCTGCTTTGGCGGGGCAGCGGCGCTGATATTGTCATTGGGCTTTGTCGTCGGCGTCGGCGGCGCTTCTATATCGGCCGTGTTATTACCGATATTCTGGGCGTTTTCGATGATATCGGGACGTGTGGTCGGAACAGGAGCCGATTTTTCGGCCTTCGGAGCGTTCTTGTCGCCCTGCTGGATCTGGGTCAATTCCTCGATCGGCACCAGTTCCACAGGCAGGGCTTCGGCCTGCGACACGTCGAGCGGTTCCGGCGAGCCCAGGGAAACAAGGGCAAAGGCCAGAAGCGACGCGTGCACGATCGCGGATGTGGTAAGGCTGCCCTTCATCGTTTTACGTCAATTGTCCTGTTTCTGCTGGGTCACAAGGCCGATATTCTTGAAGCCCGCCGCCTGGATGCGCGCCATCACATCGGCAACGACGCCGTAAGCGGCAACGGAATCCGCACGCACGAAAATGCGCTCGTTATAACCAGTCGTGGCAATCGCCTGCAGCTTGTCGGCCACTTCAGCCGCCTGGATTTCGGTTTCCTGCAAATGGATCTGGCCATTGGCATTGACGGAAATCGTGATCGGCTGCGTGTCCGAATTCAGCGCATTGGCGGAGGTCTGCGGCAGATCGATCGGCACGCCGACCGTCATCATCGGCGCGGCCACCATGAAGATGATGAGCAGCACAAGCATGACGTCGACCAGCGGCGTCACATTGATCTCGCTGATCGCGCCGCCCCTGCGCCGTCCGCCGCGCCCACCCCGGCGTCCACCGGAACCGCCGCCGCTGCCACCTGCTGACATACCCATACCATCTACTCCATTTTGCCTTGCGGCAAATTACTGCACAGCATGCATACCGGGCCGCTTACTGGGCGGCCTGCCGTGTCTGAAGTTTTTCATCGATCTGGCGCGACAGGATCGCGGAGAACTCGTCGGCGAAACCTTCCATACGGGCGGAAAGCTTGTGCGCGTCAGCCGTGAACTTGTTGTAGGCGATAACCGCCGGAATAGCCGCGACGAGGCCGATGGCCGTTGCCAGAAGCGCTTCAGCGATACCGGGCGCCACAACAGCAAGGTTGGTCGACTTCGAACCGGCAATAGCCTGGAACGAGGTCATGATACCCACAACCGTACCGAAGAGGCCGATAAAGGGACCGGCCGAACCGATGGTGGCCAGCGAACCGAGGCGGGCCTCATATTGTTCGCCTTCACGCGCAATCGTCACGTCCATTGCCCGGTCGATGCGCATCTGCAGACCGATGGGCGAACGCGCGCCGCGCTCGAATGATTTTTTCCATTCCCGCATGGCGGAAACGAAAATAGCCGCAAGACCGCCATTCTGGCGTTCCGCCAGCGTGCGATAAAGCTCCTCGAGCGACTGGCCCGACCAGAACACCTGTTCGAACTGGTCGAACTGGCGCTTTGCCTTGCCGAAGCTCACATATTTGTCAAAGACGATCGCCCACGTCCAGACCGAGGCGGCGATAAGTCCGATCATCACGAGCTTCACGATGAGGCCCGCCTGCATAAACAGTGCCCAGAGACTTACATCGTGCGTCGCCGCTGCCAAACCTGCCTGTTCCATAAATATCCAATCCCCGAATCCAAACGCCCGGTACGGGACCGGGCGATTCAAACGCGTGTTAACGCTCGAAGTCATGCGGCCGCAGCCGTTAACCCCTTTGCCATACCCCGATACTTGCCAGTAAGCCTTACTTGCCAATAAATTTGGTGAAAGGAAGGCGTGCGCCGCACAAATGCCAGTTGCTAAAGTAAGACACCATTATGGTTAAAGGAGTGTTACAGCCGGGGCACGCCGGGTGGATTTACTGAACCCGGCCGCCAATTACTTCAGGAATTTTTCCGCCACTGTCTCCGGAAGACGCCTTGGCCGGCCATTGGCATTGATGACGGCGATGATGACCTTGGCGGCGACAAGCAGTGTTTCACCACGCCGGATTTCCTGGTTGAGCACCATTTTCGCACCGCCCGCCTTTTCCGTCACGGTGGTGATCGTCAAGACGTCATCCATCCGCGCCGGGGTCTTGAAATCGATCTCCATACGATGAACGACGAAGACAAGGCCCTCCTCGTCAGCGGTCAAAAGCGCGCTCTGCTCGCAGCCGAGGCAACGCAGGTAATCGGTACGGCCGCGCTCGAGGAAATGCAGGTAGCGCGCATGATACACGAGACCGGAAAAATCCGTGTCCTCATAATAGACGCGCTGTGTCAGGCGGTGCCCATGTTCGATGAGTTCGCCGGAAAGCGAAACCACAAGCTCGCTCATAATGTCTCCTTGGTAAGTGCGTCCACATCGATGCCACCTTCGCGGACGATGAGATGCTCATTGCGCGGCGGCAGCACCTCAATGCGGTCTGCAATAAAACGAGGCCTGAGATCGTGCTCCAGCAGAGTGGAGGATTGCGCGCGCAACCAGCGGAACTCCACCTCGACACCGTCCAGCACCCGGTGAACGATGTCGCTTTCATGAAAGGGAAACGGCTGATGAAGCGACACCAGATAATAAAACGCCAGCTCATGCGCGGCATAATCGCCGTAAGCAAAAAAATTCTCGGCGGACCATAAAAGGCGTTCGACCGAACAATCTCGCTCAAGCTCCTCGCCGATTTCGCGGATGATGGTTTCCTCCGAGCTTTCGCCGATTTCCGCCCGTCCGCCCGGCAGGGCCCAGTAACTGTCCTTTGTGCCGCGCTGAACGAGAACATGGCCATTCTGGAAGATCAACGCCGCCACGCGCATGCTGAAAAGCTGCGGCTTGCGGTCCAGCCGGATCATGTGGCGTTCGGGGGCAAAAGTCATTTATCGTCCAGATCGCCGTCATGCCAGACGAGATGTCGTGTGGTCTGGGGCAGGTGTTCTATTTCGTCGGCGATGAAATAGGGCGGAATATCCAGTTCCGTCAACGCCTCACGCGTTGCCGCAACCCAGCGGAATTCCAGTTCGTTGTCGCCATCCTGAACGCGGTGGATGATGTCTGTCGGATGAAAGGCCAGCGTCTCCGGCAGGTCCATCAGGTAATAAAAGCCGAGTTCGTGCCAGTCCTTGCCTTCATAATGGAAGAAATTTTCGACCGCCCAGAGCAGCCGCCCCACCTTGGCCTCGACGCCAAGCTCCTCCACCATTTCACGCGCCAGCGTTTCCTCGGAGCGTTCGCCCATTTCGGCGCGACCGCCCGGAAAGGTCCAAAATTTTTCATGCGAAGCCCGATGCACCAGCACATGGCCATCACGAAACGCCAGACCCGCAACGCGCATCTGGAAGATGCGCTTCGGCTTGAATTTCATGCGGATACGGGTGTCCTGGTTTTTGTTATCATGCGTCATCATGCTGGCCTGTGGGCTGGAAACATCAAATCATCTTCCACCCACCCTAACGCATCCATCTCTTCTTTTCTCGCCTTTGCATCATCCCCCACAATGAATTCATCCAGTTGCGGCGGCTTTATCGCCGTGCCGGACAGCATGGCATGCGCCTGCCCGCGATGATGCGTCTGGTGCTGGAAGAGATGGGAGAGGACATCGTCGCAACGATCCTGCTGGATACGCGCGCCACGATGGATATTGACCGTGGCCGCGAGGCCGTCTTCATCCAAACCGTCGACAAAGGCGATCAGTACCTCGTCAAGTTCCGTCTGGGCGGTGTGCAGTTCCGCCATGGTGGAGAAGGGCTCCTCTTCGGCAAAGGCGGCCAGACCAAGCGTTCCACCCTGCAGGGCATCGATATAGAAGCGGTCGACGGTGTAGATGTGATTCAGCGTCGCCCTGAGAGTAGGGAAAAAACTGACGCGCGGAGCGATGAACGCTTCCTGCGAAAGCCGAAGACAGGCCTCGTGCAGTCGAAAATTGGCCAACCGGTTGTTGCGAGCGAGTTTGCGGAAAATCCGCAGCGGATCGTAAGGCATCAGCGTCCCTCCGTGACCGCCGGATGGCGGCGTTGTTCAATCGGCCCGCTCAAGCTCCGATCGGCTTTTCAGAACCTTTGCGCCGTCTTCCTGTTCGATCAGAAAAGCGGGCTCGTCCTTGCTCGCCTTCCGCTTGATCCTGAAGCCGGCGATGATGCGCTCAACATCATCCGTGAAGGTCTCGACAATCTTACCTTCACCGGTTCCGTTACCCCAGTTCCAGCGAACTTTCGTTCCCTTGCGAAATGCCGACATGATCATCTCCCTACCAAAGATGGTCAAATGCCGGCGCGCCGGGGCTTGTTCCCTCAATCGTCTTCCAGCGTGAGCCGGAACTGCGCGGCCTCGAGATCCTTTGGCGGCTGCATGCCAAGATGTTTCCAGGCGGTTGCGGTCAAAATGCGCCCGCGTGGCGTGCGCTGGATGAAACCCTGCTGGATCATGTAGGGCTCGATAATGTCCTCGATGGCATCGCGTGGCTCCGAGAGGCCCGCGGCGATGGTTTCAATGCCGACCGGGCCGCCGCCGAAATTGACGGCAATCATGGTGAGATAACGCATATCCAGCTGGTCGAGGCCCATATTGTCGACCAGGAGCCGCGTCAAAGCCTCGTCGGCAATCTCGCGGGTAACGGCTTCGGCCCGCGCCACTTCAGCGAAATCGCGCACGCGGCGCAAAAGCCGACCGGCGATGCGCGGCGTGCCCCGCGCGCGCCTTGCGATTTCCCGCGCACCGCCATCGGTCATATTGAGCCCCATCAGCCGCGCCCCGCGCCGGACGATCAGTTCCAGCTCATCGACCGTGTAGAAGGCCAGCCGGACGGGAATGCCGAAACGGTCGCGAAGCGGTGTCGTCAGCAGGCCGAGGCGGGTCGTGGCGGCAACAAGGGTGAATTTGGAAAGGTCGATCTTCACCGAGCGCGCCGCCGGCCCCTCGCCGATGATGAGATCGAGCTGGAAATCCTCCATGGCGGGGTAGAGGATTTCTTCCACCGCTGGGTTGAGTCGGTGAATTTCGTCGATGAAGAGGACATCGCGCTCCTCGAGATTGGTGAGAAGTGCGGCAAGATCACCCGCCTTGGCAATGACCGGCCCTGACGTGGATTTGAAGTTGACGCCGAGCTCCTTGGCCATGATCTGCGCCAGCGTCGTCTTGCCGAGACCGGGAGGGCCGACGAACAGCACGTGATCGAGCGCCTCGCCCCGGTTCTTGGCGGCCTCGATAAACACCTTGAGATTGGCGCGGGCCTCTGCCTGGCCGGTAAAATCGTCCAGCGACTGCGGGCGTAGCGTGGTGTCGATATCCTCCCCGCGCTTTTCCGGGGTAATCAGTCTCTCCGCATCGCTCATTCAGGGCATTCCATTGTTATAGCCGAATTCATCAGGTAACCGTCGCCGCTATATCATGAGTATCGCAACAAGGCGCTTCACGAAATTCAGGATAGGCCCGGGCTCCACGCCCGCCCGCCAAGCCAGTCTTACCGCGAAAGTTCCTTCAGCCCCAGCCGGATCAGCTTGGCGCTATCGCCGCCCTCCCCGCCATTCTTCAGCGCAGCGGCAACCGCATTGGCGGCCTGGTCACGCGAATAGCCGAGATTGGTGAGCGCGGAGACCGCATCGGCAACCGGCGCGGAGGCAACGCCTTCCCCAAGTTCCTGCTTGAGCCCGATGGACGCCGAAGCATCCCCAGCGAAAGCGGGCGCCTTGTTGCGAAGTTCCGTCACGAGACGAACCGCCACTTTCGGCCCCACGCCGGGCGCACGCGAAATCATTACCTTGTCCTGAAGTGCTATGGCATTGGCGAGCTCGGAAGGCGACAGGGTGGACAAGACGGCCAGCGCCACTTTCGAGCCCACTCCCTGCACACTCTGCAGCAGGTTGAACCATTCCCGCTCCAGTGCGGAGAGGAATCCGAACAGCTTAAGCTGGTCCTCGCGCACATATGTCTCGATGAACAGCACCACCGCCTCTCCGACGGAGCCGATTTTCGACAGTGTGCGCGCTGAACAATAGGCGACGTAACAAACGCCGTGCACATCCACCAGCACGTAATCCGCGCCGATTTCCTCGATGCTGCCCTTCAGTTTTCCGATCATGATGCCGCCCGCTCAGTAAGACTTATATTCAACCGGCCGCCAGCAGCCGCCGCATCCTGTCACCACCGCGATTATGGGCGTGGCAGATGGCGATGGCGAGCGCGTCCGCCGCATCGTTACCCTTGAATTCGGCCTTCGGCATCAGGATTTTCAGCATCATGTGAATTTGCTGCTTTTCGCCGTGCCCGACGCCTATGACGGCCTTCTTGACCGCATTCGGCGCATATTCGAAGACCGGCAAGCCAGCGCGTGCCGGCACCAGCATGGCGATGCCGCGCGCCTGACCGAGTTTCAGCGTGGCGACGGCATCCTTGTTCACGAAGGTCTGCTCCACCGCCGCCTCATCGGGCTGATGGCCGTGCACGATGTCCGCCAGCCCGTCATGCAGCTGGCATAGCCGGGAGGCGAGATCCATATCGCCATCCGACGTCACCGTGCCGGAAGCGACAAACCGCAGGCTGTTGCCGAGGGTGTCGATGACACCCCAGCCGGTGCGCCGCAGCCCGGGATCGATGCCGATGATTCGAATCGTCTTTTGCATGAGTTACCTTATCTTTCCGGCTGCGACCCTGCCAGCGATAAGTGAACAAAACGACAACATTGATCAAATTTGCAGTGCAGCATTTACCTCTGCTTAAACCGCGTACCGCATTGTTCCCCACAAAATCAAAAAAGGGGAGCTGCGGACATGATGATCCGCAGCACAATATGTTCGCCATATCAGCCGTCCGATGGCGCCATCCGTGATGGCGCGGGAACTGATCCGGCATTGGGGGCTGCATCGGCCATGCTGAACCGTTTTCATTCCATATCCACCAAGGTGCTGGTGATTTTCCTGGCACTTATGGCGATCTCCACCGGCGCTCTGACGCTTCTCGGCTATCAAAGCAGCAGCGGCGTTCTCGAGGAACAGGCGTCGAAATCCATGGAGAGCATTCTCGTCTTTCGCGGCGACATGCTCCAGGAGCGTCTTGAGCAGCTGAAAACGCAGGCGGATTCCATCGCCAAGATCGAATCCCTGCAGATGGCTGTTGTCTCCATGCGCAGCGGCTGGGCGACCGTGCAGAAGAATTCCGGTGATGCGAAGGCGGAACTGCAGCGCGTCTTCATCAAGGAAAACCCATTCGGCGACAGGGAAAAACTGATCAAACCGGAAAGCCCGAGCGGCTTTTATTATTCCACCCATGAAAAAACCCAGACGGATATAGCCGGTTATCTTCAGGGAACACCGTTCAGCGACGTTCTCTTCATCGATCCCGCCGGCACGGTCTATTATTCCTATCTGAAGGGACGGGCTTTCGGGGAGACCGTCAAGGGCGGCACCTTCGCGGAAAGCGGCCTCGGTACGGCCTTCGCGCAAGGCGCGGCGAATGCCGAAAAGGCAGTCAACGATGTTGCGCAGACCAGTTTCTCCGGCCTGCGGATCGATGCGGCGACGAAAGAAGCCGGTATTTATTTCGGCGTTCCGGTCGTCAAATTCGGTGCGTTCAAGGGCATTGTCCTCTTCCAGGTCAAGGAAGGCGTTTTCAGCCAGATTCTGACGAAAGGCGTCGTAGCCGGAAGTTCGGAACAATCCGCGATCATATCCGCCGATGGCAAGGTTCTTGGCGTTGAGGGCGACAGGCTGGTCAGCCTCGACCCGGCTATCTACGATTTCCACGGCGACGCCCTCAACGCGGCGGGCATGACCATCGCCAAGATCGACCGCGCGGATGGCGAAGCCAATGCCTATGCTCGCCCCTTTTCTTTCGCGGGTGAAAAATATCTCGCGGTGGAAAGCATGTTGCGCAGCGAGTTGAACGCCGGCTCCATCTCGATTGCCGGCACGCTTGCCGTGATCGGCCTTTGCGTTCTCGCCGCCATGTGCGCGACGACGGCCTTTTTCGCACGCCGTCTCTTCGCCCCGCTGGAAAAGCTTGCCGGCCTGACCGGCGAGGTAGCCGCCGGCCGTCTCGATGCCGAAATCGGCAATCAGGATCGGAAGGACGAAATTGGCCGCATGGCGCGTGCGCTCGGCAGTTTCCGTGAAAAACTCATCCTGCAGCGGGAGATGGAAGAAACCGCATCGCACACCCGGGAAGAAGCCGAAACGACCCGGCGTGCGCATCTTGCGGAACGGGAGGCAGAGGCCGGCACCCTGCAGATGGTCGTGCAGTCGCTGGATGAGGGGCTCGATCGGCTGGCGAATGGCAATCTCGCCTATCGCATAGATACCGTTTTCCCCGATGATCTCGAAAGCCTGCGCCACAACTTCAACACCGCGCTTGCCCGGCTCAGTGAGACCATGGAGGCCATTGGCGGCAATTCGGCCGCCGTTCGTGGCGGCTCCGAGGAGATGCGGGTGGGGGCAGACCAGCTGGCGGAACGCACCGAGCGGCAGGCAGCCTCCATCACCGAAACGGCAAGCGCCATCAAGGCAATCACGGAAGCCGTCCGCGACCAGATCGAACGCGCCGAACAGGCAACACGGATCGCCCGCGACGCCAGCACGGAGGCAACGGCTTCGAGCCGCGTGATGGAGCAGACCATCGCCGCCATGGAGGCAATCCAGACCTCATCGCGCCAGATCAACCAGATCATCGGCGTTATCGATGAAATCGCCTTCCAGACCAACCTTCTCGCACTCAATGCCGGTGTGGAGGCCGCGCGTGCCGGCGACGCAGGCAAGGGTTTTGCCGTCGTGGCGCAGGAAGTGCGCGAACTGGCGCAGCGTTCGGCCGCCGCCGCAAAGGAAATCACCAGCCTTCTGAAGCGCTCCACAGACGAGGTTTCCGCCGGCGTGGCGCTGGTGGAAAAGGCAGGTGCTTCGCTGACCGGCATCGGCACACACGTGCAGACCATCAGCACGCGTATCGAAGAGATCATGGAGTCTACCCGCGAGGAAGCGCACACGCTTTCGGAAATCAACAGCACCGTCACCAGCCTCGACACCATGACCCAGCAGAACGCCGCCATGGTGGAGGAAACGACGGCCGCCATTCACAATCTCGCCTCCGAGGCGGGTGAAATGGACGGCAGGCTCGGGCAGTTCGTATTGGTTTCGGAGAACGAAGCCGCAGGATATCGCGAAAACAGGCAATTCAGGCGGGCGGGTTAAGACCGGTCCAGCCCGCAAAATACCAGGGCCTCTTCGGAGGCCCCAATTTTTTTGAACCATCCTTCAATTCTGCGCGACTTCTCTGGTAAATCGGGACACGCGCCTTACATCCGCAGCAAAGATTTAAATTTCGCAGGAGCGTCGGATGATCCCCTTTTCCATTCTCGACCTGTCGCCGATCGGCGAAGGCGAGAGCGTCAGCGAGGCGCTTGAAAATTCCCGCCGAATGGCGATCAAGGCCGAGGAACACGGCTATAACCGCATCTGGCTGGCCGAACACCATGGCATGCCGGGCATTGCCAGTGCCGCAACATCACTCGTCATCGCCCATGTGGGCGCGGCCACGAAACATATCCGCGTCGGTTCCGGCGGCATCATGCTGCCCAACCACTCCCCCCTTGTCATTGCCGAACAGTTCGGCACGCTTGCCGCGCTCCTTCCCGGCCGTGTCGATCTCGGGCTTGGTCGTGCGCCCGGAACCGACATGCGCACAGCGCGGGCGCTGCGCCGCAATCTGGATGCCGGTGCGGAAAACTTCCCGCAGGACATCATCGAACTGCAGCGTTACCTCGGCCCGCCTCAGCAGGATCAGGCAATCCTCGCCGTGCCGGGCATGAATTCCAACGTGCCACTGTGGCTGCTCGGCTCCAGCACCTATAGCGCGCATCTCGCCGCAGCCCTTGGTCTGCCCTACTCCTTCGCCTCACATTTTGCCCCGGATATGCTGATGGAGGCGATCCATATCTATCGCGAGCGCTTCCAGCCCTCCGAGGTGCTGGACAAGCCCTATGTGATGGTGGGTGTGATGGGTGTCGGTGCCGATACGGACGAGGAGGCGCAACATCTCTTCACCTCGTCGCAGCAGCAATTCGTGAACCTGCGCCGCAATGTGCGCACGCAGTTCCCCAGGCCGGTGCACAGCATGGACGGCTACTGGAACGAAATGGAGCGGTTCTCGGTGGAACATACCCTGCGTTTCGCCGCCGTCGGTTCACCCGAAACGATCGAACGCCATCTCGACGGTTTCCTGACGGAAACACAGGCGGACGAGCTGATCGTCTCGATGCCGATCCACGACATCGAAAAGCGGCTGCGATCGGTGGAAATTTTTGCCGACGTGCGGACCTCCATCAAAAAGGCCGCTTAGCGTTTTCAGGCATTCCGGACGGGAAACCGGGTGCCACCTATCCTTGATAGTGCTCTCGACAAAAAAAGCCCCGGAGCGGATCGCTGCCGGGGCTTTTTATGAAACATGAAACGTCAGGCGGAAAGCCTGGCGAGAATTTCTTCGGACACTTCGAAGTTGGAATAGACGTTCTGCACGTCGTCATCGTCTTCGAGATTGTCGATGAGCTTCATCAGCGACTGCGCCTTTTCCTCATCCACCGGCACCGTGTTCTGCGGCTTCCAGATGGCCTTGACGCTTTCGGCTTCGCCCAGCACGCCTTCCAGCGCCTTGGAAACCTCGTTCATCGCTTCGAAACCGCAAATGATGGTGTGACCATCTTCGGAAGATTCGACATCGTCGGCGCCGGCCTCGATGGCGGCTTCCATGACCTTGTCGGCATCGCCGACTTCAGCCTTGTAGGAGATTTCGCCGACGCGGTCGAAGGAGAAGGAAACGGAGCCGGTTTCGCCAAGCGCACCACCGGCCTTGGTGAAGATGGAGCGCACGTTGGAGGCGGTACGGTTGCGGTTGTCGGTCAGAGCCTCGACGATGACGGCGACGCCACCCGGGCCGTAACCCTCGTAGCGGACTTCATCATAGTTCTCGCCATCCGCACCGGCGGCCTTCTTGATCGCACGCTCGATATTGTCCTTCGGCATGGACTGGGCCTTGGCGTTCTGGATCGCCAGACGCAGGCGCGGGTTCATGTTCGGGTCGGGCATGCCCGTTTTTGCCGCAACGGTGATTTCACGCGCAAGCTTGGAAAACATTTTGGACCGTACTGAGTCCTGCTTGCCCTTGCGGTGCATGATGTTCTTGAACTGTGAATGACCAGCCATGGAAAACCTGATTGTCGTAATTTGGAGATTGCGGGCCTTATAAGTGCGATAGGCCCATCGTTCAAGCCCGCAGGCGCTTTCTCTTCCGCGAACAATGAAAGGAACTGATTTATCCGCTTCTCGTTCTGATCATGAACGCGGTGGAAGAAGGCATGATTTCTCTCCCCCGCGACGTGAAACCGGAAGGAGAGAACATATGGTCAGCCTGACTGAAGCAAGAGAAGCCCCGGCCCGCCAGCTCTGGGACGAGATCAACTCGGTCCATGCCGGAATGCTCGGTCTCGAAGGCCTGCACACTCATATGCAGCCGATGGCGCCTCACGCTGACCCCAGGACCAACACCATCTGGTTTTTCTCCAGGAAAGACACCGATCTCGTGAAATCGCTGAAATCCGGCTCACGCGCGCATTTCTGCCTCGTCGGCAAGGATCATGACTATCACGCCTGCCTCTCCGGTATTCTGGAGGCGCGCGACGACAGGACGAAGATTGACGAATACTGGAATTCCGTCACCGCCGCCTGGTACGAGCACGGCAAGACCGATCCGCAATTGACGATGCTGGCCCTTCATGTCGATGATGCCGACATATGGGCGTCAACCGACAGCACGCTGAAATTCGGCTGGGAAATCGCCAGGGCCAATATATCCGACGAGAAGACGCCTGACGTCGGCGTTCGCCAGCACCTCACCTTCGCCTGATCGACAGAGTTTCACCGGGCTCCCCCGGCCTTCCTCGCCCGCCGCCTGCTACATGCCTTTCGGCACCAGTATCTGCGGCTGGCGGGGAAGGTTTCTCATCGAAACCCGGATAACCGGGTCGGCGGCATAGGCAATCTGGAAACTCTCGCCGAACATCGTCAGGAACTGCGCAAGCGGCGCCCCGGTACGGTGCATCGGCAGGATCAGCGCGGAACGCAGGCGCTTGACCACGCGGCTCATGCTGTCGGCACCCATGGTCAGGCCGCCATCCACCGGCACCATCAGCACATCCAGCCGGCCTATTTCTGCATAATGCGTGTCCGTCAGCTCGTGATGCAGATGGCCGAGGTGACCGATACACAGGCCCGCAATTTCAAATATGAAAATGGAATTGCCATTTTCCTGAAAGGACTCGTAGTCGCCCCAGCGGTTGCGGATATCGGTCGCAACATTGCGGATATAGACATCGTTCACCAGAACCTTGTGATCGGCCTTTTCTCCCGGCACGTCGCTCCAGCCATGCAGAACATATTGAATGGCCGGATCCGGGCTGAGGGTGAAGTGCGTCGAATGCGCCCGGTTCATCGTCACAACAGTCGGTGTGACGGGTGGACGATAGACACCATTGTAGTCGGTCGCGATCGTCACACCGCCGGGGCTTTCGATGAGATAGGTGGAATGGCCGACGAAGCTGATCTTCACCTCTTCCCGAGAGGTGGCCTGGGCAAGCTGAACGCCGGGTGGATTGAAACTGGCGAACATGACGCCGGGAATGTTGCGGGCAATCGCCTGGCACTGGCTGACGGGCGGGCGGCTTTCCGTCTGGGCGAAGGTCGCTCCCGCGCAGGTGAGCAATCCCGTTATTGCAAGCATTAGCACGCGCAGCATCATGCCACTCTCCTGAACTTGCGAAGGCTCGGAGGATGGGACAGGTTTTGCCGGGCGTCCAGTTGCAAGAGCGGCGGGAGTGCTCACAATCTCGTCATTGTGAGCACCCGCGCGACGGCAAGCTCAAGCCCAGAAGGACGGAAGCGTTTCCGCAAGCCGCGGGCCGATACGCAGCGGCGCGATCTTTTCCGCAAGTCCGGTGCGATCGGAAATCTCGACGCCGACGCCGCAGATCGTCGCAGGCCCGCTGGCCGCCTCGAAGCGCCCCTTCGGCATTTTGGAAATGAAGCGGTTGATCGGCTCTTCCTTCTCCATGCCGAGCGAGCTGTCATAATCACCGCACATGCCGGCATCCGACATATAGGCTGTTCCGCCGTTCAATATCTGGGCGTCGGCTGTCGGGACATGCGTGTGGGTGCCGACGACAAAACTCGCACGACCGTCGACAAAATGGCCGAAACACTGTTTTTCGCTGGTCGCCTCGGCATGGAAGTCGAAAATGATCGCGTCGGCCTGCTCCTTCAGCGGGCAGGCGGCAAGAATGCTCTCCGCCGACTTGAAGGGATCGTCGAGTTCCGGATGCATGAACACGCGGCCCATGATGTTGGCCACAAGCACGCGGGCGCCGTTGCGGGCATAAAAAATGCCCGAACCCTTGCCCGGCGTGCCGTCAGGATAATTGGCCGGCCGCAGGAACTGGTCGTGGCGCTCGCAGAAGGAAACCGCTTCCTTCTGATCCCAGACATGGTTGCCGGTGGTCACCACATCCGCACCGGCATTGATGGTCTCGAGATAGATATCCTCGGTAATGCCAAAACCGCCAGCGGCGTTTTCACCGTTGACGATAACGAAGTCCAGCTTCAGATCGGAAATCAGCCCCGGCAATTGCTCCCAGACAGCCGTGCGTCCGGTCTTGCCAACCATATCTCCGAGAAAAAGAAGCCTCATTCACCGCCCCGATCTTGCGCATGTTTCTAGATTGCGTTCCCTCTAACGGGTAATCCATCTTTTAAAAAGTGCTAAAGCGCCTTTTGCCCCGGATCGACTGTCGATAGCGGGGAGGAAAACCAGCGCAGGCCGCTTTCCGTCAGAATGGCGTGGAGCGACACATCATGCGGCTCCGCCGGTATGGATGGCACTTCCTGACAATCGAAGGCAACACCTATGAGAACAGGCTCCCGGCCCTTGGCGTGCAATCTGGCAATGGCCCGGTCATAGTGGCCCGCACCATAGCCGATGCGCTGGCCCCGCCCATCGAAAGCAGAAAGCGGCACGAGCAGAATATCCGGATCGAGAACAGCGGCATCCTCACCCGGCCCGGTCGTGCCGAAACCGGTCTTCACCAAGGGCGTATCCGCCTCAAAGCTGCGGAAGACAATGGTTTCACGGTCCAGCACAACAGGAAGGGCGAGACGCCCGCCCCGTTCACGCAACATTTCCATCAGCGGACGGATATCAGCCTCGGAACGGATCGGCATGAAGCCGGAAATGACGGCGCCCGGCGCAAAGGAAATGCCGGGAGCACCACGGACCGCCATCGACCGGCTCTTCTGCTGCCGTTCAGCCGGTGTCAACGCATCGCGCGCGGCGAGCCTTTCGCCGCGCAACCGCGCTTTTTCGGCAACGTCGCCCGCCATCAGGCGGCCCGGCTCACAAGCACCTTGTCGATGCGGTGGCCGTCGAGATCGATGACTTCGAAACGCCAGCCGTTGCGGGTCACATGCTCGCCCAGCTCCGGCAGGCGGCGGAACTCGTCCAGAACCAGACCGGCAACGGTCTCGAACTCGGCATCCTCGTCGATCTGGAAGCCCATACGGTCGGCGAATTCGTCGGCGGGCATCCAGCCCGCAACAAGGAACGAACCGTCCTCACGCTCGACCATGGCCGGTTCTTCGTCATCCTCTTCCTGGAACGCACCCGTTATGGCTTCGAGAACGTCGCCGGAGCTGATGATGCCTTCAAAATGGCCGTACTCGTCATAGACAAGAACCATGTGCACCGTCGAGCGGCGCAGCGACTGGATGACATCCACGGCGCTCGTCAGGTCGGATACGACCGGAACCTCACGCAGAAGCTCGCGGATGTTGAGCTCCTTGCCGGAGGCCAGCGCGTCGAAGGCGTCCTTGGCGAAAAGCACGCCGAGAATTTCATCGGAAGCACCGTTGCGCACCGGCAGGCGGGAGCGCTGGGTGCCTCGAAGCTGCTCGCGGATTTCCTCCGCGCTGTCTTCTATATCCACTACTTCCACATCGCGGCGGGGCGTCATCAGGCCGCGCGCATTGCGGTCTGCAAGGCGCATGACGCCGGTGATCATCGCCGATTCCTCGGTCTCGATCACGCCGGCGCTGTGGGCCTCGGCCAGAACCGTGCGGATTTCATCGTCGGTCACCGACGCGTTGGACTCACCGCTATGGCCAAGAAGGGCGAGAACGACCTTGCCCGACCTGTCGAGCAGCCAGACCAGCGGCGCACCGACCCGCGACAGCATCACCATGGTTGGTGCGACCCGGGCGGCGACCTTTTCAGGATCGCGCAGAGCGATCTGCTTGGGCACCAGCTCGCCGACGATCAGCGACAGATAGGTGATGGCGACAACCACCGAACCGACACCGATCGCATCGGCGGCACGATCGGGAACGCCCTGCTCCAGAAGCCATGCGGTGAACCGGGCGCCGAGCGTGGCACCGGAAAACGCACCGGACAGGACGCCGACCAGCGTGATGCCGATCTGCACCGTGGAAAGGAAACGTCCGGGATTTTCAGAAAGGCCAAGCGCCATGGTGGCACCTTTGCTGCCTTGCGCGGCAAGCACCTTCAGCCTCGCCGGTCTGGAGGAGACAACGGCAAGCTCGGACATGGCAAGCACACCGTTCAATACGGTGAGCAGGACCACGATCATAATTTCAGTAAACAAGTTTAGCTCTTTGGGCTGTTGAACGGCACGTCGCGGTTTTGGCCGCAGCGCCCTTTATTTGAAAGGGCATAACAGACATACCAATCCGAATAATAGGCAATTGTTCCGCCATTGCAATGACAGCGATATAAAAAAGCCATGCCCGGCAGCAGTGAAAAGTAACTGTCGACGATAAAACATTCAGGTGAAGAACCGGGGACTGACCCGAAACTTCAAGCGCGATCCACGGCGACCGATGGAGATTTACGATCCTGGGTGCCTACAAAAGTAGGTGGGCACCGTGTGTCCAGCCCCACGGGACTGGCCAGGGACAGCTCCCTTTGGATCGAGTATGGCCCCAGGGATTGTGGTTCCTGTCGGGAAGCGCAGAACGCATCCAAGATATAGGACGGATCAGGGAAAACCGCCAGAGGGTGCGGCGCGAAATTTTGCCGCCTCAGAACTCTTCGGCCGCTCAATGCGCCGCGGGCTTCGGCCGTGCCAGCAGTTTCTCGGTGATCCCGTTCAGACGGTCGGCGAGATCACCGATGGCAAGCGCCACCATCTCGTCCGATTTCGCCTTGTGCTCCGCCATGCCGTCGCGGTTGCGGGACAGGGATGAAACCTCCCCCTCCAGCTTCTCGAGCTTGCGGTTGATCTCTGAAAGCTCGTCCATCACCATGATGCCGGCCATGACGGTGAGCCTGAGATCGCCGATTTCACCGAACTGGCTCTTGAGATGGCCGACATACCGGTCAAAACGCGTGGCGAGATCGGTCAGATGGTCTTCCTGCCCCGCCTCGCAGGCCATGCGATAGGCCTTGCCATCGATCATAACAGTGACTTGCGCCATGAAACCGCTCCTATCGATCCAGCACCGCGCGGATCGTCTCCATCGCCGTCACCAGCCGGCGGGAAACCTCGCGATTGACTTCTTCAAGCCGGTTGGCGCGAAACTCAGCCTGGTCAAGCTCCTGCGCCAGCCTGGCGCGGTCAACATGGACCCGCTTGACCTCGTTATCGATCTCGCCCGTCTCCCTTTGCCGTTCGATACGCATATCGATGGCATTTTCGAGATTTGTGATGGCAGCATTCAGCTCCGTCAGCGCAGATTGTACGGTCTTCTCAGCCGACATCGTTTTTTCCAACTCGCACGCCACCGGCCGAATCGTCCGGTTTCAGGCTTTTCCAACATTCATGAGGTTATTACCCGATTTACCATCCCGTCAATCAAACCAGTGCATTGAAGCGTTTTGCTCTGTGGATGAACGAAGAAGCGCCGACATATATTGCACGTATTTTGCCGTGACACCTGATTTTCTAAACGATTTTTTCTCCCGGAGAGAACCGCAATTGCCTGTGGATTTATTGACTTGCCTGCCTCACCTGCTATGGATCAACCCGCTTTTTGGATAGTTGCGTAAAACTATCTCCTTTCACCCGGAAACAGACGGAAAAGCCATGATTTCTCGCGACAAACACAACCGGATGGCCAATGCGATCCGCTTTCTTGCCATGGATGCAGTGGAGAAGGCCAATTCAGGCCATCCCGGCCTGCCGATGGGCGCCGCTGATGTCGCCACCGTTCTCTTCACCCATTACCTGAAATTCGATCCCAAGGCGCCGCTCTGGGCGGATCGCGACCGCTTCGTGCTGTCGGCAGGCCACGGTTCGATGCTTCTTTACTCGCTGCTCTATCTGACGGGCTACGAGGACATGACGATCGACGAGATCAAGCGTTTCCGCCAGTTCGGTTCCAAGACCGCCGGCCATCCCGAATACGGCCATGCGACCGGCATCGAAACGACGACCGGCCCGCTCGGCCAGGGCATCGCCAATGCCGTCGGCATGGCAATCGCCGAACGCAAGCTGGAAGAGGAATTCGGCTCCGACCTGCAGAGCCACTTCACCTATGTGCTGTGCGGCGACGGCTGCCTCATGGAAGGCATCAGCCACGAAGCCATCGCGCTTGCCGGCCACCTGAAGCTCAACAAGCTCGTCCTGTTCTGGGATGACAACAACATCACCATCGACGGTGAAGTCGGTCTTTCCGACAGCACCGACCAGATCGCCCGCTTCCAGGCCGTTCACTGGAACACCATCCGCGTTGATGGCCATGATCCGGACGCGATTGCGGCCGCCATCGAGGCTGCACAGAAATCCGACCGCCCGACCTTCATCGCCTGCAAGACCGTGATCGGTTTCGGCGCGCCCAACAAGCAGGGCACCCACAAGGTTCACGGCAACCCGCTCGGCGCCGAAGAAATCGCTGCCGCGCGCAAGCACCTCAACTGGGAAGCCGAAGCTTTCGTCGTTCCGGAAGACGTGCTGGATGCATGGCGTCTCGCCGGCCTGCGCTCCACCAAGACCCGCCAGGACTGGGAAGCCCGCCTCGAAGCCGCTGAAGCCGGCAAGAAGGCCGAGTTCAAGCGCCGCTTCGCCGGCGACCTGCCCGGCAACTTCGACAGCTCCATCGATGCCTTCAAGAAGAAGATCATCGAAAACAACCCGACTGTGGCCACCCGCAAGGCCTCGGAAGATTCGCTCGAAGTCATCAACGGCGTCCTGCCGGAAATGATCGGCGGCTCGGCCGACCTGACGCCGTCCAACAACACCAAGACCAGCCAGATGAAGTCCATCACCCCGACGGATTTCTCCGGCCGTTACCTGCATTACGGCATCCGCGAGCACGGCATGGCTGCCGCGATGAACGGCATCGCGCTCCACGGCGGTCTCATCCCCTATGCCGGCGGCTTCCTGATCTTCTCGGACTATTGCCGTCCGTCGATCCGACTTGCAGCGCTCATGGGCATCCGTGTCGTCCACGTTCTGACACATGATTC
Source organism: Rhizobium rhizogenes (assembly GCF_002005205.3). The sequence continues at coordinate 1,456,946 of NZ_CP019702.2, read as the reverse complement.
CATCGGCGTTGGCGAAGACGGCCCGACCCACCAGCCGGTGGAGCAGATCGCAGCCCTGCGCGCCATTCCGAACCTGCTCGTCTTCCGCCCGGCGGATGAAACCGAAACGGCGGAATGCTGGCAGCTGGCGCTGGAACAGAAGCACCGTCCCTCGGCGCTGGCGCTGACCCGCCAGAATCTTGCCCCCTCGCGCAAGGAATATGAAGAGAAGAACCTCTCCGCCTACGGCGCTTACGAACTCGTTTCCGCCAGCGACGCCAAGGTTTCGATCTTCGCTTCCGGTTCCGAAGTCGAAGTGGCGCTGAAGGCCGCCGCAACGTTGAAGGACAACGGCGTTTCCGTCCGTGTCGTTTCCGTTCCCTGCTTCGAGCTTTTCAAGGAACAGCCGGAAACCTATCGCAACGCCATTATCGGCAAGGCTCCGGTCAAGATCGCGATCGAAGCCGCCATCCGCCAGGGCTGGGATTATTTCATCGGCTCCGACGGTGCTTTCGTCGGCATGCACTCCTTTGGAGCGTCTGCGCCGGCGAAGGATCTCTTCAAGCACTTCGGCATCACGGCGGAAGCCGTCGTCGCCGCAGTCGAGGCAAAACTTGCGTGAGGGTTCCCAAGCCCTCACATTTCTGCAAAGACCAAGCCCATATCTTGATCGGGAGACTGTAAATGACTGTAAAAGTTGCCATTAATGGCTTCGGCCGCATCGGCCGCAATGTTCTGCGCGCCATCGTCGAATCCGGCCGCACCGATATCGAAGTCGTTGCCATCAACGACCTTGGCCCGGTTGAAACCAATGCCCACCTGCTGCGCTACGATTCGATCCACGGCAAGTTCCCGGCCGATGTTAAGGTCGAAGGCGACACGATCACCGTCGGTGGCGGCAAGCCGATCAAGGTGACCGCGGTTCGTGATCCGGCAACCCTGCCGCACAAGGAACTGGGCGTCGACATCGCGCTCGAATGCACCGGCATCTTCACCGCCCGCGACAAGGCAGCGGCCCACCTGACGGCAGGCGCAAAGCGCGTTATCGTGTCCGCCCCGGCAGACGGCGCTGACCTGACCGTCGTCTTCGGCGTCAACCACGACCAGCTGACGAAGGACCATCTGGTCATTTCCAACGCGTCCTGCACCACCAACTGCCTCGTGCCGGTCGTGAAGGTTCTCGATGACGCCGTTGGCATCGATCATGGCTTCATGACCACGATCCACTCCTACACGGGCGACCAGCCGACGCTGGACACCATGCACAAGGATCTGTACCGCGCCCGCGCCGCAGCCCTTTCCATGATCCCGACCTCGACCGGCGCCGCCAAGGCCGTTGGCCTCGTTCTGCCGCACCTCAAGGGCAAGCTGGACGGCACGTCCATCCGCGTTCCGACCCCGAACGTTTCGGTCGTCGACTTCAAGTTCATCGCCAAGCGCGACACGACGGTTGAGGAAATCAACGAGGCGATCAAGTCTGCCGCCAACGGCAAGCTGAAGGGCATTCTCGGCTATACCGAAGAGCCGCTGGTTTCCCGCGACTTCAACCATGACAGCCACTCCTCGATCTTCGCGATCGACCAGACCAAGGTCATGGAAGGCAAGTTCGTTCGCATCCTGTCCTGGTACGACAATGAGTGGGGCTTCTCCAACCGCATGTCGGATACGGCCGTCGCCTTCGCGAAGACCATCTAAGCAGGTATCAGACCATAAAGAGACCGGCAGGCGCGATCCTGCCGGTTTTTCTTTGTCTAAAAAAGCCGGCGGGAGCGAGGGATCCCGCCGGCATCGATCCTGAAGCAAGGCGGGGCGCTCCAGATCGAAAACCATCTCCGGCAGAGAGACGACGCAAGCCGTCGCTCAACCGGCGGAATGAGACCACGCATCCATCATTTTCTATTGTTGATAATGACGGGGCCGGAATTTCCGGCATTGCTCCAGATCGTATCGAACGTCTGTTGCCGGAGCTCGCTTTGCTGCATGGAAAGCTTCATCATGCAGTCGGCGAAATCGCGCGAGCCTTCATAATAACCGAACACGCGGCAGCGTTCGCGTTGCGCGGCCATGTTTTCAGCGGTCTGCTCCGTACTCGAACAACCCGCAACAATCGCGCCCGCTGACAATAATATAAAAATGGAAACCCGTTTCATCCGATCGCTCCGGTAATGATGAAAAGCAATTCGGAAGCGACAATTAACGCAGCTGCATTGTCGCTATGTTACGTGCAAGACCTTGGGATCAATCTCTCCAGGCAAAACATCCTGGCCACTCCCTGCTGGTGGACTGAGAGCCCCTTCCCTGCCGTCGCCATTTTCTGCAACACGCCGAGAAAATTCCCATTTCCTGCCTTCGTCTGGTCCATTTTGAAACGGACAAGGAGGACAGGGATAACGGTCGTGCGCAATGCACTTCGGCCCTGCCGTATCATTCGATACACCCCGCCTTGCGTCGCCTTTCAACGCCAACCAATTGCAGCGCTGACAGACCGCAACCCGTGGCGCATTGGCTGCAGACGCGCAGAGCATTCATTGCATCGGCCAACGCGGTTTGAATGAGGCGGTGGACGTGGAATCATTTTATCTTCTGTTGCTGGTGGCAACTGTTCTGGTTCTCGTCGCTGCTTTTTCCAGTCTCATCGCCTTCCGGTTCGGAGCACCGCTGCTGCTGCTTTTCCTGATGATCGGGCTTGCGGCGGGCGTGGATGGCCTGGGCATCGAATTCACCAATAACCCGCTCGCCTATATGCTCGGCTCGCTCGTGCTTGCCGTCATCCTTTTCGATTCCGGCTTCGGCACCTCCATACAATCCTTCCGGCTTTCCGCAGCCCCCGCCATGGCGCTCGCCACGGTCGGCGTCATCCTCACATCCGTGTTCTTCGCCGGCGCGGCCGCACTGCTGCTCGGGCTTTCCTGGCTGGAAGGCCTGCTGCTCGGCGCCATTGTCGCCTCCACCGATGCGGCAGCCGTGTTCTTCCTGCTGCGCATCGGCGGCATCCATATCCGCGATCAGGTGCGTTCGACGCTTGAAGTCGAATCCGGCACAAATGATCCGATGGCGATCTTCCTCACCATTGCCCTGGTCGAAATCATCGCCAAGGGTCAGGGGCTGGCCGGCATCGACAGCGGCTTTCTGCTGCTTTTCATTGAACAGATGGGCCTTGGGGTAATTTTCGGCCTGCTCGGCGGTGTCATGATCGCCACCGTCGTCAACCGTTTCGCCGCCGACCGCGGGCTTGCGCCGATCTTCGTGCTGGCGCTGGCGCTGCTTGTCTTCTCCTTCACCGGTACAATTGGCGGCAGCGGTTTCCTGGCGGTCTATGTGGCGGGCATCGTTGCCGGCAACCGCAGGATCTTCGCCAAGGAAACCATTCGTCGTTTCCATGAGGGCCTGACATGGCTTGCCCAGATCATCATGTTCCTGATGCTCGGCCTTCTTGCCACACCGTCGCAATTCCCGGCGATCGCCATTCCGGCCGTGCTGCTTGCGCTGTTCCTGATCTTCGTTGCCCGCCCGCTCGCGGTCTGGCTCAGTCTCATGCCCTTCAACTATACCCAGCAGGAAACATCCTTCGTCGCCTGGGTGGGCCTGCGCGGCGCGGTCTCGATCCTGCTTGCCATCATGCCCATTCTCGGCGGGCTCAACGACGCGCAGATCTATTTCAACGCCGCCTTCATCATCGTGCTCGTGTCGCTTTTGGTGCAGGGCTGGACCATCAAGCCGGTGGCGACACGACTCGGCCTCATCGTGCCGCCACGCATGGGCGAGGTGGACAAGCTGGAAGTCGACCTTCCCGGCACCGCCAATCATGAGCTGATCTCCTATCGGGTCGCCAAGGGCAGCGCCATCATGCAGGGGGAGCGTATTCCGCGCTGGGCCATGCCCTCGCTGGTGGTGCGCGACGGCAAATCGATCCGCTACCAATATGCGGGACGGCTGCGGGAGAACGATCTCGTCTACCTCTTCATCGCACCCGGTTATTCCCGCCTGATCGACCGGCTGTTCGCCAGCGCCCTGCCGGTTGCTGATGACGACGCCGATTTCTTCGGCACCTTCGCGATCTCGCCCGGCCGTCCGGCGAAGGAACTGGACGCAGCCTACGGTCCCGGCCTGCTTTCACCCACCGAACAGGCGATGAGCGTTGCCGAACTCATCGAGGCGCGCCTTGCCGGAAAGGCCGATTATGCCGACCGCGTGCGCCTCGGTTCCATCGTGCTGATCGTTCGCACACTGGACGAACACGAGGCAATCACCGGTGTCGGCATTTCACTCGAACCGGTGGAACCGGCCACCCATCTGCCCATCTTCATCAGCTTTGCGGAAATCCTCAACCGCATGCGCGCCTATCTGGCGCAGAGACGCCAGCCGCGCGCCGCCGAGATGGAAGAAAGTGCCCCTGCCCCGGCAACTGCGGCAAGAGAAAATGAGGGCTGACCGGCTTGCGTCGGCAATCAGGCATAGTATGGTCCGTGCCGAACTCGCAACAAATCAGGATCGACCTATGCCCGCCTTCAAGACCATCGACGACCTTAACGACATTGCCGGAAAGCGCGTTCTCGTCCGCGTTGATCTCAACGTGCCGGTTGCGGATGGCAAAGTAACGGACACGACCCGTATCGAACGGGTTGCACCGACCATTCTGGAACTGTCCGGCAAGGGTGCGAAAGTCATTCTGCTTGCCCATTTCGGCCGCCCGAAGGGCGAACCGGTGGCCGACATGTCGCTTTCCCAGATCGTACCCACCGTCGAGGAAGTGCTGGATCACGCCGTTTCCTTCGCGACCGATTGCATTGGCGCGCCTGCAGCCGATGCGGTGGCGAAAATGAACGATGGCGACATCCTGCTCCTCGAAAATACCCGCTTCCACAAGGGTGAAGAAAAGAACGATCCCGCTTTTGTCGAGGCGCTGGCCGCCAATGGCGATATCTATGTAAACGACGCCTTCTCCGCCGCTCACCGCGCCCACGCCTCCACCGAAGGCCTTGCACGCCATCTGCCCGCCTATGCCGGCCGCACCATGCAGGCCGAGCTTGAAGCGCTGGAAAAGGGCCTTGGCCAGCCAGCCCGTCCGGTTGTCGCCATCGTCGGCGGCGCCAAGGTTTCGAGCAAGATCGATCTCCTGATGAACCTCGTCAAGAAGGTCGATGCCCTCGTCATCGGCGGCGGCATGGCCAACACCTTCCTGGCCGCCCGCGGCGCACAGGTCGGAAAATCGCTCTGCGAGCATGATCTCGCCGAGACCGCAAAGCAGATCATGATCGAGGCCGCGACATCCGGTTGCGCCATCGTTCTGCCGGAAGACGGCGTCGTCGCCCGCGAATTCAAGGCCGGCGCGGCCAATGAAATCGTCGACATCAACGCCATTCCCACCGATGCCATGGTTCTCGATGTCGGCCCGAAATCGGTTGAAAGCATCAAGGCCTGGATTTCCCGCGCGGAAACGCTGGTCTGGAACGGCCCGCTCGGCGCCTTCGAAATCGAGCCCTTCGATGCGGCAACCGTCGCCGCGGCAAAACATGCCGCCGAATGCACCAAGGCGGGCAAGCTCGTCTCCGTCGCCGGCGGCGGTGACACCGTTGCAGCGCTCAACCATGCCGGCATTTCCGAGGATTTCTCCTATGTCTCGACGGCAGGCGGCGCCTTCCTCGAATGGATGGAAGGCAAGGAGCTGCCGGGCGTTGCCATCCTTGCCGCCGCCAAGTAAACTTGGGCCACTTGCCTGACGCGAAGGCCGGACAAGCCATGCTTGTCCGGCCTTGCTTTTTGGTAAGCGGCACCCTGAGGAAAAGTTTCAAACGATTGAAATCATTTCAATCGTTTCAATGAGTTAGCGTGCCATTTCCCTGCCCTGGAACTTCTGTTATCGGAAATTTATTGTGCCTTGGGAGAATAGCAAATGACCGAACGTCTCGAAGACATTGCAATCAAGATGGTCGCCGACGGCAAGGGCCTGCTCGCCGCCGACGAATCCACAGGAACGATCAAGAAGCGTTTCGACAGCATCAATCTGGAATCCACCGAGACCGCCCGTCGCGACTATCGCGAGATGCTGTTCCGCTCCGATGACGCCATGAAGAAATACATCTCCGGCGTCATTCTCTATGAAGAAACCCTGTTCCAGAAGGCCGCCGACGGCACGCCTTTTGTGGATATCATCAAGGCAGCTGGCAGCCTGCCGGGCATCAAGGTGGATATTGGCGCCAAGCCGATGGCTTTCCACCCGCATGAATTCATCACCGAAGGCCTCGACGGTCTTTACGAACGTCTGCGCAAGTACCATGAGGCCGGTGCCCGTTTCGCCAAATGGCGTGGCGTCATCACCATCGGTGAGCAGCGTCCGAGCTGGGGTTCGATCAAGGCTAACTCCCAGTCGCTCGCCCGTTACGCCGCTCTCTGCCAGCAGGCGGATATCGTGCCGATTGTGGAGCCTGAAGTGCTGATGGACGGCGAACCCGGCACGCATGACATCGACCGCTGTGCCGAAGTCACGCAATGGGTCCTCCAGACCGTCTTCGCGGATCTATTCGACGCCCGCGTCAACCTTGAAGGCATGATCCTCAAGCCGAACATGATCATCGACGGCAAGAAGGCCCGCAAGGCTTCGGTCGAGGAAGTGGCGGAAAAGACCGTCAAGGTTCTGAAGGCCACCGTGCCCTCCGCCGTTCCGGGCATCGCCTTCCTTTCCGGCGGCCAGTCCTCCGAAGAGGCGACCGCGCATCTCTCCGCCATGAATGCCGGTTACGACCTGCCCTGGTCTCTGACCTATTCCTACGGCCGCGCCCTTCAGGATACCGCGCTCAGGGCATGGGGCGGCAAGCAGGAAAATGTCGCTGCCGGCCAGCGCGCCTTCACGCACCGCGCCGCCATGAACAGCCTTGCCGCCAAGGGCAACTGGAAGCAGGAACTCGAAAAGGCAGCCTGAGGTTTCCGCAACGGATATCCACCAAAACAGAAGCCGCCCCACGGGGCGGCTTTTTCTTTGCGGTGGGAATACGCGGTTTTCACCTCAGGTCCCCACCCGTCCCGCCCTAGGGTCGCAAGAGCAGCGTCGCCGACCAGATGACAAAGGCGGCGACCGCGATCTTCCAGCAATCGCCTCTTTTCTTGAGGCCCGGCAGGCCCAGGGGCCGGATGATCTGGACCATCATGGCCAGCAGTAAAAAAAGGCCAATCGCCTTTGTCATTTATTGAGCCTTTTCTTTATTTCTGCATCGTCACAGGCTGGACATTTTTACCGTTCACCAGAAGAGTGCAACTCATTCGGGTAATCCCGTTCTATGGCCTGTCCGACTGTCCGTCCGAACGCATGAGAGTGTCTTCATGAGCAGAAATCTTCTACCCGTATTCGCTCTTTTATCCAGCACTCTGTTTCTTTTCCTTGGCAACGGCCTTCAGGGCCTCATCCTGCCCGTGCGCGGTTCGGCGGAAGGTTATTCCAATGAAATCCTGGGTTTCCTTGGCACCTCCTGGGCAGCTGGCTTCGTCATAGGCTGTTTTGTCGCGCCCGCCATCGTGCGCCGTGCGGGGCATGTGCGAGCTTTCGGCTCCTTTGTCGCTCTGGTGTGCCTGACAGTGCTGATGACCGGCCTGATTGTCGATGATGTCTGGTGGATCGCCCTGCGCGCACTCACCGGCTTCTGCACGGCAGGCACCTCGATGATCATCGAAAGCTGGCTGAACGAGCGTGCCACCAATGAAAGCCGTGGCATGATCTTTTCGCTCTATATCGCCATCACGCTGCTCGGCGTCGTGGCGGGGCAGATGATCGTGCCGATGGGCGATGTCAGCAATACCTCGCTGTTCATGATCTGCGGCATCATCTATTGCATCGCCATTCTGCCAGCCACGCTTTCCAAGGCGGCCAGTCCACAGCCATTGCAGAAGGTCAAACTGGACCTGCCCGCCCTTTATCGCAATTCGCCGGTCTCCTTCATCGGCATCCTGATGATCGGCATCGCCAATGGCGCTTATGGTACGCTTGGCGCCGTCTTTGGCGCCCGGGCCGGTCTCGATCCGACCATGATCGCCATCATGGTTTCCGTCACGATTTTCGTTGGCGCGCTGGCACAGTTTCCGGCAGGTCGGCTATCCGACCGGATAGACCGCCGTTACGTGCTGGCGGGGCTCGCCGGGCTTGGCGCGGTGGCGGGCCTCGCCGTCGCGGCCGTGCAACCCCATGACGTCTATGTGCTCATCCCGATGATCGCCGTCTACGGCGCCGCCGCCAACGCGCTTTATCCCATCGCTGTCGCCCACGCCAACGACTTTGCCGCGTCCGAAGACTTCGTCAAGGTTTCCGGCGGCCTGCTGCTGCTCTACGGCATTGGCACCATCATCGGCCCGACGCTCGGCGGCGCGGTCATGACCTATTCCGGCCCCTATGCCCTGTTCCTGGTAACGGCGGTGGCCCATCTCCTGATCACCGCCTATGCCATCATCCGAAGCCGCCAGCGCGCCGCCCTGTCGACCGACGAGAAGGACAATTTCTCGACCATGATGCCGACAACGCCTTCGCCGCTCGTCACGCCGGAAAGTATTGCGCTTGACCCGCGCGCGCCGCAATATTCCGAAGACGATGGCGACTATGTGGAAAAAGGAGCAGGCATATGAGCCTCTTTGACGATGACCGTCCGCAAAAGCCGGTGGCGCACGAAATCGGCAGCGACCTCAGCCTCCTTTCGGTGGATGAGCTGAGCAACCGCATCGATCTTCTGCAAGCGGAAATCACCCGGCTTGAAGAAGAGAGGCAACGCAAATCCGCCGGCCGGCTGGCGGCGGAGAATCTCTTCCGGTCCTGATACCGCCTCAGAATAGACGGAGGTCGCGCATCCTGCGCCGCAGGATGCTGGCCCGGATGACATTGAAATAAAGATTCTGGCGCAGTCTTTCGTTTACCATTAACCAAAAATTAAGCTTTCTGAGAGATTACTATACATGTCCAGTTCTTCTGGACCTCAGGCATCTTCTCCATACGGCGAATTGGTCTGATTTTTCTCCCTGTTTTACCTTGAGAGCCGCTTTCGCGGCTCTTTTTTTGCCGCTCCCCGGATTCTGTAAAACTGTGGGTATTAACCCTTCTTTAATAATTGCCTTGCGCATTTCAGGTAAAGATACCATCCTGAAAACACTAAAGGCCGGAACAAAATATCCGGGTCGTCGTTGCCTGACAGTGTGGTGCGTGAGCAGGGATTTAAAGAAATGTCGGAACAGGTTTTAAATACCATAAGCTTTGCGGGGCGCGCAGCTGCTTCCAACCAGTTCAAGACCCTCTATACCGAAGGCATGACCCTGGTTGAGGAAACGGCGAGCTATCTCGACGGCGCGGGGCGTGCTGCCTCGAAGGTTCTGCCCCGCATGGCCTCCGTCCTCTACGCGGCGGAATCGATGCGCCTCACCACCCGCCTGATGCAGATGGCCTCCTGGCTGCTGCTGCAGCGCGCCGTCAACAATGGCGAGATGACGCGCGATCAGGTTCTGAGTGAAAAGAACAAGGTGCGCCTCGACAGCTTCAATGTCGATCGCAACGCGCCCGGCTGGAACGACCTGCCCGAATCCTTCCGCGACCTGATCGAGCGCTCTCTGCGCCTCCAGAACCGCATCGCCCTGCTCGACCGTGAAATCTATCGCCCGTCCGAAGCCGCAAAGGTGCCAGACAACGAAAACAGCGTGCAGGCGCAGCTCAACCTGCTTCGCACGGCTTTCTCGATCAACTGAGAAAGACGACCTTATCCGGACAATTTGAAAAGCAGGCTCATCGGCCTGCTTTTTTGTTTATGCGCTATACGCACTGGATATCGCCGCTGAAACGGCGCAACAAAAAAGCCCGGCAAAACCGGGCTTTTTTAAACGATCCGTCCGCAAGAGGATCAGAGGCCGAGGCCGCCGAAACGCTTGTTGAACTTGGAAACGCGACCACCGCGGTCCATAAGCTGCTGGTTGCCGCCCGTCCATGCCGGATGGGACTTGGGGTCGATTTCAAGGTTCATGACGGCGCCTTCCGAACCCCAGGTGGAGCGGGTTTCGTATTCGGTGCCATCGGTCATGACCACCTTGATCGTGTGATAATCGGGATGGATATCAGCCTTCATGACAATCTTCCTGGTTAAGTGACGTGCGGTCCATTTGCCGCAATTGCGTCAACTGAGCCAATTCAATAAATGAAGCCATAGTCCAGATGGGCTATGGCTTCCCAATTCGATGCGGAGCCTATACATGAAGGTCGCCGAGATAACAAGAGCCTGCCATCCCCTTGTGAGAGGGAGATGGATACAGCGGCGGGAATTTCACCGCAAGCCGGAAATTCCCGCATAAAAGGCCGAAAACGGCGTGTAATGAGGAGCACATAGGACGTGGCAGACATTCAGGAGCAAAAAGCGGCGAAGCAGAGAAGCCTGAAACCGCTTCTCAGTCTGTTTCCCTATCTCAGGCGTTATCGCGGCCTGATGGCGGCAGCCCTTTTCGCGCTTGTCCTGTCTTCCGCCACGACGCTGGCGCTGCCGCTTGCCGTTCGCCGCATCATCGATCATGGATTTCAGACGCCTGATGGCGGCATGATCAACAGCTATTTCGCGATGCTTCTGGCGATTGCCGTCGTCCTCGCACTCGCCAGCGCCATGCGTTATTATTACGTCATGACGATCGGTGAAAGGGTCGTGGCCGATCTGCGCCGTGATGTCTTTGCCCATCTCACCACGCTGTCCCAGCAGTTTTTCGATTCCAGCCGCTCCGGTGAACTGGCATCACGGCTGACGGCCGATACAGTGCAGATTCGTTCTGCCTTCGGGTCTTCCGCCTCCGTGGCGCTGCGCAACATCATCATGTGTTGTGGCGCGGTGGCGATGATGATCTATACCAGCCCCGGCCTCTCCGGCCTCGCCCTGCTTGCCATCCCTTTCATCGTATTTCCGCTGATCGCTTTCGGACGTTCCGTTCGCGCCCGTTCCCGCACCACGCAGGATACACTGGCGCATTCCGCCGCCTACGCTTCGGAAACGATCGCGGCAAGCCGCACCGTGCAATCCTTCAATGCAGAGGCGCTGGCGAATGCCCGTTACGGCGCTTCCGTTGAAGCCGCCTATCAGGGTGCGCGCGCGGCGATCGGCGCCCGCTCCATCCTCACCGCCGTCGCCATTGCCCTGGTCTTCGGCAGCGTCGTTGGCATTCTCTGGTATGGCGCACAAAACGTCCTCTCCGGCAGCATGACGGCGGGCACGCTCGGTCAGTTCGTGCTTTATTCGGTCATCGCCGCAAGCGGTCTCGGCCAGCTCTCGGAAGTCTGGGGTGAACTGGCGCAGGCGGGCGGTGCCGCCGAGCGGCTTTCCGAACTGCTGAATGAGCGCTCACCCGTGGCGGAACCCGCGGCACCCGCTGCCATGCCGCAACCGCCGCGCGGCGAGGCGGAATTCGAGAATGTCGATTTTGTCTATCCGCTCGCCAGGGAACGGCCGATTGTTTCCGACCTATCGTTCAGGGTTGCCGCCGGCGAGACCGTCGCCATCGTTGGCCCATCCGGCGCCGGCAAGAGCACGGTGTTTTCGCTGCTGATGCGGTTCTACGATCCGCAGCAGGGCCGCATCACCATCGACGGCATGGATATCCGCGACGTTGGCCTCACCGATCTGCGCGCGCGCCTGTCGATCGTTCCGCAGGATGTGGCCATATTCACCGCCTCCATCCATGACAATATCGCCTTTGGCCGACCGGACGCGACACGCGAGGAGGTGCGCGCCGCCGCCATCGCCGCGCAGGCAGACAGTTTCATCGCACGTCTCACCGATGGTTACGATACGCAGGTGGGTGAGCGCGGCGTGACCCTTTCAGGAGGCCAGCGCCAGCGCATCGCCATTGCCCGCGCGATCCTTCGCAATGCGCCTATCCTGCTTCTCGACGAAGCGACTTCGGCGCTTGACGCGGAAAGCGAAACGCTAGTGCAGAAAGCCCTCGACGAGCTGATGGATACCCGCACCACCATCGTCATCGCCCATCGCCTTGCCACCGTGCTGAAGGCCGACCGTATTCTGGTGATGGATGAAGGCCGCATCATCGAGGAAGGCACGCATCAAAGTCTCATTCGCCAGAATGGCCTTTATGCGAGGCTCGCCCGGCTGCAATTCCAGACCGGTCCTGACGAGTTGCGCGCCCAGGCCTGACTTACGTCAGCACGCTGCGTCCGGCGGCACGACCCGAAAACAGGCAACCGCCAAGGAACGTGCCCTCAAGCGCGTTGTAACCATGCATGCCGCCACCGCCGAAACCCGCCACCTCACCGGCGGCGTAAAGGCCCGGCACCGGTTGACCCGCGGTGTCCAGCACCCGCGCCTCAAGATCGGTATGCAGGCCTCCCAGCGTCTTGCGCGTCAGCACATGCAGGCGCACGGCAATCAGGGGTCCCATTGCCGGATCAAGCAGGCGGTGCGGTTTTGCCGTCCGCATCAGCCTGTCACCGAGATAACGGCGCGCGCCATGAATTGCCGTTACCTGCGCATCCTTGCTGAAACCATTCCCGATTTCCCGGTCACGCGCTTCGATCTGTTGGCGGATATGACCGATATCCAGCCGGTCGTCGCCGCTGATGGCATTCATCGCTGCCACAAGTTCGTCCAGCGTATCGCGAACGGCGAAATCCTCACCGCGCTCCATGAAAGCCCGCACCGGTCCCGGCGGTTCCTTGCCCAGCCGTTTGAGCAGCAGCCGTACATCCTTGCCCGTCAGATCCGGATTTTGCTCGGAGCCGGAAAGCGCAAATTCCTTTTTGATGATCGCCTTGGTCAGAATGAACCAGCTGTGACCGCTGCCACGCTCACCCAGCATCTTCAACGTACCGAGCGTATCGAAGCCGGGCATGGCGGGGGCAGCCAAACGGTTTCCGTCGGCGTCGCACCAGAAGGATGAAGGACCGGGCAGAATACGGATACCGTGGTCGGGCCAGATCGGGTCGTGGTTCTTCACACCCTCGGTATAATGCCACATGCGGTCACGGTTGATGACGCCGGCGCCCGCTGCCTCGGTGATACCGATCATGCGGCCATCCACATGCGCGGGCACACCACAAACCATATCTTCCGGCGGCCGGCCCAGCCGTTCCACCGGCCAGTTACTCCGCACCAGCTCCTGATTGCCACCGATGCCGCCGGAACTGACAATGACCGCAGAGGCGGAAAAGCGGAAATCACCATCCACATCCCGGCTGCTTTTTTGTCCGCGCGGCACCGGATCGGTTGTGAGGACAGCGCCGGATATCCCCGTCACCCGGCCAGCGGCTATTTCCAGACGGTCGACGCGATGGCGGAAACGAAAGGTGAGTCGGCCACCTGCCGCCATGTCCTGCGCTTTCCTGACGAAAGGTGCCAACACGCCGGGGCCGGTGCCCCATGTGACATGAAACCGTGGAACGGAATTGCCGTGACCATGGGCGAGGCCGCCGCCGCGTTCGGCCCAGCCAACCACGGGAAACCAGCGCATGCCCATACGGTGCAGCCATTCGCGTTTCTCGCCGGCGGCGAAGTTCAGATAGGCTTCCGCCCACCGGCGAGGCCAATGATCTTCAGGACGATCGAAACCGGCTGACCCGAACCAGTCCTGCCTTGCAAGATCGAGACTATCGCGCACCCGCATCCGGCGCTGCTCTGGACTGTCGACGAAAAACAGCCCTCCCAGCGACCAGAATGCCTGCCCACCAAGATTCTGTTCTCCCTCCTGATCAACGACACAGACGCTGAGACCTCGCTCGGCGACTTCAGTCGCCGCCACCAACCCGGCAAGCCCCGCGCCAACGACAATCACATCATAGCGCTCCATCAGCCCCTCCCAGATATGACGGAATTACCTTTACGCGAACGTAAATTTACTTCCGTCAGAAGGCAACCGCCATGATGTGGCTGGCAATATCAGCGCTCGGTGAGCTTGAGTTCGATACGGCGATTCTGCTGCCGTGCTTCCGGCGTATCGCCTTCGGCAATCGGCTGATACTCGCCGAAACCGGCGGCAACCAGCCGGTTTGCCGGCACACCCCTGGAGACCAGGAATTTCACGACGGATGTGGCGCGGGCAGAGGAAAGTTCCCAATTGTCGCGGTAGCGGCCGGAACCGGAAAGCTGGACATTATCCGTATGGCCATCCACGCGCAGGACCCAGTTGATCTCCGCCGGGATTTCCTTGGCGAGATCGATAAGGGCGGCCGCCAGCTTTGCCATTTCCGCCTGGCCTTCCGGATTGAGATCGCTGCCGCCGGAAGGAAACAGAACCTCCGACTGGAAGACGAAACGGTCGCCGACGATGCGGATGTTTTCACGATCCGAGAGGATTTCGCGCAGGCGGCCGAAGAAATCCGAACGATAACGGTTCAGTTCCTGCACCCTCTGCGCCAGCGCGACATTGAGCCGGCGGCCAAGATCGGCAATCTTGACCTGGGACGAAGCGTCCTTGGCTTCCGAAGCCTGCAGGGCGGCCTCCACCGATGCGATCTGCGCCCTCAGTGCCGCGATCTGCTGGTTGAGCAATTCGATCTGCGCAGAAGCGCGGGAATTGGCCTGCCGCTGCTCGTCCAGCTCACCGCTCAGACTGCCGATCCGCGCATTGGCGCTCGCATTGCTGCCCGATCCCGCATCGAGCAGCGCCTGCAGGCGGGAACGCTCGTTCTCGGATGCGGCAAGCGTCGATTGCAGGCTTGCCAGCGCGTCCTCTATATCCTGCTTATTGCCTTTTTCCATGGCCAGAAGCTCGGTCAATTCGGCAATCTGGCTGTTGAGGCGCGTCAGCACCTCGTCCTTGCCGGTGATTTCCCGCGACAGAACGAACTGTGCCAGCACGAAGACCGTCAGCAAAAACATGATGGCCATCAGCAGCGTCGACAGCGCATCGACAAAACCCGGCCAATAATCCACGCCCCTGTCGCGGCGGCGGTTGCGCGCCAGCGCCATGGCTATTCGCTCCCGTTATCGTGCCGGGTGCGCCCGGAAGATTTCGTGTCGCTGTCAATCCGCGCGGACAGCCGGTCAAGCGTGCGGCGGAGCGATTTCGATTCCTCCTGCTGCGCCTCGATCCAGTCTCGCAACATCTGCTGTTCGCTGCGCATGTTCTTGACGAGGCCCTGAATGCCTTCGGCAAGGCTGGTCATGGCCGCAAGCGAGCGTTCGGTGCTGACCACAGCGCCGGATTCCGCCTTGAATTCCCGCGGCCCGTCCGTTGTCGTATCCGTTACCGACGACAACCAGTTTTCGAGCTGGGTATAAAAGCGGTTCTGCGCGCGGCCGGCCTGAAGATCGAGAAAGCCGAGAATCAGCGACCCCGACAGACCAAGAAGCGACGAGGAAAAGGCCGTTCCCATGCCGGCGAGCGGCGCGGTGAGGCCGGCCTTGAGCGAGCCTAGAATATCGTTGCTGTCGCCGGCGCTCGGATCAAGCGACTGGATGACGTTGCTGATGGCGCCGATGGTGCCGATCAGACCCCAGAAGGTGCCAAGCAGACCGAGAAAGACCAGAAGGCCGACGAGGTAACGCGACGTGTCGCGTGATTCATCGAGGCGGGTCGCGATGGAATCGAGGATGGTTCTTTGAGTGACAGTGGAAAGCCTAACCTCCCCCCGCTTGCCGATCAGCGTGCTCATCGGGGCGAGCAGCTTTGGCGCCCGACCGACCTTTTCAACGCTGCCGGCGGCACGGAAGGCATTGAACCAGCGAACCTCGGAGCGCAGGCTCATGGTCTGGGTAAAAACCAGAATGATGCCAATGGCGAGCACGCCGAGAATGAAACCATTCAGGCCCGGATTGGTCATGAAGGCGGTATGCGCCTGCCGATAGAGAATCGCCGCCAGAAAGCCGACGAGGATCAGAAACAGAACCATCGTCCAGAGAAACGGTGTGGGGCTGGACAGCTTGTGGCTGTATTGCCGCGTGGTCACCGGTTTCTCGACGCCAAGATCGAGCAGCTCCGAATCCGCCATAACGTTCGCATTCCCTCTGGTCACGTATCAAGCGGAAGCTATTTGAAAATTGCGACGATTTGAAGCGAAAAGCCGGGCTTTCGTCACAGGCATTTCACGAAAACGGACAGGTACCCGGCGACGAAAAACAAAAACGCCCGGCGAACATTCGCCGGGCGACTAAAACTTGCTGAAAACGGCAGGTTTTCCGCCGAAAACCCGTCAGCGGCCCGGCACCGGACGGTTGGCGACCTCGACAAGCGCCTTGTGGATATATTCGTTACCGGCGGCAACGGTGCCGCTGCCGAAAATATCCGAGCCGCCCTTGATGTCCGAGGCAAAGCCGCCGGCTTCACGAATCAGCACCAGACCGGCCGCCATATCCCAGGGCGAAAGATCGGCTTCCCAGAAACCGTCGAGACGGCCTGCGGCGACATAAGCCAGATCGAGAGAAGCTGCACCCATGCGGCGGATGCCTGCGGCTTCGCCCATGACGTGGCGAAGCTCGACCAGGAATTTGCCGTGATTGCCTCGGCCGAGATGCGGCACGCCGCAGCCGATGACGCAATCGGTCAGGACCTTGCGCGCCGCAACGCGGATGCGGCGATCGTTGAGGAAAGCGCCGCCGCCGCGCTCGGCGGTGTAGAGTTCGTCGGTGGCCGGATTGAAGATCACGCCGGCGACAACCTCACCGTTCCGCTCCAGCGCGATGGAAACCGCGAAATGCGGAATGCCGTGCAGGAAGTTGGTGGTGCCATCAAGCGGATCGACGATCCAGCGATGCGCACCATCGCTGCCCTTTTCCTCGCCGCCTTCCTCGCCCAGAAAATCGTAGGTCGGGCGGGCCTTCATCAGCTCATCGCGCACGATTTTTTCGGCTTTCAGGTCCGCCTGCGAGACGAAATCGCTCGGTCCCTTGACCGAAACCTGAAGGTTCTGCACTTCACCGAAGTCACGCGACAAAGACTTACCCGCCTTGATGGCGGCCTGAACCATGACATTGAGAAGGGCTGAACGGGCCATCGATGTTGTTTCCTGGAAAGCTTGCGAGCCGCCCGAAAGCGCATCGGGCAGGCACGTCATTATTTTCTTGAATTGAAAGTTTGCGGTTCAAGACCACAAAACGCGCGGAAATTCAAGGCAAAAAGCCCGAATGGGGATGCGGGCGGCAAAGGAAAGGCGGCAACCTCACATCGGGCGGAAACGATTTGCAGCATCGATCGCCTTTTTCTGCTGCTCATCGGTGATCCCCAGATAAAAGTCCTCGAGCCCCGGATCCTTCAACCCGGCACGGCGGGAAAGCACGTACCATTTGGCTGCCTCCACCGGATCGGGCCGGGTGCCGAGCGCCTGAATGTAGAGATGCGCCACCTTGTTCTGCGCCACGACGTTGCCACGCTGGGCCGCCCCATAAAGCCAACGGAAACCCTCATCCAGATTGCGCTCGCCGCCGAAACCGTTGACCAGCCAGATGCCGAGATCGACCTGCGCGGTATCGTAACCGGCCTTGGCGGCCCGCGTCAGCCAGTCGCGCGCCTTGGCCTTCTTTTCGGCGGGAACGTCCTTCACCGACCAGTAGATCTGCGATACCGCATATTGCGCATCGGCAATGCCCTGCTCGGCGGATTTCTCGTAAAACGGCAAAGCCATCAGCAGGCCCTTGGCACCGGGATTTTCCGACACCAGAATCTGCCCCCAGTTGAACTGGGCGGAAGCATTTCCGGCTTCCGCCGCGCGCCGCATGAAATCGTCGGCCTTGACCTTGTCACGCGTGACGAATTTGCCTTCCATCAGGATCAGCGCGAATTTGAACATGGCGACGGGATCGCCGCCCTGCGCCGCCTGCTGGTACCAGAAGGCCGCGGTCTTTTCATCACGGGCGATGCCGAGGCCACGCGACATCATTTCCGCCACCAGTGTCTGGGCGGACGCATCACCGTTCTGCGCGCGGTTCAGAGCCTTGTCGAGCGCCTGCACATATTCGCCACGCTGAAAATGCCCATAGGCTTCGTCCACCCTGCCCTTGAATTCCTTTTCAGGCGGCAGAGCCGGCAGATCCGCCCCCATGCGCTGATAGACATTCACACCCGCGGAGGGCTGCAAATCCTTCTGCTCTTCGGATTGCACCCTGCCCTGACGGGTTGGCTGAGCCTCATTTTCCAGCTGCCGGGAAAGCGCATTGCTTTCGCTCTGCGGCCCGGATTGGGCAAAAGCGACGCCCGCCTGCGCGCCGAAAGCAAGCGCCAGCAGTGAAACGGAAAGGCGGAGGTGAACCGAGCGCATGATCATCGCCTGTATCAACCGTCAAACCGTGGCGCTTTTTCGTCAAGCAGGGCGTTGATTTCAGAAACGGCCTGAGCAGCGCCACCGGCATTGTCAAAAACGCCGCTGCGCATCGCCACGAACTCCACACCGGTTTCCGCAACGGCAACCACCGAGGAAACATCCGTGCCGCCCATGACGATGGCCGGAATTTCGATCATCGACGCCCACCATTCGCCGAGCGCCAGGTTCTTGGGGTGCGCCTCCGGCTTGATGTCACCTTCGAGCTTTCCGAAAAAGACGTAATCCGGATTGCTCTCACCCTGCTCCAGAGCCTTGTGCCGATCATCCGCATTGCCGCCGCCGACGATCATTTTGGGCGTGAATTTTTCAACGGCCTCGGCAAGCGCCTCGGCATTGCCGGCCACATGCAGGCCGTCCGCCTTCACGCGGCCAGCGACGCGGCTGTCGCCGGCGATAAGGGCGGCCGCACCCGCTTTCTGCACGATCGGCACGATCAGTTCGGCGCGTTTCTGGAAAGCGGCGTCATCCAGCCCATATTGCGGAATGATGACCGAAGCCACATCGCCGCCCCGCAGCGCGCCTTCCAAATCTGCCGCCTGCTTTTGCGCATCGTCCGATTGCGGAACGATCAGGACAAGGCGGCAACGGTCTTCAACTGTGGTCATCGGTTCGTCCATTTCAGGCAGAAGACACTTCCGGCGCGATCTGCACTCGTTTTGATATGATAAATCCGATAAACCGGACCGGCGAAAGGATCAACCATCCATCCATGCTGACCGATTTTCATTTTTTCCTCGTCGCCATTCCCGCAGTCGTGCTCGTCGGCCTCTCAAAGGGCGGGCTGGGCGGTGCGCTGGCATTGATGGGCGTGCCGCTGATGGCGCTCGCAGTCTCGCCGGTTCAGGCCGCCGCGATCTTCCTGCCGATCCTGATCGTCATGGATCTTGTGGCACTCTGGGCGTGGCGGCACCACAATCATCGGCAAACGCTGCTCATCATGCTGCCGGGCGCAATTGCCGGCATTGCGCTGGGCTGGGCAACCTCCAGCCTTATCTCCGCGGACGCCATGCGTCTGGTCGTCGCCTCGGTAACGATCCTGTTCGTGCTGCGCTATTTCCACGAGAGCTTCAAAAGCCGGAAAGGGCACGAAATCCCGGCCAGACCGCAGCGACCGGTGGCCGCAACGCTCTGGTCCAGCCTGTCGGGTTACGCGAGCTTCGTGGCCCATGCGGGCGGCCCGCCCTTCCAGATCTACGTCCTGCCGCTGAAACTCGATCCCAAAACCTATACCGGCATGAGCGTGCGCTTCTTCGCCATCATGAACGCAATCAAGCTCATCCCTTATTTTGCGCTGGGCGCGCTCGACGCCACCAACCTCAAGACGTCGGCCAGCCTGTTGCCCGTGGCGATGCTGGCGACGCTTGCGGGCGCAAGGGTGGTAAAATATCTGAAGCCGGCCGTGTTTTATCCGCTCATGTATGCCATGGCGTTTGTCGCCGCGCTGAAACTGCTGTGGGACGGGCTGCCATTCTAGCCTTTCGCGGCCATTAAAAAGCCCCGGCTGCACTGCGGGTGCTGCCAGGGCCGAAAGAAATCCAGCCATCAGTCCTTCATCTCATCGAAGGCCGCGGCCTGGCATTGTTCAATGCCTCGTGGAGGCCCTAAGCCTCTGCAACTCATCCTTCAGGCGCAGTTTACGACGTTTAAGGTCGGCAATCGCCGTATCGTCCGAAGACGGGGAAGCAAGAATACTTTCGAGCTCCTCCTCCAGAGCGCCGTGTTTCTTTTCGAGCGATGCAATATGAGCCTGAATGGTCATGCGGCACGTCCTTCCTTTTTTAAACCTACCTCCAGCTCTCCATCGCTGGAGTTTCAGGTTTGCGACGACAATGTGACATGGATTGGTGATATTGTCGAAGGCGAAATGAAGGCGATAAGTGGGCAATTTGGTCGCAAGGGATAACTTCCCGTTACCGCGATTTGATGATAGAGGCTCGTGAAAGATGACATACGCGCCGGAGGCCATCCGGCTGGCATAAAATGGGGATGACAAGATGCCCGATCAGGACCAGGCGGACATCAGGCTCACGCTGGCGCGGCTGCGTCAGGAGCATGAGGACTACGACGCTGCGATCAATGCGATGATCCAGACCAGCTGCGATGCCTTGAGAATACAGCGCATGAAAAAGAAGAAGCTGGCCGTCAAAGACAAGATGACCCAGCTCGAAGACCAGGTCATTCCCGATATCATCGCCTGAGCCGGAGAAGCCAAGTGACAGCAGAAACACCCCCCGTCGCCATCATCATGGGCAGCCAGTCCGATTGGGAAACCATGAAGAACGCCGCCGATACGCTGGATGCGCTTGATGTGGAATACGAAGCCCGTATCATCTCCGCCCACCGCACGCCCGACAGGCTTTATGATTTCGCCAATGGCGCGAAGGACGAAGGTTTCAAGGTCATCATCGCCGGTGCCGGCGGCGCCGCCCATCTGCCGGGCATGACTGCCGCCATGACGCCGCTGCCGGTCTTCGGTGTTCCGGTACAGTCCAAGACGATGTCCGGCCAGGACAGCCTTTATTCCATCGTGCAGATGCCCGCCGGCATTCCCGTCGGCACGCTCGCCATCGGCAAGGCCGGCGCGATCAATGCCGCCCTGCTGGCGGCCGCGGTTCTGGCGCTTGGCGATGACGATCTGGCAGACCGGCTGGATGCATGGCGCGCGCGCCAGTCGGCAGCCGTCGCCGAATATCCGATGGACAGCGCCCAGTGATGGCGAAGATGAATGACCTGACCATCGGCATCATCGGCGGTGGGCAGCTTGGCCGTATGCTGGCGATGGCCGCAGCCCGCCTCAACCACCGCACCATCGTGCTGGAACCGCAGGCCGATTGTCCTGCCGCGCAGGTCTGCAACAGCCAGATCGTCGCGGGTTATGACGATGAACGCGCCCTTGCGGAGCTTGCCCGCCTTTGTGACGTCGTCACCTATGAGTTCGAGAACGTACCTGTCGCAGCAGCCGAGGCGCTCGCCGCTTCCGTTCCCGTCTATCCGCCGCCACAGGCGCTCAGTGCCTCGCAGGACCGGCTGACCGAAAAGCGCTTCCTTAATGGCTGTGGCATTCCCACCGCCGATTTTCGCGCCGTGGACAGCCAGGAAGAGCTGGAATCGGCCCTGGCCGCCTTTGGCGGCAAGGGTGTGCTGAAAACACGCCGCATGGGCTATGACGGCAAGGGCCAGCGCCTGTTCCGGGGCGGCGAAGACCTCGCCGGCGCCTTCGGCGCCCTGGGTGGCGTGCCGCTCATTCTCGAAAGCTTCGTCGCCTTCGAGCGGGAAATTTCGATCATCGCCGCCCGCTTCCGGGACGGCGCCGTCACCTGCTACGATCCGGCCGAAAATGTCCATCGGAACGGCATTCTGCACACATCGACCGTTCCGGCCGCTCTTTCCGACGCGGCAAAGGCGGTTGCCGTTCAGTCAGCGGAAAAGCTTCTGGCAGCGCTCGATTATGTCGGTGTCATCGGCATCGAATTCTTCGTCCTGCCTGACGGCTCGCTGGTGGCCAATGAAATGGCGCCGCGTGTCCACAATACCGGCCACTGGACAGAGGCCGCCTGCGTTATCTCGCAATTCGAGCAGCATATTCGCGCCGTATCCGGCCTTGCTCCCGGCGGCACGGAGCGCCACTCCGATTGCGTCATGACCAACCTCATCGGCGATGACATCAACGATGTGCCGGCGTGGCTTTCGAAAAAAGACTGTCTCGTGCATCTCTACGGCAAGACCGAAGCGCGGCCGGGCCGCAAGATGGGCCATGTGACAGAGCTTCTTCACACAGGAAAAGCCTCAGTCTTTTAAGGCAAAGACACCGGCAAGTGTTGACAGGCAGGGCTCAAACGGGTATCTGCCTGCCAACCGAAAAGAGCGCGCCCCGTTGCGCGCTTTTGATTGTTTGAATAAGCACGGCAGAAACCGTGCAAAACTGCGGACCAGTAAAATGAAGATCAAGAATTCGCTTAAAGCGCTTAAGGCCCGTCATCGCGATAACCGCCTGGTTCGCCGCAAGGGCCGCGTCTACATCATCAACAAGCAGAACCCGCGCTTCAAGGCTCGTCAGGGCTGATTGACTGCGACTGCGGTTCGCGATCCAGGTCGCGGATCACTTTGTTGACAGAGCAAAACTTTGCATTTGATATTGGGCGCAGGAGGGTTAATCTTTAACCCATGCGCCCAAATCGTTTTTGCACGGCTATCATCGTCGCTCAGGCTTTCCTGTTTTCAGGCCTCCCGCTTCCGGGAATGACCGCTATTGGTCATGCTGCGGACGGGCAGCCTCCTGCTGCGACCGAATCGACGTCTTCCCCGGCAAAAACCGTCGACACCCTCTTCACATCGCTGAAGAAAGAACGGAACGCGGTCAAGGCGCGCAGCATCGCCAACCAGATCGCCTCCGAATGGAACGATTCCGGCAGCGCAACGATCAATCTCCTGATGCAATGGGCCGGCGAAGCAGCAGACGAGAAACGCAATGCCGCGGCTTATGATTTTCTCGATCAGGTCATTCTGCTCGATCCGGACTATGTGCAGGCACCCTATCGCCGCGCCATGGTGCATTTTTCCGATGGCGACACCCGCAAGGCAATGGCGGACATCAATCTGACGCTGGAGAAGGAGCCACGCTATTTCCCGGCGCTCGCCAGCCTTGCCAATATCCTCGAGGCTTCCGGTCGCGACGAGCTGGCGCTGAAGGCATGGGAGCGTTATCTGGCGCTCTACCCGGCCGACAAGGACGCCCGCAAACAGGCCATCGACCTTTCCGAGAAGCTGGCAGGCAGGCGCAGCTGATTTTTGCAGGGATCAAACAAAAATCGCCGCAAAAGCGGCGATTTGTCATTAGGGGATCGTCAGCCGATCATTCCATGCCAAGTGCGGCCATATAGGTCTGAAGGATGGTTTCTTCCTCGATGCGCTCATTGGCATCCTTCTTGCGCAAACGGATGATGGTGCGGATCGCCTTGGTATCGTAACCACGGCCCTTCGCCTCACCCATGACATCCTTGATATCGCCCTGAATGGCGGCCTTTTCTTCCTCGAGACGCTCGACGCGCTCGATGAACTGACGCAGTTCGGCGGCGGCAACGGTTTCTGTGGTGCTGGTTTCGTCCATCATATCATCCTTCATTGGCGGCTCATCTGAGCCTTGTTCATTCCATCCGGCTGGAAGCTCCCGCCGGTCGCCGCCGGCCGAGCGGCACAAATTCAGGCCTGTGAACTGCCCATTGCCGGGCCTCACGTCAAGTCGTTTCCGTCGATCAGGGGTTATTCACTTGGCCGGTTCTGCTCAAAGGCGGCTTTCTGGGCGTCGCTCGCTTCCGCCTGATACTTTTCCTTCCAGTCGTCATAGGGCATGCCATAGACGATTTCCCGGGATTCATCCTTGCTGAGCGGAACGCCAGCCTCCTCGGCCGCTTCCCGGTACCAGTTGGAAAGGCAGTTGCGGCAAAAGCCGGCGAGATTCATCAGGTCGATGTTCTGCACGTCGTGGCGTTCACGAAGGTGCTTCACGAGACGGCGAAATGCCGCCGCCTCGAATTCGACCTGCCGATTATCGTTCTCATTCGTCATGGCAAAACTCCAGGCTCAATAGGGGCCGGTGCGGGAGGCGAACAGCTGATATTCATGCAAGACGGGATCGTCGTTCATTGCGGCGAAAATGGGAGCGAGCCGGTCCGACCATTCAGCAATCCCTTCTTCATTCGCGATCAGATCCTGCCGAACCTCAAGAAGCGCATGCGGTATGCCCTTCATCATGCAGTGACGGTACATGGTGTCGCCCTTGAGCGCCCCGTCATAGGGTTCGTTGTCGCCAACGAGAATGTCGCCCGTGGCGCGCAGATGCGCCAGAAGCGGGTCGACAGCACGATTATCCGTGTCCCAGAGAACCGCCGCATGCCAGGGCCGCGGCGTTTCCTTCCAGAACGGCGTGTAGGAATGCAGCGACAGAACCAGCGGCGCTTCTTCCGAAGCTGCAGCAACACCGGTCAGCACGCGGTCCACGGCATCGTGGTAGGGCCGGTGAAAAATCTCGATGCGCCTTTGCCATTCCTCGTCCGAAATCGGGTGATTGCCGGGGATGATCGCCCCGTCCGAAATCTTCATGATGAGGGTCGGATCGTCCTCGCCGCGATTCGGATCGATCAACAGCCGCGAAAACCGTCCAAGCACCGCCGGCACGCCGAGACGGGCGGCAAGCGACCGCGTCAACCCTTCTATGCCGATATCAAATGCGATATGGCGATGAAAAGCGGTTTGCGGAAGGCCAAGTTTGCCGTAGTGTGCCGGCAGAAGGTTCATCGCATGGTCGGCCAGAAGAACCATGCCTTTGTCATATTCGCCTTCTATGATTTCATAGGGTATGAAGTCGTTCATCGATGATTTTCTGGGGCAGGATTGAGGAGAAAAGCTTGATGGCATGGCTTGAGGCCGGGCGCAAGTTTCGGCGAAAGAACAGCCATCTACCTTACCGTACTCATGATCCCACGAACAATATAATCGATTAAAATCGCGTTGACTTTCTTGGGCGGCCACGCCAAGAAGTGTGTTCATTATAACCATGGAATCCGGATGGAAGCCGTGACTCAGTCATCTCTCGCTCTTCCTCGCCATTTTCGGCATCTTGCCCGTCTTTTTTCCGCAGCGGCATTGTTTTTGGCCCCGTTCATGATCGCGGAGCCCGCGCGTGCGGATTTTCGCGTCTGCAACAGCACGCAGAATCTCGTGGGGGTCGCAATCGGCTACCGGGCACAGGAGGGCTGGGTCAGCGAAGGCTGGTGGCAGGTCCCCTCCTCGACATGCGCTACGCTGATCGAGGGTGAGCTGCAGTCGCGTTATTATTATCTTTATGCCGAGGACGCCGCCCATGGCGGCCGCTGGACCGGTGACGTCAACATGTGTGTGGCGGAAAACGAGTTCAAGATCGCCGGCGTGGATGATTGTTATGCCCGCAGCTTCCAGAGAATGGGTTTCAAGGAATATGACACGGGCAGACAGGGCAGCTGGATGGTCCAGCTTTCCGATACGCCAGGCACACAGGGAAATCAAAACTGATGAAGCGTAACCGCAAAGTCAAAATTCTTGCAACTCTCGGCCCGGCCTCTTCCGAAGAGGCGATGATCGAGAAGCTGCATCTCGCCGGCGCGGATCTTTTCCGGATCAATATGAGCCATGCGAGCCACGACGTGATGCGGACGCTCATTCAGCGCATCCGCTCGGTCGAGAGCCGCAACGGCCGCCCCATCGGCATTCTGGCCGACCTGCAGGGTCCCAAGCTGCGCGTCGGAAAATTCGCCGAAGGCAAGGTCGAGCTCGTTCCGGGCCAGACCTTCACGCTTGATAACAACGACACGCCCGGCGACAACACCCGCGTTTTCCTGCCGCACCCTGAAATCCTCGAGGCGGTAAAACCCGGCCACCGCCTGCTGATCGACGATGGCAAGCTGCACCTGCGCGCCGAAAAGAGCGACGGCAAGAGCATCGTCACCACCGTCATTTCCGGCACCCGCATTTCCGACCGCAAGGGCATCAGCCTGCCCGACACGCTGCTTGGCGTCGGCGTTTTGACCGACAAGGACCGCGTCGACCTCGACGCTGTTCTCGCCACCAACGAGGTGGACTGGGTCGCGCTTTCCTTCGTCCAGCGTCCTGAGGACCTTGCCGAAGTTCGCAAGATCGCGCGCGGCCGCGTCGGCCTGATGTCGAAGATCGAAAAGCCGCAGGCTGTCGAGCGCATCGAGGAAATCATCGAGCTTTCCGACGCGCTGATGGTCGCCCGCGGCGATCTCGGCGTCGAAATGCCGCTGGAAGCCGTTCCGGGCATCCAGAAACAGCTGACCCGCGCCTGCCGCCGCGCTGGCAAGCCGGTCGTGGTCGCCACGCAGATGCTGGAATCGATGATCACCGCTCCCGTGCCGACCCGCGCCGAGGTCTCCGACGTCGCCACCGCCGTCTTCGAAGGCGCTGACGCCATCATGCTCTCTGCTGAATCCGCCTCCGGCGACTACCCGGTGGAAGCGGTTTCCACCATGGCCTCCATTGCCAGCACGGTGGAGCAGGACCCCTATTATTCCAATATCATCTATGCGCAGCGCGCCCAGCCTGAACCGACAGGCGCCGACGCCATTTCGCTTGCCGCCCGCCAGATCGCCGAAACGCTGAAGCTTGCGGCAATCGTCACCTATACGTCCTCGGGCACGACCGGTCTGCGCGCCGCGCGCGAACGGCCGCAGGTTCCGATCATCGCGCTGTCGCCGATCATCCAGACCGCGCGCCGCCTGTCGGTTGTCTGGGGCCTGCACTGCGTTGTCACTGGCGATGCCAGCGACCTCGACGACATGGTGAACCGCGCTTGTCGCATCGTCGTTTCCGAAGGCTTCGGCAAGCCGGGCGACCGCATCATCATCTCGGCCGGTGTACCGCTCGGCACGCCCGGCGCGACCAATATGGTGCGTATCGCCTATATCGGCTCGGACGGCCAGAGCGGCGTCTGATAAGCGCCCACCTCCACGCATAAAAAACCCGCCGGCAACGGCGGGTTTTTTATTGACCATTCGGCCTCATCGCAAAGGCAGGGATCAGTGCATCTTCACAGGCGTGCTGAAGCGGCTGGACTCGATTGCCGCCGCACCGGGCTTGAAGCTTGCGGAGGTCGCCGAAGCCGACATGTCGTGGCTGAGCATACGGTTGGCGACAACACGCGGCGCCTTTACCGAGCGGCCGGTCGTGCCCTTGTTCTGGTTAAGCGCCCAATCCGAGATCAGGTCCTGCGTCAGACGGCCACCGCCGACCATCGCCTGATGGGAAACCGCCGCATCCTGCTTGCTCGGTCGTCCACCCTTGGTCGGCAGACCGGCAGTGAGACCGCCATTGATGGCAGGCTTCAGATCGAAGGCATCACCGAAACCTTCCTGCGGCTCCGCCTTGGCGGTTTGAGCAGGCGCAACCGTGACCTTGTGGTTGACGGCGGCCGGGAACGGCGCGGCCGTCGGCATCGCTGCGGACTGGACCTGCGAACGCGCAGCCTGACCACTCTGTTCAAGAGCCGCAACCACCGTCGGAGAAAGCGTATCCTGCTGGGCCTCGGCGAGATCGTCTTCACCTTCCGGATCGGCATTGGCAGCCGCAAGCAGGGCTTCCGCCACGGCCGGCCGATTCGCGGGAACCGGAACGGAGGCAAGTTCACCTGTCGCCGCCGGTGTCGCACCATCGGCGGAAGCCGTCAGTATCGATCCTTCCGCATCCCCTCTCATGCCACGCGGCCCGAGAAGCGTCGGCACCGGCACGGAGACCTCGGCCAGATCAGCAAATTGCTGGCGCTCGGCCGGAGCGGAAGCCGGTGTCGGCGTCGTCGCTGCCTGCAGCGCGTCCTGCGCTGCATTGCGGGCAGGAGAATAAAGCGCGGTCGCAAGGCCGGTATTGGCCGGCGGCTGGTTGCCGAAAGCGGGACGAGCCGTCGGCAGCGGCGCATCGTTCACGCCGGGAAGAGATTGCGCTGAAGCAACAGCAATTGTCGGTTCCGGCTCGGGAGCGGCCTGCTGCGGAGCGGCCGGACGGGCGACGGCCGGGCGTTCTGCCGGCGCCGGCGCTGCGATGCTATCGGGATCTTCATCCTCGTCGCCTCCGCCGCCAAACAGCGCCTGCAGCAATGTCTTGCGCTTGCCGCCACCACCGGAGGAGGCAGGACCGGCACCGGCGCTGGAAGCTACCTGAATGGAAGAGGAGCTGACGCGCTTCTTGTAATCGGCCAGAGCCTGCTCGTAACCCGGAAGCGGTTTGCCGTCGGAAGGAAGATGCAGCGTGTTGCCGTTCGGGAAGATACGCACCAGTTCCTGACGGCTCATGCGCGGCCAGGCGCGAACGCCGCCAACATCCATGTGCACGAAGGGAGAACCGGAGCTGGGATAAAAGCCGACGCCACCGATCTGCATCTGCATGCCGATTTCGCGCAGGCGGGAAAGCTTCACGCCGGGTATGTAAAAATCCATCGCCTTGCCAAGCATATGCTGGCTTTTTTCCGCAACGCCCTTGGTGCGCGAACGCAGCAGACCATTGGTCTCCGGCGAACGGAAGGCGGAAACGACGTTGATATAATCAGTCGCGCCGCTGCGACGATAGACTTCCCAGACGAGATCGAAAAGGCGCGGGTCCATGCGTGTCGGCTGATTGCGGCGCCAGTCGCGCAGGAACCGGTTCAGTTCCTGCAGACCTTTCTGGTCATATTTTCCATTGCGCTTGAAGGTGATGACCGCCTTCTCGCGTGTATGGATATAATACAGTTTGAGGCTGCGTGTTTCGGCGGCGGCTTCCGTCGCCGAAATGCCTGCGAAAGGCATTGCGGCGAGCATCAGGCAGGCAAAGGTGACAGCGCGTGCCGACAGCTTCGTGCATATATCCTTGATCAAGCCGCGCGCAATCTTTGCCGAAAGCGCGTTATTCCGATGCAGATATGGCAATTCGATCCCCGCCTGGAAGACAATTTCTGTCACATTGCCTCAAATGAACGTCAAATACGGTGACACGATGGCAAAATTGCCACACACATGCAACCTTCCTCTACATAGTGAATCAGCCACTAACAAGAGGTTTATAGACGGTAAGCGGATATCCTTGCTCAGAAGTTAACGAATCTCACGATCTGCCGGGGAATACGCCATTTGCGACGTCACGCGGCATCTCGAAGGGGATCGTCGGGATCGATGCCGTAATCCTTCAGTTTTCGATAAAGCGTCGAACGGCCGATGCCGAGCTTCCTCGCAACCTGACTCATCTGCCCGCGATAAAAACGCAGTGCGAAGCGGATAAGCTCCTCCTCGATCTCGGCCAGCTTTCGAATATTGCCCGCTTCGTCCATGCTCGAGATCAGGTTTCCGCCCCGATAGATGGTGGTGGAAACATCCGTTGGCTCTTCCACGGCGGCGTGGCTTTCGGCAGGCGGTGGCGGCGGTGAATAGGCGGCCAGCTTCAGCGACGACCCGGACGGAGAGCGGATGGAATCACCCGCATCGTCCATCGCCGCAAATTCCGGCAGCTGCAACGCGATCTGCGGAAAATCGGTATCCGCCAGTTCCTCGCCCTGCGACAGCACAACGGCACGGAAGACCGCGTTTTCAAGCTGACGAATATTGCCCGGCCAGTCATAGGCCGTCAGAAGCGCCAGCGCGCTGGCATCAAGACCGACCGGATTGGGCAGTTTCTGCTCGGCGGAAAAACGCTCGGCAAAAACCCTTGCGAGATGCGGAATATCTTCCTTGCGGCGACGCAGCGCCGGAATGGTGATCGGGAAAACGTTGAGGCGGTAATAAAGGTCTTCGCGGAAGCGCCCTTCCTTCACCTCTTCGATCAGGTTCTTGTTGGTGGCGGAGATCAGCCGGACATTGACCTTCTGCACCCGTGCCGAGCCGACGGTTTCGATTTCACCCTGCTGAACCGCGCGCAGCAGCTTGACCTGCACGTCCAGCGGCAGATCGCCGATTTCATCGAGGAACAGCGTACCGCCATCCGCTTCCATGAACTTGCCGATGTGTTTTTCCGTAGCTCCCGTAAACGCGCCCTTTTCATGGCCGAAGAGGATGCTCTCCACCAGATTATGCGGGATGGCGCCGCAATTGACGGTGATGAACGGCTTGTTCGCCCTGTCGCCGGCGGACTGGATAGCCCGGGCGACCATTTCCTTGCCAACACCGGACTCGCCTTCCAGCACCACGGGAATGCTGGACTGGGCGGCGCGCTGCGCCAGTTCTATGACCCTCAGCATTGCGGGGCTTGCGGACACGATATCGGTAAAATTCACTGCATTGCTCCGTCCACGTCTGCCCGTGCGGGCCTTTGCCTCTCTCCTGTCGAGTTTGAGGGCATTGGAAATGGCGGCGCCTATCCTTTCCGGCGAGACCGGCTTGACGACAAAATCGAAAGCGCCGGCGCGCATGGCCTGCACGACGGTATCGATGCCGCCCTGCCCGGTCTGGACGATGACAGGAACATCCGTGCCAAGTTCGCCGACGGCCTTCAAGAAGGTAAGGCCATCCATCTCCGGCATCATGAGGTCGAGGACGATGACATTGATCTCGCCGCTATATTGCTTGAGCAATTCCAGCCCCGCCTTGCCGTTTTCGGCAAGCAAGGCCAGATGCCCATAACGTTCCACCGCATTTTTGAGCAGGCGGCGCTGGACGGGATCGTCGTCTATCACGAGAACATGCGCGGTCATTTTTGGCTCCGGTTTCCGGTTTATGGACCTGCGTCATGCGGTCCCTTGTACCGCACTCTGGCACGGGAGACTTGAACATCCAGTTTTGAGATTTGCTTGCATTTTATCCATTGCTACGGGAAACAAAGGCCCCATATGCTTCGCAAGCATAATCAGAAGGACACGTTCGATGACCCTCAATCGCCTCACCCCGCAGCCCCTGTTCTCCCTTGCCGAAACCTCCGGCCCCGCGCTCGGCGATCTGCCGGGCTGGAAGCTCTCGGATCTCTATCCATCGGGCGATTCACCGGAATACAAGGGTGATCTTGAGAAGGCGGCGGCCATGGCTGCGGCTTTCGAAAACAAGTGGAAGGGCAAGCTTGAGGCTGCGGCAAAGGCCACGGGCGAAAAAGGTATTGGCGCGGCGCTGAAGGAATATGAGGCACTGGACGATCTTATCGGTCGTATCGGTTCCTTTGCCGGACTGACCTATTTTTCCGATACATCGAACCCGGCGAACGGCAAGCTCTACGGAGATGCACAGGCGAAGCTGACGGATATTTCCGCGCATCTCCTGTTCTTCACACTTGAACTCAACCGCATCGATGATGTGACGATGGACGCCTGCATGGAAAACGACGCGGCCGCGGGGCATTACCGGCCGTGGCTGGTGGATCTGCGCAAGGACAAGCCGCATCAGCTCGACGACCAACTGGAGCAGTTGTTCCTCGAAAAATCGATGACCAGCGCTGCCGCTTTCAACCGCCTGTTTGACGAGACGATGGCCGATCTGCGTTTCAACATTGACGGCGCGAGCCTTCCGCTGGAAGTGACGCTCAACATGCTGCAGGAGCCGGAACCCGAGACCCGAAAGAAAGCGGCGGAAGCGCTGGGCGCCACCTTCAAGGATAATCTGCGGGTCTTCACCCTCATCACCAACACGCTTGCCAAGGACAAGGATATTTCCGACCGCTGGCGCAAGTTCGAGGATATTGCCGACAGCCGCCATCTGGCCAACCGCGTCGAGCGCGAGGTGGTCGATGCATTGGCCACCGCCGTAAAGAAGGCCTATCCGCGTCTTTCCCACCGTTATTACGCCATGAAGGCCAGATGGCTCGGCATGGAGCAGATGAATTACTGGGACCGCAACGCGCCGCTTCCCGATACATCGAACACGATTATTCCATGGGATGAGGCCAGGGACACGGTGCTTTCCGCCTATGGCAATTTCGCCCCCGAAATGGCCGATATCGCCCGCCGTTTCTTCGATGAGGAATGGATCGACGCCCCCGCCCGTCCCGGCAAGGCGCCGGGCGCATTCGCCCATCCCACCGTGCCTTCGGCTCATCCCTACGTGCTCGTCAACTATCTCGGCAAACCGCGCGACGTCATGACGCTTGCCCATGAGCTTGGTCACGGCGTGCATCAGGTGCTGGCCGGCCAGCAGGGTGCATTGATGTGCGCCACGCCGCTGACACTTGCCGAAACCGCCTCGGTCTTCGGTGAAATGCTGACCTTCCGCAAGCTGCTCGACGACACCAAGGACGTCAGGGAGCGCAAGGCCATGCTCGCCCGCAAGGTCGAGGACATGATCAATACCGTCGTGCGACAGATCGCTTTTTACGAATTCGAGCGCAAGCTGCACACCGCCCGCAAGCAGGGGGAACTGACCTCCGAGCAGATCGGCGAATTGTGGCTTTCCGTGCAGGCCGAAAGCCTCGGCCCGGCGATCCGCATTTCCGAAGGCTACGGGACATGGTGGACATACATCCCCCATTTCATCCATTCGCCCTTCTACGTTTATGCCTATGCCTTCGGCGATTGCCTGGTGAACTCGCTTTACGCGGTTTACCAGAAGGCCGAGACGGGCTTTCAGGAGAAATATTTCGAACTTCTGAAGGCCGGCGGCACCAAACACCATTCCGAGCTTCTGAAGCCCTTCGGCCTTGATGCCACCGACCCCTCCTTCTGGAACAAGGGGCTTTCGATGATCGAAGGACTGATCGACGAGCTTGAAGCGCTGGATAATAAACAGGCTTAACCTCGCCAGCCGGCAAGGCTATCCTATTTCGGACAAGCTTTGCCGGTTGATGATGCCGGCGCAGAAACCGACCATGATGACAGGCGACGAGCACAGGCAATGAAACGCAAACCCGCCGATCTGACCTTGAGGGAAACCCTGCGCTGGGAGCCGCAAACGGGCTTTCAGCGCATCGACCAGCACATTCGCCGATTGCTGAGGTCGGCCGACGCGCTCGGTTTCCGCGCCCCGGCCAATGCGGTTCAGGCGCTGGAAAAGAAGGTGGGCGGCGAAAAACCGCTCTGCGTGAAGCTGGTGATGAACTACAAGGGCGAACTCGATATCGAAACGGCCGAGTTCCGGCCCCTGCAGGAAGACACCGTCTGGCGCGTCCGCATTGCAAAACAAACCACGCTCGATTCCGCCGACACTTTCTATCGTCACAAATCCTCCCGCCGCGAGCCCTATGAGGCCGCCCGCGCCGAGTTTTCAGCCGAAGACGCGGATGAGGTTCTCCTGCTCAACGAACGCGGCGAATTGTGCGAGGGATCATCGACCAGCATTTTCGTCGAAATGCCGGACGGGCAGTTGCTGACGCCACCGCTCGACAGCGGCATTCTGCCAGGAGTGCTGCGCGCCGACCTGATCCGTGAACGCAAGGCCCGCGGACAGGCACTGAAACCTGGGGACATCGCCGGGCGGCGGCTGTTCGTCGGCAATTCGCTGCATGGGCTGATTGCGGCGGAGCTGATTTAAGCCGTTACCGCCAGAAGCCGGTCACGGCCTTTTTCCTTGGCCGCATAAAGGGCCTGATCGGCCCGCATGAAAACATCGTCGGCGCTTTCCGCCAGCCGATAGGCCGTCATGCCAGCCGAGCAGCTGTAGGAGAAATCCGGAAATTCGGCGAGGGGGCGGGAAAGGCGGACTTTCTGCAGCAACCGCTCGACGATTTCCCGGCCTTCGGCCACCGTGCTGCGCGGCAGGACGAGCATGAATTCCTCACCGCCGATCCTGCCGAAACAATCCACCCGCCGAATGACGGAATGGGCAATGCCGACGAAATCGCGCAGCACCGCGTCGCCGCATTTGTGACCGAAGCGATCGTTGATCTGCTTGAAAAAATCGATATCGAGCGTGCAGAGGCAAAAAGGTGCTTCAAGCCCCTTTCCGACCCGTTCCACCTGCAGCGCCAGCTTGGCGAAGACGAAGCGGCGGTTTGCCGTTCCCGTCAATTCGTCGGTCTGCGAGGCGCGCACCGCCAGATCCCTGTCCTGCCGCAGGGTGCGGTAGCCCTGACGCAACTCGGTTACGTCACTTGCGACGCACAGCATCCAGCCATCCTGCTGCACCGTCTCCGTCATCCAGAACCAGCGGCCGTCATACATGTCCATCTCGAAGGCGCGATAGGGCAGCTTGCCGCGCCGGGACTGGGCCGACAGGAGCCAGCCCTCGAAATCCCTGTTCCTGACGACAACACCCGTTTGCAGGCGATGATTCAACCGCATGATATCCGCCCAGGTCGGAAACTCCTGCGGGGCAAGCTGGAAGCTTTCCCGAAACGACGGGTTGGCATGCCGCAACCGGTCTTCGGAATCATAAAGGGCGATCAAAACGGGGGTAGCACTCTGAAGCGCTGCGACACGCTCGATAAGACTGTTCACAACAGGCAACTCTCCTGTAATGGCGAAAAATACCCTGTCGTTATCCGGCCAAGCCCCCCAGCCTTGGACACATACACGAAAAGAAGAATTCAATTATAAACGCACTATCTAAAATGCGAAGAGCCGGAAGGGGCGAAAACGATGCTTGCTTCGGTCCGGCGACCGCCACCGTCATATGTCCGTCATCCAGCTGCCCTTTATTGTCGCTCGCTTTTATGATCTAGCTTACTTATTGGCTGAAAAAGGAAAATTGACGAATGACGGACGCAAACCACCCGATTTACGGCGATATTGACGGCCCCATCATCATGATCGGCTTCGGCTCCATCGGGCGCGGCACTCTTCCGTTGATCGAACGTCATTTCAACTTCGACAGGACCCGCCTCGTCGTCATCGATCCGCGCGAGGACATCGCGGCGTTTCTGGCCGAAAGGAACATTCGCCATATCCGCACGCATCTGACCAAAGAAAATTACAAGGAAGTCCTCAAGCCGCTTCTCAAGGGTGTTCAGGGGCAGGGCTTCTGCGTCAATCTCTCGGTTGATGCCGCGTCCGTCGATCTCATGCGGATCTGCCGCAAGCATGGCATGCTTTATATCGACACCGTGGTCGAGCCATGGCCCGGTTTCTATTTCGATGCAAAGGCCGGCAATGCATCCAGAACCAATTATTCACTGCGCGAGACCATGCTGAAGGAAAAGGCGCGCAGGCCGGGCGGCACGACAGCGGTTTCCACCTGCGGCGCCAATCCGGGCATGGTATCCTGGTTCGTGAAACAGGCGCTGGTCAATCTCGCCGGTGATCTCGGCGTTGAGATCGAGGAGCCGCAACCCCACGACCGGGAAGCTTGGGCGAAGCTCATGAAACAGCTTGGCGTCAAGGGCGTGCATGTGGCCGAGCGCGACACACAGAGGGCGAAGGAACCGAAGCCCTTTGGCGCGTTCTGGAACACCTGGTCCGTCGAGGGATTCATTGCCGAAGGTTTTCAGCCCGCCGAACTGGGCTGGGGCACACATGAAAACTGGATGCCGAAAAACGCGAAAAAGCAGAAGAAGGGAAACAAGGCGGCGATCTATCTCGATCAGCCCGGCGCCAACACCCGCGTGCGGACCTGGTGTCCGGGACAGGGGCCGCAATATGGATTCCTGGTCACCCATAACGAGGCGATTTCGATTTCCGACTATTTCACCGTCCGCAACGACGGTGGCGATGTGACCTACCGCCCCACCTGTCATTATGCCTATCACCCCTGCAACGACGCCATTCTTTCCCTGCATGAACTTTTCGGCAATGGCGGCACCCCGCAGCCTGTCCAGCATGTGCTTGGCGAAGAAGAGCTTGTTGACGGCGCCGACGAGCTGGGCGTTCTGCTTTATGGCCACGACAGCAACGCCTATTGGTATGGCTCGCGGCTGAGCCTGGAGGAGGCGCGTTCGCTCGCCCCCAGTCAGAATGCGACCGGATTGCAGGTCAGTTCGGCCGTGTTGGCCGGAATGGTCTGGGCGATCGAAAATCCGCAGGCCGGCATCGTTGAAGCCGACGAGATGGATTACCGCCGCTGCCTCGAAGTCCAGCGCCCCTATCTCGGCCCGGTCGAGGGGCATTACACCGACTGGACGCCACTCGACGGCCGCCCCGGCCTGTTTCCCGACAATATCGATACGTCCGATCCCTGGCAGTTCCGCAACATATTGGTGCGCTGAGGGATCGGAGTCTCATATTTGTCACGCCGACGCTTTCCTGCACGGCGTCAGGAACCGGGGAGAGCGAACAACGTTGCCTTGAAATAAGGAACGCTTCACGGCATGGTCGAAACACAGAAGACTTCATCGAATCGCAGGAGAACAGGCTCATGAACTTCAAGACAAGCGCTGCTTTGCTTTGTGCCGCCGTGGCGGTGTCTTCATGCGTCGCGCCGGGTCCCTCGCAGCAGACCTCGATGGCGCCTTCGCTTTCCCGCGGCCCGGCCGTTGATGGCCGCTGGATCGACCGCAACGGCATCGTGTCGACCTTCCAGAACGGCTCCTTCTC
Organism: Rhizobium rhizogenes; assembly: GCF_002005205.3. Next base: position 1,420,812 of record NZ_CP019702.2, on the reverse strand, counting down.
CACCCGTTCGACGGACACCAACACGCTCCTGGCCTCCGGCACCTATGTCACGATTTCGCCGACGCTCTACGAAATCAACATGACATCGCTCGTGCGCAATACGCAGTCGCGCGTCAACTGCGCCCTCGTATCCCCGTCACAATTGAACTGCACGACGGACACGAACAGCCAGTTCTCGCTGACACGCCAGGGCTGATAACCCCGTCTTTTCAATGGAATGATCTTCTGAAACGCACGCCTCAGGCGTGCGTTTTTCTTTGTTGCAGACCTGTCATAATTTCGCTTGCGGCGATTGCCGCTAAATGGAAACATCGCGCTTTGAAAGACTGACATACTTTCGGACTAGAGATTGAGTGGGAACTGCGGGCTGACGATGATCAACAGGCCCGGATTGTGATCTGGACAGGAGAGAGGGACGATGAAAAGAATTTTGGGACTGGGCATGCTGAGCGTTTCCGCAATAACGCTTTCAGCCGGGGTCGCTCTGGCCGACTACAAACTTAACATTCTTCACATCAACGACCTGCACTCACGCATCGAGGCGATCAACAAATTCGATTCGACCTGCTCTGCCACCGAAACGGAAAAGAACGAATGCTTCGGCGGCATCGCCCGCGTGAAGAGCGCGATCGACGCGCGCCGCGGCGAACTGGGCAGCAATGCCAACCTCCTCGTTCTCGATGCCGGCGACCAGTTCCAGGGTTCCCTGTTCTACACGCAGTACAAGAGCGGGCCGGTTGCGGAGTTCATGAACGGTATCGGCTTCGATGCCATGGCGATCGGCAACCATGAATTCGATGACGGCCCGGAAGAACTGCTGAAATTCATCGACGCGCTGAAGTTCCCGATCATTTCCGGAAACACCAAGGCGGCGGCCGATTCCATTCTGGCGGATAAGTACAAGGGTTATGTCATCAAGGATCTGGGCGGCCAGAAGGTCGCCGTGGTTTCCGTGCTTGCGACCGACACCAACGAAACCTCGTCGCCGGGCGACAAGATCAGCTTCGAAGACGAGGTCACCTATCTGAAAGGTGCCGTGAAAGAAATTCAGGACCAGGGCGTCAACAAGATCGTGCTGCTTTCGCATGTCGGTTATGTCAGGGATCAGGAAATAGCGCAGGCGGTGGACGGTATCGACGTCATCGTGGGTGGCCATAGCCACACCCTGCTTTCCAGCACCGACCCCAAGGCCGCCGGCCCCTATCCCACACTCGTCAAGAACCCGTCGGGGATCGATGTCCCGATCGTGACGGCCTATGCCTATTCGAAATATCTCGGCGATATCACCGTAACCTTCGATGACAATGGCGTCGTCAAATCCGCCGAAGGCGCACCGAAGCTTCTCGATGCCTCCGTCACGCCGGACGAGGGCTTCACCAAGCGCGTGACGGAACTTGCCGGCCCGCTCGAGGAAATGAAGAAGAAGGAAATCGGCTCTTCGGAAACCGTCATCGACGGATCGCGGGAAGTATGCCGCGCCAAGGAATGCACGATGGGCAACCTCGTTTCCGACGCGCTGCTGGATCGCGTCAAGGATCAGGGCATCACCATCGCCATCCAGAATGGCGGCGGTCTGCGCGCCTCCATCGATGCCGGCACGGTGACGATGGGCGAAGTCCTGACGGTTCTGCCGTTCCAGAACTCCATCGCCACGTTCCAGCTGAAAGGTTCGGATGTGGTGGCCGCCCTTGAAAACGGCGCGGGCCAGATCGAGGAAGGGGCAGGACGTTTTGCCCAGGTCGCCGGTCTCAAATATTCGTTCGACCGTTCCAAGCCGGCCGGCAGCCGTGTCGTTTCCGTCGAAGTCAAGGAAGGTGACGGCTTCGTGCCGCTCGATCCCGACAAGACCTACGGCGTCGTCTCCAACAACTACATGCGCTCGGGCGGTGATGGCTACAAGGTCTTCGCAACCAAGGCGGTCAATCCCTATGATTTCGGCCCCAGCCTCGAAGATGCGGTTGCAGCCTATATCAGCGCCAACAGCCCCTATAAGCCCAATATCGATGGACGCATTACCGACGTAACCCCTGCGGATTACGTCGCGCCAGCAAAACAGCCCGCACCGGCAGCACCCGCCCCGGCTGCGACGGCGCCAGCCCCGGCCACTACCGCGGCTCCGGCACCGGCTGCGACCGCACCGGCAACAACTGCGCCTGCTGCGGCAGCCGCAGCCGCCAGCAAATATATCGTTGAGAAGGGCGACTCGCTGTGGAAGATCGCGGCGGAAAAATATGGTGACGGCGCTCTCTGGACCCGGATCGCCAAGGCCAACACGCTGAAGCACCCGAACCATATCGAGATCGGCAAGGAGCTGGAGCTTCCGGCCCAATAAGCTTTAACGAGACAGGGCAATTTGCCGCAGATCGGGAGCCGGCCTTCAAACAGGGGGGCCGGCTTCTTATTTTTCCTGTTAAAACAGGCCATTACAGACTGTGTTTTGTCAAAGCACGACATCCCCGCCGGCGAACCGGGGAAATCACCTTCCCTGGTGGTTCAATCCTGAGAAATTTCGTCTAGAACACGTGAACAAATCGACGATACGGGCGTATAGCTCGTGCATCTCTGGCAAAAGCCTTTCGGTTTACGCCCGACATGCGGAAAACAAAGAAGATGGAGCCTTTCCGCCCCTTATCTCAAACGGGAAAGCTCCTGCGCAACCAGTCCGAGTTTCAGGGTGTCATTCATGGCGACAGAACTATCCGCACTCCCCGCAAACCATCCCCGCATAACATTTGGCAAGGTTGGCGTCCTGCTCGTCAATCTTGGCACGCCGGATGGGACGGACTACTGGCCGATGCGCCGTTATCTGGCGGAGTTTCTGAGCGACAAGCGCGTGATCGAGTGGTCGCGTCTCTACTGGTATCCAATCCTGTACGGCATTGTCCTCAACAAGCGCCCGCAAAAGGTCGGCAAGGCCTATGAAGAAATCTGGAACCACGAGCACAATGAAAGCTATCTGCGCACCTATACGCGCAGCCAGGGCGAACTGATGACGGAAGCGTTGAAGGATCTGCCCAATGTCGTCGTCGACTGGGCGATGCGCTACGGCCAACCCTCCATCGCCTCGAAAATCGACGCGCTGAAGGAGCAGGGCTGCGAAAAAATCCTGCTTTTCCCGCTTTATCCGCAATATGCCGCATCAACCACGGCAACCGTGAACGACAAGGCTTTCGAACATCTGATGAAGCTGCGCTGGCAGCCTGCGTTGCGCACCGTACCGCCCTACCACGACGACCCGGCCTATATCGACGCGCTTGCCGCTTCCGTCAAAAACCATCTGGCGACGCTGGACTGGGAACCGGAGATGCTGATCACCTCTTTCCACGGCATTCCTCAGTCATACTTCCAAAAGGGCGATCCCTATTATTGTCATTGTCAGAAAACCGCCCGTCTGCTGCGACAGGCGCTGGGCCTGAACGAGAAGAATTTCATGATCACCTTTCAGTCGCGTTTCGGACCGGAAGAATGGCTGCAGCCCTATACCGACAAGACCGTGGAAAAGCTGGCCTCGGAGGGCATCAAGCGCATCGCCGTGATGAATCCCGGCTTCGTATCGGATTGTCTTGAGACACTGGAGGAAATTGCCGGTGAAGCCGGGGAAATCTTCCTGCACAATGGCGGCGAGAAATTCACCCATATTCCGTGTCTGAACGACAGCGCCGAGGGAATGACCGTTCTCGAAAAGGTTGTAAGACGGGAGTTGCAAGGCTGGGTGTAATCTTGCCATAAGGTTGTTAGGGTAAATCCCCGACAGTTTCGATCCTTGGAGGGAAAGTGATGATTGCATTGGGCGGTTTCGACATCGTCGTCATAGCGGCGGTTGTTCTGGTTATTCTGGTGCTGTTTGCCGGCATCAAGACCGTGCCGCAGGGGCATCGTTACACGGTTGAACGGTTCGGGCGTTACACCCGCACGCTCGAGCCCGGCCTCAACCTCATCGTGCCGTTTTTCGAAAGCATCGGCTCGAAAATGAATGTGATGGAGCAGGTGCTCCATATACCGACACAGGAAGTCATCACCCGTGACAACGCCAGTGTCTCCGCCGATGCCGTCACCTTCTACCAGGTGCTCAACGCCGCACAGGCCGCTTACCAGATCGCCAATCTGGAAATGGCGATCGAAAACCTTACCATGACCAACATCCGTTCAGTGATGGGCTCCATGGATCTCGACGAGTTGCTGTCGAACCGCGATGCCATCAATGATCGCCTTCTGCGCGTGGTGGATGAGGCCGTGGGGCCGTGGGGCATCAAGGTCACCCGTATCGAGATCAAGGATATCGCGCCGCCGAAGGACCTCGTCGATTCCATGGCGCGGCAGATGAAGGCCGAGCGAGAAAAACGCGCGCAGGTGCTTGAGGCAGAAGGCGCCCGCAACGCCCAGATTCTGCGCGCGGAAGGCGCAAAGCAATCCGCCATTCTCGAAGCGGAAGGCCAGCGCGAGGCGGCATTCCGGGATGCCGAGGCGCGCGAGCGCCTCGCCGAAGCCGAAGCCAACGCGACCCGGATGGTGTCCGAGGCCATTGCCGCCGGCAACGTCCACGCCATCAACTATTTCGTCGCGCAGAAATATACCGAGGCGCTGGCAGAAATCGGTACCGCCAAGAATTCCAAGATCGTGCTGATGCCGATGGAGGCCTCGGCGCTGATAGGCTCGCTCGGCGGCATCGGCACGATTGCGAAAGAAGTGTTCGGCGACAGGGGCGATGCGCCGTCCGCTCCCGCACCGTCCCGCTCTGTGCCGCCCACGCGACCTTCCGGTCAGACGGTCAACGTCACCATTCCCGGCAATCCCTTCGGCTCTTCATCGGAGAAATAACGATGCTGCAACGGCTTGCCACTGATCTGGGACCATGGAGCTGGTGGATCGTCGGCTTCGTGCTTCTGGCTGCCGAACTCGTCGCTCCGGGCGTCTTCCTGATCTGGATCGGCCTTGCCGCGCTGGTCATCGGGGCATTTTCGCTGTTTTTATGGGATGCGGCCTATTGGGCCTGGCAATTGCAGCTGGTTCTGTTTGCCGCGCTCTCGGTCGCATTTGCCCTGCTCGGCCGTAAATATTTCGGCAGGAACAGGGACGCCTCAGATGAACCGTTCCTCAACCAGCGGGAGGCAAGTCTGGTCGGCCGCACCGCGACCCTGCAGGAGCCGATTGTCGAGGGGCGTGGCCGCATAAGACTGGACGACACATGGTGGCCGGTGAATGGCGAGGACCTTCCCGCCGGAACCCGCGTCAGGATTTCTTCGGCACGCGGCCGCACGCTGACGATCGAACCGATAGACCGATAACAGGACGAACCGGCCTCAGGCCACACCAATTCTCAACAGATCGTGGAAATGCACCAGCCCGATCGGCCGGTTATCATCATCGACCACGATCAGCGCGCCGATGTGGAACTTTTCAAGAGTAGCCAGCGCACTGGTCGCCAGAACCGATTTTTTGACCGTCTTCGGCGTGTGGGTCATGATGTCATCCACCGTCAATTCGGCGAGGTTGCGCGACAGGTTGCGCGCCATGTCGCCCTCGGTGACGATGCCGCATAGACGCCCATCCTCATCCAGAATGCCGACGCAGCCGAAATGTTTGCGAGCGAGAACGCCGACCGCTTCCGGCATGGCCGTTCCCCTGGCGACCAGAGGCACGCGGTCGCCGATATGCATGATATCGCCGACCAGCGTAAGGCTGGCACCCAGCTTGCCGCCGGGATGAAACACCCTGAAATCGCCGGCGGTGAAATTCCGTGCCTCCAGAAGCGCGACTGCCAGGGCATCGCCAAGCGCCAGCTGCATCAATGTGGAGGTCGTGGGTGCAAGGCCGAGCGGGCAGGCTTCCTGTTCATTGGGAATCAGAAGCACGATATCGGAGGCCTTCGCCAGAGATGAGGTCTCCGAACAGGTCAGTGCGATCAGTGGAATGGAAAAACGGCGCGAATAATTGATAATACTGCGCAGTTCCGCGCTTTCGCCGCCTTTTGAAATGGCCAGCACCACATCATCGCCACCAATCATGCCCAGATCGCCGTGATTTGCCTCGGCCGCATGCACAAAAAAGGCAGGCGTTCCCGTGGAGGCGAAGGTGGCAGCAAGCTTGGCACCGATATGGCCGCTTTTTCCAACGCCAGTGATGATGAGTCGGCCATTCGACTGGCCGATGGTCTCGATCGCCTTGCAAAACGGCTCGGAAAGTCCGTTCCTCAAAGCATCCTCAAGGGCGGCAAGGCCAGCCCGCTCCACCGAAATCGTCCGCACAGCGGATTCGATGGCATTGTCTTCAACCAGTTTGACGGCGCGCGTAATCATGGCCGACTGTTACTCTTTCATCCGGAAGAAGTCCACTCTGCAGCCAGACAGCGCAGCTTTTTAGTGCCGCAGGTCCGGCGGAGAAATTTCCTCCATCGTTCCCAGCCGCTTGAAGGGGATATTCTCTTCATCGACCAGATACCGTCCGACCGTCCTTATCCACGACACCGAACCATCGTCGCGGCGAACGGCATATTCCTGATGGTAGAAGCTGGCAGCCTTCAGGGTGATCAACGCGGTCTCAATCACATTGTTTCGATGGTCGAGGTCCACTTTTTCGAGCATCTTGAAAATGCTGATGCCCTGCATCGCCTGCTTTAGCGGAATACCGAAAAGCTCAGCGCAGACCTCATCCAGATAGAATCGGTCGTTGGTAATATCCCAGCAATAAAAACCGACCTGCTTGATATTCAAAACGGGATTCATGAAACGACGCTGTCACACAAAATAAAAATCAACAGGATTTGCCGAGCAATAGAAAAACCAATTCCTTTAAATCATAGGGCGATTCCGTGCCAAATTGAAACGTTTAAATCTTATCATATTAGAAATATTTTGCATTGCGGCATGTTCTCCCCGGTCATCCGGCTGAAAGACATGCGAACCCGGCAAGTGACTGCAAGATACGCCGATTTTCCCGCGCCTGCCGAAGTGCTGAAACTCCGGTGATCTTTATCAACTGTTAACCATAAAAAACCTATTGTTAAAGCGATGTTAAAACGTGCGTCGTCTGTCTGGTCCCAGATTCTCCTACGTCATTTCATCGGCCTCCCATTCTTGAGGCCGGAGAGAAATGATCCGGCGAGCTTCGATCCGGCATCGGCCAAATTCGCCGGGTGAAGAGGAATGAATGTGAAGGGCGCCGCCACACGTCTGCCGACGTCGCGGAAAGCAGCAACCCTGTTGCTTGCCTGCACGCTTCTTTGCCCTGCCACGGGAAGCGCTTTTGCGCAGACGGCGACCACCGCTGCACCGTTATTGCCTGGCGCCACGACTGCCGGAGACGGAACCGTTGCGGCCCCCGTGGTAACGGGCACTGGCGCAGACGCGAGCACAGGCACAGCGCAGGCGACACCTGCGCCCGTGCCGCAACTCTGGCGTCCTTCGAACAATCCCGGCGACCCGATTTACGAGCAGCAGGACGAAGCGGGTCAAGCCTATGTCGACGCGGAGAACCCCTATGAACCGACGGTGGATGGCGGCGAAAATCCCCGAATAGCCACCGAGCCCGGCCAGACCCCCGGCATCCGGCTCGGCACCTTCCTGCTGCGGCCTTCGATCAGCCAGACGATCAATACGGAAAAACAGACGAATACCGGCGGTCCCTCAAGACGCAACTATCTGACGACGGGCATACGCGGCACGCTCACAAGTGACTGGTCCCGTCACGCGCTGACGGTGACCGGCGATGGTGCCTGGGAAAGAAATTTCGGCGGCGACAAGGACGGCGAAGAGCCACGGGCGCGGATAGAGGCAGATCTGCGTCTTGATCTCGGTGAGGAGACAAGGGCCAACCTCAAGGCCGGCTACGAATTCAGCCGTGAAGACACAACGGACCCGAATGCCCTGACTGGCGCTGCCGTGCAGGGCGGTGAACATCGCTTCACCACCGGCGCGTCGATAGAGCGGGATTTCGGCAGGCTTCGCGGGCTGGCGGCGCTCGATCTGTCGCGCACGGTCTATACGGATGCGAAAGGTCTCGATGGAAGGCCGATCAGCCTTAGCGACCGCGACCAGAACAGCGCGAACCTGCGCGGACGCATCGGCTACGAACTGTCGCCGGCACTCATTCCCTTTCTGGAGCTAAATGCTGGCACAACCAAATATGACAGGCGTCTCGACAATTCGGGTTACGCCCGTTCTTCCAACTCCTATGGCGCCAAGATCGGGACGGAAGTCGACCTGGGCGAGAAGACTCGCGGCGAGGCCGCCATCGGTTATCTGCGCAAACAATATGATGACGACCGTCTCGCCGCCATCGACGCCCTGACGCTGGATGGCGAACTCAACTGGTCGCCCCAGCGCGGCACGAATGTCAATCTCGGCCTGCGCACGACGATTGAGGATTTTGCCGGCGGCCCGCAGGGCGGCTGGATTTCCTATCGGCTGGATGCCGGCCTGACGCACGAATTGCGCAGCAATCTGGTGGCGCGACTGACAGGGCAGATCGTGCATCGCACATTCCCCTCCTCCGACATGGAAAACGCCGTGGAATATACGGCCGGCGCCGGACTGACCTGGGGACTGAACCGCTATCTCGACCTGACTGCGGACGTCAGCTACCAGTGGACACCGGTCTATGACAGCAGCGAATTCCGCGTCGGCGCAGGACTTGTCCTCAAACGATAATCGCCAAACAAAAATCCCGGCGCGAAGGCCGGGATTTCTTTGGCTGTTGGTATCGATTACTTCAACCCGTCGATCAGGGTCTTGATCGGCTCTTCGATCGCCGGACGGATATCGGCGCGTTCAAGGGCGAAGGCGACGTTCGCGAGGATGAAGCCATCCTTGGCACCGCAATCAAAGGTCTGGCCACGGAAATGATAGCCGGAGAATTCCTGCGACTTGGCAAGCGTCAGCATGCCATCCGTCAGCTGGATTTCGTTGCCGGCACCGCGTTCCTGATTTTCAAGAATATCGAAAATCTCGGGCTGAAGGATGTAACGGCCGTTGATATAGAAATTCGACGGTGCCGTCCCCTTGGCCGGCTTTTCGACCATTTCGGTGATCTTGAAACCTTCGCCGACCGCATCGCCAACACCGACGATACCGTATTTATGTGTCTGGTCGGGAGCGCACTCCTGCACCGCGATGACATTGCCGGCGGTCTGGTCGTAGAGTTCGACCATGCCCTTCAGGCAGCTTTTCTGCGAATGCATGATCATGTCGGGCAAAAGCACGGCGAAAGGTTCATCGCCGACGATATCGCGCGCGCACCAGACCGCATGGCCAAGACCGAGCGGCACCTGCTGGCGTGTGAAGCTTGCCGTACCCGCCTTGGGCAGAAGGCCGGCCAGCAATGTCAGCTCGGCATTCTTGTTGCGCTCACGCAGCATCTGTTCGAGTTCAAATTGAATATCAAAATAATCTTCGATCACCGCCTTGCCGCGGCCAGTGACAAATACAAAATGCTCAATGCCTGCTTCCGCCGCCTCATCGACGACGTATTGAATGACCGGCTTGTCGACGACGGTGAGCATTTCTTTCGGAACCGCCTTGGTTGCGGGCAGGAAACGGGTGCCGAGGCCCGCGACCGGAAATACGGCCTTCCGAATTTTCTTCTGTTCTACCACATATCCCTCCTGAGAGATAAAACTTGATCACAATCCCCGCACGCTGTTGTTATTTCAAAAATAACAACGTTTTGTAAAGGGTGACGCTACCATCTATTAATGGTAAAGAATTTGTTGACGTTCTTTTGTTATCCATGATGACGCCCGATGCGTTTTCGCAATCGAAATGACATTCGAGAGAACGAAAGACTGACGATGACAAAGATGATCCTTTCAGATGTCCGCAAATTCGGCTGCATGATGGTTGCAGGTCTGGTGATCTCGCTGACACCCGTTTCGGCCCATGCCGATGCCGGATTCAGACAGTGGATCAACCAGTTCTACGCAACAGCCGCGAAAGAAGGCATTAGCAAGGCGACCTACCACAAGGCCTTCGCCGGCGTCAGCGAACCGGACCCGGACGCGCTGCGCAAGGCGACCTTCCAGCCGGAATTCACCACGCAGATCTGGGATTATCTCGATTCCCGCGTCAACCCTTACACGGTGCGGATCGGCCGTGAGATGAAGATGAAGCATGCGACGACCCTCAACTGGATCGAGCGCAACTTCAATGTCGACAAACACATCATTCTCGCGATCTGGTCGATGGAATCCAATTACGGCGCGGTTCTCGAAAAGCCGGAGCGACTGCACAATATTCCGCAGGCGCTGGCCACGCTCGCCTATTCCGACCCCAAGCGCGCCAAATTCGCACGCACGCAGCTGATCGCCGCGCTCAAGATTCTCCAGGCGGGCGATGTGACGCCGAAGCAGCTGACGGGCTCCTGGGCCGGGGCGATGGGTCACACCCAATTCATTCCGACAAGCTACCTGCTTTACGCGGTGGATGCGGATGGCAACGGCAAGCGCGACATCTGGCACTCGGTTCCCGACGCGCTGGCAACCGCTGCCAATCTTCTTTCCAAGAACGGCTGGGAACCCGGCCGGACCTGGGGTTATGAAACCACCGTGCCGCGTGGCGGTGCCCGCTATGAAGGCCAGACGAAGACCATTTCGGAATGGGCAAAGCTCGGCTTCACCCGTCCGAACGGCAAGAACTTCACCCGCGGTTCCGACCGCGCCATGCTGAAAATGCAGGGCGGGGCAAACGGTCCCGGCTTCCTGATGATGAAGAACTTCTTCACCATCAAGAAATACAACGCATCCGACAGCTATGCCTTGGCCGTCGGCCTGCTTGCGGACGAGATCGCCGGTTATGGTGGCATGCAGCAGAAATGGCCGCGCCCGGACGGCACGCTGGACATTCGTGAAAAATTCGAACTCCAGACCCGCATGAAGGAACTCGGTTATTACGACGGCGAGATCGACGGCAATTTCGGCTCCGGTTCGAAAGCCGCCATCAGCGCCATCCAGTCCCGCATGGGCATGGAAAATGACGGCCAGCCGTCGCAGCGATTGCTCAGAGCCCTGCGCAATTGATAATATGCCGGCAAATTCGGCGGCTTCCACCAATGCCGCCGAGCCACCCGGAAAGGTCTATGTCATGAGTACGAAGCCTCAGGTGAAGCGTGTTAAAGCAGGCTGGCGCGTCAGCGCCGTCATTCTTTCCGCTGTCCTCTGCGTGCCTCTCATTCCATCCGAGACCTTTGCCCAGGAGCAGCGTCGCACCCTGTTTGAGATGCTGTTTGGCAAGCCGGTGGGCCGCGATGGCGCCTCCGGCCGCGAATACCAGCCCCGCAACCGGCGGGATTTTCCGGCCGCGCCGCGCGAACGATCCGTCACACGCCCGCAACCCGCCCGAAAAGCGCCGTCGGTCGTACAGATGCGAACCGCAAAACCGGAACCCGCCGCCAAGCTTGAAAATGCAAGACGCGTTCTCGTTATCGGTGATTTCCTCGCCGGCGGCATGGGGGAGGAGCTGGTCAATGCCTTCGCCAGTTCGCCGGCAATCGCCGTTGATGTACGTGCGAACGGTTCTTCCGGCCTCGTCCGCACGGATTATTACGACTGGTTCGCCAATCTGCCGCAATTCATAACCGAGACCAATCCGGCCACCATCGTCATCATGATGGGATCGAACGACCGCCAGCAGATGCAGATCGGCGATGTCAGGGAAAAATTCGGCACTGACGTCTGGTTCAAGGAATATGAACGGCGGATCGACGAACTTCTGACCCTTGCGGGCCGCCCGAAAGTACCGCTGCTCTGGGTTGGTCTGCCCGCCTTCCAGTCCCCCTCTCTCACGGCCGATCTCGTCGGCTTCAACCGGCTTTATCGCAGCCATGTCGAAAAATATGGCGGTGAATTCGTGGATGTGTGGGACGGTTTCGTCGATGAAGGCGGGAAATTCGTCATCACCGGTTATGACATGAACGGCCAGCAGGCCCGCCTGCGTGAGGCGGACGGCATCGGCATGACGCAGGCCGGCAAACGCAAGCTTGCTTTTTACGTCGAGAAATTCGTGCGCAGACATCTGGATAGCGCAGGCCCGGATCTTGTGAAACTGGACGGCAGCAACCTGCCGGCGCTCACCTCGCTGCCGGCACTCGGCATCGACGCCGGGCAGGTTCGCACGCAGCCAATCAGCCTGACCGATCCCAATCTCGATGGCGGCGACAAGCTGTTGGGCGACGCCCCTTTGACTGCCGGGCCTACACGCGTCTCGGTGGTTGAATCGCCGCGCGAGCGACTGACGAAGCGCGGCGAAATGGCCGATGCGCCGGCGGGCCGTATCGACGACTATCGCATCGTCCCGGATACCGCGCAGGCTCGGCAATAGTCGCTTCTTGCCTGCGTTTTGCAGACGGGAGAGGCGTAATGTTTAGGCAATCCGAAAATGGCAGGATGAGTGAAGCTCTGCGGGAATGCGGTCTTTAACCGCGTTTCCGTATGGCGATATTTCTTCGTCACCTCAACGAAGCCGTCATTTCATCTCACGCACTCCCGCTCCGGGGAGGTGCGCCAGGACCCTGCCGAGACCAATTCATGCGCCTGCTGCTTGTTGAAGATGAACGCGAAATGGCAGCAGCCCTGTCCGCCGCGCTCCACCGGTTCGATATCATTGTGGATAATGTCGGCACGCTCGACCTTGCCCGCCATGCCATCATGGATGGCGTTCACGACCTTGTGGTGCTGGACCGGCAATTGCCCGATGGCGACGGTATCCAGCTTATAGAGGATCTGCGTCTCCTGCCCGTCACCCCGCCCGTCATCGTTTTGACGGCGCAGGGCGCGCTTGCCGACCGGGTAAAGGGGCTGAACCTCGGCGCCGACGACTATCTGGCCAAACCCTTCGCCGTGGAGGAACTACTCGCTCGTATCCGCGCCCTGATGCGACGACCGGCCAGTGCCGTGACGATGACGGCGAAACTGGGCAAGCTGGAATTTTGCTTCGAAACCCGTGAGGTCCGCATCGCCGGCGAATTTCTTGCCCTGACGAGACGCGAGCTGCTTATCCTCGAGGCGCTCCTGCGGCGGCAGGGCAGAACGGTGCTGCGCTCGCTGCTTGAGGAAGCCGTTTATAATTTCGATGATGAAATCCAATCCAACGCACTCGATTCCCATATTTCCCGTCTGCGCCGCAAACTGGCGGCAGCGGATGCGGGTGTCGAAGTTCACGGCATCCGGGGCGTCGGTTATCTCCTGAGGGCAGCGGCATGAAGCCGGCGAAGAGAAAATCGCTCAAGCGCCGCCTGACCATTCAGCTGCTGCTCTTCCAGATCGGCAGCCTTTTCATCGTCAGCGCCGCCTTTGTCGCCTACCTGTCAAGCGGTGGCGCAGGCAGCGCGCTGCTCAGCCCGCAGGCAGCCCAGATCACCGCCAACGCGCTCGTGCGGGACGAAAATGGCCGACTGGTCCTGAAGGAAACGAATGAGTACGCCGAGTTGCGCAACACCACGCCCGATTTCTGGTTCGTTGCCGTCAGCGAAGCGGGGGAAATCATACAAGGCGGCCAGGTACCGGAAGCCTTCAGCAACATGGATCAGCAACTCAGCGACGTCAGACTCTCCGACATACGCGATGCGGCATTGTCCTATTCCTATCTTGCCGTCGTGCGCATCGCCATCGTTCGCCGTGTTTCCGGACCGGTAGGCGAATTCGCCATGATCGGCAAGGGCGGGCCCTTCAGCATGACATTTCCGGTATTGCTGTTTTCCAACATCCTGATCATGCCGATCCTCTTCATCATGTCTCTCGTCACGATCATCACCATTCCCTGGATCATCCGCAGGGAATTCCTCCCCCTGTCCGCCATCGCTCGCACGGCGGAAACGATCGATATCGACAAGCGCGGATACCGGTTGCCGGATGGCGATATTCCAAGAGAAGTGCAGCCGCTGGTGCATGCCGTCAACGGCGCGCTGAAACGGCTCGACGATGGTTACGAGCGGCACAAGCGCTTCATTCTCGACGCCGCCCATGAATTGCGAACTCCCGTCGCCATCCTCCAGACCCGCGTTGAAACGCTATTGGAAGGCCCATCACGAAACAGGATATTGGCCGATGCCAGCCGCATCGCCGTGCTGGCGGAACAATTGCTCGATCTGCAGCGCCTCGGCGGGCAGAAGGCCCCCCTCGTTCCGCTTGATCTCGTCGGCCTGTGCAGGTCGGTTGTGGCGGATATGGCGCCGCTTGCCATCTCTCAGGGATATAATCTCTCTTTCGAGCCGGAAGAGGAACCTATTCTCGCCCTTGCGGACGACGCCTCGCTGCAGCGTGCCCTTATGAATATCGTGCAGAATGCCATCGAACATGGCGGCAATCGCGGAACGATCACTGTAAAAGTCGCCGCGAACCGGGTGATCGACATATCCGACGAAGGCAACGGAATTCCCGAAGAAGACAGGGAACTGGTGTTCGACGCGTTCCACCGGCTGAGACCGAAGGACCGTGGCACCGGGCTTGGTCTCAATCTCGTTCAGGAAATCATTCGCTACCATAAGGGCGAAATCGCCATCAGTGATTCCTCTACCGGCGGCGCCTGTTTCCGCATCAGCCTTCCCTATTGCTGAGCATCTGTCGCCTGCCGGCAAAACTGCTTTTCGGGAAAGCCGTAATGCCGTTGCAATTCGCGGGCGCGATATTTTGCCCGTCCCCATGAATGCAACACCCTCAATCGCATTTCTGGTCGTCCAGTCAGACAAAGGGCCTGTTGTGTCCGCACAACAGGCCCTTTGTTCCGGTTCGTGTGGCTTGCGCCGCCTCAACCGCCGTCAGCGCGGCAATACGGTCGCGCCCATCAGTGCCTCGTCGATTGCACGCGCAGCCTGGCGGCCTTCGCGGATGGCCCAGACCACCAGCGACTGGCCACGGCGCACGTCACCCGCCGCCCACAGCTTGTCGACCGAGGTTTTGTAGTCCGTTTCGTTGGCGATCACGTTGGTGGAGCCGCGGCGGTCGGTGTTGAGCGTCAGCTTGCCGTCCATTTCCTTCAGCACGCTATCCGTGAAGGGGCCGGAGAAGCCGATGGCGATGAAGGCGAGATCCGCCTTGATGATGAATTCCGTGCCGGCAATCGGCTTGCGGCGGTCATCCACCTGGCAGCACTTTACGCCGGTCAACACGCCGTCTTCGCCGACGAATTCGAGCGTCGCCACCTGAAACTCGCGGATGGCGCCTTCGGCCTGCGAGGACGAGGTGCGCATCTTGGTGGCCCAGAAGGGCCAGACCGCCAGCTTGTCTTCCTTTTCCGGCGGCATCGGGCGGATGTCGAGCTGCGTGACTTTCACCGCACCCTGACGGAAGGCTGTACCGACGCAGTCGGATGCGGTATCGCCGCCGCCGACCACGACGACATGCTTGCCGCCGGCGAGAATAGGATCGGCAGGCCAGCCGACGCTGTCGATGTTTTCGCGACCAACGCGGCGGTTCTGCTGCACGAGATAGGGCATGGCATCGTAAACGCCATGCAGATCGGCGCCGCCGATACCGGCCGGGCGCGGGGTTTCCGAGCCGCCGCAATAAAGCACGGCATCGTGGTCGGCGAGAAGCGCCTCCACCGTCACATCGACGCCGACATTGACGCCGCAATGGAAGGTGACGCCTTCACCCTTGATCTGTTCGACACGGCGATCGATGAAGTTCTTCTCCATCTTGAAGTCGGGGATACCGTAACGCAGCAGGCCGCCGGGCTTGGATTCGCGCTCATAGACATGAACCTCGTGGCCGGCGCGGCCAAGCTGCTGCGCCGCCGCCATGCCCGAAGGGCCGGAACCGATAATCGCGACCTTCTTGCCGGTATGGATCGTCGCCGGCTTCGGCACGATGAAGCCCAATTCATAAGCCTTGTCGGCAATCGCCTGTTCCACGGTCTTGATGGCAACAGGCGCATCTTCGAGGTTCAGCGTGCACGCTTCCTCGCAGGGCGCGGGACAGACGCGACCGGTAAATTCCGGGAAGTTGTTGGTGGAGTGCAGATTGCGGATCGCCTCCTCCCAATTGTTGTTATAGACCAGATCGTTCCAGTCGGGGATCTGGTTGTGCACGGGACAGCCGGTCGGGCCATGACAGTAGGGAATGCCGCAATCCATGCAGCGCGCCGCCTGCTTCTGCACCTCGGCATCCGACATCGGAATGGTGAATTCGCGGAAATGGCGGATACGATCCGATGCGGGCTGATACTTGCCCACCTGCCGGTCGATCTCCAGAAAACCTGTAACCTTGCCCACGTTTATGTCCTCACATCAAAGCGGAGCGCCTGTCGGGCCCCAGTACCAGGTGGCGAAACCAAAAGCCGCCCCCAATACGATGAACTCAAATCCGGTCTCGCCGCTCGTCCAATAGATCGCCGTGGGAACGGCGACCGCGATCATCAGCGAGACCAGTTGGTGTAGTGTCCTCACGCGGCGGATTACTCCGCCGCCACGCCCATGCGCATGCGCTCCATTTCCTCAAGCGCACGGCGGTATTCCACCGGCATGACCTTGCGGAACTTCGGACGGAACTCGCTCCAGCGGTCGAGTATATCCTTGGCGCGCGACGAGTTCGTGTAATGGAAGTGGTTGGAGATCAGCTGGTAGAGGCGCTCCTCGTCGTGGCGCGTCATGTCCTCGGAAACGTCCACGCGTCCCTTGTGCATGAGGTCGCCGCCGTGATGGTGCAGCTTCTCCAGCATATCGTCCTCTTCCGGAACCGGCTCCAGCTCGACCATGGCCATGTTGCAACGGGTGGCGAAATCGCCCTTTTCGTCGAGAACATAAGCCACGCCGCCGGACATGCCGGCTGCGAAGTTGCGGCCCGTTTCACCCAGAACAACGACGATGCCGCCGGTCATATATTCGCAACCGTGGTCGCCGACACCTTCGACAACCGCGACCGCGCCGGAGTTGCGCACCGCGAAACGCTCGCCAGCCACGCCACGGAAATAGCACTCGCCGGTGATTGCGCCGTAAAGCACGGTATTACCGACGATGATCGAGTTTTCCGCCACGATCCGGGTGTTTTCCGGCGGGCGCACGATGATGCGGCCACCCGAAAGGCCCTTGCCGACATAGTCGTTGCCGTCACCCACCAGATCGAAGGTGATGCCACGGGCGAGGAATGCGCCGAAGGACTGACCCGCCGTGCCCTTGAGGGTAACGTGGATCGTATCGTCCTTCAGGCCCTTGTGACCCCAGCGCTTGGCAAGCGCACCCGACAGCATAGCGCCAGCGGAACGGTCGACGTTCTTGATCGGCACTTCGAAGACCACGGGCTCGCGGTTTTCGAGCGACGGCAGGGACTTCTCAATCAGCTTGCGGTCGAGAATGTCGTCGATCGGATGCTTCTGGCGCTCGGTCCAGAAGGTCGCTTCCTTGGGTGCCTCGACCTTGTGGAAGATGCGGCTGAAATCCAGCCCCTTGGCCTTCCAATGCGCCAGCATCTCATCCTTTTCGAGCAGTTCAGAAGCACCGATGATCTCGTCCAGCCTGGTGACGCCAAGCGAGGCAAGGATTTCGCGCACTTCTTCGGCCACGAAGAAGAAATAGTTGATGACATGTTCCGGCGTGCCCTTGAAGCGCTTGCGCAGAACCGGGTCCTGCGTGGCAACACCCACCGGGCAGGTATTGAGATGGCACTTGCGCATCATGATGCAGCCCGCCGCAATCAGCGGCGCGGTGGCAAAGCCGAATTCATCCGCACCGAGCAGCGCGCCGATGATGACATCGCGGCCGGTCTTCAGGCCGCCATCCACCTGCAAAGCGACGCGCGAGCGAAGGCCGTTCAGCACCAGGGTCTGCTGGGTTTCGGCAAGACCGATTTCCCATGGGGAACCGGCGTGCTTCAGCGAGGTGAGCGGCGAAGCGCCGGTGCCGCCATCAAAACCGGAAACGGTGATATGGTCGGCGCGCGCCTTGGCAACACCGGCTGCAACCGTGCCGACGCCGACTTCCGACACCAGCTTCACCGAAACATCGGCCTCCGGATTGACGTTCTTCAGGTCGTAGATCAGCTGCGCCAGATCTTCGATGGAGTAGATGTCATGATGCGGCGGCGGCGAGATGAGGCCGACGCCCGGCGTCGAATGCCGGGTCTTGGCAACCGTCGCATCCACCTTGTGGCCGGGCAGCTGGCCGCCTTCGCCGGGCTTTGCACCCTGCGCCACCTTGATCTGCAGCATGTCGGCATTGACGAGATATTCCGTCGTCACACCAAAGCGGCCCGAGGCAATCTGCTTGATGGCCGAGCGTTCCGGGTTCGGCTTGCCGTTGAGCAACGGCAGGTAGCGGTCGGATTCTTCGCCACCTTCGCCGGTGTTCGACTTGCCGCCGATGCGGTTCATGGCAATCGCAAGCGTGGTATGCGCCTCACGGCTGATCGAACCGAAGGACATGGCCCCGGTCGAGAACCGCTTGACGATATCAGCCGCCGGCTCGACATCGTCGATGGAAACCGGCTTGCGGCCGAGCGCTTCCGCTGACTTGACCTTGAACAGGCCGCGAATGGTGTTCATGCGCAGCGCCGTCTCATTCACCATGCCGGCGAATTCGCGGTAACGGTCCTGGCTGTTGCCGCGCACGGCGTGCTGCAACGAAGCAACAGCATCCGGCGTCCAGGCGTGGCTTTCGCCGCGCATGCGATAGGCATATTCGCCGCCGATATCGAGCGTGTTGGCAAGGATCGGGTCCTTGCCGAAGGCCGCCGTGTGGCGCGTTACGGTTTCTTCGGCAATCTCCGTCAGGCCGACACCTTCGATGGAGGTGGCGGTGCCGAAGAAATACTTCTCGACGAACTCCGAGGAAAGGCCGATGGCGTCGAAGATCTGGGCGCCGCAATAGGACTGGTAGGTGGAAATGCCCATCTTGGACATGACCTTGAGGATGCCCTTACCCACCGCCTTGATGTAGCGATAGACCACTTCGTCGTCGGAGACTTCCTTCGGGAAGGCGCCGTGCTTGTGCATGTCGAGCAGCGTGTCGAAGGCGAGATAGGGGTTGATCGCCTCGGCACCATAACCGGCCAGCAGACAGAAATGGTGGATTTCGCGCGGTTCGCCGGTTTCCACGACGAGACCGACCGAGGTGCGCAGACCCTTGCGGATCAGGTGATGGTGCACGGCCGCCGTCGCCAGAAGGGCCGGGATCGCGATACGGTCCGGGCCGAGCTGGCGGTCGGAGAGAACGATGATGTTGTAACCGCCGCGGACGGCCGATTCCGCACGCTCGCACAGGCGCTCAAGCATCTCGGGCATGCCTTCGGCGCCGCGCTCCACATCATAGGTAAAGTCGAGCGTCTTGGTGTCGAAACGGTCTTCCGTGTGGCCGATGGAGCGGATCTTTTCCAGATCGCCATTGGTCAGGATCGGCTGGCGCACTTCCAGGCGCTTGGCGCGGGCAGCACCTTCGTGATCGAGAATGTTCGGGCGCGGACCGATGAAGGACACGAGGCTCATGACAAGCTCTTCGCGGATCGGGTCGATCGGCGGGTTCGTCACCTGCGCGAAGTTCTGCTTGAAATAGGTGTAGAGCAGCTTCGACTTGTCCGACATGGCCGAGATCGGCGTATCGGTGCCCATGGAGCCGATGGCTTCCTGGCCGGTCGTCGCCATCGGAGACATCAGCAGCTTGGTATCTTCGCTGGTGTAGCCGAAGGCCTGCTGGCGGTCGAGCAACGACACGTCGCGGCGCAGCGCGCGCGGTTCCACCGGCTTCAGCTCTTCAAGGATGAGCTGCGTGCGATCGAGCCAGGTGCGGTAAGGGTGCTTGGCGGCAAGCTCGTGCTTCACTTCCTCGTCGGAAACGATGGAGCCCTTTTCCATATCGATCAGCAGCATCTTGCCGGGCTGCAGGCGCCACTTCTTGACGATGCGCTCTTCCGGCACCGGCAGCGTGCCGGCTTCCGACGCCATGATGATGCGGTCGTCATCGGTGACGAGATAACGCGCCGGGCGCAGGCCGTTGCGGTCGAGCGTCGCGCCGATCTGCTTGCCATCGGTGAAGGCAACGGCGGCCGGGCCGTCCCACGGCTCCATAAGTGCCGCGTGATATTCGTAGAATGCCTTGCGTTCGGCGGACATGGACTGGTTGCCGGCCCAGGCCTCCGGGATCAGCATCATCACGGCATGGGCCATGGAATAACCACCGCGCACGAGGAATTCGAGCGCGTTGTCGAAGCAGGCGGTATCCGACTGGCCTTCATAGGAAATCGGCCAGAGCTTGGAAATGTCGTCGCCGAACAGCACCGAGGACACCGACGCCTGACGCGCCGCCATCCAGTTGACGTTGCCGCGCAGCGTGTTGATTTCGCCGTTATGGGCGACCATGCG
The DNA here is from genome assembly GCF_002005205.3 of Rhizobium rhizogenes. The sequence goes on along the minus strand of NZ_CP019702.2, from coordinate 1,400,539 downwards.
GTAGGGATGTGCCAGCTTCCAGGACGGGAAGGTGTTGGTCGAGAAGCGCTGGTGCACGAGGGCGACAGCGGATTCGAAACGCGGATCCGACAAGTCCTTGTAATAGGCGCCCACCTGATAGGCGAGGAACATGCCCTTGTAGACGATGGTCGAGGACGACAGCGAAACGGGGTAGAAATCCTGCGTTTCCTTGCCGCCACCCTCATCATAGATACGGTTGGAGAGCACCTTGCGGATCAGGAACAGCTTGCGCTCGAAATCGGGATTGGTCGCAGCCTCGCGACCGGCGCCGATGAAGACCTGAACATGGTGCGGTTCGGTCGCTGCAATGTCCGGCGCCTTGGAGAGCGAGGCATTGTCGACGGGCACGTCGCGGAAACCGAGAAACTGCTGTCCCTCTTCACCGATCACGTCGACGATGACTTTCTTGTAGTGCTCGATGCGGGCCGGATCGCGCGGCATGAAAATGTGGCCGACAGCATATTCGCCGGCCTTTGGCAGCGTCACGCCCTGCGCCGCCATTTCCTCGCGGAAGAAACGGTCGGGAATCTGAACGAGAATGCCGGCACCATCGCCCATCAGCGGATCGGCGCCAACAGCGCCACGATGCGTGAGGTTTTCGAGGATGAACAGGCCGTCCTTGACGATCTGGTGCGACTTCTGACCCTTCATATGGGCAACGAAGCCGACGCCGCAGGCATCATGTTCATTGGCCGGATCGTAAAGACCCTGCCTTTCCGGCAAACCGCCCGCGAAACGCGCCTTCGCAGAAACGGGTGCGGCCGCAGCCGCGGTGGGACAGTCTGTGGTCAGGGTTGCGGCGGCGATTTCCGCCTGCGGCTTGTTCGTCATTTTTGTCCCTCCTGCAAAATTACTTGCACGGTTTCATGCGAAGATCCGGCTCGACACGAATTTTCGCTTCCCGCAAAATCCGCACTCAGGCCGGCTGGATCAAATTTAGGACAGCAAAGCTGTCTCAATTCCTGAGGATTTTGGCAGAAATGGGCGGAATTGGCAAGGGTGCGAATCCAATTAGTAAAGAGGTTGATGGCAGCGAAGTTTCGATACTGACCTATTGCGCGAAACTTTCTTGTCGCAAAACAGGCAGAGCCATTGCTTTCATTGCCGGATTTGCCAATCGCAAGGTTAGGTCCTAGAACTTTTGCGACCACCGCTTCACGCAGCCCAACCCAGAACCTCAGCTATCGGAAAGCCTTCAGAGATGTTTTTTGCTTCAGACAATTGGGCTGGCGCCCATCCGGCCGTCAATGAGCGGCTTTCACGGGAATCCACCCGCTTTGCCGCCGCTTACGGCACCAGCGAACTCGATCTCTCCATCGAAAAACGTTTCAACGAGATATTCGAGCGCGAGGTCGCGGTGTTTTTCGTCGCCACCGGCACGGCGGCCAATTCGCTTTCGCTGGCCAGCATCGCCCGCGCCGGCGGCCTGACCTTCTGTCATTCGGAAGCCCATGTGATCGAAGACGAATGCGGCGCGCCTGATTTCTTCAGCGGCATGCGCATGGTCGCCGTCGAAGGGCCGGATGGCAAGATGTTGCCGGAAAACCTGATCGAACGCATCGCGCGTTATCCGCAGGACGCCGTTCACCATGGCCGCGCCGCCGCCATCACCATGACGCAGGCGACCGAGGCCGGCACGGTCTATACGCTCGATGAAATCGACGCCATCGCCAGGATCGCCAAGGACAACGGCCTGCCACTGCATATGGATGGCGCGCGTTTTGCCAATGCGCTTGCCGCACTCGGCACCACGCCGGCCGAAATGACCTGGAAACGCGGCGTCGACGTCCTGTCTTTCGGCGGCACGAAAAACGGCTGCTGGTGCGCGGAAGCGATCGTCTTCTTCGATCCCTCGCTCGCCCGGGACTTCTCCTTCCTGCGCAAGCGCACCGCCCAGCTTTTTTCGAAATCGCGGTTCATCGCCGCGCAGTTCGAAGCCTATCTGCAGGATGATCTGTGGCTCGGTCTCGCCGGCCACGCCAATGCCATGGCCAACCGGCTGCGCGCCGGCTTCGGCTCGCTCAACAGCGCCCGCCTCGCCTGGCCGACACAGGCCAACGAAGTGTTCGCCATTCTGCCGAAGGCAGCCGCCGAAGCCGCAACGGCCAAGGGTGCGAAATTCTATGACTGGCTGGAGCCGCGCGACATGCCGGAAAAGGTCGGCAAGGACGAAGTGCTGATCCGTATGGTCACCAGCTTTGCAACGACCGAGGCCGACGTGGATGAATTCCTGTCGATCTGCGCCTCTGTCTGACACAACATCTGAGGGCGTCCCATAACGGCGCCCTCAAACCTCCTGAAGCCGGTAACCGACACCGGTTTCCGTCAGGATATAACGCGGCTGGTCCGGGATTTTTTCGATCTTCTGGCGGAGCTGGCGCACATAGACCCGCAAATATTGCACGTCGGTCAACTCGTCCCACGCATGCTCAAGTAAAAATCGGTGCGTCAGCACCTTGCCCGCATGCTGCACCAGAACCCGCAGAATATCATACTCCTTGGGCGAGAGTTTCACCTCCCGGTCCTCCACCTTGACGATGCGCCGGACGAGATCGACCGAAAGATCGCCGGTCTGAAATACCGGTCTTTCCCCCTGGCTCTGCAGGCGGTGGCGCAGGGCGACGCGGATGCGGGCGACAAGTTCGTTCATGCCGAAGGGCTTGCTGATGTAATCATCCGCCCCCAGTTCCAGTGCCTTGACGATACCCGCCTCATCCGTGCGGCTGGAGAGAATGATCACCGGCAACGCCAGTCCTTCGCCGCGCCATTTCGCCAGCAGATCATGCCCCGACATGTCAGGCAGGCCCAGATCGAGAACGACGAGATCGGGCTTGTCCTGCTCGACAAGCTCCATCGCCACCTTGGCATTCATGGCCTCGCTCACCGCATATCCCTGCGTCGACAGCCCCACCCGCAAAAGCTTGCGGATCGGCGGTTCATCGTCGACGATCAGAATGCGGACGGCGGCATTGGTCATTCCCGATCTCCTTCAACGGCATGGCGCGGCGCATCATCACCTGTTGCCGGCAATAGCGCCTTAATCATGATCCAGCACCGGCGCATCAGCGGGAACGGGCAGACCTATGGTAAATTGCGCGCCGCTGCGACCCGGCCTGTTCTCCGCGCGGATCGACCCGCCCATGGCCTCGATGAAACCCTTGCAGATGGACAGGCCAAGCCCCGTTCCGGCCTGCACATGGTCCGCCTTGCGTACCCGGTAGAAGCTGTCGAACACCCGCTCCGTATCGTCCGGGGGAATGCCCGGCCCCTCGTCGATGACGGACAGAAAGACATGTCTGCCCTGCCGCCATCCTCTGATCTCGATGGCCGTCTGTTCAGGCGCGTATTTGGCGGCATTATCGATGAGGTTGAACAGAACCTGCTCGAACAGTACCGGATCGACCTTCAGCATCGGCAGATCGGAGGGAATATCCAGAACGATCTCGTGCCGGACGACGATTTTCGCCGCACGAGACAGCGCCGTACCGACCATGTCTCCCAGAAAATGCAACCCGTAATTCGGCTCCATCGCGCCCGAGCCGATCCTCGTCATATCGAGAAGATTGGAAATAAAGCGGTTCAGCCGTTCGGATTCCTCAACGATTGTCGACAGCAGCTCGGCGCGCGCATCGGGCGGGATATCCTCGGCAAAATCCTTAAGCGTTCCGGCCGAACCCAGAATGGCCGCAAGCGGCGTTTTCAGGTCATGGGAAATGGAGGTAAGGAGCGCGGTGCGCAGCCGGTCGGTTTCCGCCGCAAGCCTTGCCCGGTCGACATCCGAGACAAGCTGGATACGTTCAACGGCAAGGGCCGCCTGATCGGCCAGCGCATCGAAGAGCCGCTGCTGTTCGGGCGTCAAAAGCGGGCCGACCCGGTCGTCATCCAGCCCCACCACGCCGATGGCACCGCTGCCGGTGCGCAATGGCAGATAAAGGCGCTTGGCACCCGGCAGCGTATCCGCACCGCGGCCCGTGGGCTTGTTATGCTCCCATGCCCATTGCGCGGCAGCGATATCGGCATCCGCCAGCGTATCATCCGGCGGATAACCTGCCTTGACGGTGATCGTATTGTTCTCCGGCAAAAGCAGAACCACGCGCACCTTCAGCATCGACGCCATCTGGTAAGCGGTGGCCCACAACACATCGTCCAGCGTACCCGTGCCCGCCAGTTTTCTGGAGAACAGATAGAGGTCCTCCGTGGTGCGTGCCCTCGCCCGCGCCGAGGCCGCCTGCCGCTGCACGGCAACCGCAAGATTGGAGGCGACCAATGCCACCCCAAAATAAAACAGCAGCGCCACGACGCTGTCCGGCGCGCTTACCGTCAGCGTATAACGTGGCTCCAGAAAGAAGAAGTTGAAGGCGAAGGCGCCAAGCAGCGAGGCATAAAGTGCCGGCCCCAGCCCGCCGCGCACGGCGGCGGCCAGCACCGCCATCAGGAAGACCAGCGCGAGGTTCCGGACGTCGAGCATCTGGTCCAGCCCGATACCGACAACGATAGCCACCGCCACCAGCAGCGTGCTGTTGAGATAGGCCTTGATGCGATTACCACGGCGCGAGGACGCCTGCTTCACCGTCTGCGCCGGCTTTTCCGCCGTCTTGTCGCCGGAGATGACGTGAACGCTGATATCACCCGCATGATCGATCAGTTCATGGGTGAGCGAGCGCTGGAACAGGCGCTGCCACCAGTTCTTTTTCGGACGGCCGATGATGATGTGAGTGAAATTATTGGCGTTGGCATAAGCGATGATCTCGCGCGTCAGATCAAGTGCCGGCAGGGTCACCGTCTCGCCGCCCAGCTTCTCGGCAAGCCGCATGGTGCCGGCCAGCCGGTCCTTCTCAACCTCCGATAATTGCTGCGAACGCGGCGTATCGAGATGCAGCGCCGTCCACGGCGCGCGCAGCCGGTCTGCCTGCCTTCGGGCATAACGCACCAGACCCGGGCCATTGCTGCCGTGGTCGAGGCAGACCAGAACCCGGTCTCCAGCAGCCCACGGGCCGGAAATGGCGTGCGACTGCATGTGGTTGAGCAATTGCTCGTCTACCCGCTGGGCGGTGCGTCGCAGCGCCAGTTCACGCAACGCCGTCAGGTTGCCGCGCGAAAAATAATTCTCGATGGCCCGCCGCGCGGTGCGGGGCATGTAGACTTTGCCATCCTGCAGGCGTTTCAGCAGATCGTCGGGGGTGATATCGATGATTTCCACATCGTCGGCCCTGTCGATGATGCTGTCAGGCACCGTTTCCCGCACGCGGATGCGGGTGATCTGCGCCACCACATCATTCAGGCTTTCGACATGCTGGATGTTCAGCGTCGTATAGACGTCTATTCCCTGTGCGAGGATTTCCTGAACATCCATATAGCGCTTGGGGTGACGGCTGCCGGCGGCATTGGTATGGGCAAGCTCATCGACCAGCACCAGAGCGGGACGGCGGGCAAGAATGGCATCGAGATCCATCTCATCCAGCATCTGACCGCGATAATCGATGCGCTTGCGGGCGACCACCTCCAGCCCTTCGACCAGCGCCTCGGTTTCGCGGCGGCCATGGGTTTCCACGACGCCGATGATGGTGTCGACGCCATCCGCAAGCTTCGCCCGGCCGGACATCAGCATTTCATAGGTCTTGCCGACGCCGGGGGCTGCGCCTAAAAAAATCTTCAGCCGGCCCCGCGCCTCGCGCCGGGCATTCTCCAGCAGCGCATCGGGCGACGGTCGGCTCGGCATATTGCTGATATCGTCAGGCATATAACCCACCAGTGGTCGAAGCTATGGCTTCCGAAGAAGCCATAGCCATTTCAGTTCATGAGCCGGCTGCGTCAAGAGCCATGTTGAGCGCCAGTACATTTACGACGGGTTCGCCCATGAAGCCCAGTTCCGGTCCCTCGACATGGCGCTCGACGATGGCACGCAACGCGGTTTCATCCATGCCTCTTGCCTTTGCGACGCGCGCGACCTGAAAATAGGCGGCCTCAGGCGAAACATGCGGGTCGAGACCGCTGCCCGATGCCGTCACCAGATCGGCCGGCACTTCGGCTGCCGGGTTCTCGGCTTTCGCCGTCTCATAATCCTGTTTCACCCGGTCTATCAGCTTGGCGCTTGTCGGGCCAAGATTGGAACCGGAAGAAGAGGCAGCATTATACCCGTCACCAGCGGCCGACGGCCTGCCGTGGAAATATTTCTCACCGGTGAAGGCCTGTCCGATCAATTGCGAACCCACCACGCTGCCGTTTTTCTCGATCAGGCTGCCATTGGCCTGAAAGGGAAAGAGCGCCTGCGCAAGGCCCGTCATGCCCAGCGGATAGGCAAGGCCGGTGATGGCGGTGGTGGCAAGGATGAGCACCAGGGCGGGACGAAACTGTTTGAACATTGTCTTTACTCCTCAGGCAAGACCAAGCGCCGTAATGGCGAGGTCGATGGCCTTGATGCCGATAAAGGGAACGATGATGCCGCCGAGGCCATAAATGACCAGATTGCGCGACAGCAGCGCACCGGCGCCGATCGGACGGTATTTGACGCCCTTCAGCGATAACGGGATGAGCGCGATGATGATCAGCGCGTTGAAGATGATGGCAGAAAGGATCGCGCTTTGTGGCGTCGAAAGCCCCATGACGTTCAAGACGCCAAGCTGCGGATAGAGCACCAGGAACATAGCCGGGATGATCGCAAAATATTTGGCGATATCGTTGGCGATGGAGAATGTCGTCAGTGCACCGCGCGTCATCAGCAACTGCTTGCCGATTTCGACGATCTCGATGAGCTTGGTCGGGTCGCTGTCGAGATCGACCATATTGCCCGCCTCGCGCGCCGCCACCGTGCCCGTGTTCATGGCGACGCCGACATCGGCCTGCGCCAGCGCCGGGGCATCATTGGTGCCGTCGCCGCACATGGCAACAAGCTTGCCCTTGGCCTGCTCCTCGCGGATCAGTTCCAGCTTGTTTTCAGGCGTCGCCTGGGCAAGGAAATCATCGACGCCTGCTTCCGCCGCAATGGCAGCAGCCGTCATCGGATTGTCGCCGGTGATCATGACGGTGCGGATGCCCATGCGGCGAAGCTCGGCGAAACGCTCGCGAATGCCGCCCTTGACGATATCCTTCAACTGCACGACGCCGAGCAGTTTTCCGTCCCGCACCACGGCAAGCGGCGTGCCGCCAGCCTTGGCGATCTCTTCCGCGATGGCACGGATCCCACGCGCGGCATCGGTTTCGGTTTTGACGGCCAACGCCGCATTGCCCTGTTGTGCAACGCCGCCATCGACATAGGACAGCACGGCATCGACGGCACCCTTGCGAATGGAGGCGCCCTCAAAATCGACGCCGCTCATGCGGGTCTGGGCGGTGAACGGCACGAAGGTGGCATGCAGCTTCTGCATGTCGCGGGCGCGGATGCCGTATTTTTCCTTGGCGAGAACGACGATGGAGCGGCCTTCCGGCGTCTCATCGGCAAGCGAGGCAAGCTGTGCGGCATCGGCAAGCTCCTGTTCGGAAACGCCGGCGATAGGCCGAAACTCGGTCGCCTGCCGGTTGCCGAGCGTAATCGTACCGGTCTTGTCCAGCAGCAGCGTATCGACATCACCTGCCGCTTCGACGGCGCGGCCGGACATGGCAAGCACGTTGAAGCGCACAAGCCTGTCCATGCCGGCAATACCGATGGCGGACAGAAGAGCGCCGATGGTTGTCGGGATGAGCGTCACGAACAGCGCCACCAGCACGATGATAGGGATGGAGCCGCCGGCATAGGTCGCGAAACTTGGAATCGTCGCGGTGGCCAGAACGAAGATCAGCGTCATGCCCGCAAGCAGAATGTTGAGCGCGATCTCGTTCGGTGTCTTCTGGCGCTCGGCACCTTCGACCAGCGAAATCATCCGGTCGAGGAAGGTGGAGCCGGCAGCAGCGGTGATGCGCACCCTTATCCAGTCCGACAAAACCTGCGTGCCGCCGGTGACGGCCGAGCGGTCGCCGCCGGATTCGCGGATAACCGGGGCGGATTCACCTGTTATCGCTGCCTCGTTGACGGAGGCCACACCTTCAACGACTTCGCCATCCGAGGGGATGATATCGCCGGCTTCCACCAGTACGACATCGTTGACCTTCAGGCTGGTGCCCGCCACCATCTTGTATTGGCTGCGGTCATCGCCGGTCAGCAGTTTCGCCTGGGTTTCGGTACGGGTCCGGCGCAGCGAATCCGCCTGCGCCTTGCCGCGCCCTTCGGCAACGGCTTCGGCGAAATTGGCAAACAGCACGGTGAACCAGAGCCAGAGGTTGATCTGGAAGGAAAAGCCGAGATTGCCGCTGCCGATGATCAGATCGCGGATGAAGAGCACGGTCGTCAGCACCGAGACCGTCGCCACGACGAACATGACCGGGTTGCGGGCAAGTGTGCGCGGATTGAGCTTTTTGAATGCGGCGGCAATGGCCGGAACGAGAATGCGAGAATCGAGGATGCTCGCTTGTTTGGACTGGCTCATGAAGAGGCTCCAGCGTTTGAAACAGGGCGACCGATAAGGGTCGATCAGCCCGTGAGAACTTCGAGAGCGACGACGGCGGCGAACAGGGCCGCCATCATCGCAAGAATGAGATTGGACGCGCACCAGCCGCCGGGACCGGCGCTCCTTTTGACGGGAGCACCAGTGCGGACAGGAAGGTTGCGTCGGTGTCGGGGTGTGTCATTGGTCATCGTGCCACCTCAAAAGACCTGGCCCGCTGCCATCACCAGATGTTCCGCCACCGGACCAAGCGCCAGCGCCGGCAGGAAGGTGAGGCCACCGACAATCAGGATCGTGCCGACAAGCAGGCCGACAAACAGCGGACCATCGGTCGGGAAGGTGCCGGCCGATGCCGGAACGGTCTTCTTGGTGACCAGCGAGCCGGCAATGGCCAGTGCCGGAATGATCACCAGAAAACGCCCCATCAGCATGCCGAAACCAAGGGTAATGTTGTACCAGGCGGTATTGCCGGTGAGACCGCCGAAAGCCGAGCCGTTATTGGCGGCTGCCGAAGTATAGGCATAGAGGATTTCGGAGAAACCGTGCGGACCAGCGGTGCCGATCGACGCCACCGCCGATGGCAGGACCGTCGCCGTGGCGGTGAAAGCCAGCATGGCGAACGGCAGGCAGAGAATGGCCAGAATCGCCATCTTCATTTCCTTGGCCTCGATCTTCTTGCCGAGATATTCCGGCGTGCGGCCAACCATCAGACCCGCCACGAAGATGGCGATGATGATGAACAGCAGAATACCGTAAAAACCCGCGCCGACACCGCCGACGATCACTTCACCCAACTGCATGTTGATGAGCGGGACGAGACCGCCAAGCGCCGTGAAACTGCCATGCATGGCGTTGACCGCGCCGCAGGACGCGGCTGTGGTGATGACCGCAAACAGCGATGAAAGCGCCACACCGAAGCGGACCTCCTTGCCTTCCATATTGCCGCCCGCAAGACCAAAGCCGTGCATCAGCGGATTTCCGGCCGCTTCCGCCCAATAGGTGACGGCGACGCCGGCGATGAACAGAACGCCCATGGCCGAAAGGATCGCCCAGCCCTGGCGCTGGTTGCCCACCATGCGCCCGAAGACATTGGTGAAGGCCGCACCGATCGCAAAAATCGAAACCATCTGGATCATGTTGGAAAAGGCATCTGGGTTTTCGAACGGATGCGCGGAATTGGCGTTGAAGAAACCGCCGCCATTGGTGCCGAGCATCTTGATCGCCAGCTGCGATGCCACCGGGCCGACCGCAATCGTCTGCTGCGCGCCCTCGAGCGTTTGTGCCGTGACATAGGCACCGAGCGTCTGCGGCACGCCGAGCCACACATAGACAAGGGTCAGTATAATGCAGAGGGGCAAAAGCACGTAGAGCGTCGCACGGATCATATCCACCCAGAAATTGCCGATGGCCTTGCCCGAAGCGCGCGAAAAGGCGCGGATGAGACCGATGGCGATTGCCATGCCCGTGGCGCCGGAAACGAAATTCTGGACGGTCAAACCGGCCATCTGGGTCAGATAAGACATGGTGCTTTCGCCGCCATAATTCTGCCAGTTGGTATTGGTGACGAAGCTGACCGCCGTGTTGAACGACAGTTCCGGCCCGACGGCCGGCATCGCCTGAGGATTATAAGGCAGCACGGCCTGAAAACGCATCAGCGCGTAAAGCAGGACAAAACCGAAGAGGTTGAAAAGCAGCATGGAGAACGCATAGGTCGTCCAGTGCTGTTCCTCACGCTCGCTTGTTCCGGCAAGGGCATAAAGGCCGCGCTCGACGGGTACAAGAACCGGCGAAAGCAGGGTGCGTTCACCACTAAAGACACGCGCCATATAGAAGCCGAGCGGCTTCACCAGCGCAAAAATGATCCCGCAGAAAAGCAGAATCTGAAACCATCCATTGAGGGTCATTGTATTGGACTTTCAATAGCCGCCGCTTCCCGATCAGAAGCGTTCGGGGCGAATGAGAGCATAGGTGAGATAGGCGGCGATAAAGACGGTGACGGCACCGCTGAGGACATAGTCGAATATCATCGCAGCCTCCGTCTAAAGCCGGTCGCAGGCGCGCGTATAGGCAAAGCAGAGAGCGAAGAACACCGTCGCTGCGCCGATCAGAACAAGGTCCATCATGATGGGGCTCCTTTTTTCCACGAGGAGCCGGACAGGAAGAAAAGCGCCGCCATGTGGGACGTCGCTTTTCATTCTTTCTGGCTCAGGAAGGGAACACCATCCCTTCCCGAACAGAAGAATGCACCCGAACCGCATAAAGGTTCGAGACGGCCGCAGAGGGAATAAAATAGGAATCCTATAGGAATTTCGATGCCCGCAGACGCGGGCATCGTCACCGTCTCTTAGTGCGAGAGCGGCTCGCCGAAAGCGGAAACGATGGTTTCCGCCGGGCTGTTATCTGCCAGCAGCGCCGCCAGCAGAATGCGGGCCTGGCCCGGGCGAAGCGTGGAGGAATGCACGGCACCGGCCGCGACAAGGTCATGTCCGCCGCCGCCGCCGCCATAACTTGCGACGAGACGGCCTTCCGGCACACGGCTGGAAACGACGACAGGGACGCCACGTTCCGCGCAGCGTTTCACCGCCTCGGCAATATCAGGATTGGCGTTACCGGAACCGAGCGCGGCGAGCACGATACCTCTAGCGCCCGCCTGCAGGCTCGCGTCGATATGGGTTGCGTCACAGCCGGGATGGATGGCGACGATATCAACCCTGATATCGGCGACGGGCGCAACAAGGTTCGGCGCTGAGGCCTTAACCAGCGGTCGCGCCGAGCGGAAGGCGTCCGCCGCGTCCGCGCTCAGCTTGTAAAGCCCCCAGGCCGACAGACAGCGGCCGCCGAAGGAAAGAAGCACGCCCTTTGCGACGTTCTGCGGATCGAGCGCGGTTTCTATGGCCTGCGCCAGATTGGCGGGGCCGTCTGCATCCTTGTGGTCTGCGGTGAATTGAGCACCGGTGAAGACCACCGGCTTGGTGAGCGCGTGCTGCAGATTGACGAGCAGCGAGGATTCTTCCATCGCGTCGGTTCCGTGCAGAACAACGACGCCCGCCACGGCGGCGTCATTGAGTTCCACGCCTACCGCATCGCTGATGCGCTGCATGTCGGCCAAGGTCAGGCTGGACGAATCCTTGGCCATCAGATCGACCGGCTTTAGCCGCGCGCTGACCTGCGGAACCAGCGCCAGCAGATCCTCGCCGGAAAGGCTGGGTGTGCTGGCGCCATCGGCGCCGCGCCGGCTGGCAATGGTGCCACCGGTGGCGATGACCGCCACCAGTGGAACATTCCCCTGCCCGCTCAATGCGATGCTCCCGCGCCCGCCCGCTCCGCGGCCAGACGATAGATGCGGTCGCGCAGCAGATACCAGCCGATGACCAGCGCCGGGATGATGATCAGCAGCGAAGCGATGGTCCAGGAACCGACAGGATAATCAAACGCCATCAGCACCAGCACGCCGAACAGGAAGATGAGCGTGAGGATGCCGGTGTAAGGCGCGCCGAACATGCGGAAATCCGGACGCGCCAGCTCACCGCGCTGCGAAAGCTGCCAAAGCTTCAGCTGGCAGAGCACGATGACGGCCCATGCGCAGATGATACCAAGCGCCGAGAGGTTGAGGGCGATCTCGAAGGCGGAAGCGGGCACGACGGCGTTCAAGGCCACGCCGAGAACGGTGACGACGGCCGTGACCGCAATGCCGCCATAGGGCACGCCGGCCTTGTTCATCTTTGCCAGCGCCGCCGGAGCCGAGCCGGAAACGGCCATGGAATGCAGGATGCGGCCGGTGGAATAAAGGCCGGCATTAAGCGAGGACAGCACGGCGGTCAGAACGACGAGGTTCATGATCACGTCAGCGCCCTCTACGCCAATGGAACCGAAGAAGGTGACGAAGGGGCTCTCACCGGCCTTGTAGGCGGTATAGGGCAGAAGCAGCGTGAACAGCAGCACCGAGCCGACGTAAAACACCACGAGGCGCAGAACCACGGCGCGGATGGCGCGTGGCATGACCTTGCGCGGGTCTTCGGTTTCGCCCGCCGCCGTGCCGATCAGCTCAATCGAGGCATAAGCGAAGACGACACCCTGAATGATGACGAAGGCCGGCAGAATGCCGTTCGGGAAAAAGCCGCCATTATCGGTAATGAGGCTGAAGCCGGTGACATGGCCCTCGATGGGCGTGCCGAAGATGACGAAATAAACGCCGACGACGAGGAAAATTGCAAGTGCCAGAACCTTGATCAGGCTGAACCAGAATTCAAGCTCGCCAAAGACCTTCACCGACAGCATGTTCATCGCCAGCACGACCAGAAGCGCCGTCATGGCGAAGACCCATTGGTCGATGCCCGCCAGCCACGGAACATATTGCTTGAAGAAATTCATGTAGAGCGCAACGGCGGTCACATCCGCCACCGACGTCATCGCCCAGTTCAGCCAATACATCCAGCCGGCGGCAAAGGCCATCTTCTCGCCGTAGAACTCACGGGCATAGGACACGAAGGAACCGGAGCTCGGACGGTGCATGATAAGCTCGCCGAGCGCGCGCAGGACCAGAAACGCGAAGAAGCCGCACAGCGCATAAACGAAGACCAGCGCCGGACCCGCCTGCGCCAGCCGGCCGCCGGCGCCAAGGAACAGGCCGGTGCCGATGGCGCCGCCAATGGCGATCATCTGAATCTGACGCGGCTTGAGGGCCTTGTGGTAACCGAGTTCTTCTTCGACGAAGACCTCACGTTCGGCGGATGCCGTTTTCCCAGAATGCATGGATATTTATCCTCCCGATAAAGTGCTTTGCAGTCGGCGATAAGCCGGAAATCAAAATGAAACTGGCACAGTCCGTGCTGGAAATATGGCCAGCATGCTCATGCACGCTGTAAAGCTGCATGACAGATTTTCGACCCTCATAATGGCAGATAATGCCGCTCGTCAAGGGGATGTGATGATTATTGACCTTCTCTCCACCAAGGACTAAGGTCAAAAAATCTGTAAGACAGCTTTACAGATATAGCAACGCTTGAAGCCAGTGGAGGAAGAAGTGAGCGTGACGCGCAGGGAGCAGGATTTGCTCGGGACGAAGGAAATTCCGGCTGATGTCTATTGGGGCGTGCACACGGCACGCGCGGTGGAGAACTTTCAGATCACCGGCGTGGCGATCGGCCATAACCCCTATCTCGTCCGGGGACTGGCCTATGTGAAGGAGGCGGCGGCGCGCGCAAATCACGAATTAGGCCTGCTGGACACCGAACGAATGGAAGCCATTGCCGAAGCCTGCCGCGAAATCCGCGCCGGCGCGCTGCACGAGCAATTCGTGGTGGATGAAATCCAGGGCGGAGCCGGCACCTCCACCAACATGAATGCCAATGAGGTCATTGCCAACCGTGCGCTCGAACTGCTTGGCCACGAAAAAGGCGATTATGCCCGTCTTCACCCCAACGACCACGTCAATCTCAGCCAGTCGACCAACGACGCCTATCCGACGGCGGTCAATGTCGGTCTGATTGAATCAATCGACGATCTGGCGGCTTCCATGGGCGTGTTGAAGGACGCTTTCGACCGCAAGGCGCAGGAATTTGCCGGCTTCATCAAGATCGGGCGCACGCAATTGCAGGACGCCGTGCCGATGACGCTCGGCCAGGAATTCCGCACCTTCGTGGTGATGCTGGGTGAAGACCAGGCCCGCCTGATCGAATCCGCGGCCCTGCTGCACGAGATCAATCTCGGCGCCACCGCCATCGGCACCGGCCTTAATGCGCCGCGTGGTTATGCGGCGCTCGCCTGCCAGCATCTGGCAGCGCTGACAGGCCGGCCGCTGGTGACAGCGGCAGACCTTATTGAAGCGACGCAGGACCCCGGCGCATTCGTGCACCTCTCCGGCGTGCTGAAACGCGTGGCCGTCAAGCTGTCGAAAACCTGCAACGATCTTCGTCTGCTCTCCTCCGGTCCGCGCGCCGGTATCGGCGAAATCACCCTGCCGTCGGTTCAGGCGGGTTCCAGCATCATGCCGGGCAAGATCAATCCGGTCATTCCCGAAGTCGTCAATCAGGTCGCCTATGCGGTCATCGGCAACGATATCACCATCACCATGGCCGCCGAAGCCGGGCAGCTGCAGCTGAACGCCTTTGAACCGATCATCGTGCGTGCCCTTTCCCAGAGCATCAGCCAGCTCAGCGCCGCCTGCCGAACACTGGCGGAACGCTGCGTTGACGGCATCGTGGCCAATCCGGCGATCATGGCACAGCGTGTGGAGGAATCGATCGGCCTCGCCACGGCGCTCAACCCGCTGATCGGTTATTATGCGGCGACGGAAGTGGCCAAGGAGGCGCTTGCCAGCGGCCGCACCGTGCCGCAGGTGGTTCTGGAACGCGGATATCTGACGGATGCGCAATTGCAGCAGGCGCTCAGCCCGCGGCATCTCGCCAACCTGCCGGCGCTTACGGTTGACGAGCCCGATCTTCTCCAATGATCGTCGTCACCACCTGCTTCACCTGCCCAAGGTGAAGTTCCATCGCCTCGCGCGCCTCGGGTGCTGAACCCCGCCGGATCGCTTCGACGATCCGGCGGTGCTCGTAATTCGACGCAACGCGACGGCCCGCCATCAGATTGACCATCTCGGATTGCTGAGACACGGCCTCGCGGGCATCGGCGACCACTTTGGCAAACAGGCCATTGGCCGAAGCCTCCGCGATGGCGCAGTGGAACTGCCCGTCCAGCAGCACCCAGGGATGCGGCCTCTCTTCGGCTTCCATCCGGTCGCAGAGGTGCAGCAATATCTCCAGTTGCGCATCGGTGCGCCTGAGCGCCGCCCATCCGGCCGCCGGCACCTCGATGAAGGGCCGCGCCTCGATAAGATCTCGGGCGGAATAAGCGCCGTAATTCAGTTCGGAAGGCGGCGTCGGCGTCATCACATAGGTGCCGCTTCCGGTGCGGGTCTGTGTCAGCCCCAAAGTCTGGAGTGATCGCAATGCCTCGCGAATGATCGGCCTGCTGACGCCATATCGTGCCGCCAGATGGGCTTCGGAAGGCAGCCGGGTGCCGACTGCAAGCTGCCCGGAAGTAATGGCGGAGCGTATATCCTCAAACACCGCTTCTGCGGCATTCTTGCGATTGATCGGCTGCGCCTCCGCAAGCCAATCCGACAACCCGCCCATCTTTCAACCCTCCTGCACCCCAGTATGACCAGCAGTATCGGCGCAAAATCCTGAAAGATATTACAGGGCGCGACATGCGGATTCGATACGCCAGACCATGCGGCCGTCCAGAAACGAAAGGACGGCCGCCGCTCTCGCGGCTAAGCCGACCTTCCTAACATTATCCAGCCCGCCGGAACAACGACGATGGCCATTTTTATGGGAGTGAGGACGCCACGCCCTCACCCCGCTTCGACATCAGGCCGTTGCGTCCTGTCCTTTCGGCTCGTCATCCTCACGCGGAATACGGAACCACGCGATATAAAGTGCCGGCAGGAAAAGCAGCGTAAGGGCCGTGCCAATCACGATACCGCCCATCATCGCATAGGCCATCGGCCCCCAGAATATCTCCCGCGAGATGGGGATAAGGGCAAGTGTGGCCGCCGCCGCCGTGAGCATAATCGGCCGCATGCGGTGCTCGGTCGCCTCGATGACGGCGTGCCATGCCGAAACCCCTTCGCTCCTCAGATGCTCGATCTGCACGACAAGGATGACCGAGTTGCGGATCAGGATGCCGATCAGCGCCAGCACACCCAGAATGGCGACGAAGCCCATGGGCGCATTGGAGAAGAGCAGCGCCACCACGACGCCGATCAGGGCCGTGGGCGCCACGGCGAAGACCAGGAACAACCGGCTGAAGCTTTGCAGCTGGATCATCAGGATCGTCGCCATCGCAAACAGCATCAGCGGCACCACGGCGATGATCGGCGCTTGCGAATCCGCGCTGGATTCCACCGAACCGCCCGTCTCCAGCTTGTAGCCGACGGGAAGCGTTTTCTGGAATGCCTCGATCTTCGGCTTCAGCTGCTCGACGATCGTCGCCGGCTGCGTCGGGCCGATAATGGCGGCCTTGACGGTGATCGTCGGTATCCTGTCACGACGCCAGATGGTCGGCTGCTCCAGCTCGTAGCGGAAATTGGCGATGGCCGAGAGAGGTACGGCCTTGCCGTTCGTCGCCGGCAATTGCAGGTTCTGCAACGTCTCGATGGAGCCACGCTCGGACATCTGCGCCCGCGCCACCACATTGACGAGATAGATATCGTCCCTGACCTGGGTGACGGTAGAGCCCTCGACAATGCTGTTCATCGCATTGGCGATATCTTCCGACGAGACGCCAAGCTGGCGGGCCTTGTCCTGCAGGACATCGACCTTGACCACACGCGTCGGCTCGTTCCAGTCCATGACCATGTTGGACAGCAGCCGGTGTTCGCCGACGATGCCCGACAATTGCTGTCCGAGTTCGCGGACCTTCTGGATGTCCGGACCGCTCAGGCGATATTGCACCGGTTTTCCGACCGGCGGGCCGATATCGAGCAATTTCACGAAGGCGTCAGTGCCGGGGAATGTCCGGTTCAGGTAATCCTGCAGTTCGGCGCGCACCTTGTCACGCACGTCCAGCCCCTTGGTGACGATCACCGTCTGGCCGAAGGTGACGTCAGGCGTCTGCACGTCGAAGGACAGGATGAAACGTGGCGCGCCTTCGCCGACATAGGTCGTCCAGTGATCGATATCCGTATTCTTGGCCAGCATCTCCTGCTCGAACTGCGCCATCTGCCGGTTGGTTTCAGCAATCGAGCTGTTCTGCGGCAGATTCCAGTCGACAATCAGCTCCACGCGGTCGGATGACGGGAAGAACTGCTGCTGCACGAGGCTCATGCCGCCGACGGAAAGACCGAACAGTGCAATGGTAAGGAGGATCGTCACCCAGCGCCAGCGCAGTGCCCGGCCGAGAAGCCAGGAAAAGGCGGAGGCGAAGCGGCCCTTCTTCTCGTGGTGGGACTTCATCGTTCTCGGCAAAATCGTCACGCCCAGCAGCGGCGTGAACAGGACCGCGACGATCCACGACACGATCAGCGAAACCGCAATCACCACGAACAGCGTGAAGGTGAATTCACCCGCCGCGCTGTTGTTGAGGCCGACGGGAATGAAACCGGCGACCGTGACCAGCGTACCCGTCAGCATCGGGAAGGCGGTCGAGGTATAAACATAGGTCGCCGCCTTTCTGAGATCGTCTCCCACCTCAAGCCGCGCGACCATCATCTCGACCGCGATCATCGCATCGTCGACGAGAAGGCCAAGCGCGATGATGAGAGCGCCGAGCGAAATACGTTGCAGCGAAATGCCGCTGTATTCCATGTAAACGAAGGTGATCGCCAGCACGAGCGGAATGGAGACGGCAACCACCATGCCGGCCCTGAGGCCAAGGCTGATGAAGCTGATGACGAGAACGATGGCGATCGCCTCGAACAGGGCCGAGGTGAAGCCGGAAACGGCCTCATCGACCACGGCCGGCTGATCGGACACGCGGTGCACATCGACGCCAACAGGCAGGTCCGCCACCACGCGCTTCATCTGCGCATCCAGCGCCTCGCCGAAATGCAGGAGGTTCGCACCCGTTTTCATGCCAATTGCAAGGCCGATGGCCGGCTGGCCGTTAAAACGGAACAGCGAGGATGGCGGATCGACATAACCGCGCCTGATCGTCGCCACTTCCGTCAGCGGGAAGAACCTGTTGTTGACGCGCAGATTGATGGACCTCAGGCTGTCTTCCGAGGTGAACTGGCCGCTGACACGCAACGCGACGCGTTCAGGTCCAGCATTGACGAAACCGGACTGCGTGACGGCATTCTGGGATTGCAGCGTCTTGATGATCGACTGCTGGTCGATGCCGAGTGCCGCGATCTGCCGCGTGGAAAATTCCAGATAGATCGCCTCGTCCTGCGCACCGATGACATCGACCTTGCCGATATTCTCGACGGTCAGAACCTTCGCACGGGCATCCTCCACCAGATCGCGCAATTGCCGCTGGCTGAGACCGTCGCTGGTGAAGGCGTAGATATTGCCATAGACATCGCCGAAGCGGTCGTTGAAGAAGGGGCCGACGACGCCGGAGGGGAAATCACCCTTGATATCGCCGATCATGTTGCGCACCCGCACCCAGGTGGGTTCGACGTTGCGCGCCTTGGTTTCCGGTACCAGTTCCACGAAGATCGTCGTGCGGCCGGCCACCGTCTGGCTGCGCAGGTGATCGAGATTGTCGAGTTCCTCGAGCTTCTTCTCGATCCTGTCGGTCACCTGCCGGGCCACTTCCTCCGCCGAAGCACCGGGCCATTGCGCACTGATCACCATCGTCTTGATGGTGAAATTCGGATCTTCCTCACGTCCGAGGTTGAGATAGGAGAAAACGCCGGCGAGAACGAAGACCAGCATGAAGTACCAGACGAGCGAACGGTGTTCGAGCGCCCAGTCGGAAAGATTGAACTTCTTCACTGACGGACCTCCTGATCGATCCTGATGGCTTGCCCATCTTTAAGCTTGTGAACGCCGGCGCTGGCGACACGCTCACCGGGCTTGACGCCGCCGGTGATACGCACGCTGCCGCTTTCGACCGGCTCGCCCTCTATCGTGACCGGGCGGTAGGTCACCGTCGCCGTATCGGCATTGACGATCCAGACGCCCCATCCATTATCTGTCTTCAGCAGGGCCGATGCGGGAAGCGTGATCTGCGGTTCGGATGCTGCAAGGGCCAGAGCCGTGACGACGGACCCCAGCCGGAATGCCGGCGGCGCATCCTGCAGGCTGATTTTCGTGCGGCGCGTTCGCGTCGCCGTTTCAGCTTCCGGGGCGATTTCGCGCACTACACCGGTGGTGCGGATTTTCGGATCGAGCTGCAGGGCAATCTCGAAGGTCGAGCCGATTTCCAGCCGCTGCGCCGCAAATTGCGGAACATCCACCACAACGTCACGCACTTCCGGCCGGGCGATGGTCACCACCGTCTGCCCGGCGGAAACGACCTGACCGATTTCACCTGATGTGGCAGTCACCACACCGTCAAATTCCGCACGCAGCTGCGCATAACCCAGCTGCTCCTCGGCCTTGTCCAGATTGGCGCGGGCCTTGGCGACAGAGGCATTGGCAGTGCGCGTGGCCTGCTCGGCCTCTTCCAGTGCCGCTTCCGTGCCGCTGCGGGCCTCAGCCAGCACGCGCTGGCGCTGTTCGGTCGTGACCGCATTGGCGAGCTGCGCCTCAGCATTGGAAAGATCGGACTGGGCGCTTTTCACCGAAAGTTCCAGCGCCAGCGGATCGATCGACGCGACCACGTCGCCTTTCTTGACCAGATCGGCCACATCGACATTGCGGGCGATGATCCGGCCGAGAACGCGAAAACCAAGGTCGGTCTGGATGCGCGATTCCACCGTGCCGGTGAGGCGCAGCGCATCCGCCGACTTCTCCTCCACCACAACGGAGAGCACCGGGCGCGGTGCCTCCGCGGCGGCTTCCTGCTTTTCCTGGCAGGAAGAGACTGCGATTGCCGCAATGAGCAAAAACAAGCTTCTGTTGATCCTGAACATTATTGTGCCTGCCCCTTTTCATAGGCGACCTTTTCACCGGTCCGGAGAAATTTGGTCCCGCCGGTGACGACGATATCGCCGGGGTTGAGCCCCCCCGCGACAACGAACTGGCCGGTCTCATAATCGGCAACCTCGACCCGATGCATGGCGACCTCCGAGGACTGCGGATCAACCAGCCAGACTGCGGGGCGACCGTTCTGCGAGGCCATCGCCGACCATGGAAGCTCGATGGCATCGACCTGTTTGAAGCGGAAATGGCCGGAGACCGGCGCGCCGAGTGGCATGGTCAGATCGCCGTTGAGGCCAACCTTGACCCGGATCGTCCCATTGTCCGGATCGATCGTCGGGGAAATCTCCCGCACCGGCGCCGCAACCGTGCGGGACGGATCCGACAGCAGGCTGACATTGACGAGATTGTCGATATCACGCTCGAGGAACAGCGATTCGTAGACATCGAAAACCGCATCGCGCGGCCCATCATGTGCCAGCGTGAAAACGAGCTGTGCGGCTTGCGCCACCTGGCCGACTTCGACGTTGCGCGCCGTAATCACACCGTCCGCATCGGCTCTGAGTTCGGTATAGGACAGCGCGTCACGTGCGGTGTCGAGCTGCGCCTGCGCCGATCTCACCGCGCCCTGCGTGGTGAGCAGGGTTTCCTGGGCCTTGTCGACCGCTGAACGCGAAGTGACCTGTGTTTTGAACAGGCTCTGCTGGCGGTCGAACGTCAGTTGCGCCTGCGTCTGCTGCGCTTCGGCGGATTGCAGGTTGGCCACGGCGACATCGATGTCGGCCTTCTGCTCTTCGGGGTCGATGCGGGCGAGCAATTGTCCGGTTTTCACCCGCGCACCCACATCCACCAGCCGCTCGGTGATCTTGCCGCTGACCCGGAAGGACAGGTCCGTCTGGACCCGTGCCCTCACTTCCCCGGTGATGACGCTGCCACGATCGACCGGCTTTTTCACCGCCGTGACCACATCAACTGTCCGCAACGGTTTTTCGGCCGGCGGCTCTTCATTGCTGCAGGACGACAGGGCAAAAACACCGCCAACCGCCAGCGCGATAAGAATGGTTTTCATGGTGACCTCTTGATCTTCGCCCAATCCTATAATATTTGACTGACTGAATAGTCAATGAAATTCTTGTGCCGCCGATCCGGGAACCGTTTGGGCGTGACGCCGGGCTCCCGGATGACTATCGAAGATTTACCCGGGCGTTCTTGGGAGACACCGGGAATGGGCTGACAGACTGAACCACGCACCACCTGCAAAAATCGATTCCGGTTTTTGTGCCGGTGCGATAGGCAGGCCATCAATGACGTCCGCCGCTCACGACGGATAGAAGGGCACGCGCCGAAAATACGTAAGGAGCCGGGGTCATGACAAAAACAAAACTGACACGTGCAGAACAGAAGATACAACGTCCGTTGCAAATTCTCGATGCCGCATTTGAGGAATTCACCAAAAGGGGATTTACGGCGACGCGGGTCGAGGACATTGCCGACCGGGTCGGGGTGACGAAGGGGACGGTCTATGTCTATTTCGAAACCAAGGAAGCCCTGTTTGCCGCGATGATCGAACATGTCGGCAGGCCGTTTCAGGAGGCTTTCAAAGCCTATGCCCGTACCTCCGACGATCCCGTCGAGGAGCTTCGCCTGCTGCTCGAATTCCTGTTCGAAACCCTTGTCGATGACAGGCGGATGCGGGAACTGTTCCGCTTCGTCGTTGCGGAGGGCGCGAAGTTTCCTGATCTCATCGATCAGCATCATGACGTTCTGATGGCGCCGGTGCTGGGACACATCAACGCGATCCTCAATGAGGGCGTGGCGAAAAAAAGGTTCAGGGCCAATCCGCCCGAACTCGCCAAGGTCGTCATGTCACCCGTGGTCGGAACATTGGTGTTCCGGCTGATTTTC
Source organism: Rhizobium rhizogenes (assembly GCF_002005205.3). Next base: position 1,378,602 of record NZ_CP019702.2, on the reverse strand, counting down.
GATGATCGGCGCAGTCTGGACAGGCAGGCCGTTCTGAAAGTTCATCTCGACCTGCTCATGCGCGGGCTGCTGGCGTAACCGGCGGCATCCTGCTTTCAGCTGATGCCACCAATGCAGACATATTTGAGTTCGGTATATTCCTCGATACCGTGGCGAGACCCTTCCCGCCCGAGCCCCGACATCTTGACCCCGCCGAATGGCGCTTCGGCCGTGGAAATCGCCCCCGTATTGACGCCGACCATGCCGTATTCCAGCGCTTCGGCAACCCGGAAGACACGGGAAAGATCACGCGCATAAAAATAGGAGGCGAGGCCAAAATCGGTATTGTTGGCCTGCGCGATCACATCCGCTTCATCCTCGAAACGGAAAAGCGGGGCAAGCGGCCCGAAGGTTTCCTCACGCGCCACCTGCATGCCGGCATCGACATTGCGCAGGATCGTCGGTTCGAAAAAATTGCCGCCCAGCGCGTGTCTTCTGCCCCCTGTGGCGATCTCGGCGCCTTTCGAAAGCGCATCGGCAATATGCGCTTCCACCTTGGCGACGGCGTTGCCATCGATAAGCGGACCGAGAACGCTTGCCTCCTCCAGCCCGTTGCCGACTTTCAACTGCGAGACGGCGCGTGCGAATTTTTCAGCGAAGGCGTCATACACGCCGCCCTGCACATAAAGACGGTTGGCGCAGACGCAGGTCTGGCCATTGTTGCGGAACTTCGCAAGGATAGCGCCTTCCACGGCGGCATCGAGATCGGCATCGTCGAAAACGATGAAAGGCGCATTGCCGCCAAGCTCCAGCCCCAGTTTCTTGATGGTCGGCGCGCATTGTCTGTAAAGGTGTTCTCCCGTGCGGGTCGAGCCTGTGAAGGTCAGAAGGCGAATATCCGGGCTTGCCGTCAGCACGCCACCTATTTCAGCGGCGGGACCGGTCACGATGCTGAAAAGTTCAAGCGGCAGGCCGGCACGCTCGGCGAGAATGGCAAGTGCTATGGCCGAAAACGGCGTCTGCGGCGCAGGCTTCAACACCACCGCGCAGCCGGCGGCCAGCGCCGGGCCGACTTTACGGGTAATCATGGCATTGGGAAAATTCCACGGCGTGATGGCCGCAACCACGCCGACCGGCTGGCGCAGAACCAGAATGCGCTTGTCCGGCTGATGGCCGGGCAGCGTCTCGCCATTGATGCGGCGTGCCTCTTCGGCAAACCATTCGATGAAGCTTGCGCCATAGGCGATTTCGCCTTTGGCCTCAGTGAGCGGCTTTCCCTGTTCCAGCGTCAGGATCATGCCGAGATCGTCGCGGTTTTCCATGACGAGCCGGTGCCACGCCTTCAGAATAGTCGCACGCTCACTGGCGGTGCGGCGCGCCCATTCCTTCTGGGCAATCACCGCGGCAGCGATAGCTTCCTGCGTTTCCGCTGCGCCGAGTTCGGGAACCTGTCCGACGATCTCCCCCGTCGCGGGGTTGTGAATGGTCGCGGTTTCGCGGCCATCGCAACCGATCCAGCGGCCAGCCACAGGCACTTTTTCACCCAGAAGTGTGGGATCATTCAGATGCATGGGCAAATCCCTCAACAGAAAACCTGAGCCGACGCCGGATCGAAGGCGAGATGCACGAGATCGCCCCGGTTAAGACCGGAAATCGCTTCGTGGCCGAAGGGCAGACGGACCGCGAGCGGTTCACCCGAACCGGTATGGGCAACCACGTGGACGTTGTTGCCAAGGAAGGTGATGTCGCTGACCGTTGCCTGAAAACCGGCAGAGGAACCCGACCGGTTGCGGCTGAGCTGCAGGCGCTCGGGGCGCAGCATCAACGCCGCCTTCTTGCCCGGCGCGGCCTCGCCATGCATCGGAATATGATCGAAGACGATATCCTGCCCCAGTGAAACCGTTGCCTTGCCACCCGATGCGGCAAGGAGATCGCAGGCGATAAAATCACTGTCGCCGATGAATTCGGCCACGAAGCGGGTGGCGGGGTGGGCATAAAGCTCCGGCCCCGTGCCGATCTGGTCGATCACCCCTTTCGAAAACACGGCGATCCGGTCGGAAAGACGCAAGGCCTCTTCCTGATCGTGGGTGACATAAAGGATCGTCACTTCCGTCTGCTGGTGGATGCGGCGAATTTCGAACTGGATTTCTTCGCGCAGCTTCTTGTCGAGCGCCGACAGCGGCTCATCCATCAAAAGTACCGGCGGATCATAGGCAAGTGCGCGCGCCAGCGCCACGCGCTGCTGCTGGCCACCGGACATCTGCGCGGGCTTCCTGTCCTCGAAACCTTCGAGGCGGACAAGCCGCAGCATTTCCTTCACCTTGGCATCGATTTCCGCCTTGCCCTTGCGGCGGACCTTCAGCGGAAAGGCGATGTTCTCCCCGACCGACAGATGCGGAAACAGGGTGTAGCGCTGGAAGACCATGCCGATATTACGCTTGTGCGACGGGGTGGACAGCAGGCTCTCGCCGTTCAGCAGGATGTCGCCCGCGGTCGGCTGCTCGAAGCCGGCCAGAATATAAAGCGTCGTGCTCTTGCCCGAGCCGGACGGCCCGAGAAATGTCATGAACTCGCCCGGCTGCACGTCGAGATTGACGTCCTGAACGGCGACGACCGGTCCATATTGTTTGCGGATGCCGCGAATTTGCAGGAGCGGTTTGGTCATGTTTTCAGTCCTTTTCGCACAGCCGCGACAAGCAGCATGAGAATGATGGTCACCGCGATGAGAAGCGTGGAGGCAGCGGCGATGACAGGCGTCAGATCCTGACGCAGCGTCGCCCAGATTTTCACCGGCAGCGTCTGCAATGTCGGGCTTGCCATGAAGATCGCCAGCACCACCTCATCCCAGGAGGTGAGGAAGGAAAAGATCGCCGCCGAAAACAGGCCGTGGCTGATGGCCGGAAGCGTGATGCGGATTTTCGCCTGTAACGGGCTTGCACCGCATAGCACCGCCGCATCCTCGATCGATTTATCGAAACCCTCCAGCGCACCAGTCAGCGCCAGAACAGAGAAGGGTAACGCCACGACCAGATGCGCGATGACGAAACCGATGGTGGTGCCGGCAAGACCGAGTTTCAGGAAAAAAGCATAAAGCGCCACCGCAAGCACCACGACGGGCAGGATCATCGGCGTCATGAACAGCGCCCGCAGAGTGCCGCGTCCGATGAAACGGCCACGCACCAGCCCGAAGGAGGCGACAAGACCGATGAGCACGGACAGCACGGTTACCATCAGCGCGATGCGCAGGCTCGTCCAGGCGGCATCCAGCCATCTCGGGTCCGCGAAGAAATCCGCATACCATTTCAGCGTCCAGCCGGGCGGCGGAAAAATCAGCCATTGCGACGAACCGAAGGACAAAGCGGCGATAAAGATGATCGGGAGGATCAGAAATGCCGAGGTCAGCACGGTGATGAGGAGCAGCAGCCATTTCCAGAGGCCGAGGCTGTTATAATTCAAGAGCATGTCAGCGCCCCCCTGCCCCGGCCGCGCCGAAGAATTTGAGCTGCACGGCGTAGAGAGTGAGCGTCACCACCAGAAGCACCAGCGCAGCGGCCCCGCCCATGCCCCAGTTGACGAGCGACTGGACGAATTGCGCAATCAGTTCGGCCAGCATCATGTTTGCCGTGCCACCGAGCAGCGCCGGGGTGACGAAATAACCGAGCGACATGACGAAGACCATCAGCGCGCCGGAGATCATGCCGGGTGCGGCGAGTGGAATGAGAATGCGGATCAACGCCTGCAAACGGGTTGCCCCACACAGCGACGCCGCCTGCAGAATGGCCGGGTCGATCTTGCGGATGACGCCGTAGAGCGGAATGATGATGAAGGGCAGCATGATATAGGTCATGCCGATGGTAACCCCGGTGAGATTGTTGACCAGCGGCAGAGGCTGATCGATGATGCCAAGGCTCATCAGCGTCTTGTTCACCACACCCGTGCGCTGCAACAGCACCATCCAGGCATAGGTGCGCGCCAGAAGATTGGTCCACATCGAGAGCAGCAGGATAGCGAAAACGATGGAGGCAAGCCGCGCCGGCATGATGGCAAGCGCCCAGGCGACGGGAAAGCCGATCACTAGCGACACCACCGTTACCAGCGCCGACACCACGAAGGTGTTGAAGAAGATCTTCAGATAGGTGGAGCTGCCCAGCAGTGCCGCATAGTTGCCGAGGCCGAAGACGGGCTCGGTAATGCTGCGCGACAGCAGGATCAGAACCGGAACGACGAAGAACAGGACAAGCAGAACCAGCGCCGGCAGGGTGGCGGCAAAACTGCCGGGCCGGAAGGGCATTCGCGCCCTCGCCTTCGTGCTGACTGTTTCATCGGTTAGCGAGACCATGTCCAAACCTCCCCGGACTTGGAAAATCGCGCGGGCGCTTCGCTGCCCGCGCCGTTATCTTATTTCGCCTGCCAGGCGTACCAGCGCTCGCCGATTTCATCGCGATGCTGTGCCCAGTAGCTCATATCGGCATCGACCTGGCTCGCGGTCTGCTGGTCCGGCAGGGTTTTTGCCGTTTCCGGATCCATCAGCTTGGCGGATTCGATATTAACAGGGGCGTAACCGGTCGCACTCGCCATATCCGCCTGCGCCTGCGCGGAGGTGGCGAGTGCGATGAACTTCATCGCCGCATCCCTGTTCTTCGTTCCCTTGGGCACGACGAGGGAATCCGCTGCGGTGATGTTCTGTTCCCAGGAGGTCTCCACCTTCACGCCGCTTTTCTCAAGCGCCGTCATGCGGCCGTTCCAGACGCTGCCGAAGGGCGCTTCCGCCGATGCGATCAACTGCTGCGACTGCGCGCCACCCGACCACCAGATGATATCGGATTTGATCGTATCGAGCTTCTTGAAAGCACGGTCGAGATCGAGCGGATAGAGCTTGTCGGCAGTCACACCATCGGCAAGAAGGGCGGCTTCGATCACGCCCGGAGCAGACCACTTGTAGAAAGTGCGCTTGCCGGGAAACTTTGCCGTATCGAACAGGTCCGCCCAGCTCTTGGGGCAGGCGGCCACGGCATCGACATTGCAGCCGATGACGAAGGAGTAATAAAAGCTGCCGACGGAATAGTCCGTCACGAAACGCGGATCGAGCTTCGTCTTGTCGATGACGGAAAAGTCGAGTTTCTCCAGCAGGCCTTTCGGTCCGGCCTGCGCGGCATAGTCGCCTTCGACATCGACCACATCCCAGGTCACGCCGTTGGCCTCAACCATGGCCTTCAGCTTGCCGTAGTCGGTCGGACCGTCCTGCACCACATTGATGCCGGTCGATACCATGAATTTATCGGCCCAGGCCGCCTTCTGGGCGTCCTGTGTGGTTCCTCCCCAGCTGGAAAAAACCAGATCATTCGCCTCGGCAGATGCGCCAAGGGCAAAAAGTGCTGCGCATGTCGTCAATACCAGTTTCGATCTCATGTTCCCTTACTCCGTTTTAGAGCTTGTCGTTGGCATGCACGTCGCGGCCGGCGGCTTTCACACGAGCGGAGAAAAACGCGCCGGCTTCATGATCTTGTTTTCAGCGACTTCGATAAGGTCGCGAATTTTCGGCAGAAACGATAACCAGCGCGGATCGGCCATCAGCTTTGCGCGCCGCTCCTCCCGGTCATCAAGGCTCGCAAAAGCCCAGATATGGACGATCTCGTTGATCGGGCCGATCTCGGAAAAGAAGTAACCCACCAGTTCGCCAAGGTGGCTTTTCTGGATTTCGATACCCTCTTCCTCCACGACCTTGAGATAGGCCGGGATGGCGCCGTTCTTCAGCCTGTAGGTGCGGATCTCGTAAAACATCGGCTCACCGCATCACGAAAGGATCGGGGATCGGGTCGTCGGAGGTACGCAGCCATATGGTCTTGGTACGCGTGTAATCAAGCGCCGCCGCAAGCCCGCCTTCACGTCCATCACCCGACAGGCCAAAGCCACCGAAAGGCGCGATCGGCGAGACGGCGCGATAGGTGTTCACCCAGACGATGCCGGCACGGATCGCCTTCATCAGCCGATGGGCGCGTGTCAGGTTCTGCGTGAAAACACCTGAGGCAAGGCCGTAGACGGTATCATTGGCGAGCGCGATGGCTTCCGCCTCGGTCTCAAAGGAAACGACCGAAAGAACGGGGCCGAAAAATTCCTTTTCCATGGACGGCGAACGGATGCCATCGCAATCAAGAATGGTCGGCCGATAGAAATAGCCGTCACCATCCAGAGGCTCACCACCGGTAACCACTTTCGCACCGGCATCCACGGAAGCGGAAACCAGTGAGACGATGTGCTTGCGCTGGCGCTCCGTCGCCAATGGCCCCACTTCCGTCGCCATATCCAGCGGCGAACCGATACGGATCGCCTCGGCCTTCGCCGCCAGAATCTGGAGGAAACGGTCCTTGACGCTTCTTTCGATAATCAGCCGCGAGCCGGCGACACAGCTTTGGCCGGTCGCGGCAAAAATGCCCGCCACCTGCGCATTGGCGGCGCTCTCAAGATCGGCATCGGCGAAAACGAGGATCGGCGACTTGCCGCCGAGTTCCAGCGATGTCGATGCTAGGTTTTCAGCCGAATTGCGCACGATATGACGTGCCGTTTCCGGCCCGCCGGTAAAGGCGATGTGCGCTACCTTCGGATGTGTAGTGAGCGCGGTGCCGCAGGACGCGCCGAAACCGGTAACGATATTAACGACGCCAGCTGGAAAACCGGCCTCATGCACCAGCCGGGCAAATTCCAGCAGTGGCGCGGGCCCATCTTCCGACGCCTTGACGACGATGGTGCAGCCGGCGGCGAGCGCCGGGCCGATCTTGACGGCAGCAAGAAACAGCTGGCTGTTCCACGGCACAATGGCTGCTACCACGCCAACCGGCTCGCGCCGCAGCCAGACATCCATATCCGGCTTGTCGATCGGCAGATAAGCGCCCTCGATCTTGTCGGCGAGCCCGGCATAATAGCGGTAATAATCCGCGACATAGGCAATCTGGGCGGAGGTTTCGCGGATGATCTTGCCGGTATCGCGGGTTTCGAGCTCGGCCAGCGTCTTTGCATTTTCCGCAACCAGATCGGCCAGCCGGTAAAGCAGCTTGCCACGCTGCGTCGCCGTCAGCTTCGACCAAGCCGCATCCTCATAAAGCGCCCGGTGCGCGGCCTCGACCGCGCGGCCGATATCCGCTTCCCGGCTTTCCGGCATTTCGGCCCATGCCGTGCCGGTTGCCGGATCAAGGCTTGAAAAGCTCGCCTCGCCATCCTCGAAACGTCCGTCGATATAGCACTGAAAACGGCGCATCACTTACTCCTTGAAAGCCGGCATGACATCGGAAAGGAAACGCTCCAGCGAGGCTTTCTTCCGCTCGAAGCTCATGCCGGTGTCGATCCAGAAGGAATATTCGTCGTAACCCATGGCCTCATAGGCTTTAAGCCGGGTAATGACCTCATCGGCATCGCCGACAACGTTGTTCTTGCGCATGACATCGCCGGAAAGCATGGCGTTTCCAGCAATATCCTCCGCTGCAATGCGCTCGATGAGGCCCTGATGAACCGGCTTCTCGTTTTTGAACCAGGCGAAGAAGTAATTGTAATAAACGCTCATCTCATGCGCCGCCTGCGCGATATCGGCTTCATCGGAACCAACGTAAGTGTGGCGCAGCAGCATGATTTTCGGCCGCTGTTTTTCCGGGTTTTTGGCGCATGCATCGTTGAAGCGGCCCATCAGGGTTTCCACCTCGTCATCGCCCTGCCACAGCGGCGTCACCTGCACGTTGCAATCATTGGCGACGGCGAATTCATGCGAATTCGGATCACGCGCCGCCACCCAGATCGGCGGGAAAGGCTGCTGCAGCGGTTTGGGAGCCGACGTGGTAGCGGGGAATTTGTAGAATTCACCATCATGAGCGTAGTCGCCCGCCCAGACGCCTTTAACGGCCGGGATCAGCTCGCGCATGCGCTGGCCGGCACCCCAGGCGTCGAGGCCGGGAAGCAGCCGTTCATATTCAAAGGAATAGGCACCGCGGGCAATGCCGATATCAAGGCGACCATCGCAGATGAGATCCGTCATCGCCGCTTCACCCGCCAGTTTGATCGGATGCCAGAAGGGCGCGATGACCGTGCCGGTGCCGAGACGTGCCGTCTTCGTGCGGCGCGCAAGATCGGCAATCGTTACGAAGGGGTTCGGGGCAATGGTGAAATCCATGCCGTGATGTTCGCCGGTCCAGATGGCATGCATGCCGCCGCGATCGGCGATTTCGCAAAGGGTGACGAACTCTTCATAAAGCGTCTTGTGATCCTGCGAGGCGTCCAGCCGTTCCATGTGGACGAAGAGCGAAAATTTCATGGGTTTACCCCCTTCATGGAAATGGGATGGACCTTGCCGGCGGTCTCGTTGCCGACATAGACACCGAAATTGCCGATGGAGCTTTCCAGCGCGAAACGATTGACGATATCCGCGGTCGCGGCGGAATCGAATTTTGTGGAGCCAAGCGCACTCGGCAACAGGAAACGACCCTGTTCCGGCGCGTCGTCACCCTCGGCGAGCGCATGGTAGACGATATGCTGGCGTCCATCCGCCTTGTTTTCATAAACGGAGTAGAGGAAGCCCGTCCTGACGGAGAGGCCCGTCAACTCCTCAAGGCGCGACGTCAGCGCCGCAACGGGATCACCGCCTGCGACGACACAGCCGGGCAGCGACAGCACGTCATCACCAACGAGGTAAATCTCGCCGCGCCGCTCCAGCACGGCGCCAACCGTAATTTCGCCCTCGGCTGCCGCCGAGACCGCCTTGGCGGCCAGCATCGGCGTGAAATAACCGCCACGCGCATAGCCCAGACCGTTCAGGCCGCTATTGTCGAAAGCACCAATGCGGCCGAGCAGGATGACGTGATCGCCCGCCTCGATAACCTCCTGCATGGAGCACTCAAACCAGGCCGCAACATCAGCGAAGACGGGCGATCCCTGCGGCGCATCCGACCAGGCGGCTGCGGCGAAACGATCCTCCACCGGACGAGCGAAGGTGTTGGACAGGTCCTTCTGACTTTCCGACAGAATGTTGACGGCAAAGTTCTTCGCGCCGGTCATCGTCGCGAAATTGCGCGAGGTGCGTGCGAGGCAGATCAACAGCAGCGGCGGGTCGAGCGAAACGGAAGTGAAGGAATTTGCGGTGAAGCCCACCGGCTTTCCCGCGTCATCCCGCGTGGTCACGATCGTTACTCCCGTCACGAAAGCGCCGAATGCGTCGCGCAGAGCGCGCGGGTCAAGGGTTGCAACAGTCATTGCGGCTCCTCCTCAATAGCCAGCCATTCGGCCATCAGTGCATTGACAGTTTCAGGTGCGGTCAGATTGACCATATGCCGGTGCGCCTCGACGATGCGAGCGTAACCGCGCGGCGTGATTGCCGCCATCTGCTCGGCCATCAGCGGCGTCGAATTCGGATCATCAGAACCAGTCAGGAAAAGCGCGGGGCAAGCGACCGAAGGCCAGCGATCCGCATAGGTCTCATCCCCACCCGCAAAGGCCGTGTAGGCAACTGCGTAACCTTCCGGGTCGACCATTTCCAGCCAGCCGCGTGTCAGTTCCCGCGCATGCTGGCTCTTGGCGTCATCGCCGAACCAGCGCAGCAGCGGACCTTCCTTGTCCACGCCCTCGGTGCGGATCGCCGCCGCACGGGCAAGCACCGCTGCCTTTGCCACCGGATCACGGCGATAGACGCCGTTCAGGTAACCGACGCGCGCAATGCGATCTCCGAAGGTTGCTGCCGCTCCACCGGAAATCAATGCGCCCATGGAATGGCCGGCAACATTGGCGCGTGCGATCCGCATATCGTCAAGAAAACGGCCGAACCAGCCGACAAAATCCGTAAGCGTGCTGCCCGCGGCCAAACGTGCGCTGCCGCCATGGCCCGGCATATCGACCGCGATGACACGGTGCGTCCGGGAAAAAACTTCGATCTGCGGCTCCCATGCTTCAAGCCGCATGCCGACGCCGTGGATGAGGATCAGATCCTCACCCGCACCGGCTTCGAAATAAGCCGCCCCGCCCTCGGTCGTCTTGCGAGGGAGCGCGGCAGCACCTGCCTTTGCAACATTGACCCGTGAGGTGGTGGCGCCCTCCTGCATTATATCACCCTCAAACGCCGGCCGGGTTGGCAACGTCCTGACCGAGATCCTGCAGATCCTGGTAACGGTCGCCAATGCGGTGATGGGGCCGGCCGCCAACCGAAGCGCCGAGTGCGACGACGATCTCATCGGCGGCCGGGGCATCGGGAATGGCGGTCTGGATGGTCAGATAATGCGAACGGCGGCCTTCATCATTCTTGTCCATCAGCGGGATCATGATCGGTGCATTGCCCGGACCACGGGTGTTACAGAAGGCCAGGTAAGATTTCGCGCCAACCGCCTGGCGATAGTGATTGCCAAACCGCAGCGTGTGGATGAGCGCGGACGCATGTTCGATCTCGCCATCCAGCCCGACGACCGCCGCCTTGCCATAGGCCTCCACAGCTTCGCCCGAGCCGACCGCATCGAGGATCATCTTCGTCAGCAATTCACCCAGCACGGGCGCACCGGCATGGATTTCCGGCTTCAGGTTTTCGACGAAGCCTTTTCCCACCCAGGGATTTTTCACGACCGCAATCGCGCTGAACAGCTTCAAGGGCGTAGCGGCAGCCTTGCCTCCCTCAATCAACGTCGTTTCGACCTGCAGCAGGGTCTTGCGGATCTGGATGGACATGGGCGTTCTCTCCGTAAATATGATATCTTATGGTATGCCATAATACATTACTGTCAAGAGCCAGATGATTTTCGTTTTCAAAATCGAAAATCATTAGTTTTAACAGTATGTTATGGCTTAAAATTCGGCGATGCTTCCGTCATAGGCGAGCTCGTACAGACGCGTCATTTCGGCAATTGTGGGCACCCGGGGGTTATTGGCGGGCGTGCCGGACGCAAGGCCCTGACGCACCATTTCCGGCAACAGTTCGAGATAGCGGCTCCTGTCGATGCCGAACTCTTGCGGGGTCGGCACTTTCAGCCGCCTGTTCAGGCCGATGAAGGCCTCCACCAGCTTTGTGCCAGCGATCTTGTCGCTATCCGCCGCGCTGGCACAACCCAGCGCACGGGCGGCGGCAGCATAGTGCGGCAAAGCGGAATTCAGCGAAAACTGCGTGACCAGTGGCAGCACCATCGCATTCGACATGCCATGCGGCACATGGAAAAAAGCACCGACCGGCCGGCTGAGACCATGGATCAGCGCAGTCGATGTGTTGGAGACGGCAAGCCCGGCATGGGTTGCGCCCAGCATCATCGCTTCGCGCGCATCCCGGTCATCAGGATTATCGGCCACTTTTTCAAGATTTGCGCCGATCAGCTTCAGCGCGGAAAGCGCCAGCGCTTCAGAATGGGCATTGCCATTGCGGTTGACCAGCGCCTCCAGCGCATGGGTCAGCGCATCGATGCCGGTATCGACGGTGACCCGGTAGGGGCAGGTCAGCGTCAGCTCGTAGTCGATGATGGCGGCGACAGGTAAAGCGGCGGTGCCAAGGATCAGCATTTTTTCGCTTGCCACCGTATCGGTCACGACGGCAGCGCGTGTCACTTCCGATCCGGTGCCGGCGGTGGTGGGGATAGCAATCACCGGCATGACGGCGAAATCCACGATCCGCGGCACCTTCAGGGTGCGCAACTCTTCGCCGCTGGTCGCGACGATGGCGCCTGCCTTTGCGGTATCCATGGCGCTGCCGCCACCGAGGGCGACAAGACCGTCATGACTGCCATCGGAAATGCGCTTCACCAAAGCAGCGATCGATATGTCCGTGGGGTCCTCAACGACCTCGGAGAAAATGGCGCCATTTATGCTTTCACCTGAAAGCGCCTGCAAAAGCGCATCGGCATGGCCGAGCTTCTGCATCACGGGATCACAGACGAGCAGAGGACTATTAACCCCGAGCGATTTCAGCATGGCCGGCAATCGGAAACGGCTGCCGCCGCCGATCAGCATTTCGCGGGGCATCAGGACACGGTTTATCATTGCAGTTCTCCGCCACTCTCATTCTGCGTTGTTCGGAACGGCCGAAGGCCCGATGACCTGAAGCGGAATATCGTTATCCCGCTCCGGCCGAGACGAGCCTAGTGCGCCAGGATTTTCGACAGGAAGGAGCGGGCACGCTCCGTCTTCGGATCGGTGAAGAAACTGTCGCCCTCACCGATTTCGACAATTTCGCCGCCATCCATGAAGACGATGCGGTCCGCCACCTTGCGGGCAAAACCCATCTCATGCGTCACCACCATCATTGTCATGCCCTCCTGTGCGAGCGAGACCATGACGTCGAGGACCTCGTTGATCATTTCCGGATCGAGCGCCGATGTCGGCTCATCGAACAGCATGGCGACCGGGTCCATCGCCAGCGCACGGGCAATGGCGACGCGCTGTTGCTGACCGCCCGACAACTGCCCGGGATATTTCCTGGCATGCGCCGTCAACCCCACCCGTTCGAGAAGGGCATTGGCCTTGGCAAGCGCTTCCGCCGGGGAACGGCCCAGAACCTTCTCCTGCCCGATGCAGAGATTTTCAAGGATCGTCATATGCGGGAAAAGTTCGAAATGCTGAAATACCATGCCCACCCTGGAGCGCAGTTTCGGCATATCGGTCTTAGGATCTGTCACCTCCACACCATTGACCGTGATGACGCCGTTGCCAATCGTCTCCAGCGCATTGACGCATTTGATCAGGGTCGATTTTCCGGAACCGGAAGGCCCGCAGATCACGACGACTTCCCCCTTGGCGACATTCAGGCTGCAATTGGTCAGAATCTGAAAATTAGGGCCGTACCATTTGTTGACGGATTGTAGTTCGATCATACTGATTGCTTGCGACATCGGACCGCTCCTTAATGCACGTCAGTCGACATGGGGCCATAAGCCTTGCCGAACCGCTTTTCGATCCGGCGCTGGATCAGTTCCCAGGCGGTCGTCATGGCAAGGTAATAAAGGGCTGCGACCATGAAGAGCTCGAGAACCAGGAACTTTTCCTGAATGAGCACCTGCGTGCGGCGCAGAAGCTCTTCCATGGAAATGATCGAAGCGATCGACGTCGTCTTGAGTACGCCGTTGACGGAATTGCCGAGCGGCGGAATGATGATGCGGAAGGCCTGCGGCGCAACGATGTACCGCATCACCTGCGCCTCGGTCATGCCGATGGCGCGGGCCGCATTGATCTGGCCCTTTGGAACCGCGGCAATGCCCGCTCGGACGATTTCCGACAGATAGGCCGCTTCACAGAGAGACAGGCCGATCAGCGTTGACTGCAGAACCGTCAGCTTGATGCCGATCTGCGGCAGACCGGTATAGATGATGATGAGCTGCACCAGAAGCGGCGTGCCGCGAAAGATCCAGGTGTAGAAATAGGCCGGCCCGGACAGGAACCGGTATTTCGACATGCGCATCACCGCAATAACGAAGCCTAGCGCCAGACCCGCCGTCATGGCGAAAACAGTGAGGCCGAGCGTCACCAGCGCGCCCTCGAACAGATAATAATTCGTCAGATATTCGAAGAAACCTTCCCAGTTCCAACCCTTCACGTCTTTCTCCAATTCATGCGGGAACGGTCGCGGCGAGAGCTTTCCCGCCGCGATGACTGTTCAGATGGATGGAATTCAGCCTTCCGGGCCGAGAACGGCGAGATCGCCCGGCGCAATGCTGACGCCATAACCGCCCATCAGCTTCTCGAGCGCACCATCGGCCTTCATCTCCTTCAGAGCGGCAGAAACGGCGTCGGCGACGTCCTTGTTACCGAAGGAAAGCGAACCGGGTGTGGGATACATGCCGGAAAGCGCATGGGTGAATTCACCGCGATCCTGATATTGTTTGGCAACCGGATCGATCGATACCGCCGCCTGCACCTGGCCGGCGCGCAACGCCTGATAAACCGTCGCATAATTGTCGAACAGGTTGATCGTCATCGGCGCCAGACCGCGCTTCTTGAAGTCTTCGTTCAGTTCCTTGATCTTGCGCTCGGCATAACCGCCAATATCGGTGCTGACGGCCTTGCCGGCGAGATCATCGACCTTGGTGATGGGATCGGACGCGCCGACCGCCGTGGAAATGCTGATGGCGAGGTTTTCATAGGGGATCATGAACAGGATCTTGCGCCGCTCCGCCGTCACGAACAGGCCGGCATTGATCATATCCCAGCGGCCACCCTGCAGACCCGGCACCATGGTCGCATATTCGGTGCTGATATATTCCGGCTTCAGGCACAGACGCTTGGCGATTTCATAACCCAGCTCAATGCGCAGCCCTTTAAGGACACCCTGCTGATCCGCATAGGCCATGGGCGGCAGGGTCGGGCTGGTGGCCATGACGAGATGACCGGGCTTGATGAGATGATCGTCGGATATTTTCGGTGTGCAGTCCTGAGCAACAGCAGCACCGGCAAAAAGAGTGATGGCAACGCCCGCCAGAAAGGTTTTGGCGCGCACGGCTGTGCATTTCCGGGAAATCGGATTCCAGTTCATATTAAGCTCCGCTCTTTATATTATTTATTATGGCATACCATCACACCAAACGGTTTACCCTGTCAAGAAGCGGCCAAGGATTTTTCTAAATTACTGAAAAACAACGATAAACATAATAATCGCAACCTTGCGGCTCCCGGCAGGGTAACCACAAGGGCGGGATAATCGGAGCGCCGAAAACCGTCAGTCGGCGGTTTTTTGCGCCGTCAGAACGGCTTCGGCGATGGCGCAGGCGCTTGTGACGTGATCGAGCGCGGCCTTGTAGGCAGCGTCACCGTCTCCCTTTCGGATGGCCTCAACGATCTTTTCCATCTGCGCCGGACCGTCAGTGTCGCGGCTTTTCGTCTTGATGGTCATGGAGCGCAGATGGTTGATCCGAACCGTCAGCAGATTGACGACGCCCCAGGCGACATGCCGGTCGATCTTGCTGAACAAGGTCTGGTAGAAGGACGAGGTGTGTGCCAGCACGCCCGGCATATCCTTCGCGAGATAACTTTCACGGATGTGCCTGAGCGAAACCTCCAGCGCCTCGACGATGGCGGGATCGCGGCGTTCGGCGCAAAGGCGTGCCGCCATTCCCTCCAGCGCACCGCGAATTTCATAAATCTGCTTGGCCTCATCCAAATCGAGCAGCGCGACCATCGGGCCCTTATTGGGCAAATTCGCCACCAGCCCCTCGGATTCCAGATGCCGCAGGACCTCACGCACAATGGTGCGGGAAACGCCGAGCTGGGCGCAGAGATCACGCTCCACCAGACGGTCTCCAGGGCGGAAATAACCATTCACGATGGCATCCCGCACCTTGTCGAGCGCAAGTTCCCTCAGCGTTTTCGTCGGACGCTCAACGCGAATGGCAGTTCCCTGCAAAGCACCGGTCATGGTATCACCTCGTTTGGCACATTCCGCTTCGGCTCGCCGCACGCCAAAGCAGGTTCTGGCTCTTGATATTATGGCGTACCAACTTATTTAGCCGCGCATCATCTTTATGGCAACAGCAGACCGCGTGGCAGGACAGCCTGCCGCAGCACCGGGAAACCTTATCCCATTCGTTCCGAGGCATAGGAGCCGGGACCGGGCGGAAACACCACGGTTCGGCTGCCGTTCAGGAATACCCGCCGGTGGATGTGGGCGTGAATGGCGCGGGCCAGCACCTGCGCCTCCACATCGCGGCCAAGCGACACGTAATCCTCCGCACTCTGGGCGTGGGTGATGCGCACGATATCCTGCTCGATGATCGGGCCTTCATCCAGATCCGCAGTGACATAATGCGCCGTCGCGCCGATCAGCTTCACACCGCGCTGATAGGCCTGTTTATAGGGGTTGGCGCCCTTGAAGGATGGCAGGAAGGAGTGGTGGATGTTGATGATCTTTCCCGACATCGCCGCGCACATCCTGTCGGAAAGCACCTGCATGTAACGGGCGAGCACGATGAGTTCCGTTCCGGTGCTTTCGACGATCTCCATGATCCGGGCTTCGGCCTGCGGCTTGTTTTCTTTCGTCACCGGAATGTGGTGGAAGGGAATGTCGTGGTTGACGACGACCTTCTGGTATTCGAAGTGGTTGGAGACCACGCCGACAATATCGATCGGCAGGGCGCCGATGCGCCAGCGATACAGCAGATCGTTGAGGCAATGGCCGAAGCGCGACACCATTAAAAGAACCTTCATCCGTTCGGACTGGTCGTGCAGCGCCACCTCCATGCCGAACTTTTCCGAGATCGGTGCAAGCCCGGTCATAAGCTCGTCGCGTTTTGCTCCCTCCTCCGAAATGAAACCAACACGCATGAAGAAACGACCCGTACCGAGATCGTCGAACTGCGAACTGTCGATGATGTTGCAGCCCTTGTCAGCCAGAAAGCCTGAAAGGGCGGCGACGATGCCACGGGTGGACTTGCATGTTACGGTCAGGACGAAATTCGTCATCTGGCGTTCTCTCTGTCATCAATAAGGGAAAAACCCGCGCTGTTTGACGAGCGCGGGAAGAGCCGCAAGAGCGGCGGGGAAACCGGGTTCAAACGTCGAGCGTGGTCTGATGCTCCCAGGCGGTGAACTGCGAGCAATAGCTGTTCCACTCACCCTGCTTCAGCTTGAGATAGGCCTTCGAGAATTCAACGCCCAGCGCCTGCTGCAACTCCGCATCCTTCTCATATTCGCGCAGCGCGTCGAGAAGATTGAGCGGCAGCTTCGGGGCATCCGTGACCTTGTGGCCCTCGCGATACATGTCGATGTCGTGATGCGGACCGGGATCGGCCTTTGAACGGACGCCGGAGAGGCCGGCGGCGATGATGATGGCCTGCAGCAGATAGGGGTTCACAGCGCCGTCCGGCAGGCGCAGTTCAAACCGCCCCGGCCCCGGTACGCGCACCATATGGGTGCGGTTATTCCCGGTCCATGTCACCGTGTTCGGTGCCCAGGTAGCGCCCGAAATGGTGCGCGGTGCGTTGATGCGCTTGTAGGAATTGACCGTCGGATTGGTAACCGCCGCAAGAGCCGACGCATGTTTCATGATGCCACCGAGAAAGGTCTTGCCCTTGGCGGAAAGCCCAAACGGCATTGCTTTGTCGGCAAAGGCATTGATCTTGCCGTCGAGATCCCAGACCGAAATATGGGCATGGCAACCATTGCCGGTCAGGCCCTTGAAAGGCTTCGGCATGAAGGTGGCGCGCAGCCCGTGCTTTTCGGCGACGGATTTGACCATGAACTTGAAAAAGGAATGTTTGTCGGCGGTCTGCAGCGCGTCATCATATTCCCAGTTCATCTCGAACTGGCCATTCGCGTCCTCATGGTCATTCTGGTAGGGCTTCCAGCCCAGTTCCAGCATGTAATCGCAAATCTCGGCGATCACATCGTAACGGCGCATCACCGCCTGCTGGTCGTAGCACGGCTTTTCCGCCGTATCGTATTCGTCGGAGATTTTCGCCCCGTCAGGCGAAATCAGGAAAAATTCCGGCTCAACGCCGGTCTTGACCCGCAGCCCCTCGCTTGCCGCTTCCGCGATGAGTTTTTTCAAAACCACGCGTGGCGCCTGTTCCACCGGTTGGTCTTCCATCACGCAATCGGCAGCGACCCAGGCGACATCCCTTTTCCATGGAAGCTGGATGACCGACGAGGCATCGGGCACGGCAAAAAGATCGGGGTGAGCAGGCGTCAGATCGAACCATGTGGCAAAACCGGCAAAACCCGCCCCGCCCTTCTGCATATCGGCAATGGCTTCCGCGGGAACCAGCTTGGCGCGCTGGCCGCCGAAAAGATCGGTATAACTGATCATGAAATATTTGATGCCCTTTTCGGCAGCAAATTTGGAGAGGTCCAGTGTCACGTCATTCCCCTTTTTTTGGTATCAGACACTTCATTGAAAAAAGACGGGCACATCCTCCCAAATGCGCCCGTCCGTTCTTTATGGCTTAAAAGCTGCCTTTCCCCGGGAACCAGCTCGTTCCCGCCAGCGGAACCTGCGCCATTGCCGCAGCCTCCATGGTCAACGCCACCAGATCTTCCGGCTCCAGATTGTGGAGATGGTTCTTGCCGCAGGCACGCGCGATGGTCTGCGCCTCGAGCGTCATGACCTTCAGGTAATTGGCGAGGCGGCGGCCGGCGGCAACGGGATCAAGGCGCGCGGCAAGTTCGGGATCCTGCGTGGTGATGCCGGCGGGGTCTTTGCCCTCATGCCAGTCATCATAAGCGCCGGCGGTGGTGCCGAGTTTCTGGTATTCCGCTTCCCAATGCGGATCATTGTCACCCAGCGCCACCAGCGCCGCAGTTCCAATCGCAACCGCATCGGCACCGAGCGCCAAAGCCTTGGCGACATCAGCGCCTGAGCGAATGCCGCCGGAGACGATGAGCTGCACCTTGCGGTGCATGCCGAGATCCTGAAGCGCCTGCACGGCGGGGCGAATGCAGGCGAGCGTTGGCATGCCGACATTTTCGATGAACACATCCTGCGTCGCGGCCGTGCCGCCCTGCATGCCGTCAAGCACCACCACATCGGCACCGGCCTTCACCGCCAAAGCCGTGTCGTAATAGGGGCGTGCACCACCGACCTTGATGTAGATAGGTTTTTCCCAGTCGGTGATTTCGCGCAGTTCGAGGATCTTGATTTCGAGATCATCAGGGCCGGTCCAATCGGGATGGCGGCAGGCGGAGCGCTGGTCGATGCCCTTCGGCAGGTTGCGCATGTTGGCGACACGATCGGAAATCTTCTGGCCGAGCAACATGCCGCCACCGCCCGGCTTCGCGCCCTGGCCGACCACGACCTCGATGGCATCCGCACGGCGCAGGTCTTTCGGGTTCATGCCGTAACGTGAGGGCAGATACTGGTAAACCAGCGTCTGGCTATGGCCGCGCTCCTCATCCGTCATGCCGCCATCGCCCGTCGTGGTGGACGTGCCGGCGATGGTCGCGCCACGGCCGAGCGCTTCCTTGGCATTGCCCGAAAGCGCGCCGAAGCTCATGCCGGCAATGGTGATCGGCGTTTTCAACGTGATCGGCTTCTTGGCGAAGCGCGTGCCGAGCGTGACGGTCGTATCGCACTTCTCGCGGTAACCCTCGAGCGGATAACGCGAGATCGACGCGCCAAGAAACAAGAGGTCGTCGAAATGCGGCACCTTGCGCTTGGTGCCGGCGCCGCGAATGTCATAGATGCCGGTCGCCGCCGCGCGGCGGATTTCCGCCAGCGTATGATCATCGAATGTTGCGGATTTGCGCGGCGGGGTGAAGGGGTTGTGATAGCTCATCGGAATATCCCTCGCCTCAATACGCGTCGGCGTTGTCGATGTTGAAATTGTAGAGCGTGCGGGCCGAGCCGTAGCGCTTGAACTCACCGGGGCTGACATCGGTGACGCCGGCCTTTTCGAGGAGTTCGGCAAGCTTTTCGAGATGTTCCGGGCGCATCTCCTTTTCGATGCAATCGGCACCGAGGCTCTTCACCGAACCGCGCACGAAAAGCTTCGCCTCATAAAGGGAATCGCCCAGCGCATCGCCCGCATCACCGCAGACGACGAGATGGCCGGACTGGCCCATGAAGGCGGACATATGGCCGATATTACCCTTCACGACGATATCGATGCCCTTCATGGAAATGCCGCAGCGGGAGGCGGCATTGCCCCTGATGACCAGAAGCCCGCCGCGACCGGTGGCACCGGCATATTGCGAAGCATCACCCTCGATGACGACGGTGCCGGACATCATGTTTTCCGCAACGCCCGGCCCGGCCGAACCGTGCACGGTGACGGTGCCGCCATCATTCATGCCGGCGCAATAATAACCGACCGAGCCGCGTACATCGACGATCACAGGGCTGTCGATGCCGACAGCCACGGCATGGTGGCCGCGCGGATTGACCACTTCGAATTCGGTGTCGTTGGCTCCAGAGGAAAGGCCGTGGAGCGCACTGTTGAGTTCACGCAATGGCGTGTGGGAGAGATCGAAAACTGGCATGGATTATGACTTTCAAAACAGGCGCCGATGATGGGTCTCAGGCGGCCTTTTCATGGTCCCAGAAATAGACGGTCGCCGGTTCCGGCTCCCAGACGCGGGCATTTTCGATGCCGGGCAGATTGACCAGCGCGCGATATTCCGAGCCGAAAGCGACATATTGGTCGGTCTCGGCCATGACAGCAGGTTTGCAGGCGATGGGATCACGCACCACGCCAAAGCCGGATTTGGTGCCGACGACGAAGGTGAAAAAGCCGTCGAGATCATCGAGCGCACCCTCGAGCGCCTCGCCCAGATCCTTGCCCTTGGCCATCTCAGCCGTGAGATAGGCGGCAGCAACTTCCGAGTCATTCTGGGTTTCGAACGTCATGCCTTCGCGCACCAGTTCGCGGCGCAGGTTATTGTGGTTGGAAAGCGAACCGTTATGCACGAGGCACTGGTCGGCACCGGTGGAGAAGGGATGCGCGCCCAGCGTCGTAACAGCCGATTCCGTTGCCATACGAGTGTGGCCGATGCCATGGCTGCCGGCCATGGAGCGCACGTCGAAACGGGCGACAACGTCCTTCGGCAGGCCGGTTTCCTTATAGATTTCGACACTGTCGCCCGAGCCCATGACCCGCACATTTGGTCGGGTGGCCAAAAGAGCCGGACGAATAACATCCAGCTTCTCGGCTGGAATATCGAGAACAGCATGTGTGCTTTTCACCGTGACCACGGCGTCAACACCATTTTCCTTCAGCACTTCAGCGAGGCCGGAGAAATCGGCGATGGGATCAGCCGACTGGATCGTCACTTTCGCGCGGCCATTGGCAGCGCTGCCATAGATCGCAATCCCGGCCGAATCCGGGCCGCGATCGGTCATGGTGACGAGCATGTCCGAGAGCAGCTGACCCAGCTGCGGTTCAAGGCTTTTGTCTTTCAGGAATAGTCCAACAATGCCGCACATCGACAGGCACCTCCATTCGTTTCTGAATGAAGGGCTAACATATGGAATTCCAATTCGTCAACTATCAGGAATATTTTTTTCTTCTAA
Source organism: Rhizobium rhizogenes (assembly GCF_002005205.3). Next base: position 1,357,691 of record NZ_CP019702.2, on the reverse strand, counting down.
GGCAAATTCTCAATCACTGGTCACGCGCCTCTGCGGATAGGAAATGATCGACAGATAACGGGCGGGGAGCTTTACCAATTCCTCCGGCCCGTGCGGCGCATCGGCGTCGAAAAACAGGCTGTCGCCTGCCTGCATCGTGAAAAGCTGTTCGCCGTGGCGATAGACCACCTCTCCTTCCAGCATGTAGAGAAACTCCATGCCCTCATGCTGGAAGGTCGGAAACACATCCGAATCCTTGGTGAGCGTGATGAGATAGGGCTCAACGGTGACGCCGCTCGTATTGTTGTCGATATGGCCGAGCAGGCTGTATTGGTGGCCGGCCCGGGTACCCCTGCGTTCGATATTCACCCCTTGCCCTGCCTTGACGAAGGTGGCACTGCGCGGCTCCTCAAAACCGCGAAAGAACGCCGTGATCGGCACGCCCAGCGCCTTTGAAAGCGTCTGCAGCGTGGTGAGCGACGGGGAGATATTACCGTTCTCGATCTTGGAAAGCATGCCCACGGAAACACCGGTGGCGGACGCAAGATCGGTGACCGTGATACCGAGTTTCTTGCGATAGGCGCGCACCTCATGGCCGATCGCCATTTCCAGATTGTTGACCCTCGGCTCGCGAACGGCATGCGGGTCCTGGGACAGGAACTGCGCCTGCTCGGTCTTGGTGGTATCCTTGGCCATCGGTTTCCTCCTTCGTGTTTTCCTTCTTTACAGGAAAACTATTTTAATTCAGGGGAAATCTTTGTCGCATCGCATTCGGTGTTTGACCGAAGCGGGCCTTGAAGCAACCCGAAAAATGGCCTGCACTGGAAAAACCGGTGGCGAAGGACACTTCCGCGATGGAGAGCGGGCTTTGCTCCAGCAATCGCCGGGCGTGGTCAAGGCGAATGGCGCGGTAGGTCTCCAGAAATGTCGACTTAAGATGGCTCGCGAAAAGCCGGTCGAGATGCCGCGCGCTGGTTCCGGCCAGCTTTGCCATGGTCTGCCGGTCAAGCGGACTTTCGATGGTCGTTTCCATTTTTTCCAGCACGGTCAGCAAGGCCGGATGGTGGGTGCCATGACGTTCCGCCGAGGAGCCCCGCTGCGGCGCGCCGGGTTCGGCGACCGCCGTGTGCAGATACCAGTCGCTGACACGCCTTGCGAAATGGGCACCCATTCTCTGCGAAATCATCGCATGCATCATGTCGAGAGGCGCAACGCCGCCGGCGCAGGTAATGCGGTCCCCATCGATGACGAAGCGGGCCTGTCTGGGCGTGAGATGGGCAAAGGCTTCCCGGAGTACCGGCGCGTGCTCCCAGTGGATCGTAAAATCGCGATTATCCAGCAGGCCCGCCGCCGCCAGCAGGTAAGCACCGCTGGAAATGCCACCAATCCTGACGCCCTGGCGCGCCAGCCGCCGCAGCATGCCAAAAGAACCTTCCCCCACCGCCCAGTCCTGCGGCCCACCGCCGGCACAGACGAAGATCGTATGGCATCGCTCGCCCACCATGGCGAGTGACTGGCAATCGACGAGGATTCCCGACGAGCTTCTGACGGATTCACCGCCGAAGGACAAAGGCACGACCTCATAAAGATCGGTCCCGGCAATGAGATTGGCAGCCCGCAGCGGCTCCGCCGCCGAAGCGTAGGACATCAGCGCAAAATTCTGGACGAGGACAAAACCGATACGCTGGGTATTTTTTTGCTCGATGACGGTCATGTCTCTTTTCTAATTCACAATGTCCCTTTTCTGCAATCGCCTTTCGAACCGTGTCGATAAGCTTGCGTGACATCGTTCGAGGTTCGCCAGATGCGCTATTCCGCCTTTTCCATTTTCATGAATGGCCTTCTTGGCAATAAATCGTGGAAGCCCGCATGGCGGGATGTGTCACCGAAGCCGCATTATGACGTCATCATCGTTGGCGGCGGCGGGCACGGGCTGGCGACCGCCTATTACCTTGCCAAGGAATTCGGCATCACCAATGTCGCGGTGCTGGAGAAAAACTATATCGGCTCCGGCAATGTCGGCCGCAACACCACGATCATCCGCTCCAATTACCTGCTGCCGGGCAACAACCCATTCTACGAGCTTTCAATGAAGCTGTGGGAAGGGCTGGAGCAGGATTTCAATTTCAATGCCATGGTTTCTCAGCGCGGCGTGCTGAACCTTTTCCATTCGGATGCGCAGCGCGATGCCTATACAAGGCGCGGCAATGCCATGCGGCTGCACGGCGTCGATGCCGAACTTCTGGACCGTGCCTCGGTCAAGGCAATGCTGCCGTTTCTCGATTTCGACAATGCCCGCTTTCCGGTTCAGGGCGGCCTGCTGCAAAAGCGCGGTGGCACGGTGCGGCATGATGCCGTTGCCTGGGGTTATGCCCGTGGTGCAGACAGCCGGGGCGTCGATATCATTCAGGGCTGCGAGGTGACGGGTATTCGCCGCGAAAACGGCATGGTCGTGGGTGTGGAGACCAGCCGCGGCTTCATCGGTTGTGGCAAGCTGGCGCTGGCGGCAGCGGGCAATTCCTCGCAGGTGGCCGCCATGGCCGGGCTGAAGCTGCCGATCGAAAGCCATGTGCTGCAGGCTTTTGTGTCGGAAGGGCTGAAGCCCTTCATCGATGGCGTCGTCACCTTCGGGGCGGGCCATTTCTACGTTTCGCAATCGGACAAGGGCGGCCTCGTCTTCGGCGGCGATATAGACGGTTACAACTCCTATGCCCAACGCGGCAATCTGGCGACGGTCGAACATGTCGCCGAAGCCGGCAAGGCGATGATACCGGCGCTTTCCCGCGTCCGGGTCCTGCGCTCCTGGGGCGGTATCATGGATATGTCGATGGATGGTTCACCGATCATCGACCAAACCCCGATCGACAATCTCTATCTCAATGCCGGCTGGTGTTACGGCGGCTTCAAGGCGACGCCCGCTTCAGGTTTTTGCTTTGCCCATCTTCTGGCGCGCGGCACACCGCAGGAAACGGCGGCAGCGTTCCGGCTGGACCGCTTCCGGCGCGGTTATCTCATCGATGAAAAGGGCCAGGGCGCACAGCCCAACCTTCACTAAATCTGTAGCGGGATTTCAGGCGAAAAAACCTTACAATTTTCGCCATCCCGCTATCTGGCGGATCAAGGACATCTGAAATGGCAAGTCTCGTGCCCTGCCCGCATTGCGGGCCAAGACCCAGGCAAGAATTCACCATCAAGGGCGCTGCCCTTCAGCGACCGGCGGCGGATGCCGGTGCTGAGGAATGGTTCGATTATGTCTATCTGCGTGACAATCCGCGCGGCGCCTATGAGGAATATTGGCACCACACCTCCGGCTGCCGCCGCTGGCTCATCGTCGCCCGCGATACGGTCACCCATGAGATATCCGCCTGCCGGGATGCCGCCGGAGAGAAGGAAGTGACAAGCGCATGACATCCAGCCGCCTGAAGACCGGCGGTCTGATTGACCGCACCCAGCCGCTTTCCTTCACCTTCGATGGCAAGGTGATGCAGGGTTTTGCAGGCGACAGTCTCGCCTCCGCCCTGCTCGCCAATGGCCAGCGGCTCGTCGGACGCAGTTTCAAATATCACCGCCCGCGCGGCCTATTGACGGCGGGTGCCGCCGAGCCGAACGCCCTGATGACGATCGGCAGCGGCGGGCGCACGGAGCCGAACACGCGCGCCACCATGCAGGAGCTTTATGCCGGGCAGGAAGCGAAAAGCCAGAACCGCTGGCCCTCTCTCGATTTCGATATCGGCGCATTGACCGGCCTTCTTTCGCCCTTCCTCGGCGCGGGTTTCTACTACAAGACCTTCATGTGGCCCGCCGCCTTCTGGGAAAAAATCTACGAGCCCTTCATCCGCAAAGCGGCCGGTCTCGGCAAGGCGAGCTACGAGACAGACCCGGACGCCTACGACAAATGCTGGGCGCATTGCGACCTGCTGGTGATTGGCTCCGGCGCGGCAGGACTTGCCGCAGCCCTTGCCGCTGGGCGCGCCGGCGCGCGCGTCATCATCATCGATGAACATTCCATGGCAGGCGGCGGGCTCCTTTCCGAAACCGCGACCATCGGCGGCAAGAGCGCCACGGATTTCGCAGCGCTATGCGTCGCCGAACTCGAAACACTGCCGAATGTGACGATGCTGACACGGACCACGGCCTTCGGCTGGTACGATGGCAATGTCTTCGGCGCGCTGGAGCGTGTGCAAAAACATGTGGCCCACCCGAAAGCTCACGTGCCGGTGGAGCGCCTGTGGCGCATCGTCGCCAAACATGCGCTGCTCGCCACGGGTGCGGAAGAGCGGCCACTGGTTTTCGGCGGTAATGATATTCCCGGCGTGATGATGGCCGGCGCCATGCGCAGCTATCTCAACCGTTATGCCATCAGTCCCGGCACGGCGACGGCAATTTTCACCACCAATGACAGTGGTTATGCCCTTGCCCGCGACCTGGAAGCACAGGGCGTCACTCTTGCCGCCATCATCGACAGCCGCGAGCAGGGTAATCCGGGCTACGAAGGCGAGGCGCGTGTCATCAAGGGTGGCGTCGTCTCGAATGCAAAGGGCGGCAAGGCACTTTCCGCCATAGAAATTTATGCCAATGGCCGCACGGAAAGCATGAATATCGATGCGCTCGCCATGTCGGGCGGTTTCAGCCCCATCATCCATCTCGCCTGCCATCGCGGCGGAAAACCGGTCTGGTCGGAAGACAATGCTGCCTTCCTTGCCCCCACCAATCTCAAGGGGCTCGAAATTGCCGGTGCGGTATCCGCGATCAATGGCATCGCCGCCTGCCTTGAAGACGGCGCGCGAAAGGGTGCCGCGCTTGCGCAGGATCTCGGTTTTGCAGCGACTACACCAACATTTGGCGTCGTGGAAAACGATATCGTCGTCCCGCCCGCAAAGCCGCTCTGGTCGATTCCCGGCATCAGGGCCAAAGCCTTTGTCGATTACCAGAATGATGTTCACCGCAAGGATCTCGGTGTCGCCGTCACCGAAGGTTACGGCCATGTGGAACTGGCCAAGCGTTATACGACGAACGGCATGGCGACCGATCAGGGCAAGCTTTCCAACGTTAACGCCATCGGGCTGCTTTCCGAGGCGCGCGGCGTTTCCCCGGCCGATGTCGGCACCACCACCTTCCGGCCTTTTTATACGCCCGTCTCCTTTGGCGCGCTCACCGGTGCTTATCACAGCCAGCATTTCCAGCCGGTGCGCAAATCGCCGCTGCATGGCTGGGCCGAGAAAAATGGAGCGATCTTCGTTGAAACCGGTCTATGGTATCGCTCCTCCTGGTTTCCCCGCAAAGGTGAAAACAGCTGGCGGGAAAGTGTTGACCGCGAGGTTCTGAATGTTCGCAAGAGTGCCGGCCTCTGCGATGTCTCGATGCTCGGCAAGATCGAGATTTGCGGCAAGGACGCCGCCGAATTCCTCAACCGGGTCTATTGCAATGCCTTTCTCAAGCTGCCGGTCGGCAAGGCGCGATATGGCCTGATGCTGCGTGAAGATGGCATGATCTATGATGACGGCACCACCAGCCGGCTGGAGGAGAATCGTTTCTTCATGACGACCACCACGGCCTATGCGGCGGGTGTCATGAACCATCTGGAATTCTGCGCCCAGGCACTCTGGCCGGATCTCGACGTGCGGCTTGCCTCCGTCACCGATCAATGGGCGCAGATGGCGATTGCCGGACCGAAGGCGCGCACAATTCTGCAAAGAATCGTCGATGAGGATATTTCCGACGAGGCTTTCCCCTTTCTTGCGGCCAAAGACGTCTCACTGTTTGGCGGGCAATTGCACGGACGCCTGTTCCGGATTTCCTTCTCCGGTGAGCTGGCCTACGAGCTTGCCGTTCCGGCCGGTTACGGTGAAAGCGTTGCCGATGCGCTGATGGAAGCAGGAAAGCCGGAGAACATCATGCCTTATGGTGTTGAGGCGCTTGGTGTGCTGCGCATCGAAAAGGGCCATGTCACCCATAATGAAATAAACGGCACGGTGGTGCCCGCCGATCTCGGCTTCGGCAAAATGGTCTCCGCCACCAAGGCCGATTTCATCGGCCGGCGAATGCTGGAGCGCGAGGGGCTTTCCGCTGCCGACCGTCCGAGCCTCGTCGGCGTCGTGCCGCTGGATAAAAACCAGTCCTTCCGCACCGGTTCGCATATTCTCGAACGGGATGCGGCGGCAACGCTGGAAAACGATCAGGGTTATGTGACCTCAAGCGCGTTTTCACCCCATCTCGGTTCCACCATCGGCCTCGCCCTCGTCAAGAATGGCCCCGCGCGGCATGGCGAGGAAGTCATGGTGTGGAACGGTCTGCGCAATGAATTCACCGCCGCCCGCCTGTGCCATCCGGTTTTCTTCGACCCTGAAAACGAGAAGCTCCATGTCTGATTTCAAGGCTGATTTCAAATCTGGTTTCCGGCCGACGCTCCGCCCGGTGCTGGGCAAAAAGGCAGCGATTGCTTCAACCGCCATGAAGCTCTCTCCCCTGCCGGAAGGCGCGATCATCCATGTGCTGGCCGCGCCCGGCGCAGCGGATATGGAAGTCCGTCTGCGCAGCTTCGCAAAAGGCGATGTGCGGGCGGTCTCTCCCGGCCAATGGTTCATCGTCGGCGAAGAGCCGCTGTCCCACGCGGAGATGAAGGCGTTTCTTGCGGCGCTTGAGCCACAGGCAACGGGTGTGGACCAGAGCCAGGGACGTGTACGCATCCGCGTCGAAGGCAGAATGGCCGAGCGGGTGCTGGCAAAAGGAACGGCGGTCGATCTTTCCATCGCCGCTTTTCCGGTGGGACGCTCCGCGACGACGCTGATCGGCCATATCGCCGCGCATCTCACCCGGCTCGACGGGCAGGTGTTCGAAGTCATCGTTTTACGCGGTTTCGCCGAAAGCCTGTGGGGCGATCTTGCCAGGATGAGCCTTGAATTCCAGTGATCCTATCGGCCTAGGTCCAGATGCTTTCGGGCGTCAGGATTTCAAAGGGAACAATCCGCTGTTCGACGGAGGATGTGTCGCCATTCTCGACGCGCCGTAACATCACGTCGATCAATTGCTGCGGCATCCTGTCGAGGGGAAGCGGCAGCGAGGCGGTAATCAGCCCCTCATTCAGACCCTTGCGCGTTTCCGGGCCGATATCGTTGCAAACGATCTTTATGCCGCGCTGCTTTTCCGTGGGCAATTCCCGAAGTGCCCGCAAAACGCCGGATATGCCACCGCCATTGACATAGATCCCCTTGAGGCCGGGTTCGGAAGCGATCATGTCGCGGATGATGACATAGGCATTTTCAGGCTCTTCGAAGGTCAGCAGTGTTTCCGCCACCTGCAATTCAGGCGTGTTCTCGCGGATATAGGAACGGAAGCTGGCATCCGAAACATCCTGACACTGATAGCGGTTGCTGCCGATCAGCGGCACGACCACCCCCTCGCCCTTTACCGTCTGGCTGAGGAACCATGCCGCAGTCCGACCGCGTTTCCAGCTGTCGGTTCCAACAAACCCCGCGCGGCTCGCCGCCGACAGATCAGATACGTAGGTTACCACGGGAACGCCCCTGCCCCGCAGCTCGTCGATCGCCTGGCTGACGAGCGGATGATCGGCCGTCACCACCGCGATCGCGCTGCAGGATTGCCCCATCTTTAGAAGATTGGCGGAAACGGCCTCCGGTGAAAGGTCGTCCTCAAACACGACATCCGGCTCGATGACACTATCCGGTCGCTGGCGTGCAGCGGCGACAATCCCCTCCGCCCACAACCGGTAGAGCGGCCGATGGGATTGCTGCAGCAGAAAACCGAGCCTGTAATGGGGCATGGCCTCACGACGGCGGTCCTTGATGGTGCCTAGACCATAAAAACCGATCTCTTCCGCAGCCTTGAGAATCTGGTCGATCGTATCCTGACGCACAGCGGTCGAACCGTGCAGCAACCGGTTGACCGTGGAGATGCTGACACCGGCTGCCTTGGCGAGATCGGTAATGGTCGGTCGGTTCATGACACCTCACAATCGTATCATCAATGAATGACATGGAATGATACGAAATGCAACATTAAATGAAATATAAATTCCATTCTCAAGAAAATGAAAGATATAAATCATCCTGTCATTTTGGCCCATCGGGAGAATGGGCAGGGAGGAAACAATGGCATATTTCAGGAAATTTCTCATCGCGGGTGCTGTATCGCTGGTGATGGCATCCGGCGCGTTTGCGGCCAATATTGCCGTTGTCGGTGGCAAGAATGACGATGCGTTCTGGAACCTCATCAAAAAGGGTCTGGATGACGCACGCCTCGTGGTCGAGGCAAATGGCGGCAAGGTCAATTATCTCCGCCTGCAAACCTACGACAATTTTGCGCCCGACGTGGTGCAGCTGATCCAGACCGCCATCAGCCAGAAGGTCGATGGTCTCGTGATCCCGAACTGGGTACCGGAAGGCGAAGACCCGGCGATACGCGAAGCCATCAAGGCCGGCATCAAGGTCATTCTCATGAATGCCGGGGGCCATGAAAAGGCGAAAGAACTCGGTGCGATCAATTATGTCGGCTCCGACGAATATCTGGCAGGTGTGGCCGGCGGCGAATATTTCGCCAAACAGGGCAAAAACAACGTCATCTGTGTCAACACCGTTCCGGGCGCGGCCAATCTCGAAGCTCGATGCAAGGGTGTCCTGGACGGCATCACCAAGGCCGGCGGCACCGGCAAGCAGCTGCCGCTGCCCGCCACCAGCTTCGGCGACGCCACCGCCGTGGCCGAAGCAATCAAGGCGACACTGCTTCAGGACGGCAAGATCGACGGCGTTCTCACCATTTCCGCCGGTGATGCGGATTCGGCCGCCATCGGCGTCATGCAGGCCGGCAAAACCGAAACGGCGCTGCTCGGCACCTTCGACCTCAACCAGTCCGGCCTCGACCGCATCAAGGACGGGACACAGGGTTTTGCAATCGACCAGCAGCCCTATCTGCAGTCACTGCTGGCGGTAACACTTCTGGCCTCGGCCATCGATTTCGGAACCGATCTGCCGACCGCACCGGTGCTGACCGGCCCCAACATCGTCGACAAATCCAACATCGAGGCCACGCTTGCCGGCGTCGCCAAGGGTGCGCGCTGAGCAATGATCCATGCGCTGTCCCGATCCCGATAGCCGGGCTCGGGACACAGCGGACAGGACATCGCCGCAAAACCCGGAATCTATCGTGGAGTAACGACGTGAAAAATCTCTCTTTGGGCGACCTTCTGCGCCGCCCGGAATCAGGCGCCTTTCTCGGCCTTGTTTTCGTTCTTGTCTTCTTCGTTGTATTCGGCAGCATCGAATTCCTGAAACCGGCGGGTGCCGCAAGCTGGCTGAATGTCGCCGCCAATCTCGGCATCGTCGCCATTCCCGTCGGCCTTCTCATGATTTCCGGCGAGCTGGACATTTCCATCGGCGCGATGATCCCGGCCGGCGCGCTGACGGTCGCCATCATCACCGGTTATTACGGCATGCCGATCTGGCTCGGCATCATCGGTGCGCTTGGCCTTGGGGTGCTCGTCGGGCTGATCAACGGCTTTCTGGTGATACGGACCGTGGTGCCGTCACTGATCGTCACCCTCGGCACGCTCTTCGCCGTGCAGGGACTGATCCTCGGTTTTTCGGTGCTGCTGACCGGCACAACCAGCGTGGCGCTGAGCCCAGCCCAATCCGGCCCGATCGCAAAATTCCTGTTCGGGCAGTTTATTGGCGGCAGTTTTCAGGTCAGCATCGTCTGGTGGCTCTTGCTGACGGCGATCTATATCTTCTACGTCCATTATTCGCCCTTCGGAAACTGGATCTTCGCCATGGGCGGCGACCGCGTGAGTGCCCGCAATGCCGGCATTCCCACAGACAAGCTGACGGTGACACTTTTCGTCCTTTCCTCCGTCAGCGCCTCCTTCGTCGGGGTCTGTCAGGCAATCCTGTTCAACGTCGCCCAGGTTTCGGCCGGCATGACCTTCATCTTCAACTCCATCATCGCGGTCGTCGTGGGCGGGGTGCTGCTGACGGGCGGTTTCGGTTCGGTGATCGGCATTTTTCTCGGCACCATCACCTTCGCCATCGTCAACCAGGGCATTTATTTCACTTCGTTTGACCGCAACTGGTCGAGCCTCATCATCGGCGTCATGCTGCTGCTCGCGGTGCTGATGAACAACACCTTCCGCGTCATGGCGCTCACCTATTCGCCGAAGAAGAAGTGAGGCTGGACCATGACCACACCCATTCTCGAACTCAGAAACGTCAACAAATCCTTCGGTCCCATCGATGTTCTGCATGACATCTCGCTGAAGGTCCGGGCCGGCGAGGTGCTCTGCCTGCTGGGCGACAACGGTGCTGGAAAATCCACACTGATCAAGACGCTGGCCGGGGTTTATCAGCCCAGTTCCGGTGAGTTGCTGATGGATGGCAAGCCGGTCGATTTCGACGGGCCGCGCGATGCGCAGCGCATGGGCATTTCCACCGTGCACCAGTTTGGCGGAACCTTTCCGCTGATGAGCATCGGCCGCTCCTTCTTCATTGGCGCAGAACCCACGAAAGGCTTTTGGCCCTTCCGGATTTACGACCGCAAGAAGGCCAATGAAATCGCCGTCAAGGCAGTGCAGGAATTCGGCATCACCCGCATCGATGACGGCGACCGCCTTATCGGCGGGCTCTCCGGCGGCGAGCGGCAATCGCTCGCCATAGCCCGCGCGGTGCATTTTGGCGCACGCGTTCTGATCCTCGACGAGCCGACGGCGGCGCTGGGCGTGAAACAGGCGTCCCATGTCCTGCGCATCGTCCTTGAAGCGCGCAAGCGGGGGATCGCGGTGATCTTCATCACCCATCAGGTCACCCACGCCATCGCCGTCGGCGACCATTTCGCCGTGCTCATCCGTGGCGCGGTCGCCGCCAATTTCCGCAAGGGCGAAAAATCCCGCGAGGAAATCACCGACCTGATGGCCGGCGGTGAGGCGCTCGCCGATCTCGGGGCTGAGGTGGAAAATTACATGGCCAGCCATGACGGCCATCCGCCGCAGCCGCCATCCAGTTAGAGCATTTCCAGTAAAAACGATTCCGCTTTTACGTCCGGACAATGCGTAAAAACAAAGACATAGAGAAGGACCAAGACCGATGAAAATCGCCATCGACCCCCACATGCACCGTTTCACCAGCCTCGATGAGCTGCCCGCCAAGGTGAAGGAGCTTGGCTTCGACTGGATCGAACTCAGCCCCCGCGCCGATTTCCTCGAATGGTTCAAGGCGCCGCGTGTCTTTCCCGAGCGCATCAGGTCCTTCAAGAAGGCGCTGAAAGACGCCGATGTCGGCATCGCTGCGCTGTTGCCGATGTATCGCTGGGCCTCAAATGACGAGACCGAACGGCAGGCGGCAGTGAAACACTGGAAGCGGGCCATCGAGATCGCCATCGAACTGGAGGTCGACACGATGAATTCCGAATTCGGCCGCGGACCGCATCCCGATAAGGGTTCATGTTATTGCTGCCATACCGGCTCGATGATCGAAGCCTGCGAGGATGCCTGGTGGCGCTCGATGGAGGAACTGGTCCCGATCTTCGAGCGCGAAGGCATCAACCTGCATGTCGAGCCGCACCCGGAAGACTGGTGCGAGACGCTGCAGCCGGCGCTGGACATCATCCGCACCGTCAATTCCAAGAACGTCAAATTCCTCTATTGCGCGCCGCACACCTTCTACTTCGGTGACGACACCAAGGCGATGCTGCGCGAAGCGAAGGATGTGCTCGCCCATGTGCATGTCGGCGATACCTTCAACCACAAGGCCAGCTCCGGGCTTCGTTATATCCTCAACCCGCCGGGCACGCAGGCGCGGGTGCACCAGCATCTCAATATCGGCCAGGGCGAAGTTCCATGGGACGACTTCTTCAGCACGCTTTCCGAAATCGGCTTCGACGGCATCATGACCTCCTGCGTCTTCGCCTGGGAAGACAGGGCGGATGAATCGAGCCGGTTCATGCGCAGCAAGATGCAGGACTATATCGACCTCTATTTCAAGAAATAACGCGGCAAACCGGCGCTGAAGCTGAGGCGGACCCAGCCTCCGGCCACGGCCATTGGCAACATCAAATGGAAAGACGACTGACATGATCAACGGAGAAAGACTGATTTCACGCCCGCTGCGCTGGGCCATGGTGGGCGGCGGACGCACGGGACAGGTGGGCTACAAGCACCGCACGGGCGCCCTGCGCGACGGCAATTACCAGCTCGTCGCCGGCGCATTCGACCTCGATGCCGAAAGAGGCCGTGACTTCGGCGTCAATCTCGGCGTTGCGGCGGAACGCTGCTATGCGGACTACAAGGCGCTGATTGCCGGCGAAACGGCACGCGAAGACGGTGTTGACGTCGTCTCCATCGCCACCCCCAATTTCACCCACTATGAAATCACCAAAGCCTGCCTTGAGGCCGGGCTGCATGTCATCTGTGAAAAACCGTTATTCTTCACCGTGGCGGAATGCGACGAGGTGGCGCGGCTGGCTGAACAGAAGGGCCTGATCGTCGGCGTTACCTATGGTTTTACCGGGCACCCGCTCGTCCACCAGATGGCGGCCATGGTCAAGAAGGGAATGCTGGGCGACATCCGCATCGTCGACCTGCAATATACCCACGGCTTCAACGCCGGTGACGATGTGGACGCGGGCGAGGCCGTCAAATGGCGCACCAATCCCCGCACCGCCGGCCCGACCTTCGTGCTGGGCGATATCGGCACGCATCTTTATTATCTCTCGGAAGTCGTGCTGCCGCATATGAAGGTCGAACGCCTGCTCTGCGACCGCAAGGCTTTCATCCCCACCCGCGCGCCGCTGGAGGACCACGCCACCGTTCTGATGCATTACGACAATGGCGCACGCGGCCGCCTCTGGGTCTCCTCCGTCAATGCCGGCAATATGGGATCGCAGCGTTACCGTTTCGTCGGCTCCAAGGCGTCGCTTGAATGGTCAGATTCCCATCCCGACCAGCTGATCTACGAGGTTCAGGGCGAACCCGGCCGCATCCTGCATCACGGCATGCCCTATCTGGAACAGGAAAGCCTCGCCATCGACCGCATGGGCGCGCTGCATACCGAAGGTCTCGGTGACAGCTGGTCGAACATCTATCTCTGGATTGCCCAGGCGATCGATGCGGCAAATCGCGGGGACAGGGCCTTTCTGAAGACCCACCATTATCCCGGCATCACGGCTGGCACCGAAGGCGTTCGCTGGCTGGAAAACTGCGTCCGCTCGGCCGATGCCGGCGCCGCCTGGGTCGATTTCGCATGACCAGTTTGGGGGCGCGCCGGACCACTCTCCCGTCCTCCTCCTCCTCAAGCGCGTCCCCTGCCTTTTTAGAAAGACAACACGATGAAACTCGCAATTTGTACTGATGTCATGGCAAACCTGCCCTTCACCGATATGCTCGACAAATGTGTCGCGCTCGGCGTCGAGGGCATCGAGATGACCGGCGGCGGCTGGTCCAGCGGCCCGCATTTCCGCGCGGACGAACTTCTGGCGGACAGGGGGCTGCTCAAGTCCAAGCTGAAGGAAATCGAGGCACGCGGCCTCGAAATCGCTGCGCTGAATTGCTCCGCCAATCCGCTCGATCCCGGCGACATGGGCAGGCGCCACCTTAAGGAAATGCAGGACACCGTCCGGCTGGCCGGAGAGATCGGCGTGACGAAGATCGTCACCATGTCCGGCCTGCCGGAGGCAGCTCCCGGTGATACGGTGCCGAACTGGCTCGTCTACACCAAGAGCTGGCCGACCGAGATGCCGGAGCGCGACCGTTATCAATGGGAAGACCGCGCCTTCCCGCTCTGGCATGGGCTCGTGAAGCTCGCCAAGGAAGCCGGCATCGAGAAATATGCACTCGAGAATTTCTCGGCCATGCTCGTCTGGAACCCGGAAACCCTGTTCCGCCTGCGCAACGAGGTTGGCCCGGCGGTGGGCATGAATCTCGATCCCTCGCACCTGATGTGGATGGGTGCCGATCCCATTGCCTCTGCCCGCGCACTTGGCGGCGCGATCCACCATTGCCATGGCAAGGACACCCGCATCGAGCGCGGGGTAGCGGATGTGAACGGCCTCCTGGAGCTGAAAGAAGTGACTGATGTCGCCAACCGCAGCTGGAACTACGTGGCTGTCGGCGCCGGCCACGACCTGCAATGGTGGAAGGAGTTCTTCTCCGTCGTGCGCATGGCCGGCTACAATGGCTGGGTGAGCCTCGAAATGGAGGATTTCACCATGTCCACCGAGGCGGGCATCCAGTCCTCCATCGACGCCCTGCAAGCGACCATCAGCCGCTGAGACGAGCTCCCGGGCCGCAGAATGTGGCCCGGCACCGATCGCACTACGAGGATGCCATGACCAACCCGATCACCATCACCACTGCCCCCTGCTGCTGGGGCGTCGATGACGTCAAAAATCCCCATCTGCCCCATTGGGAAAAGGTGCTGGATGAGGCGAAGGCCGCCGGCTTCGGCGGTCTGGAACTTGGCCCCTACGGCTATCTGCCGCTTGATCTCAAGCGCGTTTCACAGGCGCTGGACAAGCGCGGCCTGAAGATCGTTGCCGGCACGATCTTCGACGATCTGGTCTCACCTGAAAACCGCGACAACCTGCTCCGCCAGACCGACGAGATCTGCGCGCTGATCACCCGCCTGCCGAAGCCGGAAACCCATACCGGCCAGCGTTTTCCCGCCCCCTATCTGACGGTGATGGACTGGGGCCATGATGAGCGGGACTATGCCGCCGGCCATTCCGGCCGTGCGCCGCGCCTTGATGCAACGGCGTGGCAGGGCATGGTCGAAAACATCCGCGCCATTGCAACGCTTGCCCGTGACACATACGGCGTGCGCGCCACCATCCATCCCCATGCCGGCGGCTACATCGAATTTGCCGACGAGTTGCAGCAGATCGTCGAGGACATTCCCGCCGAACTCGCGGGTCTCTGCCTCGATACCGGCCATATGGCCTATTCCGGCATGGATCCCATCGCCACGCTTCGCCGCTATTGGGACCGTGTCGACTATATTCATTTCAAGGATATCGACGCTGCTGTTTTCAAGGAAGTGATGGCAGAACACATCCGTTTCTTCGACGCCTGTGCCAAGGGCGTGATGTGCCCGATCGGTCGCGGCTCGATCGACTATCCGGCGATCCGCAGCCTTCTGACGGAACTCGGTTACGGCGGTTACATCACCATCGAACAGGAACGCGACCCGCGCAATGCCGGCAGCATTCTGGACGACCTTGCGGCCAGCAGGGTGTTTCTCGCAAAAACCGGTTTCTGAACCATACGAGGTACAGTCATTGCATTTTCCGAAGAGACAGACCGACGCATTATGTAACGGTAACAATGGTCGATAGCCGGCCCGAAACGCGAGGCGATGCCAGCACATAAAATGCCCGAACCTCAAACAGAGACATTCATCCGTCACATCCGTGTAAAAGCCGCATTGGAAGATCGCAGGACAATTTCACCTCCGTTGACAGCATATACTGTCGAACCTAAGGTGCGCGCCCATAAGTTGAGCGATCATTTTCTTTGTATTTTCATGGTGATACGATGATGACCCGCCGTCAGACCCTGCTGTTTGCCGCTGCGGCCACCGCCGGCCTTTCGGCCTTGCCCCACCGCGGCCGGGCGGCAGGCTCGTCGGCCCGTGCCGCCGGTTTTTGGTATCCTGAGGAAACGGAACCGCATGAACGTACCTTCATGCAGTGGCCGGCAAACCCCGCCATACACGACGATCCCGATTTCCTTGAGGATCTTCAGAAATCCATCGCGAAAATCGCCAACACCATCGCGGAATTCGAGCCGGTCGTGATGCTGGCCGCAGCGCAACACCATGGCGCGATCCGCAAACAGGCGTCAGACAAGGTCGAATTATGGGACATTCCCACAGATGATCTGTGGTGCCGCGATTCCGGGCCATCCTTTGTTGTGGATGGCAAGGGCGGGCTCGCCATCACGCAGTTCAACTTCAACGGCTGGGGTAACAAGCAAACCCATAATGCCGACGGAAAGATTGCCGCGCGGATAGCCGAACGCATGGGCCTTCCGGTTTTTGACGCAGGCCTGGTGGGCGAGGCTGGCGGGGTTGAGACCGACGGTCACGGCACGCTGATCGCCCATGAAAGCAGCTTCGTCAATATCAACCGCAACCGGAGCAACAAGACCGAAATCGAACGGATGCTGCTCGACACGATGGGCGCACGCAAGATGGTGTGGGCACCCGGAATCATCGGCGCCGACATCACCGACTACCACATCGATGCGCTGGTCCGTTTCGTCAAGCCGGGGCAATTGCTGATCCAGATGGGAGACAAGATCGACCACGATGACCCGTGGTCGGTCGCCGCCTTCGAAACCCGCGATATTCTGGCTGCTGCCACAGACGCGGAAGGGCGCAAGCTCGACATGGTCATTTTGCCGGAACCCCACGATATCCGGGTCGACAGCGCCGATTTCGTGTCTTCCTACGTCAATTATTATGTTTGCAACGGCGCTGTGATCGCCGCCGAATTCGGCGACCGGGAAGCCGACGAGCGGGCCACAGCCATTCTTGGCAAGCTGTATCCCGGCCGTGAGATCATCACATTAAATATCGATCCCGTGGGTGAGGTAGGCGGCGGCATCCACTGCGCCACCCATGAGCAACCCAAAGTCTGATCATTTGAGCCTCACGGCTCATGACGGCCAGAACGTGCGGGAAGATCGAAACCGGCACAAAATGGCCTCGAAGTTTGAAATGACTTCGAGGCCATTCGACAATTCACTGGCAAGAACCGGCTCCGCGACCGTCAGGCTTCAACGGACTCGCGAACATCATCCAACAGAAAGTGCACGATCACATAGGGCGTCGTGTATTTCTGACCACTATCGGACACGCTCTCGACGCTGCCGCCGTCGGAAGGATGCCATTTCTGGTAATGGGGGTTGTTGGCGATCAGCGTAATCGCCTTGCCCGAAAACCTGCCGTTCAGTCGATAGCGAGCCTCTGCGAGAGGCCAGATTTTCTCAAAGTCCTGCTGACTGATACGGGCTTTCAAGGCCCTTCTGGATATCGTTTTTCCGGGCGAACCATCATCATGTGCCGCCAATGGAATATGCAGGTCGACCTCTTCCGCATCATCCAGCAGAAAGGCAAACTCGTCTGGCCACATCCGTCTCACGTATCACTCCTCCCAAAGCTTACCGTCCTACAGAACCATCATGATAGCGCGTCTGTCGCGAGAGGCAATGGCGGAGAAGAACCTGCGTGCCATCTCCCTCTGAACTGCCGGATCAATGCCGTATGATCTCCGGCTGATAATAGGGACACGCATCGGATACCTTGATGCCGCATCGATCTTCATCAACGGAGGCTGCCGGCTTCTCAGCCCTGCTTCATGCAGTCCAAGAATATGGAAGCACTGGGTATGCGACCACGGCCACTTTCGGCATCGGCTATCAAAGATAACCTAGATTCAAAAACCTTCGGGAAATCTTGCCTGTCCCAGGCAAATTATGGCGGAGAGGGTGGGATTCGAACCCACGATACCCTTGCAGGTATGCCGCATTTCGAGTGCGGTGCATTCGACCACTCTGCCACCTCTCCGCATGCGCGAACGCTTGCGTTGCGCGCTCCTCTTAAACATCAATGGTCGGGCTGACAAGGGGAATTTCGTGTTTGTGTCACAAATTATTCGTCATGGAGGAGACCGGGGAAGCACTGTGGAGTTTCGCTGTTTTCACCGCTTGTTTTTGACGTGACGCGCACAGTGTTTTCCATGCGCCCCACATTCGGCGCTGACATCACAGCCGCTGATAACGTCGCAGGATTTCCAGGATGCGGCCGTCCTGTTCCGGATCCGGCAGAAGGGCCGGCTGGCGGCTGGCGCCGACGGAGGGGTCCTGCAGATAGAGCGAGCGCTTGACCATGGCCGGCGCAAAACCGAGCGCATAGAGATCGGTACGGAAGGCCGCGTAGATCGCCTGCTGGCGTTCGGCCTCAGCGGTGTTACCGGTATTAAAAGCGCTGAGAATGCCGGCGAGTACATCCGGCAGGGCGTTGCCGAGGCCGGAGATGCAGCCGGCGGCGCCATTCTGCAACGACCAGAGAACGAGATGGTCCGGGCCGGAATAGACTTCGAAACCGGGCACCTCCCTTGCCACCTGAAGATAGGCCTCGAGCGTCTGCTGGGCACCGCCGGAATCCTTGATGCCGGCGATGTTGCCATGGGTCGCAAGTTTGCGCGCGGTTTCCGGTTCTATGTGGTTCTGGGTGCGGGCGGGAATGTCGTAGAGATAGACCGGTGTTTCGACAGCATCGGCCACCATCGAGAAATGGCGGATCAGGCCATCCTGTGTGCAGGCGATGAAGAAGGGCGTGATGACGGCAATGCCGTCGACGCCGATACGGTCGAAGGCTTTGGCAAGCTGTATGGTCTCGAACGTGGCGGGCATGCCGGCATTGACGATGACTCTGGCGCGGCCCGCCACCTCGTCCACCACCTCTTCGGTCAGGCGGATTTTTTCCTCATGCGTCAGAGCGGTGAAATCACCATTGGTGCCGGCGCACATGATGTTGTTACCGGCAGCCACCTGGCGGCGCACCTGCGCGCGGGTCGCCTCGTAATTGATGGTTTCGTCCTCGTTGAAACAGGTGACGAGCGCGACGAAGGCTTGTTTGCTCATGAAAGAACTCCGCTTGAATTTCCGATGACGTGACCGGCGGCAACCGGATGACGCTGGGATTGCATGTCGGGGTCGGGATCGAGGCTGGCGGCGAGCAGCGCACGGGTATAGGCTTCGCGCGGCGCCTCGAAAACCTGTCGCACCGTGCCGAACTCCACCACCTCTCCCCGCTGCATGACCATGACGTGATCGGCAAAATCCCGTACCACCGGCAGGTCATGGGCAATGAAGATGAAGGAGAGGCCCATGTCGCGGCGCAGCCTGTCGAGAAGCGTAATGACCTGCGCCTGAACCGAAACATCGAGCGCCGAGACCGCCTCATCACAGATGATGAGCTTCGGCTCCAGCGCCAGCGCACGGGCGATGGCGATCCTCTGGCGCTGGCCGCCGGAAAACTGGTGCGGATAACGGCGCATATGTTCCGGTGAAAGGCCGACCTGCTGTAGCAGCTCCGCGACCCGTTCGCGCCACTTCGCCTTCGGCAATATGTCCGGATGGATCACCCAGGCCTCAGAGATCAGCTGGAACACGGTCATGCGGGGATTGAGCGACTGGGTGGGATCCTGAAACACCATCTGCAGATCGCGCCTCAGAGCAAACAGTTCCGCTGGCGACAGCCTGAACAGATCCTGTCCTTTCCAGACGGCGCTGCCCGCATCCGGCTCGTCGAGCCGTAGCAGAATGCGTGCCAGCGTCGACTTGCCGGAACCGCTTTCGCCGACGACGGCGATAGTCTCGCCGGGCATAAGGTCAAAGGAAACGCCCTTCAGCGCTTCGAATGCACCATAACGCTTGCGCACGTCACGGACACTGAGCAGCGGTTCGCCCGCCGCTTTCGGCTCGTGCATGTCGCCGCGCCCGGGCGCGGCATTGATGAGCTTGCGGGTATAGGGATGCTGCGGATTGCGATAAACCTCGCGCACGGTGCCAGCCTCCACCAGCACGCCCTTTTCCATCACCACCACCCGGTCGGCGATTTCGGCGACGACACCGAGATCGTGGGTAATGATGAGTACGGCCATGCCGGTTTCACGCTGCAATTCCTTGAGCAGCGAAAGCACCTCGGCCTGCACCGTCACGTCAAGCGCGGTGGTCGGTTCATCGGCAATCAGAAGATCAGGCCGCAACGCCAGTGCCATGGCGATCATCACACGCTGGCGCTGACCACCCGAAAATTCATGCGGATATTTCGAAAGCGACCGGTCGGGATCGGGAATGCCGACACGGGCCATGAGCCGCCTTGCCTCCGCGTCTGCTTCCGCCTTACCCATGCCATGGGTCGTCATCGCCTCGCGGATCTGCCAGCCGACGGTATAGACCGGATTGAGATGGCTGAGCGGGTCCTGAAAGATCATGGCGATACGGCGGCCGTTGATCTCGCGGCGCGCCTCGTCCGGCATGGTCAGCAGGTCTTTGCCGTCGAGCAATATCCGGCCGCCGCTGATGCGGCCGGGCGGCATATCGATGAGGTTCATGATGGCCGAGGACGACACCGACTTGCCCGAGCCACTTTCGCCAAGGATCGCCAGCGTTTCACCACGGTCGATATGATAGGAGACATCCTTCACCGCATGGACGACACCGCTTGCGGTGTGAAACTCCACGGAAAGGTTGCGCACGTCGAGAAGATGGTCAGCCATGCTTGCGGCCCTTCATTTCCAGCCGCCAGCGCTGCACGGGATCAAGCGCGATGCGCAGCCAGTTGGATAGCAGGTTGAGCGAGAGGGTGGTGAGAATGATGGCAAGCCCCGGCCAGAAAGACAGCCACCAGGCATTGGTGAGATATTGCCGTCCCTGCGAAATCATCAGGCCCCAGGTGATTTCAGGCGGCTGAATGCCGATACCGAGGAAGGACAGCGCGCTTTCCGCCAGCATCACATAGGCGAAATCGAGCGTTGCAAGCGTCGTCAGCGTTGGCAGCACCACAGGCAGGATGTGGCGGAACAGGATGCGTTTGCCCGATGCGCCCATGACGCGCGCCGCCTGCACGAACATGCGTTCGCGCACTTCCAGCACTTCCGCCCGGGTGGTGCGGATGTAAACCGGGATGCGGGTGATGGCGAGTACCAGCATCAGGTTGAGGATGGAGGAACCGAGCAGATAAAGCACGATGACCGCGATCAGCAGCGACGGGAAGGACATGATCACATCGGCAAGCCGCATGATGATCTGGCCGACACGGTTGGAGGAAAAACCGGCGATCAGGCCAAGCATCGTGCCGGTGATGGCGGAGAGGAGGACGGCGCCGGCGGCGATCATCAGCGTATTTTGCGTGGCGGCGACGATGCGTGCGAGAAGTGAGCGGCCGAGCGCATCCGCCCCCAGCCAGAAATACCATTCGCGCTGCCAGTCGAACGGGGCAAGGTTGCGCCCGCGCAGGTTCTGTTTCGTCGCGAGATCGCCGAGCCAGGCCGGGCCGACAAAAGCGAGCACGACGATGACGACGAGAAAGATCGCAGCGCAGAGCGCGAATTTATCCGCCCACAACATGCGCAGCATGCGTGTTGCGAAGGACGGTTCATCGATGATCTCGGTATCGGCGTTCGAAAGGCTCATGGCGAACTGGCCTCCTCAGTGCCGGATGCGCGGATCGAGCAGCGCATAGGCGATGTCGATCAGAAGGTTCATCAGGAAGATGGCGAGCGCGGTCACGAGAATGGCGGCCAGCACGACATTGAAATCCCGCTGAAGAATGGAATCAATCATCAGCTTGCCGACACCGGGAAACCCGAAGATGGTTTCAACGATGACTGCGCCATTGAGAAGGCTCGCGGCCTGATCGCCGATCACGGTGATGACCGGCAGCATGGCGTTGCGCAAGGCGTGGATGAAAATGATCGGCCCCGATTTCACACCCTTGGCCCGCGCCGTCTTGACGTAGGCGGAAGACAAGGCACCGATCATCGAGCCGCGCACCACCTGCACGATGATACCGAAGGGCCGCACGAACAGCACCGAGATCGGCAAGATCCAGTGCAGCACCGAGCCCGTGCCTGATGTGGGCAACCAGGCGAGATTGACGGAAAAGACGACGATCGCCACGATGGCCAGCCAGAAATCCGGAACCGAAGCCCCGATCAACGAAATGGTCGAGGCCATGCGGTCGAAAAAACCGCCGGAGCGGAAAGCCGCAAGCGAACCGACAACGATGGCCGCCGTTGTGACCAGCGACATGGTGATGACCGCAAGCCAGAGCGTCCAGTTGAAAGCCTCCAGCACCACATCCAGTGCCGGCCGGGCTTTTCTGAGCGATTCTCCCAGATCTCCGGTCATCACATCGCCTGCATAACGCAGGAACTGCACCATCAGTGGATCATTCAGCC
Source organism: Rhizobium rhizogenes (assembly GCF_002005205.3). Next base: position 1,335,746 of record NZ_CP019702.2, on the reverse strand, counting down.
CGTGCAGCGCACGAAACTGCTGTTTCAGCTCCTCCGACGCTTCCACCGGCAGAAACAACGCAGCCGGGTCTCCCGTCAGACGGGAGAGGAAGAAAACCATCACGATGAGGCCGATCAGGGAGATCAGGCTCGCAACGGAACGTTTTCGGATGAAGCTCAGCATGGTTGACTCCGGTTTTTCAACGCAGGCGGCGAAGCTCTCGCCCCGCCGCCGCTTTTTGGCAGATCAAGACACCGACTTATTTGATGCCGATTTCCGAAAGCTGCAGCATCGAGTTGGTGGCGATGGTGGGCTTGAAATCCAGCCGTTCCGAAACACGGGAGAAACCGACCATGTGGAACAGCAGCACATCCGCCACCACGTCATCATGCAGGTAGGCGATGAGTTCGGACCAGAGCTTGGCACGTTCGTCACCCACGGCTGCGGAGGCACGTTCGATCAGATCATCCACCTTGGGGTCCGAGAAGCCGGACTGCGTGCCTTTGGTGGCATATTTGAAGAACATGGTGAAAGACGGATCGCCCTTTGAATTGTCGTGCATCGCAGCGACGATCTGCGGTCCGCGGCCTTCCTTGAAGGGCTTGGAATAATAGCTCTCGTGCTCGGCCACTTCCACGAACTTCAGATCGATCTTGAAGCCGACATCCTGCAATTGCTGCTGAATCGCCTCCATGATCTCCGTGACATTCGGGAAGTTTGCCGTGCGCGCGATGATGGTAATCGGCGTATCCACCTTCACACCGGCAGCCTTGGCTTCCTCGAGCAGTTTCTTTGCGCCTTCGGGGTCATACGGGAAAACCTTGACGTCAGGGTTCCAGCCAAGCGTGGTCGGCGGAACGAGCGCTGTTGCCAGCACCGCGCCCTCTGGAACCAGCGTGCCGAGGAAAGCCTGACGGTCGATGGCAAGGTTGAGTGCGCGGCGTACCCGCACGTCGTTCAGCGGCGCGATGTTGTGATCAAGGCGCATATAGACCGTTTCACTGTCGAGATAGGAAAAATCGGTCTTCGGATTGGTCGCGTCGAGCTGGGAAATGGAGGGCGAAAGATCGGCCTCCCCCGTTTGCACCATGGCGGCGCGTACCGAAGGATCGGCGCGGAAAAGATAGGTCGCTTCCGTCACCTGCGGCTTCGCGCCCCAATAATCATCGCGCGCGGTCAGAACGATCTGCTGGCCGGGCGTCCAGTTGGTCAGCTTGTAGGGCCCGGTACCAACCGGCTCGCGGATGAATTCCATCTTGGTTTCTTCCGGAACGATGGTGACCAGCGACATCAGGAGCGGCAGGATGGGCTGGGCCGGCTCCGTCTTGAAATCGATCGTATAGTCGTCGACAACCGAAGGCGTCACCGTCATGCCACCAAAATAGCGGCGGGATTCGCAGGCATTCTTGTCGCTCATGATGCGCTCAAAGCTGTGCTTCACATCCTTGGCGTCAAAACCCGTACCATCTGAAAACTTCACGCCGCGACGCAGGTGGAAACGCCAGCTGCCGTCCGCGTTCTGCTCCCATTTTTCGGCAAGGCGTGGCTGAACGCCGTTCTTGCCGCGCACATCAAGCTCGGTCAGCGTCTCACTGACATTTTCCATGATGATACGGCCGATATTGGAGCGGGTAGCCATGCAGGGCTCCAGCAGGTCCGCCTCTTCCGCCAGCACGATCTTGATCGGCCCCGATGCCGCAAACGCCGGCGAAACCGCGGCGCTGAGGGAACCCAAAACAAGGGCGCCCGCAATCAATGACTTCTTCATTCCGTTCTCCTCCCAGATCAGAAATTCAGCAACATGGCGGCGTGCCGCAAGGGGTTTTAAGAAAAGCCCCGCCTCCCGCATCGAGGAGCATGGCATGCGGATGATTGTTTCCTCCACCCGTGAACAGAGCATCGGCGTTATCACATTTTTTGTCAATTTATTTTTCGTAAGCATTTTTTATTGGCGGCAACATAACAAATTTTATCATTTTAAAACAGATAATTAGGCAGAATAATCAAAAGATCAAGGGTCCAATTTCCATTGAAATAAACTTGACAACTTTTCGAATATGTCATTTTCATCAGACCAAGAGGAGACCACGATGACCCCTGATGACATCGCTCACGCCATGACCGGAGCCATCCGCACCACGTCAGAAAACCGGCAGGAAGCGCTGCTGCCGTCGCCGATGATCCAGAACCATGCAAGCTTTCTGCACCTGGCTGATGACGGCGCCCTGCTGTGCGCGTGGTTCGGCGGCACGCTGGAAGGAAAATCGGATATTTCGATCTTCGCTTCCGTGTTGATGCCCGGCGCGACAAGCTGGGGCGCACCACAGCGTCTGAGCCACGACCCTGCCCATTCCGAACAGAACCCGGTTCTTTTCACCGCGCCGGATGGTGCCCTTTGGCTGTTTCACACCGCCCAGCCATCCGGCAATCAGGACGAATGCCGCATTCGCATGGCACGAGTTACCCGTGATACGACGGCCCCGGAAAAGCTCGTCTCCGAAGAGGGGCGTTTTCTCGATCTTCCGAAGGGCTGCTTCATTCGCGCGCCGCTGCGCATTCGTGATGATGGCGCCTGGCTGTTGCCGATCTTCCGCTGCATCCAGCGCCCCGGCCAGAAATGGAACGGCAGCCACGACACCGCAGCACTTGGCATATCCAAGGACAATGGCCTGACATGGCAATTGCAGGAGCTGGAAAATTCGACCGGCTGCGTGCATATGAGTCCGGTTTCTGGCGGTGATGCGCGCCACTCCGCCTTCTTCCGCCGTCGTCAGGCCGATTTCGTCTACCGCACGGAAAGCACCGATGGCGGCCTCTCCTGGTCGAAGCCGCTGGCGACCGACGTGCCGAACAACAATTCCTCCATCGCCGCAATCAGGCTCAGTGACGGCAGACTGGCGATGATCTGCAACCCCGTCAGCGCCGCGCAATCAAGCGACCGGCGCGCCTCGCTTTATGACGAACTGGGAGAAGATGACGGCAGGCCGGATGCCGATCCGAGTGGCGGATGCGTGCCTGTCTGGGGCGTGCCGCGCGCACCGGTCTCCATCTGCCTCTCCGATGACGATGGGCGCAGCTTCCCCACCCGCATCCTGATCGAAGACGGGCCGGGCACCTGCCTGTCGAACGATTCGACCGATGGCCGCAATCTGGAAATGTCCTATCCGTGGCTTCTGGAAGCGCCGGACGGTACGCTGCACGCAAGTTACACCTATCATCGCCGCGCAATCAAATATGTCCGGCTGGCGCCCGGCTGGGCCGTGGTCAAGGACGAGGGAAAAAGATGAGCAACATCATTGGTATAACCATGGGAGATCCCTGCGGCGTGGGCCCTGAGATCACCGTCAGGGCGCTGGCTGAAATGTCCGCGCCTGACCGGGCCGCGACGCGAATCTACGGCAACCTCGCAACGCTTCAGGCGGCGCGGGATGCGCTCGGCGTTGATATGGACCTTGTCCCCCATGTCGTCGATCTGCCTGTTGAGGGCGCACCACTTGCCTGGGGCACACTGTCGCCGGTGGCCGGAGACGCCGCTTTCCGTTTCATCGAAAAGGCCGTTCGCGATGCCGAGGCGGGCGAAATCGGCTGCATCGTCACCGCGCCGATCAACAAGGAGGCGCTTAACCTTGCCGGCCACCATTATGACGGCCACACCGGCATGTTGCGCAGCCTCACCGGCTCTTCGGCCGCCTATATGCTGCTCGCCTCCGAACGGCTGAAGGTCATTCACGTCTCGACCCATGTGTCGCTGCAGGATGCCATTCGTCGGGCAACGACCGAACGAGTGCTGGCGACCATTCGCGCCGGCAACGCCCATCTGAAACGCATCGGTTACGAGCGGCCGCGCATCGCGGTTGCCGGCATCAATCCGCATTGCGGTGAGAACGGCCTGTTCGGCACCGAAGATGACGATCAGATCGCGCCTGCGGTTGCTGCCGCCCGTGCAGAAGGTATCGAGGTGCAGGGACCGATTTCCGCCGATACCGTATTTCACCGGGCCTATTCGGGCGCTTTCGATCTCGTTGTCGCGCAATATCACGATCAGGGTCATATCCCGATCAAGCTGGTCGCCTTCGATACCGCCGTCAATGTCTCGGTCGATCTGCCGATAGACCGCACTTCCGTCGACCATGGCACGGCCTTCGACATTGCCGGCAAGGGCATCGCCAATCACGGCAACATGAATGAGGCCATCGCCTATGCGCGCAAGCTGGTGGCGGGCAAGAGCGCGAAAGGATAAAATCCCATGCCCACAGCTCCCATTCTCATCCACCAGCCACGCAGGCTTGCTGTTGGCGCCGGCACTATCGCGCAGGTTGGCGCCTTCGCCGGCAAAACCGCCTCGACCCTGGTGGTCGCCACGCCGCTGACGGCGAAATTCGTCGACCGTCTGCAATTGCAGGGTCCATTCACGGTCTTCGATGCCATTCCCGGCGAGCCGGATACCGCAACACTGGATGCAGCGCTGACGGCAGCACGCGCGGCCAAACCCGACCTCGTCATCGGCCTTGGCGGCGGCTCGGTGATGGATGTGGCAAAGCTGGTCGCCGCATTGTGGAATTCAGACCAGATGCTTGAGGATGTGGCCGGACCGAACAGGGTCGCTGGCCGCAATACCCGACTTGTGCAGATCGCCACCACCGCCGGCACCGGCTCGGAAGCCGGCATCCGCTCGCTCATCACCGACCCCGTAAAGGGCAACAAGATCGCGGTCGAAAGCCCGTTTCTGATCGCGGATTTCGCCGTGCTCGATCCGGAACTCACCTATTCCGTGCCATCAGCCGTGACGGCGGCGACCGGGGTGGATGCCATGGCCCATTGCGTGGAAGCCTTCACCAACCGCAAGGCTCACCCGATGATCGACGGGTTTGCCCGCATGGGCTTTGCGCTGGTCGGCAAATATCTGGCGCGCGCCGTTCGCGATGGCGGAGATACACAAGCCCGGGAGGGAATGATGCTCGCCTCCTATTATGGCGGCATCTGCCTCGGCCCGGTCAATACGGCCGCCGGCCATGCCATCGCTTATCCGCTCGGCACGCTTCTCAACCTGCCGCACGGACTGGCGAATGCCATCGTCTTTCCGCATGTTCTGGCTTTCAACCAGCCCGCGGTTTCGGCAAAAACGGCGGAGGTGGCGGATGCGCTCGGGCTTCGCGAACACCTTGCGTCTGATGAGCTGCGCAAGGCGGCGACGGATTTCTGCGCCGGGCTCGGCATCGAAATGTCGCTGGCAAAACACGGAGCGACCGAAACCGATCTTCCCCGTTATGCCGAGGACGCGCATGCAATCCGCCGGCTGATGGACAATAATCCGGTCGATATGAGCCTTGAGGACGTGCTTGGCATCTATCGCCGCGCCTTTTGAGCGACGGCATCCGGTGCGCGGTCACGCGCATCCGGCCAGATCCTCCTTAATCCGCGTGCGAGGACTCGAAAAGGCGATCGCGCGATCCCGTCAAGTGCTGGAGCATCAGCTGCCGGGCCGCCTCCGCATCCCCATCCGCAATCGCCTTCGCAATCGCCTCATGTTCGGCAAAAACGCGTGTCAGACCGGATGCCTCGCGCTTGACCGACATGCCGTGGAATTTCATGCCCATCGCGATATGATCTTTCAGAGCCTCCATCGCGGTGGAGAAATAACTGTTCCTCGCCGCCCGGGCGATGGCGAGATGAAACTGGTAATCGGCATCCTCGCGGTGGGACTGGCGATTGGTAGCATCCCGCATCAACTCAAGCGCCTTCCTGATCGCCGCAAGCCTCTCGCCATCATGCCGCAATGCAGCGGCAGCAGCGGCAGCCGGTTCCAGCGTCAGCCGGAATTCGTAACAATTCAGCAGATCCGCGACATTTTCCAGCTGTCCGAAGCCGAGTGGCTCGCGCAGGCCGAAGGCCCGCACATAGCTGCCGGAACCCCTGCGGGAATAAATGAACCCCTGCTCGCGCAACCGCCGCAACGCCTCGCGCACGACCGGTCTCGACACTTCGAATTCCATGGCGAGTTCATGCTCGGTCGGCAACCGTTCATCCGGCTTGTAGGCGCCGGATTTGATCGCCCGGTGCATTCTCTCGAAAATAATGTCCGGAAGTGCCTTGCGCGCCGTTTCTTTCATCAGCCCCATCTGATCAGTTCTCTCCAGCACCATTTTCGCCAAGCATCATTTTCGCAATGCGTTTCAACGTGTCAGCTTGCCCAAAACCGCCGGACTTCGCAATGATACATTGGTCGCCGGACCAGCCGACGCCGAGACCCGGCAGGCATTCACCGGCAAGGCGCAGACGCGTAACGCCCATGGCGCGCAACACGGCTTCCGCGGTCGCCCCACCCGACAGGAGCAGCCGGGCCGCGCCATCCGTCAAGCGCGGCACGACGCCTTCCGCCAGATGGCGTGAAACTGCAAGCGGAGACACTTCTTCCGCCCCGTCCGTCGCCTGAACGAGCATAAGGTTGGAGCCATCCCCGGCGTGGCGGGGCACAGCGCCATTTGGCGCCTCTGCAATCGAAACAGATGCAATACTCTTCAGCACCTCAATCTGCTCCAGCGTAATCGGATCACGAGAACCGATGACAAAAAGCCCCTTGCCGGGGGGAATAACAGCCGCCTCAGCAACAGCCTGCGCCGTCATCGTCTCCGCAAGCGCTTCGGCAAGCCCACGCGCGCCGACCAGAAGATCGACCCCTTCCGCCTGTGCCGCGATGAGAGCTTTTCTGACATCCGCCTGTGTATGCGTATCGGGTATCGTGCAACGGTCGGCATGACCGCCAAGCTTCCCATGAACCGGAATGGCGGTTTCGACGCCGAAACCGGACACGGCTCCCCCAGTGACCACACGCCCGAAATCGGGAATGGCGGGCGCGACAAGCGCCTGCCTATAGGAAATCGCATCCATCTCGGCTGCAATATGCCCTTTCAGCCGGGAATCGATCTTCTTGAAAAGGAATGTACCGGCCGGAACCAGCCCCATCAGTTCCCGCGTGCGGCGGCAAGCTTCATCCGCCTCGCCATCGCGGCAGCCAAGATTGACGCCGAGAACAGCAGGCCCATTCGCCAGCGCTGCGCGCACGCCATCCAGCCCGATTGCGACTTCCGTCACCAGGCCACGCCCGGCAAAGGGAGCGGCCGCATCGAGCGCACCGGTCAGGTCATCGGCAAAAATCAACAGCACGGACAGGGCCTTCAAAAAAGTTGTAATGTTTTACCTCAATAAATTTATTTATAATCAATAGATAAATGGATGTGAATAACAAAAATTATCCCATGGATGATGGCGTCGGCCGTCCGGCGCAAACAGCCCGCAGGATGAAAGCCGAATTCGAAAGTTAGGGATAAAATGGAAACCTTGCCCACCCACGTATGGCTACGGGTGAAGAAGACGACGAACGGCGGCCGTCGTCAAAGCATTCCCAGTAAAAGTACGTGGTGGTTTTACACTCGGAAAGTGCGAAGAAACAAAAGGCTGGAGCACGCTCGGCGATTCCGTTTCAGACCGGACGAGCTCTAGACCAGCCGGAAAGGCAGTCCCGAAATAAGCGCTTTGACAAAACGCTTCTTCTGAAAGCGTCCGTTCAGTGAAACACGCGGCAATTGCGTTGGCTTTTCAAGGCTATGGGGCCCTAGAACTCCAGCCTGCGTGGTGACTGCCACGGAAAATCCGGCCTGAAGCACCGCCGTTGCCTCACGCTCCGCCACGGCCTTTGTCCAGCCATAGGGATAAGAAAAGGATTGGGGCCGACGGCCGACGTAAGCCTCCACGCGGCGCGTCGATTCCTCTATTTCGTGGGCCAGGCGTGCAGCATCTATCTTGCGCATGTTCACATGCGTCATTGTGTGTGCGCCGAAATGCACCAGCGGGTCCTGCGACAGCGCCCTGAGTTCGGCGGCGTCCATAACGAGTTCGTCCACAATCGAAACGGGATCGATACCATGCTGCCTCGCCGCACGATCGATCCTTTCCACCGCCTCATCCTCGGCAAAGGTCTGCACAAAGTTTTCCAGGCGGGCGAATGCCTCCGCTTTCTGCGAGGAGGTGGCGGCTTCCACATGCTCAGTCCCCGCCCCGAAATCGAATTCGAAAGACGCGGCCTTCTGCGTCAGCGCGGCGGCAGTTTCCCACCACAGGCTGCGCGTCCGCTCGACAAAACCCGGCGTGATGAAAATCGTGTAGGGAACGGCATATTTGCGGAAAATCGGCGCGGCATATTCGGCATTGTTGCGATAGCCGTCATCTAGCGTGAAGGCACAGAAAGACCGGCCTTCGCGATTGTCGGCAAGCAGCGTCGGCAGATCGTGCAGATGGACCGGAACGAGGCCACATTCGAGCGCAGCCTGTATAGCCTCTTCAAGAAATTGCGGCGTGACGGACAATTGTACATTGGGTGCGGACACCGAAACCGCCCGCCCCGGCCGCACATGGTGAAGCGTGAAGATCACTCCCCGTCCGGCAAGGGATGGAAATGCCACGCGCGCCGCCGGCAGGGCGCTCACCTCCAGCCCTGCCCGTATGGCCCCATACCTTGCGAGACGTTTCAGCGACGGCAAGAACGCCGTCGCGGATTGCCGTAACTTCAGACCGGGCAAAACCCGCTTTTTGACGACCCTCCACGCGGTCAGCGGAAGGTCGATCATGCCGGGAAGGGGATCGTTCAGCGCAAAAGCGGCCCAGCTTCGGATTCTGCCGAGCGAGGCAAGGTAGTCCCGCACATCCACCTTGCCGCGCCGGCTCAATGTGAAGGCCGCAACCGCATCCCGAACAAAATAGGACCACGAAACACCTTGCAGCACACTGAGGGGCTGGCTTACCGGCAGGTCATTGGCGGTCCGCCACAGCAATGCACCGAGATCGATACCCGCAGCCGAACACAGGCCGAACCACGACCATGGACGCGGATTGACGTCGAGAAGTTTCAGCGCACCATCCCTACTATCGAACTTGAACTCCACCTCCACCAGTCCGCTGTGACCGGCCGATTTTAATATTGTCCGGGCCGCATCGATCGCCTGCCGGTCATCGACAACCTCGACACAGGTACTGGTATAGCCGAAATCGACGGGATATTGCCGGGCGCGCCGGGCGGTGAACTCGGCAACCGGCTCGCCGTCCAGCCAGAGGGCCGCATAGGAAAACTGGCTCTCTCCCCCGCCGGGAATGAGTTCCTGCACCACGACATTGGCCGCGCCGATCTCTGCGCTTGCATCCAGGAAAGCGGTTTTCAAGGCCTGCCGGTCATCGGCACGAATGACCTTGGCCCGGGAAATCACGGTATTGCCGCCACCCATGTTCGGTTTGAGAATGACGGGAAACAGCACATCCAGCGTATCCACACCGTCGATCGATGTCAGCGCATAGGTCCGGGGAATACTGACGCCAAGCTCCACGGCGCGCTTATAGAGCAGCGGTTTTTCACACAGCCATTGCAGCGCGGTCCACTCCGGCAAAATGATCTTGTAGAGCGCGGACAGCTCCTCCCGATACTGCGAGACGAGCTGAACCTCGCCATCTCCCGACGGCACCAGCAGGCAGCCTTTCAGATGATGTTTTGCGGCCATTTCCCGTAAAAACAGCAACGCCCCGCCATCGTGAGGCCCGGCCCAGCGGATCGTTTCCCGCACGAAACGCGACCAGCCAGGCAGGGGTGAATCATGAGTGAGGTAATAAACGGGAATATTGAGTGCGCCGAGGCTGCGGGCAAGGGCGAGCGTGCCGTGAGCGCCACCGACAATAACAACACCTGGAATGGTCACAGCCTGATCCCCGTCCTATTCCGTACCTTGATCGCAAAAATTGATAAATAAATTGGATATTTCTAAAGTAATGGGCGGCTGGCGGTCGAAGTGCCGGAGCGGAAGCGCATGTTGTTCTTTCGGGCATTCTTCACGCGCTTCGCAGTAGCCTTGAACGGAAACGGGAGCCCGCTCACGCCTCCTTGCGAACGGGGCGCGGCTCGCCATTATCGTCCACCGCGACCATGATGAAGACGGCTTCCGTGACCTTTTCGCGGGAATCCTGATAGTGCCTGCGGGTCCAGGCCTCGATCCTGAGCGTGACGGAGGTACGGCCAACCTTTTCGATCCGGGTGTAGACGCACAATGTGTCGCCGATCTTGACCGGTTTCTTGAAGACGATTTCATTGACCGCCACGGTGACGGTGCGGCCGCCGGCCACATCATTGGCGCGAACGAAAGCGGCAAGGTCCATCTGCGACATGACCCAGCCGCCGAAAATATCACCAGCCGGATTGGCATCGGCAGGCATGGCAAGCGTTCTGAGCGTGAGTTCCATATCGACGGGCGGTTGCTGGTCCATGTCTCAAAATCCTTTCACAAACCTCCCGCCGTCGGACTTAAACAACCGCGCCACCTCAGCCAATAGCCGATTTGTCGCGGCAGCCCCTCCAAAACAGCAAGGAATCACAAAGCAATCGTAAGCTTCGGTTAACCATGATGGGGCACGATTCCAAAAAACGCGAGGGCGTGCGAATGGCCTATGACTGGAGTGGAAACAACACGATACAGCAACGTTACGACCGCATCGTGCTGGTGGTCGCAGGCGTTATCGCCATCAGCGTGGCGACCGGAACCGTTGCCCTGAATTCACAGGCAGGCGCGGACACCACCATAAATCTCGCAAAACAGCAGCGCCTTAACCTGGAAAAGTGGCATTTGCGGCTTTAGCACCCGTGGTCAGGCGGAAGAGGAAACCAGCCTGACGACTATTGGGGCGTGACATCGCGCCTGTTGATATTCTCCTTCGGGGAGACGTGGTCGAGATGCGCCACGGCAGGAGAAAGAACCGAAAGAAAAGTCTCCGACCGACCGATATAGATGATTGCCGCACCGTCTATCCCGTTCAGGACCCCGGCCAGCGTATCCTGCGTCTGTTTTTCCAGCCCTTCCAGCAGATCGTCGATGACGACGAATTTCGGTTTCAGCAACAGGGCATTGGCGATCCTGATACTTGCCTGCTCGTCCGAATCCAGTTTTTTGTCCCAGCGGATATTTTCATCGAGACGGGAGGCCATGTCGCCAAGCCCGCATGCGCCAAGCGCGGCGACATAGTCTTCTTCCGCAAACCGCTGCGGCGCGCGGGGATAGGCCAGAATTTCCCGCAGCGAGCCCGTGGGCAGATAACCATGCTGGGCGATGAAAAGCGTGTCGGACTGATCCGGCATTTCTATCCGGCCCTGCCCCCAGGGCCACAGACCCGCCATGGCGGCAAATAACAGCCGCCGGTTCACGCCCTGTTCGCCATTGATCATGAGACGGTCGCCCGGGCCGATCTCAAGCTCGGCTTCACGCAGCCTGAACCCGCGCTCCACATCCTGCCCGCCCGCATCCCGGCAGATGATGACCGACTGCAGACGGATGCTCTCATTCTCCGCGCTCCGTTGCAGATCGATCGCCTGGCCATGCTGTTCCACGCTATCCATCTGGATCAGGGCGTTGCGGAATACCGAAACACGCTGCAACGTCGCCTTCCAGCTGGCGATCGGTCCGAAATTGTCGATGTACCAGCGCAGCGCCGTATTGACCTGATTGAAGGCGCCGACCGCCATCATCAATCCACCGAATGTGAGGTTGCCGGAAAAATAGACCGGGGCTGCGATGAGGATGGGCGCCACCACGGCCAGCCAGCCATAACCCGCAGACACCCATGTCAGATGCGTCAGCGCCATGGCCAGACCCCGGATAACCCCCAGCACCGCATCGATATCGATGCCGATCCGCCGCCTCTCGTTCTTTTCACCGCGCGCAAGCGCAATGGCGGCGAGATTTTCACTCGCACGCATCAGTGAAAAGCGCAGTTCCGCCTCTTTGGAATAACGCTCGGCGTTCAGCCCCACCAGCCGGTAACCGACAAGGTTGCTGAGCAACGAGGCAGAGCCGGCATAAAGGATCGCCGCCCAGACCATATATCCCGGAATCGCAACCGGACTGCCATTGATGGTGATGGCAAAACCGGCCGAGAGCGACCAAAGCACACCGATGAAACTGATGAGCAGGATCGTCGCATTCACGAGGCCAATGGAAAGCGCCGTGCTGCTTTCGGCAAGATTGCGGACATCGTCATGCAGCCGCTGGTCCGGATTGATCGCAATGGTGCCGAAACCGGCGAGGCGGGCGGCCCGTCCGGGTTTCAGCCATTGATCCACCATATCCTTGGCAAGACCCTCGCGCATGTTCAGCGCCGTCATCTGATTGAGCCAGGTCTGGATGACATTGAGGAGCAGCAAGAGCCCGGCGATGATGGCGAAGACTTCAAGCTGATGAATAAAAGCGTCGAGATCGCGCCGTTCCAGCGCGTTGTAAAACGGCGCGTTCCATTCATTGAGCCTGATCTGTCCGTAAGCCGTCAGCAATATCACCGTAAGCAGCGCTATCGACAGGAATATCAGCCGGTTGCGCACCGGTGACGTCCAGAAGGCACGCCCCATCATGCGCAGCTGCGCCGGAAAATCGAGGTCGAAACCCGAAAGGTTAGCCGCGCTCTTGCGCTGATCGTCGGTCACCGTTGTTGCCATTCATTCCATTCCGAAACGTCAGTCGGCAAAGAAAGCGGGTCGCGATCCCGCGCCTTTCGATGCCAAGCAATAACACGCCGTTTCACCTTGTCCACAATCCCGGCAATATCTGAGGGGCGACAATTGAAAAGCCCGTACAATTCCTCGTGCGGGCAAATGGCGCGGCTTCAACCAACAATGCAATTGCCCCCGGAAATGATCCTTGCTTTCTTTTCCTGCATTGCACAAAATCCGAATAATTTCAGAGGGGCGGATAACCGCATAAGCCGGAAAAACCGGGCAAGGCAGATTAATGGCGATCAAAGCGAGCATCTATCATCTGACGCATTATAAATATGACAATCCGGTCCGCCTTGGACCACAAATCATCAGATTAAAGCCAGCCTCGCATTCCAGAACCCGCGTCATCAGCCATTCGCTCAAGGTTTCTCCATCCAATCACTTCGTGAACCTGCAGCAGGACCCCTACGGCAATTATCTTGCCCGTTTCGTTTTTCCCGAGCCGGCGACGGAGTTCAAGATCGAGGTCGATCTTGTCGCCGATATGACGGTTTATAATCCGTTCGATTTCTTCGTGGAGGAAGAGGCGACAAAGTGGCCTTTCGATTATCCGCAGGAGTTACGCGACGATCTGTCCATCTATATGAAGCCGGAACCGACCGGGCCCCTGCTCGCCGCCTTCATGGCGACGGTCGACCGGACCCCGGGTCAGCCGACGGTCGATATGGTCGTCGGCCTCAACGCGCGTCTGCAACAGGAAATCGGTTACGTCATCCGCATGGAGCCCGGTGTCCAGACACCGGAGGAAACACTCGCTTCCGGCAAGGGCTCTTGCCGCGATACAAGCTGGCTGCTGGTGCAGGTTCTGAGGCATCTCGGCCTTGCCGCCCGCTTCGTGTCGGGATACCTCATCCAGCTGACGCCCGATCTCAAGGCCTTGGACGGCCCGTCCGGTACCGAGGTGGATTTCACCGATCTTCACGCCTGGGCCGAGGTCTATATGCCCGGCGCAGGCTGGATCGGGCTTGACCCCACTTCGGGACTTCTGACAGGCGAAAGCCATATTCCGCTGGCGGCAACGCCGCATTATCGCAATGCCGCGCCGATTTCCGGCGGCTATTACGGCCACGCCAATACGGAATTCGCCTTCGACATGCAGGTCCGGCGTGTCGCCGAAACCCCACGGATTACGAAGCCGTTTTCCGATGACAGCTGGGAAGACCTCAACGCGCTCGGCGAAGCGGTGGATGACGTTCTCAATGCCCATGATGTCCGGCTCACCATGGGCGGTGAACCGACATTCGTTTCCATCGACGATTTCGAATCCGACGAATGGAACACCGGCGCCGTCGGACCCACGAAACGCGAAAAGGCCGATGCCCTGATCCGCCGGCTGCGCGAACGCTTTGCCCCCGGCGGTTTTCTGCATTACGGGCAGGGTAAATGGTATCCGGGCGAAAGCCTGCCGCGCTGGACCTTCTCGCTCTACTGGCGAAAGGACGGCCTGCCGATCTGGCAGAACCCGGCGCTTATCGCCGAGGAAGGTGCGGATACCAGCGTCTCGGCCGACGATGCACGGAAACTGCTCGGCGGCATTGCGGCCCAACTCGGCATAGATACGGATCTGGTGCTGCCCGCTTATGAAGATCCGGCCGAATGGATCATCAAGGAAGGCAGCCTGCCCGACAATGTCGACCCGTCCAATTCCAGGCTGAAAGACCCAGAGGAGCGCAACCGCATCGCCCGCGTCTTCGAACGCGGCTTGACGACCCCGACCGGCTACATCCTGCCCGTTCAGGCATGGAACGCGCGCGCCACCGGCAAACGCTGGATCAGCGAAAGATGGAAGACGCGACGCGGCAAAATATTCCTCGTTCCGGGTGACAGCCCGGTGGGTTACCGCCTGCCGCTCGGTACCCTGCCCTATGTGCCGCCATCCGCCTATCCCTATATTCACGAGGCGGACCCGTCGATCCCCCGCGGTCCGCTCCCCGATGTCTTCTCACCATCGGGCCGCGCCATGCCCGAAGCCTCCTTCCATGCCAGCGAGACAGCCGGGCAGGAGCGCGTTGAACAGACGCTCGGCGAAATCGGTGGCGCGGTGCGCACCGCGCTCTCCGTCGAGCCGCGCGACGGCCGGCTCTGCGTCTTCATGCCCCCGGTCGAACGCATCGAAGACTATCTCGAACTGATCGCAGCAGCAGAAGCGGCAGCGGCCGAGCTCGGGCTGCCGGTCCATATCGAGGGTTATGCGCCGCCCCATGACGAACGCATCAATGTCATCCGCGTCGCGCCCGATCCCGGCGTCATCGAGGTCAATATCCATCCCGCCGCAGGCTGGAAGGACTGCGTCGACATTACCACCGCGGTCTATGAAGAGGCACGGCAGGCGCGGCTTGGCGCCGACAAATTCATGATCGATGGCCGCCACACCGGCACCGGCGGCGGCAACCACGTGGTCGTGGGTGGCGCCAGCCCCAATGACAGCCCTTTCCTGCGCCGTCCCGATCTTCTGAAGAGCCTCGTTCTGCACTGGCAGCGGCATCCTTCCCTTTCCTACCTATTCTCAGGCCTGTTCATCGGCCCGACCAGTCAGGCGCCCCGTATCGACGAAGCGCGTCACGACAGCCTCTACGAACTGGAAATCGCGCTCTCGCAGGTACCCGCCCCCAACGAAGGGGTTCCGCCTTTGCCTTGGCTGGTCGATCGGCTGTTCCGCAATCTGCTGACCGATGTGACAGGCAACACCCACCGCGCCGAAATCTGCATCGACAAGCTGTTTTCGCCTGACGGACCGACCGGCCGCCTCGGTCTCGTGGAGTTCCGTGGCTTCGAAATGCCGCCGAATGCGCGCATGTCGCTCGCCCAGCAATTGCTGGTGCGCGCGCTTATCGCCCGTTTCTGGAAAAATCCGGCCGGCGGCAAATTCGTGCGCTGGGGCACCGCGCTCGCGGACCGTTTCATGCTGCCACATTATATCTGGGCGGATTTCCTCGACGTACTCGCCGATCTCAGGGAAAACGGCTTCGACCTGAAGCCCGAATGGTTCACCGCCCAGCAGGAATTCCGTTTCCCCTTCTTCGGTGAGGTGGAATATGAGGGTGCGAAGCTGGAACTGCGTCAGGCGCTGGAGCCCTGGCATGTGATGGGCGAACAGGGCGCCATCGGCGGAACCGTGCGTTATGTCGACAGCTCCGTTGAGCGCCTGCAGGTGCGGCTGGAAACCTCCAATCCAGCGCGCTACGCGGTGGCCTGCAACGGCCGCGCCGTTCCGCTGACCCCGACGGAAAACCGTAGCGTCGCGGTCGCCGGCGTGCGCTTCAAGGCATGGCAGCCCGCTTCCGGCCTGCATCCCGTCCTGCCCGTCAATTCACCCTTGACCTTTGACATTTATGATACATGGTCGAGGCGATCGATCGGCGGATGCATCTACCATGTTGCTCATCCGGGCGGGCGCAATTACGAGACGTTTCCCGTCAACGGCAATGAGGCCGAGGCACGCCGCCTCGCCCGTTTCGAACCATGGGGACATACGGCAGGGCAATATCCGCTACAGGTGGAAACCGTGTCACCAGAATTTCCGCTGATGCTCGATCTGCGTCGGCCTTACGGAGTGTAAATTGTCCAAAGCCCCGGCAACGGAACGCAAGACGGAAACGGGCGCGCCACCGCGCGGGCTTGAATATTCCCCCTTGCCGGGCGTTGCCGACGAAATGCTCGATACCAACGGCAAGGTCAGACCGGTCTGGAAAACCCTGCTCGACGCCCTGTCGCGCATGTCGGAACGGGAATTGCATGAGCGTTTTGCCCGTACCGACCGCTATCTGCGCGATGCCGGCGTGTTCTACCGCGACTACGGCAAGGGCAGCAGCGAAAGAAACTGGCCGATCTCCCATATTCCGGTGCTGATCGACGACAGGGAATGGGCGGTTCTCTCCGAAGGACTGAAACAGCGCGCCAATCTTCTGGAAGCCATGGTCGCCGATTTTTATGGCGACAACCGTCTGGTGAAGGAAGGCTTCGTGCCGCCGGCCCTGATCGCCTCCAATCCGGAATATCTGCGGCCCATGGTCGGCGTCAAACCGGCAAGCGGCCATTATCTGCATTTCTGTTCCTTCGAGATCGGGCGCGGCCCTGATGGCAACTGGTGGGTGCTGGCCGACAGGACGCAGGCGCCCTCCGGTGCGGGTTTCGCGCTTGAAAACCGGGTGGCAACCACCCGTGCGCTTTCCGACATCTATGCCGAAACCCATGTGCACCGTCTGGCCTCGTTTTTTGGCGCTTTCCGCGACACGCTGCAGGCGCAGAGAAAACATCCCGACGACCGGATCGCCGTGCTGACGCCAGGCCCGGCCAACGAGACCTATTTCGAACACGCCTATATCGCCCGTTATCTCGGCTTCATGCTGCTGGAAGGCGAGGACCTGACCGTCGTCAATGGCCGCGTCATGGTCAGGACAGTGGCGGGGCTGAAACCGATCGGCGTGCTCTGGCGGCGTCTCGACGCCTCCTATTCCGACCCGCTGGAACTGAACCAGCAATCCCATATCGGCACGCCGGGCATGGTGCAGGCGCTGCGCAATGAAGCGCTCACCGTTGTCAATGCGCTTGGCAGCGGCATTCTCGAAACGCGGGCGCTGCTCGCCTTCATGCCCCGCATCTGCCGCCACCTTCTGGGCGAGGAACTGAAGCTGCCATCCATCGCCACCTGGTGGTGCGGGCAGGAAGCCGAGCGCCGCCATGTTGCCGGCAATATCGAGGGCATGGTCATCGGCCCGGCCTATTCGCGGCTCCCCTTCTTCGACGATAATGGCCAATCCGTACTCGGGTCCTCACTGCGCGAGACGGCGAAGGAATCGATCAGCGACTGGCTTGCCTCCGATGGCCACAAGCTGGTGGGTCAGGAAGTCGTGAAGCTCTCAACGACCCCGGCCTATATCGACAACAAGCTCGTGCCGCGTCCGATGAGCCTTCGCGTTTTCGCCGCCCGCACCCAGGATGGCTGGCAGATCATGCCGGGCGGCTTCGCACGGATCGGCAGCGGCGATGACGTTTCCGCCATTGCCATGCAATCGGGCGGCAGTGCGGCGGATGTCTGGATCGTCAGCGACAAGCCAGTGGAACGCACTACGCTTCTGCCGGCAGAAGAAAGTTTCACCCGCAACATGCCGGGCAGCCTGCCGAGCCGCGCGGCGGACAATCTCTTCTGGCTCGGCCGCTACATCGAACGCTCGGAAGGCGCGTTGCGCATCCTGCGCGCCTGGCACGGACGTTATGCCGAGTCAGCCGACCCGCGCCAGCCGCTGCTCGCCCATGTGACGCGATATCTCGAAGCGCTCGATGTGGAGATGAACGATGCCGTGCCGGAAAGCCTGCTCACCAACATCAACAGCGCGCTTTATTCCGCCAGCAATATCCGTGACCGCTTTTCGCCTGATGGCTGGCTGGCGCTGAACGATCTCGCCAAGACGGCCCGCCGTTTCCACGCAAAAGTCGCTCCCGGCGACGACGCTACCCATGCCATGACGATCCTGCTGCGCAAGCTTGCCGGCTTTGCCGGTCTCGTGCACGAAAACATGTACCGCTTCACCGGCTGGCGTTTCCTGTCTATCGGCCGTTATCTCGAACGCGGCCTGCATATGACGCGGCTTCTCGGCCATATGACCGGCCCGGATGCGCCTGATGGTTCCTATGACATGCTGCTTGAAATCGGCGACAGTGTCATGACCCATCGCCGCCGCTACAATGTCAACACGGCCGGGCTGACCGTGACCGATCTGCTGGCGCTCGATCCGCTCAATCCCCGCTCGATCCTGTTTCAGCTGAACGAAATCCGCACCGAGGTGGAGCAGCTTCCGAATGCCTTCGTCAACGGCCAGATGTCCCCATTTTACCGCGAGACGATGCGCCTGCATTCCGGGCTCGCCGTCATGACGCCGGAAAACATGAACGGCGCGATCTATCGGCAGCTCGAAACCGATATGGAACATCTCTCCGATGTTCTGGCCCGGACCTATCTCGGATAACCCTATGCTCTACGATCTTTCCCTGCATATGGGTTACACCTACGACACGCCGGCCCATGGCGCGCGGCACATCATTCGTGTACTGCCGCTATCCATTCCCGGCCGGCAGCGGCTCGTCGCCGGTTCGATCGATGTTTCGCCGGTACCGGAAGAACGCGCTGTCTTCGAGGACTTCTTTCACCAATCAGCCACATCAGTGCATTTGCGCGCGCCGCATGAAAAGCTGGATATCCGCATGCAGGCGCGTGTGATGGTGGAATCACCGGCATTGACTGCCGATTTTTCGCCTGAGCTTTCACGTCTGCCGCAGGACATGGCCGATGTCTGGTCGATCGATTTCCAGTCGCCACACCACTTCATCGGCACAAGCCCGAGAATAGGGATGGATGCGGCGATATCGGCCTATGCACGGGAGTTGCTGACGCCCGGAATGACCATCCGCGAGATCGCGCTGGCCATGTGCAAACGCATCCACAGCGACTTCACCTATGATGGTGAGGCAACAACCGTGGATACGACGCCATCGGAGGCCTTTCAGATGAAACGCGGCGTGTGCCAGGATTTTTCGCATATCATGATCATGGCGCTGCGCAGTCTCGGCATTCCCGCCGGTTATGTCAGCGGTTTCCTGCGCACCATCCCTCCGCCGGGCAAGGAACGGCTGGAAGGGGCGGATGCGATGCACGCCTGGGTCCGCATCTGGTGCGGTGAAGCGGCCGGTTATCTGGAACTCGATCCCACCAACGATATAGTTGCCGGAAGCGACCATATCGTCGTCGGTTACGGCCGCGATTATTCCGACGTCGCCCCGGTGATCGGGGTCCTGAAGAGCTATGGCAACCAGCAGATAAAACAGGCCGTCGACGTCATTCCCGTCCAGCAATGACGCGACCTGTATTATTTCAGCCCGCAAACAAATTAATTCTTGAAAATACTTCAAATTCTGCACCAATTTGAACGATTGTTAAGATTTGAATCTTCGCGTTAGCGGATTTTACATCCTTTGTGGGTTTCCTGCGCTCAATCGAATATTCTAATCGTTGGGCCCCGCCATGACCGCCTCCGCAGATCAAAAACTCAAGCGCCGTTTCCTTGCCGATACGAGCGGCAATTTCGGTATCATGACGGCAATATTGCTGCCGATACTGCTGGGTGTGGCCGGAGCCGGCATGGAATTCGCAAATGTGATGCAGGTGAAAGCTGATCTGCAGAACACGGCGGATTCCGCAGCGCTTGCTGCGGCGACCGAGGCACGCGTGAAAAAAGGTGATGCCACCGACGAAGAGATCAAGGAAATCGCCAAGGCTTTCATCGCCAGCCAACAGCTGAAGAACCTGACCGAGGAAGAGAGGAAAGAGCTCGAAAAGAACTCTCCGATCAGTATCGCGACAACCGAAGATGCCCGCGGCAAGACCTATATCATCGAGACCACGATTAACCGTCAGCTGCAGCTCAATCCCCTTATTGGCTTCTTTGGCACCAAGACCATCAATATTTCCGCCACCGGCATCGCGAAAAGCACGGTCAACAAGGGCGCGCCGATCTCGATGTATCTGGTGCTCGACCGGTCCGGATCGATGTCCTTCAAGACGGATACGATCAACACCGCGAAAAAATCTTGCCCGAACTACACCGCGAACAACTGGGGCAAAAGCGAAGCACAGGTCACATCCAGCCCGTGTTACGTCAACAAGGCCACATCGCTGAAAACCGCAGTTGGCTTTCTCGTCGCGACGCTGAACAAGGCCGACCCGACCTATACCGCCAGCGGCGGTTCCCAGCTCGTTCGCACAGGCGCGTCCGTCTATACACACGAGTCCTATTCTGCGCAGTCGATTACCTGGGGCACAAGCAGCATCGTCAGCTATGTCGACAAACAGATACCGGAATTTCCGACAGGCGGCACGGACGCACGCAGCAGCCTGACTGCCGCATATAACGCCCTCAAAAAGACGAATACCGCCGAAGCGGACGCGCACAAGTCAAAGGAGAGTGAATCCTTCGAGCGCTATATCGTCCTCATGACCGACGGCGAAATGACAGGAAACAGCGCCGCCTGGAATTCAAGCATCGACCAGTCGGTACGCACCACCTGCGAGACCGCCAAGAAAGACGGGATCAAGATTTTCAGCGTCGCCTTCATGGCGCCGGAGAAGGGCAAGTCGCTGTTGCAATATTGCGCTTCCAGCGCCGACAACTATTACGCTCCCGAAAACATGGAACAGATCGTTACCGCCTTCGGCGAAATCGCCCGCAAGGCAGCCGGCAGCATAGCCACGCTCACCAACTGACAAAAATCCGGCAGGTGCAGTCGGAAACCATCCGGCCTGCGGGGCGCATATGCCCCGCGGCGATCTTCGCCAGTTCTGCATGGCTGGCAGGCCGCGCGCGGCAGGTGACAGCGGCGGCTGCCCGTGGCATAGGAGGGCGCTCCCATTCACAGGCCCTGTCATGATCCGCATTGAAAATATCAGCAAGTCGAACAGCCACCGCATTCTCTACATCGAAGCTTCCGCAGCACTCAACCGCGGTGAGAAGATCGGCCTTGTCGGCCCGAATGGCGCCGGCAAGACCACGCTGTTCCGGATGATAACAGGCGAAGACCAGCCCGATGAGGGCCAGGTGGTCGTCGAAAAGGGTATGACGGTCGGTTATTTCGACCAGGATGTCGGTGAAATGTCCGGCCGTTCTGCCGTAGCCGAAGTCATGGAGGGCGCAGGCCCCGTCAGTGAAGTGGCGGCGGAACTTAGGCAGCTGGAAGCCGCCATGTCCGATCCTGACCGGATGGATGAAATGGACGCCATCATCGAACGTTACGGCGAAGTGCAGGCGCGTTACGAAGAGCTGGACGGCTATGCGCTGGAAGGCCGCGCCCGTGAGGTGCTGGACGGGTTGAGCTTCAGCCAGGAGATGATGGACGGCGATGTTTCCAAGCTTTCCGGCGGCTGGAAGATGCGTGTGGCGCTCGCCCGCATCCTGTTGATGCGCCCGGACGTCATGCTGCTCGACGAACCCTCGAACCATCTCGATCTCGAAAGCCTGATCTGGCTTGAGGATTTTCTGAAGAACTATGACGGCGCGCTGCTGATGACCTCGCACGACCGCGAATTCATGAACCGCATCGTCACCAAGATCATCGAGATCGACGGCGGCAGCCTAACGACCTATTCCGGCGACTACGGCTTTTACGAACAGCAGCGCGCCCAGAACGAAAAGCAGCAGCAGGCGCAGTTCGAACGCCAGCAGGCCATGCTCGCCAAGGAAATCAAGTTCATCGAGCGCTTCAAGGCGCGCGCCTCACATGCCGCGCAGGTGCAAAGCCGTGTGAAGAAACTCGAAAAGATCGATCGTGTCGAGCCGCCCCGGCGGCGCCAGACCGTGGCCTTCGAATTCGCGCCGGCTCCCCGCTCGGGCGAGGATGTCGTGGCGCTGAAGAAGGTGAACAAGGCCTATGGCAGCCGCACCATCTATGGCGAACTCGATTTCATGGTGCGACGCAAGGAGCGCTGGTGCATCATGGGCGTCAACGGCGCCGGAAAATCGACATTGCTGAAACTGGTCACAGGCACGGCGGAACCGGATTCCGGCAATGTCACCCTCGGCGCCAGTGTCAAGCTCGGCTATTTTGCCCAGCACGCCATGGATGTTCTGGATGGCGACAGCACCATTCTGGAATGGCTGGAAGAGCGCTTCCCCAAGGCCGGCCAGGCGCCGCTGCGCGCCCTTGCCGGCTGTTTCGGCTTCTCGGGCGACGACGTGGAAAAACGTTGCCGTGTGCTTTCCGGCGGCGAGAAGGCCCGCCTCGTCATGGCGGCCATGCTGTTCGATCCACCGAATTTCCTCGTGCTGGACGAGCCGACGAACCATCTCGATCTCGACACCAAGGAAATGCTGATCAAGGCCCTGTCGGATTATGAGGGTACGATGCTGTTCGTTTCCCACGACCGCCATTTTCTAGCCGCCCTTTCAAACCGGGTGCTGGAACTGACACCGGATGGGATCCACCAATATGGTGGCGGATATACCGAATATGTCGAAAGCACCGGGCAGGAAGCGCCGGGCCTTCGCAGCTGAGACGGCCTGCCGGACAAACAATCCCTGCAACGGCAGCTTTCGTTTTCGAATACCGGAGAAGCAGATGCGGATCGTAGTCTACAGCGCCAAGCCCTATGACAGGCAGTTCCTTGACGGTGCTGCCAAGCCCGGCATGCGGATGCATTATTGCGAAGCGCGCCTGTCTCTTGAAACAGTGGCGTTGGCGAAGGGAGCGGATGCCATCTGCGCTTTCGTCAACGACGACCTGTCACGACCCGTGCTCGAAAAACTGGCGGAAACGGGAGTAAGGCTGGTTGCCCTGCGCTGCGCCGGCTTCAATCAGGTCGATCTCGCGAGCGCCGAAAAGCTGGGCCTGACCATTGCCCGCGTCCCGGCCTACTCCCCTTACGCGGTTGCCGAACACACCATGGCGCTCATCCTGTCGCTCAACCGCAAGATCCACCGCGCCTATAACCGCGTCCGCGAAGGAAATTTCGCCCTTGATGGCCTGCTCGGTTTCGACCTTCACGGCAAGACAGTCGGCATTGTCGGCACGGGTAAGATAGGGGCGATTTTCGCGCGCATTGCGGCCGGCTTCGGCTGCCGCCTTGTCGGCCACGATCTTCGCCCCAACCCAGATTGCGAGGCGCTCGGCATGGCCTATGTCACGCGGGAGGAACTGTTTCGGACATCGGACATTCTCGCGCTGATGTGCCCGCTCACACCGGAAACCCGTCACCTCATTCGCAGGGAGACGCTGCCGCTTCTGAAAAAGGGCGTGATGCTCGTCAATACCAGCCGCGGCGCCATCATCGATACGCAGGCCGCAATCACCGGACTGAAAGACGGCACGATCGGTTCCCTCGGCATCGATGTCTATGAAGAAGAGGCCGATCTCTTCTTCGAAGACCTTTCCAACGAGGTGCTGCGCGACGATGTTTTCGCGCGACTGCTGACTTTCCCCAATGTTCTGGTCACCGGCCATCAGGGCTTCTTCACGCAGGAAGCTCTCAAGAACATCGCGGACACGACGATTGGTAATATCGAGAGCTTTTTCAGTACCGGCACGGCGCTATATGCGGTTTCCACGGAGCAGTTGGCCGGCCCTACCTAAACTCTGCTGCCGAATTCGAGAAGATTTTTGATGCCCTCATCTGCGACCTCCGCATGAAATTGGGTAAAATTGGTATGATCATTGAGTTTTTCTAAAATTCATCATACATATTTGACAGGCTCCACGCCTGCCTCGATTTTAATGCATGGTGACCGACGTGCCTGAACAGCAAAAACAGCGCAGCAAATCCTCCGGTTCTCTGGTCAGTCAAGTCAGCCTGAGCCTTAGAAACGCGATTGCCTCCGGGCAATATGGACCCGGTGACCGCTTGCCCAGCGAAATCGAAATGACGGAAACCCACGGCGTCAGCCGCACGGTCGTGCGCGAGGCGGTGACGGCGCTACGCTGCGACGGGCTGGTGGAGGTTCGCCAGGGGGCCGGCATTTTCGTGCTGAAGCGCGAAAAGGAGATGTCCTCCACGCCCGGCATCGATCGCGCCCGGCTGTCGTCCGATCTTGAAGTTCTGGAAATCAGAACGCCGCTTGAAATCGAGGCGGCGGGGCTGGCCGCCCTTCGCCGTTCCCCCTCGCAGGAGGAGGCGATTTTCGACTGTCACGCCCGGCTTCTCAAATGCATCGACGAAAACCGCTCCATTCGCGAGGCCGATCTGGCACTGCATCTGGCCATTGCGGCGGCAACCAACAATCCGCTCTTCACGCAGTTCCTCGAGCTGCACGGTCAGGCCGTGATCCCGCAATCCCGCGTGGTGCCCGAAACCCGGGAAAACGACCAGACGGCCTATCGACGACTGATCCACAAGGAACATGAGGCGATCGTCATCGCCATATCGGACAGGAATGAACAGGATGCCAAACTGGCCATGCAGGCCCATCTGCGCGGCAGCCAGAACCGCTATCGCGACATGATGCGCGACCTTCGCGGCATTTCGCACAGCTAGAGCATCTCCGAAAAAGCTGCGTGGCGGTCTGCGGCCAGGGAACTCGGCAATCAGAAATCTATGATGCTTCCCGCAGATCCGCGCCCCAGACCTCGATTTGCGTCAGCGCGGGAAACGGCGAGGGATCATCCGCTTTTTTCAGGTCGTGCAGGCGGATCCATTCCACACGGCGCGGCGCGACCGAGAACGTCTGGGCGGCACCGGTTTTTTGCAGTGGGAAGCGCAGGCTTTCGCCGTCGGAAAATGTAACGCTCGCCTCTTCCCACCAGGCGTCATGGGGAAAATCTGCCCTCAGATAAAATGTCAGCTGGTCGATCAGAACCGCGCGACCGAAAACAAGCGTCAACGAAGCTTCGGGATCACGGTTGATGCCCCAGCTGGTATAGGGCCAGAAACCATGGCCGGCGCTGACCTTTTCGCCATCAATGACATTACGGGCCGCAAACGCGGCTTCCCCACGCGTTTCGGTACTCGCATGGACATGCGGAAACAGCGAGGTGTTTTCGTGGTCATCGAAAGGGTTCAGGGCCAGGTTCCTGCGAACCCCGATCTCACCGGCAAGCGCACAACGCGCCGCAATCCGGTGAATGCTCCCGCTGAAAGCCTGCGGCGGATAGGATTTGCGCTTCGCCGCGAAAGGAACAGGCAGGACAAATTCGGCCGTCTGCAAAAAAACCAGCGTGGGCGGCATGCCGGCATCAAGGCCGAGCCAGATATGACCGGGCTGCGAAGCTTCGACAACGAGCCTGTCGCCTTCGCAATATTCAGCGCGGTAGACGAGGAACACCTCGTTCTCCGCCCCGGCCTCCGCCAGAATAGCACCGGCCGCATTAACGACCTTGAGTGTAAGCTTCATCGGCATTTCCTTAGCTGATCGTCAGGCACAGACGCTTGGCTTTGATGGGAACAAGAATGCGATAGATCATCGGCGGCAAAGACTGGCGAAGCCTGGTGTCGTCGATGGGGATGGCCTCGATGGCAGGCTCTCCCGCCCCTTCGCAGGCCACCTCTCCAAGACCCGCAAAGATCAGGCTTCCCGGCGTGACGACGGGCTTTTCGGCAACCATCAGTGACAGAACCGCGCTTCTCTCGCCCTGATAATCATCAGTAATCTCGACGCGGCTGCCACGCAGCAACCGGATGCGGCGGCGGTAATGTTCGATACCCGCTTCGGGCGGATAAGCTCCCGCTATATCGAAAGCAATTTCCGCCTGTTTTTCCGAGAACTCCGCCCCGAAATCCCGCGCAGCAAACTCTGCCCCGGCGCCCTGCATGACGCCACCGAAGGTCGGCAGATTGTGAAAGGCCGACTGCATCGTCCAGATGTCATAGCGCCGCGGCGAGAAAGTTTTCGCGGTGTAGGTTTCCACCCCCACATCGATGATGAATGGCCTGCCATTCTTGTAAAGCGTGAAACTGCCGACATCGTTGTGGTTATGGCTCTCGCCATTATTGCCCGCCTTCACGGCAAGATCGAACACCCCGCCGCGGACAATCGCCAACCCGATACCGGTATAGACAATGTCGGTCTTCATCGGTTCTGCAACAGCAAGTGCAGACAATTCCGGCGTGGCGAGAACCGCCTGGACGCGATACCAGAGGTTCCACTCCCTGCGCATCAACTTATCCGTTGATCGGTTCCAGCAAGCTGCGGCGAAAGCCTGAAGCGGCAGGGAAGAGACGGCTTTGCCGAAGAGATATTCCCGAACGCCTGATATTTCGACCTTCGCCGGCGCATCGGCGAAGTTGAAAAAACTGTCTCCCGCCACATGCATGTTGAGGATGAATTCCGCCATGTTGCGCAGTTTCGGCGCCTTGAAAAGCGACGCCATGGAGCCGGGCGCGGCGGTATCGAGAATGCTCATCGCCCCGAACAGGCACAGCGCTGCATGGCCGTAATAAAGAACACCCTCTTCGCAGGCTCCGTCTTCCGCATAGTCCTTCTGAAACGCATCGAGACTCTGGAGCGCCTTTTCCACGACCCAACGCCGCGTCGGCTGGTCGGTGGGCAAAAGCAGGGTGGAGAGCAGAACATTCTGGGTGATCCAGGCCGTCCAGTTGTTCATCCGCTCATCACCGCTCCCCATCCACCAGAAATGTCGGGCGAGATAGGGCTTCGTAATCCGACATTCGATCTCGGTATGGACGCGAGATATAAGAGTTGGGGCCGCTTGCTCCAGTTCCGACGCGAGCAGGTGCAGGCACAAAGCAAGATTGGCACCCGTTTCCGCAGCGAACAGGTCGATCACCGGATCCTGCGGGTCGGGAAGCGACGCGCGGGGGCCACCGCGAATATGGGAATTATGCGCGGGCAATTGCCAGCCGCTTTCCTCACATATCAGCCAGAGACCATCGATGATGGCATCGAGAAAACGACCTTGCCCCTCGGCGCATTCGCCGAGAACCAGCGCGTTCAATTTCAGCCGGCGGGAGAAATAAAGCGCCTCGAAACGATCACGATTGCCGCTCCGGCCATATTCCCGGTAATCGCCCGCCAGAATGACGGACCAGGGCTCGCCAAGAGCCTGCTCCGCCGCATCGACGAGACTGCCGCGAACCGCTTCCGTTGCTGAAGACCGAATTTTTTCCGCCGTCAGCTCCGCGCCGAAATCGGCGAACCGATCAGGCAGGAGCCGCATCATTTCGACAAACACGCCCTCAAACCTCCCGCGCGTTCCGTAATCCGATATGGGCCTCCTATCATACGTATTTTTGAAAAACCAGAAAATTTGTCTGACTTTATGTAAAGTTGTTTGACCAATATCGATATTGTGTTATCCAGAGCGCGGGAGGCGGCAGGGTGAAGACCCGGGCCGCAATGGAAAATGCAGGCAGCCGGCACCGATGAAGCGTGAAACGGCGGCAATGGGAGATATGCTGTGGCAATCGCAACCGCGACCATGTCCGACAAGCAAGCGACTCCGTATCGCAGGAAAAAACTCCGCATCGTCTCCAAACGGCGGCGCGGAATAGAAAATGCGCTCGTTGCCTATTCCTTCATTGCTCCTAATTTTCTCGGCTTTGCGATTTTCACGCTCGGGCCGATCCTCTTTGCCTTTGCACTGGCCTTCATGCATTGGGACGGCTCCAATGCGATGCGTTTTGCCGGTCTCGATAATTTCTGGCGACTTTTCGAGGACAGGGCCTTCATCGCGGCCTTCTGGAACACGGTCATTTACACCGTCGCGTCGGTGCCGGCCACGCTCGCCTGCGCGCTCGGCCTTGCGATCCTGCTCAACCAGAAAATCCTCGGCCGCAATTTCTTTCGCACGGCCATGTTTTTTCCCTATGTCGCATCGCTGGTTGCCGTGGCCGTCGTCTGGAACATGATTTTCAATCCGGAGATGGGTCCGGTCAACATGCTGCTCTATACGCTCGGCCTCGATCCCGCCGACATGCCGGGATGGGCGGCGGACCGGCACTGGGCCATGGTCACGGTCATTCTCTTCGGCGTGTGGAAGAGCATGGGTTATTACATGGTCATCTATCTCGCCGGGCTGCAGGGCATCAATTCGGAGCTTTATGAAGCCGCGGGGCTGGATGGCGCCAATGCCTGGCAGAAATTCATCCACGTCACCCTGCCGCAGCTTGCGCCGACGACGTTTTTCGTGACCGTCATGCTGACGATCCAGTCCTTCAAGGTTTTCGATCAGGTCTATATGATCACGCAGGGCGGCCCCGGCACCTCGACGCTGGTTCTTGTCTATCACATCTACAATGAGGCCTTCATTTCCTGGGATCTCGGTTACTCCAGCATGATCGCCCTCGTCCTGTTCTTCCTGGTCCTTGTCGTCACCATCGTTCAGTTCAAACGGCAGCGGGAGGACTGATCCATGCGCATCATGGGCCGCAAAATCCCTGCCGCCACGATCGGCATCTATCTGACGGTGATCGTCGTCACCATCGTCATGCTTCTGCCTTTCGCATGGATGCTGTCGGCATCGCTGAAACTCAGCCGCGATGTCTTCGCGTTCCCGATCGAGTGGATACCCTCGCAGCCACGCTGGGAAAACTATGTGGAAATCTGGACGAAGATCCCGCTGGCATTATTCATCTACAACACGTCGAAGCTGACGATCATCGTCACACTGCTGCAATTGCTAACGTCAAGCTTTGCAGCCTACGCCTTCGCCAAGCTGCATTTTCCCTACAAGAACACGCTGTTTCTCGGCTATATCGCCACCATCGCCATGCCCTGGCAGGTCTATATGGTGCCGCAATTCCTGCTGATGCGTGAATTCGGGCTGAACAACACCCATCTTGCGCTGATTTTCCTGCAGGCCTTTACCGCCTTCGGCGTTTTCCTGATGCGGCAGTTCTACATGTCGATCCCGAACGAGCTTTGTGAGGCGGCACGCATCGACGGCATGAACGAATACCAGATCTGGGCGAAGATCATGCTGCCGCTTTCCAAACCGGCGCTTTCCACCTTGACGATCTTCACCTTCGTCACGACCTGGAACGACTTCATGGGTCCGATGATCTATCTCACCAAGACCGAGTTGAAGACCATCCAGATCGGCCTGCGCATGTTCATTTCGCAATATTCGGCGGAATACGGGCTGATCATGGCCGCCTCGGTGGTGGCGCTCATTCCGGTTCTCATCGTTTTCCTGGCGTTGCAGCGCTTCTTTGTCGAAGGCGTCGCCTCCACCGGCCTCAAGGGTTGATTTCATGCTCGATTTGACCACGTCCGTTCCAGCCCCGATCACGACAGAGGAAGTCGATGCCGCACTCGCCGCCGCCGTTGCGCAGGTCAGGCGCAACCTGCCCGAGTTCACCTACGCGGCGCAAAACCACTCGAGCGTGAAGAACTTTTACCCGGCAGTCGCCAATGACCAATGGACTGCCGGTTTCTGGCCGGGCCAGATATGGCTTGCCTTCGAGCATACCGGCGACAGGACCTTTCAGCATGCGGCGCAAATTCAGGTGCAGAGTTTCCTGCACCGTATCGAAAACCGCATCGAGACCGACCATCACGATATGGGCTTCCTCTATTCGCCCTCGTGCATAGCCGCATGGAAACTGGTGGGCGATGAGGATGGAAGACGCGCGGCGCTGATGGCGGCGGACCAGTTGATGGAACGGTTCCAGCCGGTCGGGCAATTCATCCAGGCCTGGGGCCGCAGGGATAATCCCAACGAATATCGCTATATCATCGACTGCCTTTTGAACCTGCCGCTGCTTTATTGGGCGAGCCGCGAAACGGGCTGGGACGACTACCGCACCGTGGCGCTTGCCCATGCTCGCACCACGCTTGCCCATTCCGTCCGGCCGGACGATTCCACTTATCATACATTTTACATGGACCCGCAGACCGGCGCGCCGGTGCGCGGCGTCACGAAACAGGGTTACAGCGATGAGAGCTACTGGGCCCGCGGACAGGCCTGGGGCATTGCCGGCATGGCCATTTCCTATCGATACGAGCGCCTGCCCGCCTATCGCGGCACCTTCGAGCGGCTTCTCGCCTTCTATCTCAAACGCCTGCCCGATGATCTCGTACCCTTTTGGGACCTGATTTTTGCGGATGGCGATGGCGAACCGCGCGACAGCTCGGCGGCGGCCATCGTCGCCTGCGGTCTTCTGGAAATGGCGGAGCTGGAGACACCGGAAAAGGCGGCGGAATATCGCGATCTGGCAAGGCGCATGGTGAAAAGCCTCGCCGATGTCTATTCGGTTCGCGATCCCGCGATCTCCAACGGGCAGCTTCTGCACGGCACCTATTCCAAGAAGACGCCCCATAATACCTGCCGGGGCGAAGGCGTCGATGAGTGCGTCTCCTGGGGCGATTATTATTATCTGGAAGCGCTGATCCGGCTTTCGCGCAACTGGTCTTCCTATTGGTGAGCGCGAGGCACAGATGGCTAGCATTTCCCTGAAAAAACTCAACAAGACCTTCGGCGCGCTCAAGGTCGTTCACGATATCGATCTGGATATTGCCGACAAGGAATTCATCATTCTGGTCGGCCCTTCCGGATGCGGCAAATCCACGACGCTGCGCATGATCGCCGGTCTGGAAGAAATTTCCGGCGGTGAGTTGCGCATCGGCGAGGACGTGATGAATGACGTGCCCTCCAAGGATCGCGACATCGCCATGGTGTTCCAGAATTATGCGCTTTATCCGCATATGACGGTCTACAAGAATATGGCCTTCGGTCTGGAACT
This sequence comes from Rhizobium rhizogenes, assembly GCF_002005205.3. The sequence continues at coordinate 1,305,011 of NZ_CP019702.2, read as the reverse complement.
CAGAAAGGCGCCACGCGATCTCATCGATACCAAGGTCAAGGATGCGGCGAAAATTCTCGACATCACCCATCTCTTGAACCGCAAGCCGAAAGCGCTCTCCGGCGGCCAGCGCCAGCGTGTCGCGCTCGGCCGGGCCATGGTGCGCAACCCGGAAGTCTTCCTGCTCGATGAGCCGCTTTCCAATCTGGATGCCAAGCTGCGCGGCACGATGCGGTCGGAAATCTCCAAGCTGCACAAGCGGCTGGACGCCACCTTCATATACGTCACCCACGATCAGGTGGAAGCCATGACCATGGCGGACCGCATCGTGGTGATGAAGGACGGCCATATCCAGCAGGTGGATACGCCGCAAAATCTCTACGACCGGCCGATCAACATGTTTGTCGCGGGTTTCATCGGCGCACCGCAGATGAACATGCTGCCAGTCACGCTGCGCCGCGACGGCGACCGCTTCACCGCCCTGTTCGACGGCAATCCGCTGCCTCTGCCAACTGATATCGATGCCGGGCGGCTGCGATCTTATGAGGGAAAGGACATCATTCTCGGCATCCGCCCGGAAAATTTCCACGAATTCGCCCCGGCGGATATCGATGCCGCTAATGTCGCGCCATTCACGGCGACGGTGGAACTGGCGGAACCGATGGGATCGGAAGTGCATCTCAACCTTGTCTCCGGCGGCAGAAACCTCGTCGCACGCGTCTCACCGCGTTTCAGGGCGAAGATCGGTGATCCCGTCGAACTGGTGGCCGATCTGACGAATGCGCAGCTTTTCGATCCCGCCACCGAACAATCGATCCTTTATTGAGGCGATGGAGACAAACGCGATGCAATGGCTGGAGGGGTTATGGACAAGGGAAGGTGCCGGGATCGACAAGAACGCCCCGCCGCTGACCGGCCTTGCCCTGTTCCTCGACATCATCAAACGCGAATGGTGGGAGATGGTGAAGCTCAATCTTCTCTTCATCCTCGCCAGCCTGCCGGTGGTGACGATGCCGGCAGCGATGCTGGCCATGGCTCGTGTCTGCGTTTCCTTCACGGATGATGAAAATACCTATCTGCTGCGCGATTTCCTCGAAGCCTTGCGGAAATTCGCCCTGCGCGGCACTACGCTTGTGGTTTTAAGCGCGCTGCTGGTGAGCGCCGGTGTTTACGCGACCGTCAGCTACGCCGGGGCGGCCCGGCTTCAGCTCGTCTACAGCCTGCCCTTTGCGGTCAGTCTGGCAGTGACGCTGTTCCTCATCCTCCTGTGCGCCTACGCCATTGTTCTCATGGCAAGACAGGACCTGCCGCTTCGGGAGACGCTACGGCAGGCGGCATTTTCTGCGATCACCAGGCCACTGCCCATGCTGGCGGCACTCGGTTTCGTCACGGCACTCTGGGTCGCGCACATCCTGCTTTATCCGGTGTCCGTCTTCATGCCGGCCACCGTCAATTTTTCGCTCAGCATGTTCGCCCTGTGTTTTGCGGCGAGAAACGCCGTTGCGCGGATGCGAGTGTCGATACCCGAACCGGCGGGGAGCAGCACTTAAGGCATACCGAAAATCAAACGACATCAGTCAGGGAAGGAGAAACGGGCTATGGAGTTTAAGACAACCAGACGTGCATTCGCTCTCGCAACCGCCGGTCTCGGCATTGCCATGGGCATGGGAGGAACGGCGTTCGCTGCGGGCGATGCGCCGGTCACCTTGAAATGGGCCCTTTGGGATCTGGACAAGGGTGCCTACTTCAAGCCCTTGATGGAGGCCTATAAGCAGAAGCACCCGAATGTGACGTTCGAGGTGGTGGACCTCGGCTCGCAGGACTATACGCAGATGATATCCACGCAGCTGACCGGCGGCTCGAAGGATATCGACATCGTCACCATCAAGGATGTGCCCGGCTACGCCAATCTGGTACGCGCCGGCAACATCACCGATCTCAGCGGCTTCATCAAGGACCAGAAGATCGAGACGGCACCCTATGGTGGCCTGATCGAGGAACTGACCATCGACGGCAAGATCTACGCCCTGCCGTTCCGCTCGGATTTCTGGGTGGTCTATTATAACAAGGATATTTTCGACAAGGCCGGTGTGCCCTACCCCAGCAATGACATGACCTGGGCACAGTTCGATGAAATCGCCGGCAAGCTGAAGGGTGGCATGGGTGCCAACCGCATCTATGGTGCGCTGTTGCACACCTGGCGCTCGACGGTGCAGCTGCCCGGCATTCAGGATGGCAAGCACACGCTGGTGGACGGCAATTATGAATTCCTGAAACCCTGGTATGAGCGGGCGCTTGCCCTGCAAAAGAGCGGCGCGATACCGTCCTATGCCTCGCTGAAAACGTCGAACACCCATTATTCCGCTCTGTTCTTCAACGGAACGATCGGCATGCTGCCCATGGGCACATGGTTTGTCGGCACCCAGATCGCCAAGGTAAAATCCGGCGAGTCGAAAAGCGTCAATTGGGGCATCGTGAAATTTCCCCATCCGGATGGTGTAGCAGCAGGCGCGACGGCCGCGCAGATTGCCGGATTGTCGGTCAATGCCAATTCCGGCCACAAGGAAGCGGCGCTGGATTTCATCCATTTCGTCACCGGCCCTGAGGGTGCCGCCATCGTTGCCTCCACCGGCACCTTCCCCGCGCTCAGAACCGATGATGTGGCCGAGAAGATCGCAGCGCTGCCGGGCTTCCCACAGGATCAGGCCAGCAAGGACGCATTGCAGGCGGGCAAGGCCTATCTGGAAATGGCGGTCAACCCGAATGCGGCCAAGATCGAAGTCGTTCTGAACCGCGTGCATGACGCGCTGATGACCGACAACATCTCCATCGATGACGGCATCAAGGACATGAATGACGGCGTCAAGGCCATCAAATAGTTGCCGCAGGGCCGCAGGCGGCGAGCCTGCGGCCCTTTCTCTGATCACGACCGGAAATTGATAATCGTGCCTCACGACAGCGCCACAGCCAATCCGCTCTTTCACAATCCGCTTCGCAGCCGGGACGATCTCGCAAAGGCGGTGATCGACCTCTTCAATCCGCTGCTGACCTGTTTTTCACCCGGCGGCGCGCGTGTGCGGCTTGGAGCAACGGGGGCGATTTTCGATTTTCCTGCGGCGGAACTGGAGGGTTTTGCCCGGCCATTATGGGGCATCGTTCCGCTTGCCGCCGGCGGTTATGATTTTCCGTACTGGGATCTCTACCGGCGCGGGCTGGCCAATGGCACCAATCCGGCCCACCCGGAATATTGGGGTGACACGGCTGATCGGCACCAGCGGCTGGTCGAACTGGCGGCCATAGGATTCGCGCTCGCCATGGTTCCCGAACATATCTGGGAGCCGCTAGCCGAAACGGACAGGCGGGCTGTCGCCGCCTATCTTCTGGCCGCCCGCGAGCGGGAGTTCGTCGACAATAACTGGAAATTCTTCCGGGTGCTGATCGATCTCGGGCTGGAACGGGTGGGTGTGGAATTCGACCGCGCCAAAACCCAAACCTATCTCGATGAGCTAGAGGCTTTCGATATCGGCAACGGCTGGTATCGGGATGGACCGGTGCGACGTGTCGACCATTATATCCCCTTCGCCATGCATTTTTACGGTTTGATCTACACGGTACTGGCGAAAGGCGACGGCGCACGAAAAGCGCGGCTCATCGAACGCTCGCGCATTTTCGCCCGTGACATGCGCCACTGGTTCGGGCCTGACGGGGCTTCGCTCGCCTTCGGGCGCAGCCAGACCTACCGTTTTGCTGCCGGTGGTTTCTGGGGCGCGCTCGCCTTTTCCGGTCTGGAGGCGCTGCCATGGCCGGAAATCAAGGGCTATTACATGCGCCACATCCGCTGGTGGTCGAAGCGGCCGATCGCCGATCGCGACGGCGTCCTGTCCGTCGGATATGGCTATCCAAACCTTCTGATGAGCGAGAGCTACAATTCTCCCTGCTCTCCCTATTGGGCGCTCAAATTCTTCCTGCCGCTGGCGCTGCCCGCCGACCATCCTTTCTGGACTGCGCAGGAAACCGAGGCGGAAGAATTCGCCGAACCCGTTTCGTTGCCGGAGCCCGGCATGGTGGCCTTTCACACACCCGGCAACATCGTCGTTCTATCCTCGGGGCAGCAGCATGACAGGATGCGCGGCGCGCAGGAGAAATATTCGAAGTTCGTCTACTCCACCCGTTATGCCTTCAATGTCGAGGCGGATGACCGGCATTTCGCCGCCGCAAGTTTCGACGGCATGCTCGGCCTTTCCGACGACGGCGTGCACTTGCGCACCCGCGAGACGATGGAGGAGGCGTTGATTGCCAAAGACTGCCTTTATTCCCGTTGGCGGCCATGGGCGGATGTGGAGATCGAGACCTGGCTCGTGCCGCAAAACCCCTGGCATGTGAGGCTGCACCGCATCCGGGCCCCACGACCTCTGCAAACTTCCGAAGGTGGTTTCGCCATAGAACGCGCCGACTTCAACCGCGACCGAACTCAGGCGGAGGAAGGTCGCGCTGCGTGTTATGGGCAAGGCGACACAAGCGTCATTGTCGACCTTTCGGCCGGAATTCGTCGCGAAGGACTGTGCCATCAGGCCATCGCCAACACCAATCTCATCCACGCCAGAACCCTCGTTCCGCAATTGCGCGGTACTGTTCCGTCCGGCGAAACGTTGCTGATAACGGCCTCCATGGCGCTACCCGTCGGCAAGGCCGCGGAAGCCGCATTGGCAACCCTGCCGGATGCTCCCGATCTCACCGGGCTGGAAGAGATATTCAGGCGTGAAGGACGACGTGTTCCGGCCTTTGCACTCAATGAAAACCGTGCGGGCTGACCATGACGACGGACGAACCCCCGACTGTTTCCCAAAGGCAGGATCGGCTGAACATCCTGACCTGGGAGCGGAAGCCGGAGGATATAAACAGCCCCGATCATCAGGCACGTTTGCGTGGCCTTGAACACTCTGCCAACGCCGTTTTCGGACAAGACGTTTATATTGCCGCCAGAGCAGAGGTGCATACGAACAGGCTGCTGATGGGCGCACAGTCGTGGATTGCCGGTTACGCGATCGTGCGCGGCGACATTGAGCTTGGCGAAAATGTTTCGATCAACCCCTATGCCTGCCTTTCCGGCAAGGTGACCATCGGCAATGGGGTGCGCATCGCCTCCCATGTCAGCATCGTCGGTTTCAACCACGGTTTTGACGATATCGACACCCCCATCTATCGCCAGCCGCTGACTTCGCTTGGCATAGAGATCGGCGAGGATGTCTGGATCGGCGCCAATGCGGTGGTGCTGGACGGCGTGAAGATTGGACGCGGAGCGATTATCGCGGCAGGCGCAACCGTGGTGAAGGATATTCCCGCCATGGCCATTGCCGGCGGCGTTCCCGCCCGGGTTCTGCGATATCGCGGAGAAAAAGCGGCCGCGTCAAAACTCCCGGAAATAGAACCACTGCTACGGAAGCTCGGTGGGGAAATCGCCGGCGACTGGCTGGCGGCCATTCGTTCCTATGAGGAAGAGGGCGCCTATCATTCAGCCGATGCATCCGGGCAAGTCGTTGAAAGCACCAGACATCTGTGTGACGCTATCGAAATCGCCGCAGCCTTCGGGCAGGAAGGAACTGCCTTCGACACCGAAAAGACCGTGACTGGCCTGCAGGCGATGCAGGATGCGCAAACGGGGCTGTTTTTCGACGCCGAGGCGCCCGCTGTCGATGCGCCGGCGGAGCGGAACCCCTCCATTCTCTACAATATTCTGGCCATCGGATATGCGCTGGAATGTTTTGGGGCCGCGCCGAAACAGCCAATTGCCTTTGTCGAGCACATGCGCGCCGGGGAACTGACCCGTCTGCTGAGAGAACTGCCATGGCAAAGCCGGGCATGGCATTGCGGCGCCACCATCGACGCCCTCGCCACCGCGCTTTATTTCAACAGGCGCTATTTCACATCCGGCGACAATCTTGCCATGCTCTTCGGCTGGCTTGCGATGAATGCGGACAGGGCAACCGGTCTCTGGGGTGAACCGACGGCCGCGCAGGGCCTGCTACAACCGGTCAATGGCTTTTACCGTCTCACACGCGGCTCCTACGCCCAGTTCGGGGTGCCCGTGCCCTATCCAGAAGCGACAATCGACTCCGTCATCGCCAATTACCGCGCCTATGGCGGTTTTCATGGCGTCGAATTTAACGCCTGCAACCTGCTCGATACGATCCACCCTCTGCTTCTGTGCCTGAAACAGACGGATCACAGACGAAACGAGGCGAAAGAGATCGCCCGCGAAATTGTGCGCCGAAACGAGGGGCGATGGCAAAAGGGGAAGGGATTTGCCTTCGCCGAGGGGCATCCGGCCGGGCTGCAGGGCACGGAAATGTGGATGTCGGTCCTCTGGCTTGCCGCAAAACTTCTCGGAGCGGAGCAGTTCCTGCCGTTCCAGCCCCGCGGTATTCATCGCCTTGAACCTGCGGAAATTGTCGGCGGCACGATTGCCCGGCCCTGATCGCCGGTATAGGTTTCCGACACTCTTTAGAAGCCTTCAAACCGGACCGGTCGAGCGACAGATGCAACTCAAAGACTGCTATAATTTTCATGATTTTCGCCGCATGGCCAAGCAGCGTCTTCCCGGGCCGATCTTCAACTACATAGACGGCGCTGCCGACGACGAAGTGACATATCGGCGGAACACGGCTGCCTTTGAAAATTGCGATCTCGTTCCGGATGTGCTGCGCGGCGTGTCCGACGTGGACATGTCAGTGACCGTCATGGGGCAAAAACTCTCCATGCCGGTCTATTGCTCCCCAACGGCGCTTCAGCGCCTCTTCCACCATCAGGGCGAGCGGGCAGTGGCGGCAGCGGCGGGAAAATTCGGCACGATGTTCGGCGTCTCTTCGCTTGGCACCACAAGCCTTGAGGAAGCGCGCAGGATCAGCGGCGGCCCGCAGGTCTATCAGTTCTATTTCCACAAGGATCGTGGCCTCAACCGCGATATGATGGCACGCGCCAAGAGCGCCGGCGTCGAGACGATGATGCTGACCGTGGACAGTATCACCGGCGGAAATCGCGAGCGCGACAAGCGCACCGGCTTTGCCATTCCCTTCAAGCTCAATCTTTCCGGCATCGCGCAATTCGCCGTCAAACCGGCCTGGGGCATCAATTACCTGACGCATGAGCGCTTCAGCCTGCCGCAGCTCGACGGCCATATCAAAATGGATGGCGGCGCTCTCTCCATCAGCCGCTATTTCACCGAGATGCTGGATCCCTCGATGAACTGGGACGACGTGGCGCAGATGGTGCGCGAATGGGGCGGACCCTTCTGCCTCAAAGGCATCATGTCGGTGGATGACGCCCGGCGCGCTGTCGAAATCGGCTGCAGCGGCATCGTGCTCTCCAATCATGGCGGTCGCCAGCTCGATGGTTCCCGCAGCGCCTTCGACCAGCTGGCAGAGATTGTCGATGCCGTCGGCGACCGGATCGACGTGATGATGGATGGCGGCGTACAGCGCGGGACCCATGTTCTGAAAGCGCTGTCTTTGGGTGCCAAGGCAGTCGGGCTCGGCCGCTATTATCTTTTCCCGCTCGCCGCTGCCGGTCAGCCCGGCGTCGAAAGGGCGCTCGAACTGATGCGCATCGAAATCGAACGCGGCATGAAGCTGATGGGCTGTACCACTGTCGAGCAGCTGACGCGACGAAATCTGCGGTTTCACGGCTAGGCCGGCGTTCCGCGTCTCAATGCAAGGTCAGAGTTTTCCGCTTGAACCGCAGGCCATTTCCGCGGCGTTGAGCCGGTGCTCCTGAAGCGCCAGCCCGATGCTCCAGACAAGCACCAGAGATACCACCACACAAATGCCGCCGGAGATCAGGGAACGGTGGCGCTTTGCACCCGACAGGAACAGCCAGCCGATAATGGCATAGGCTGCAAGCGCCGGTACGGCAGGGATCAGAACCGATATAGGCCCGTCACAATCAACTGCGTCGATGCCAACGGCGCGATACTCATTCGGCGTCGTCACGATGCCGAGGACGGCGACGGGCAACATCGCAGCAAGAATGGCATAACGGAAGAAGCGAGGTGTATCGGGCATGTCGGCTCCATAGCCGGGTAATTAAATATCGCGATGGTTCGAAAACTTCCGCGCAGACTGCTTGAGGATAATCTTTTCTCGATGGCGGTCATTACCCCCAAGCCGTGCCAACGATCCTGAACGGGAGCTTGCCCGATTTCCTGGAAAAATCCAGCATTTTAAGGAAGACCGAACTTGGCAGGTCGCATCGAGTATGATTATGGTTGCATGATGCAACAATATGGATTCACCATGTCCGAACAGTCTCTCCCCATAGATGACATCCGCTTCACCTCACGTCGGCTTGTCCGGGAACTCGGCTTCATGGGCGGCGATTTCGCAGGCACCGATCTGCCACCTTCCGCCGTTCACGCCCTGATCGAGATCGAGACATGCCCCGGAATTACGGCGCGTGATCTGGGAAAGCTTCTGCGGCTTGAAAAATCCAGCGTCAGCCGCATGCTTCGCAAACTCGTTCTGTCAGGAGATATTCTGGAGAAGGCGGACGGGCAGGATAACCGTATCAAGCTGCTGTTTCTTGCCGACAGGGGACAAAAGCGGGTCGAAGCCATTCACGCCTTCGCCAACCGGCAGGTATCCGGCGCCCTGACACAGCTGACACCGGCGGATGCAAATACCATCCTTGCCGGGCTTCGCCTTTATGCCGATGCGCTGGGAGACCGAAGCGATGCCGCCGCACCCGCCATCGATATCGTCTCGGGATATCGGCCAGGCATCATCGCCCGCATAACACAGATGCATGCGCTCTACTACGCCCGAACATCCGGCTTCGGCCAGCGTTTCGAATCCGTTGTCGCCGAAGGCCTCGCCTCCTTTTGCAACCGGCTCGAAAGACCGCAAAATGCGATATGGACCGCGATGCGCGGCGACGAGATTGTCGGCTCCGTCGCCATTGATGGCGAAGACCTGGGATCGGAGATCGCGCATCTACGCTGGTTCATCGTGGATGACAGCGTGCGCGGCGGCGGTGTCGGACGCAGGCTGCTTGCAGCCGCTCTGGCCTTTGCCGATAAGAACGCCTTTGCCGAAACCCATCTATGGACATTCAACGGCCTTTCGGCCGCCCGGCATCTCTACGAGACGCATGGTTTCGCCTGCGTCGAAGAACATCCCGGCAGCCAATGGGGAAGCGAGGTTCTGGAACAGCGCTTTATCAGACGGCTGAAGAGATGATGTGAGCGGCAGTCTTGTCTCGCAAGGCAGCCCCTAAACGCTGCTCAGCAAGAGGCTGGTTTCGCTGTTCGAGACGCCGTCTATCATACGGACCTCCCGCAGCACCCGGTCGAAATCCGAGAGGCTGCCGGCGCGGATATTCGCCACCAGATCCCAGTTGCCATTGGTGGTATGGAGCGAGGAAATCTCGGCAATGCCACGCAGCTTGCGGATGACCTGCGTGGTCGATTTTCCCATGACCTCGATCATCATCACCGCGTGGACAGCACGATCATCATAATCCTCGCGCACCCGCACGGTAAAACCGAGCAGCGTGCCGGTTTCCGTCAGCCGGTCCAGCCGGTTCTGCACCGTGCCGCGCGCGACACCCAGCGCATCGGAAAGTTTGGCAAGCGACGCCCGACCATCGACCCTGAGGTGAGCGATGATTTGCCGGTCGAGTTCATCCGGTATGTATTTTGCGATGCTCATGGGGATTTGACCGAATTGACAATTGGACTGAACATATTGTTCAAAATGACTTCAGAAACAACAAGCTTCTGCGATTTCAGTTGAACAGGCCCCGCAGCTATCTTCGCTCTCGCAAGTGAGGAGTTGCCCATATGCCCCTGTCCCCGTCTTCAAAAGCCCTTATCCCTTTCGTCAGCGTCGAGAACATGATGCGGCTGGTGCATCACATCGGCATAGAGCAGATGCTCGTTGAACTCACCGATGCCATCGAGGCGGATTTTCGCCGGTGGCCATGTTTCGACAAGACGCCACGTGTCGCCTCGCATTCACGCGAAGGCGTCATTGAGCTTATGCCGACATCCGACGGGGAAATCTACGGCTTCAAATATGTGAACGGCCACCCGAAAAACATGGCGGAAGGGCTTCAGACGGTCACCGCCTTCGGCCTGCTCGCGGCTGTATCCACCGGTTACCCCGTGCTTTTGACGGAAATGACCCTGTTGACGGCGCTGCGCACCGCCGCCACCTCGGCAATGGCCGCCCGGCATCTCGCGCCGAAGGGCGTCAAAGTCATGGCGATGATCGGCAACGGAGCCCAGGCGGAATTTCAGGCGCTGGCAATGAAAGCCGTGCTCGGTATCGAGGAGGTGCGCCTTTACGACATCGATCCCCGCGCAACGGAAAAAACGGCCGCCAACCTGAAGGAAAGCGGCCTGACGGTGATCCCGTGCAAATCGGCCCAGGCCGCAATCGAAGGGGCGGGTATCATCACCACCTGCACCGCCGACAAGCAATATGCAACCATTCTGACCGACAATATGATCGGCGCCGGCGTGCACATCAACGCCATCGGCGGCGACTGCCCCGGCAAGACGGAGCTGCACCGGGATATCCTGCTGCGCGCCGACACCTTCGTCGAATATCCGCCGCAGACACGCATCGAGGGCGAAATCCAGCAGATGGACCCGGATTATCCGGTAACGGAGCTCTGGAAAGTGGTTCTCGGCGAGGCCGAAGGCCGTCGGGACACACGCCAGATCACCCTGTTCGACAGCGTTGGTTTCGCCATAGAGGATTTTTCCGCCCTGCGTTACGTGCGCGGTAAACTCGAAGGCTCAAGCTTCTATCAGGACATCGACATCATCGCCGATCCCGATGATCCGCGTGATCTCTTCGGCATGCTGCAACGTGCGCGGGCCTGAGGAGCGGGATGATGAAAAGAACCTATTCCGTTCAGGCTCCGGCCGCCGTCGTCATGGTGCGGCCACACCATTTCACGGTCAATACCGAGACCGCCGCCGACAATCGCTTTCAGGCAACACCCGACAGTGGTGAGGACTTCAGCGCCATCGCCCATGCGGAAATCACCCGTGCGGCGCAGACACTCGAAAGCCATGGCGTGACGGTGCATCTCTTTGAAGACGAAGGCACGAAAACACCCGATTCCGTCTTTCCCAACAACTGGTTTTCCACCCATGCCGGCGGCCATGTCGCCATCTATCCGATGAAGGCCGAAAGCCGCAGGCGCGAGCGCCGCCAGGATGTCATCGAGATGTTGAAGAGCCGCTATCGAGTTCAGGACATCATCGATTATTCCGGCCTGGAACCGGACAGTCTTTTTCTGGAAGGCACAGGCGCCATGGTGCTCGATCATATCGACCGGGTCGCCTATGCCGTGCGCTCCGACCGCACCGATCCGATCGCACTCGAGCGCTTCTCGACCCATTTCAATTTCGAGCCGATGGTATTCGATGCCCGTGACGAGGCGGGAGTGCCGGTCTACCACACCAATGTCCTGATGTGCATCGGCACGGATTACGCAATGATCGGCCTCGACATGATCACCGATGAAGGCCGGCGTGCTGAAATCGTCGCCCGGCTTGAGCGCTCAGGGCGACGGGTCATCGCCCTCACCAATGCCCAGATCCGCAATTTCGCCGGAAATGCGCTGGAATTGCAGGGACGGGACGGCCGCATCCTCTCCCTTTCCTCCACTGCCTACGCCTCGCTCACTCAGGCGCAGATCGACACGATCCGCGAAAGCGCCGTTCCGGTGGCGCTCGACATACCGACCGTCGAGAAAGCCGGCGGTTCGGTGCGCTGCACGCTTGCCGGCATTCACCTGACGCCAAGATAACAGAGGTTTGCAATGGGATTTTGAGCGAGTGTCAATTTCGACAATTCCGCTATACAAATCGCTCAAAATACCGACAGAAAATGCGCTGAAATGCCATTTTTTATAGCCGTTCAACTTCGCTAGACTGTTTTCATCGATGCCGCATCGGTCCCTTCACACTGGACCACCAGCGCATCTCTCGTCATCCAAAGGCTTGGGAGGGCCTTCCTCATGAAGACAAAAACAAAGAAATCATTGCTCATGTTCTGACGCCCGCCGCGGGAAGGAGCCCCGCGCCGCCCCTATGATCCGCAACGGCAAAAGGGCGTTTCCTCAACATGCAGTCACCGTTGTTTTTCACCTTCGTGCAGCGCGTTCCGCTGTCCGCAGCCAGATAGCTGCACGCTTTTTATACGGAGTTTCCCCATGTCGATCCTCAAGAAAATAGCTTTTGCCGGGCTGGCCGTCGCCGCTCTGGCAGCCGCCTTGCCGGCTTCCGCCGACGATCTGGCCAAGGTCAGGGAACGCGGCACCTTCAGCTTCGCCATGAGTGGCAGCTTTCCGCCCTTCAGCTTCGTCAACGACAAGAACGAAGTCGTCGGCTTCGATGTCGATATCGGTAATGAACTGGCAAAGCGCCTTGGCGTGAAACCGGTTGTGGTGACGACGGCGTGGGACGGCATTATCGCCGGCCTGATTTCAGGCAAATATGATGCAGTCGTAGGGTCCATGACCATCACGCCGGAACGCGAAAAGGCCGTCGCCTTCGCCGGCCCCTATTACCATAGTGGCAGGGCCGTCTTCGTTCCCGAAATATCACCGGCGAAATCGCTCGATGACCTGAAGGACAAGAGCGTCGGCGTCACCCTCGGTGAAGTCAGCGACAAATGGGCACGCCAGCGCGGCGGCTGGACCGTGCGGACATACAAGGCTCTGTCAGAAGCACTGCTCGACCTCCAGGCCGGCCGCATCGACGCCATCGCCGCAGATTCCATTCCCGTTCTCGTGGCCTCGAAAAGCAGCGGTCAGAATGTACGCGAAATCGCCATTCCAGACGCCGGAAATGGCGACAGCATCGGCATTGCGCTGCGCAAGAACAGCGGCGAACTCAAGGACGCCATCCAGAAGGCGCTGGACGACATGCGCGCCGATGGCACCTACGAAAAGATTTCGATGAAATGGGTCGGTCGCGACATTCGCTGACAGCTGCCCCGACATAAATCATGGAAGGAGGGTCCGCTCGTGGACCTTCTCTTTCCTTTCTCAGTTCGAGAGGAGGCACAATGGGCTTCTCCTTAATGACGCAGGTTTTTCCGTTTTTTCTGGAAGCCGCTCTCGTCACACTTGAAATCACCGCGCTTGCCCTGGCCCTCGGCCTCGTCCTTGCCACGCTGGCGACAGCGGCGCGCCTTGCCCGCTCGAAGCTTCTGCGCTTCGTCGGCGGCGCCTATGTCAGCGTCTTTCGCGGAACGCCCTGCCTGCTGCAGCTTTTCATCCTCTATTTCGGCGGCCCGCAGATCGGTATCGATCTCGACCCTTTCACCGCCGGCGCGATCGGCCTCGGCATCAATGTCGGCGCCTATCTTGCCGAAGCCATGCGCGGCGCAATCCTCACCGTCGACAAGGGACAGACGGAAGCGGCCCGTTCGATCGGTTTCGGCCGTGGGCAGACGATGCGGCTCGTGGTGTTGCCACAGGCCGGCCGGCTGATGATCCGATCCATCGGCGTCAACGCGATCATGCTGCTCAAGGGCTCATCGCTGGTTTCCGCCATCTCCGTCGTGGAGCTGACCTATACCGCCCAGCGGTTCATCGGCTCGACCTATCGTCCCTTTGAAATCTTCGCCGTCTCGGCAGCGATCTACATGGTGCTGGTCTATCTGCTTGCCCGCCTGATCGACGCGCTCGATGCCCGTTTTGCGCTGAAATAGGAGGTATTCCATGCTGGATTTCACCATTGTTCCGCCCTTTGCCGCCGCGATCCTCACCGGCGCGCTGTGGACGGTCATCATCGCCGCAAGCGCCGCCGTCATCAGCTTTGCAGGCGGCGTACTCATCGCGCTCGCCACGCTTTATGCGCCGCGTATCGCGCAATATCCCGTGCGTTTCGTCAGCTGGGTGCTGATGGGAACGCCGCTGCTACTGCAGCTCTATTTCATCTATTACGGCCTTTCCCAGATCGGAGTGAACATACCGGCAATATGGACCGGCATCATCGGCCTCGGACTGCATTTCGCCGTCTACAATGCCGATATCATCCGCATCTGCATCCTCGGCATCGATAGCGGCCAGACGGAGGGCGCCCGCAGCATCGGTTTCAGCAAGGTGCAGACATTGCGTTACGTCATCGTGCCGCAGGCCGTGGTGCGCGCGCTGCCGCAGATCGGCAACAACATGATCGCCATGCTGAAGGACACCGCCGTGGTTTCGGTTCTCGGTGTTTCGGAACTGGTTCTCGCCTCCCAGCAGGCGATCAGCGAAACCTATCGTCCCTTCGAATTCTATCTTGTTGCTGCCGCGATCTATTACGCGATCAACGTGACGCTGGAATTCGCATTGCGCAGGGCAGACAAAAAAATGGAGTTTATCCGATGAGCAATTCCCGGCCGATGGTCCAGCCCGCAATCCAGCCCACTGTCGACGTGCGCAATGTCGCAAAGTCCTATGGCGAGCTCGAAGTTCTGAAGAATATCAATCTTTCCGTCGCAAAGGGCCAGATCGTTGCGATCATCGGGCCGAGCGGCTCCGGCAAGAGCACGCTCTTGCGCTCCATCAACCATCTGGAAACGGTCAATTCCGGAGAAATCTATCTCGAAGGTGTGCAGGTAAACCAGCCGCTCAAGGGCCGGGCTTTCGAACGCCACATCAATGCCGTGCGTCAGGACATGGGCATGGTCTTCCAGCACTTCAACCTGTTCCCGCATCTCAGCGTGCTGGAAAATATCACGCTGGGGCCGATCACGCTCAAAAACATGGCCAAAGGCGCGGCAACGGAGCTTGCCATGTCACTGCTTGCCAAGGTGGGGCTGGATGCCAGGGCGGCGGCCTATCCTTCCATGCTCTCCGGCGGCCAGAAACAGCGGGTTGCTATTGCCCGGGCGCTCGCCATGCGGCCAAAAGTCATGCTGTTCGATGAAGCCACCTCCGCTCTCGACCCGGAACTGGTGGAAGAGGTCAACCAGGTCATGAAACAACTGGCGAGAGAGCACATGACCATGCTGATCGTGACCCATGAAATGCGTTTTGCCGCGGAAGTCGCCGACCGCGTGCTGTTCATGGACAAGGGGCTGGTGGTGGAGGAAGGCCCGCCCTCCGAAATCTTCGTCCGGCCGCAACAGGAGAGGACGCGCAGCTTCCTCAAGACCTATCTCAACAACTGATCGCCAGCAGGACACAAGATCACAAGCGCAGACTGTTGCGCTTGTGATCCGCAGCGTTGACCGCGCCGGGAAAATCAGAAGGCAAGCTGGACCTTCATGGATTTGCTTCTGTCACCCGCAGTTTCGAAGGCTGTGACCGCCTCTTCCAAAGGAAAGGTTCCGGTCAGCAATGGCTTCAGATCAACGCGGCGGTGGTTGATGAAATCGACGGCAAGTCCAAATTCCTCATGGAACCGGAAGGTGCCCTTCATCTCGATTTCCTTGGCCACCACCATGTTCTGCGGAATGGACACATCACCGCCAAGACCGAGCTGAACCACGGTGGAGCGCGGTTTCAGCGCTTCAAGACCCGAACGGACGGCTCTTTCATTTCCGGATGCCTCGAACTGGACGTCGAAATAACCCTTGTTCGCCGAATAGGCGGAGAGCGCATCCGGGTCGCTGGCGACATTGATGACACGGTCGGCGCCGATGGCGAGCGCCTTTTGCAAAACCGCATCCATGACATCGGTTGCGACGATTTCCCGGGCGCCATGGGCGCGGGCGGCGATAATGGAAAGCGCGCCGATCGGCCCGCAGCCGGTGACCAGAACGCGCTTGTCGGTCAATGCGCCGGCGCGGTTGACGCCATGCAGCGTTACCGCGAAAGGTTCGGCCATCGCCGCTTCATGAATGGAGATGCCATCCCGTACCTTGTGGCACTGATAGGCCTCGGCAACGAGGCGCTGGCGAAACGCGCCCTGAATATGCGGCATCGGCATGGCGGAGCCATAAAAGCGCATGTTCAGGCACTGGTTCTGCTGGCCCTTCAGGCAAAATTCGCAATGGTTGCAGGGCCGGCTCGGCGATACGGCAACGCGGTCGCCAACGGTGAGACCGGAGACACCTTCTCCCAAAGCCTTGATGGTGCCGGCGACCTCATGGCCGAGGATCATCGGCTCCCGCACGCGCACGGTGCCGAAGCCGCCGTGATTGTAATAATGCAGATCGGAGCCGCAGATACCACCCGCCTCGATGGCGACCTCGACCTGCCCCGGGCCGGGCTGCTCGGTCTCCCGTTCCTCGATCCGCAGATCCTTCGCCGCGTGGATGACAACCGCTTTCATAGTCTCTCCTCCCATAAGGCTCACACGGCGGCAGACGCCGCCGTTGCCCATTGTCCGGACTTGTCTCAGATATCGACCACGAGACCCTTGGCTTTCAGAACCGGCTCGAGCTTGCTGACCTCGATCACCGACTTGCCCTGCTTGTAGGCTTCGATGTAACCGGCCTCGGCATCTTCGCGGGCCTGCGAAAGCTTGGCCGCTTCCTGCGCTTCCTCGCGCCTGACGACCACCAGCCCGTCGGCATCACCGACAATGATATCGCCCGGATTGATGATTTCACCGCCGACGATCACCTGATCGTTGACCGCGGCAATGGTCTCCTTGACCGTGCCCTTGATGCAGACACTGAGCGAGAAGACCGGGAAGCCTAGGTCCCGCAGCTGCAGTGTGTCGCGCACGCCGGTATCGGTCACCAGACCGCCAATGCCTTTTGCGAGGCAGGCATTGGCGAGCACATCGCCGAAGGAACCGGCTTCTTCATATTCGCCGGCGGAAACGACGATGATGTCGCCCGGCTTGGCATAGTTGATGGCAAGCTGCAGCATGATGTTGTCGCGCGGCGCACATTTGACCGTGAAGGCCGGGCCGCAAAGCTTCATGCGATAGTCGACCGGCTTCAGCCGCGAAGACAATGCGCCACGGCGCCCCTGCGCCTCATGGATCGTGGCGGGAGAGAATTTGGCAAGGGCGTCGACATCCGCTTGGGTAGGGCGCTGTGCGATATCTTTAATGTGGATCATGAAAACCTCCCACGTTGAAGCTGTCGGCGAGAGCGTCTCGCCGACCGATAGTGTTAAAGAATTGGAAATTAGCCGAGGCTGAGCCGAAGCTCAGGGGATCGGATCGAACTTCAGCTCGGACAGAGGCACGACCTTATCGGTGCGCGTCATCTTGTATTCGGTGTCCGGGCCAAGCCACTTGTCCCAGATACGATTGATTTCGCCATCCGCATCGAGCTTGCGCAGGATTTCGTTGATCTTCGCGGTCAGCGCTGGATTGTCCTTGGCCATGCCGATGCCGATGGGCTGGAAGAGCATCGGCTCTTCGATCATCCGCATCTGCTTGCCCTTGGTCTTGGATTCATTGACGAACTTGGTCATCGTCATGGTGTTGCCGACAATGCCGCGCGCCTTGCCCTGCTGAACGGCGAGATAGGCGGACGCCGTATCCTGGAACGTCAGCGGCTCGGACTTGTTGAGTTTGACGGAGAGTTCCGATGTCGAGCCCTTGCTGGACGCGATGCGCTGGCCGACAAAATCGGACTTCTTGGTGCCGGGGTCATCGACCGGAACGATCAGCATTTCCTTAGCCAGATAATATGGGTCGCTGAACTGGATCTGTTCGGCGCGGCTCTGGGTATAGGCGAGGTTGGCGACCGAGAGATCAACGCGGCCGAGCTTGACTTCTGGAACGCGCGCCTCGACCGACACCGGCTTGATCTCGGCCTTGACGCCGAGTTCCTTGGCGATGGCGCCGCACAGATCAACGTCGAAGCCGGCCATTTCACGTGTCTTCGGGTCCGGTGAGGCGAAAGGCGGCACATCGGCGAAAGTGGCGCAACGCAGCGTCTTGTTCGCGATGATCGTGTCGAGCTGGTCGGCCTTGGCCGGCAGGACCGCAGCCGAGGTGGCGATTGCGGCGGTAAGAGTAATGCACTTCCAGTTCATTTCAGTTCTCCCTGTTATTATAGAGGTTGGGTCCTAGTGTCTCAGATCGGCAAGAAA
Source organism: Rhizobium rhizogenes (assembly GCF_002005205.3). Next base: position 1,287,026 of record NZ_CP019702.2, on the reverse strand, counting down.
CCGCTGGGCACGGGGATGTTGCGGATTTTTGAAAAACTCGTCCGGTTTGGCGGTTTCGAGAATGCGCCCGGCATCGATGAACCAGATGCGGTCGGCCACTTCACGGGCAAAGCCCATTTCGTGGGTGACGCAGAGCATGGTCATGCCTTCGGCGGCGAGGCTCTTCATGACGGCAAGCACCTCACCGACCATTTCGGGGTCGAGAGCGGAGGTCGGCTCGTCGAACAGCATGACCGGCGGCTCCATGGCAAGCGCCCGCGCAATGGCAACGCGCTGCTGCTGGCCGCCGGAGAGCTGGGCCGGGTAGGAGCTGGCCTTGTCGGCAAGGCCGACGCGATCGAGAAGTTTCAGCGCCTTGTCATGGGCGACGGCCGGAGCAACGCCCTTCACCCGGATCGGCGACATGGAAACATTCTCCACCACCGAAAGATGCGGGAAGAGGTTGAAGCTCTGGAAGACGAAGCCCACCCGGCTGCGCAGCGCATTCAGCTCCTTTGCGCGCATCTGGGCATGGATGTTCCTGCCATCCAGCATGATCGACCCGCTGCTGATCTCTTCCAGACGGTTGATCGTGCGGATGAGGGTGGACTTGCCGGAGCCCGACGGTCCGCAGATGACAACGACTTCGCCACGGGTGACATTTTCGTTGACGTCCTTGAGTACCTGATAATCGCCATAGCTCTTGCAGACCTGCGAAAGCGTGATGGTGTAGTCCTGAGTGGCGGAAACTGGCGCGGTCATAGCTGCTCCGTAACGATATTGGCGGGGGCCGGGGCCGTGTCAGCGGCAAGCTTGCCACGCGGGCCAGCCCGGCGGCGGGCGATACGCCGCTCGAGAAGATTGGCGACATGGGTGAGCGACCAGCAGATGATGTAATAAACCAGCGCCAGAATAAGGAAGACCTGGAAGGGCTGGGTCAGGAGCTGGTTGTTCACCTGGTTCGCCGCAAAGGTCAGATCAGGCACATTGATGACGTAGCCAAGGGTCGTATCCTTGATGGTCGACACGAAGGTCGAGATCAGGCTCGGGATCATGTTGTAGAGCGCCTGCGGCAGGATGATGTAGCGCATCGCACCGAAATATCCGTGGCCGAGCGCCCGTGCCGCATCCATCTGCCCCGTGCCCAGCGATACGATGCCGGCTCGGACGACTTCGCTCATGAACGCGCCCTGATAGATGACGAGCGTCGCCAGCATCGTCACGAAGCTCGGCACATCCGCCCCGGTCCAGAGCGGAACGAGAAAATAGCTCCAGAGGATGAGCATCAGCAGCGGCACGCCGCGGGTGAAATACACCACCGCGGTGACCGGCCAGCGCAGGACCCGCCATTTCGACAGCCGCGCCAGCGCCATCAGAATGCTGACGGGAAAGGCGAGCGCGATGCTGAGCGCCGACAGGATGAGCGTGTTGGCAAGGCCGCCCAGCGGCCCGTTGGGATATTGGCCGATGAGGAGCAGCAGCCAGTAATCCTGCACGATTGCAATCATATCGTGGATCATGCCCGTGCCCTCCTGAGCGGATCGGCGCGCATGGAGATATAGGCTCCGATACCCATGATCAGCAGCGAGAAGAACAGATAAAGCACGGTGGCGACCAGATAGACCTCAAACGTCCGGAAACTGAGATTTTCGACTTCCTTGACCGCATGAGTGAGTTCAGGCGCCCCGATCAGAACGCCGAGACTGCTGTTCTTGAACAGCGAGGTGCTGTGGTTGATCAGCGGTGGCAGCGCGTTGCGAACGCCCTGCGGCATGATGACGAAACGCATGGCCGAGACATAGCTATGCCCGAGCGCACGTGCGGCCTCCATCTGGCCGGGATTGATGGAGCGAACGCCGGAACGCAGATCCTCACTGAAATAGGCGGCCTGACAGAGGCCGAGGCCGATAATGGCGAAGATCGATTCCGCATTGTGACTGGAAAGCCAGCTGGCCAATCCGCTTGGCAGCAGCGTGAAAACGCCGAAATACCACAGCATCAGCTGCACGAGTGTCGGCACGTTGCGATGATAGGAAACATAGGCCGCCACCAGCGGATCACCGAAGCGGAAGGGTGACAGGCGAATGGCAAGCAGCACGATGGCCAGCGACATGGCCAGCAGCCACGAGCCGGCATAGATGATGAACGTCATCTGGATGCCGTGCAAAAGCATCGAGACGTAGTCCGCATTGCTCAGGATTGCCCAGAGGTCAAAACCGCTCACGCGACTTTTCCTCCGGCTCCGCCCGCCGCCGCCTTATTCTCAGCCGGCCGATTTTCAACCGTCTGGGGCTTGGCCGTCTGCAGCCCACCCATGACCTGAAGCGTCGGGGTAATTTCCATGTGGCCGATATTCATGGACACGGGTGCGGCGATGGCAAAGGCAATCGCATCGGCGATATCGGATGCCTGCGGCAGCTCGAAACCATCGATGAAACGTTCGCGAATGCTCGGATCGTTACCATGCACATGGTTGAAAATATCGGTTGCGACGCGGCCGGGGCAGATTTCCGTCACCCGCACGCGCTTGCCGAAAGCATCAATGCGCAGCTGGTTTGACAGCATCGCCACGCCGGCCTTGCTGGCATGATAGGTGGAATTGCCGCCGAAATTGTAATTACCGGCTATGGAGGAGATGTTGATGACGTGGCCGCGATCACGCGCCACCATGCCCGGCACCACCATGCGGCACAGATGCAGCACGGCGCGCAGGTTGACGTCGATCAGGAGATCGATATCGCTCTCATCCGCTTCCAGAAATTTCTTCGGGCGGTCGACGCCGGCATTGTTGACGAGGACATCGAACGCAACCTCGCTGGTGAGCTTCGCAAGCGCCGGCCGGTCCGTCACGTCAATGGCATGGGCAAAGCAGCCGGTGCGCTTCGCCAGCTGGCTGAGAGCGTCCGCGCTTCTGGCAACCGCATGCACCTCCAGCCCTTCGCGGCAAAGGCGCTCGACAACGGCGGCGCCAATTCCGGAGGATGCGCCGGTCACGAGTGCGGTCTTGTAGTCTGAGAATGGCATGTCTGTCCCCTATCGTTGAGCAAACATTAGTGAAGCTTTCACCGCTTGCCTAAGACCGATTTTTTTTGGAGTAATAAGCAACTTGTATGGATGGTGAATACGGACGCCACTTCCGGTACTGCGCCCGTCCAGCCGGCGAAACGGAACGCCTCCCCTGCCACCGCCCGAACCGGCAGAAGCGCCTAGACGACCGGTGTCGGCAAATTTTTCCCAGCAAAATGTGCATCCAGATTGGCGAGAACCAGAGCGCCCATTTCCAGCCGCGTCTCATGGGTCGCAGCGCCGATATGCGGCGCGAGAACCACATTGCGCATGCCAAACAACGCCTCGGGAACATGCGGTTCGTTCTCGAAGACATCGAGTGCCGCGCCTTTCAGCCCACCCGCCATGAGAATATCGACCAGCGCCTTTTCATCGACAAGCGACCCCCTGGCGACATTGACGAGAACCCCGTCCGGCCCGAGTGCCTCCAGTACCTCGCGGTTGATGGCGTGTTTCGTCTCCGGCGTTGCCGCCGCCGCGACGATCAGGACGTCGCAGCCACTTGCGAGCGACACGGCCGTGGGATGATACTCATAGGCCACCTCCTGTTGCCGCCGGCTGAAATAGGAAATCTCCGCATTGAACGCCTCAAGCCGCGCCGCGATGGCGCGGCCTATGCGGCCAAGCCCGTAAATACCGTAACGCCGCCGTGAAGCCTTGTTGCCAAGCGGCATCTCGGCTTTTTTCCACTCCCCCGAGCGGACATGGTGATCCGCGCTGACAAGCTGGCGCAGCAGCATGATGGAAAGGCCGACGGCGAGATCGGCGACGTCCTCGGTCAGTACATCCGGTGTGTTCGTCACCCTGAAGCCGCGCGCACGGGCCTGCTCGAGATCGACCTTGTCAAAGCCGACACCGTTGATGGCGACAATTTCGAGAGCGGGCAGACAGGCGGCGAGTTCAGGAGCAAGGCCGATATGACCGCCCGTGACAACGGCCTTTATCGACGCCGCCTCCGCCTGCAGAAATGCCTGTTTGTCAGATATTTCGTGCCAGCGATGGACCCGGAAGCGCTTTTGCAGTTCGGCTTCTATCTGTGGCTGAAGCGGATAGGTTTGCAGAAGATCGGGCTTCATGCGCGCTCCTTAGCCGCGACCGACGAAAGGCATGCCGCTCGCCATCACGGTCATAGTCAGCACATTCGCTTCCAGCGGCAGCGAGGCCATATGCACCACAGCCCGGGCGACGATGCTCGCATCGATGGTCGGTTCGATGGCGGTACTACCATCCGCCTGCAGCACGCCGGTCGCCATGGCGCGCGTCATCTCGGTGCTGGCATTGCCGATATCGATCTGCCCGCAGGCAATGTTGAATGCCCGGCCATCCAGCGCGGCCGACTTGGTAAGGCCGGTGATCGCGTGTTTGGTCGCGGTATAGGGCGCCGAACGCGGACGTGGCGTGGTGGCCGAAATCGAGCCATTATTGATGATGCGCCCGCCCTGCGGCGACTGCGCCTTCATCTGGCGGAACGCCGCCTGCGTGCAAAGGAAAGCGCCGGTGAGATTGGCTCCCACCACGGCATTCCAGGTTTCGAACGGTACATCTTCGATATGGACCGCCGGTGCCGACATGCCGGCATTGTTGACCAGAAGGTCGAGGCGACCGAAACGTCCGGTGACCTCCGCAAACAGCCGTTCGACATCGACCGGAAGGGAAATATCGGCCGCGACGGCCAGAATACGGTCTCCATGTTCCCGCCATTCGGCAACAGCAGCATCAAGAACCTCACGCCGCCGACCCGTTATTGCGACACTGTAGCCATCTTCCAGAAGGGCTGCGGCAATCGCCTTGCCGACGCCTGTTCCTCCGCCCGTGACGAGCGCGACCTTTCCCTTAGTCATACTGCGTTTCCCTCCAGTTCATCTTCCACATGCGCCTGAATGATTTCGGCGAAGGATGTTTCCGCCCGGAAGCCGAGCGACAGAGCGAGCTGCGGATCGTAATCCTCGGCCCAGCCGTCGACGATCCGGATGATCCGTTCGTCGGGAACACGCTTGATAAGCGCCACCGCCTTTTCCCCGGCAAAGGCGCGCAGGGCCTCGATCTCGTCAGCCACCGTGGCCGAGAGCCCCGGCATGATGAGATTGCGGCGAACGCCAAGCCCGGAGAGATCGACGGTCGCGGCACGCAGCAGAAAGGCGACGGCCGAACGCGGGCTGGCGAACCAGTGGCGCACGGTATCGGCAACGGGTAGCACCGCTTCCTGGCCGACCAGCGGTTCGCGCAGGATATTGGAAAAGAAGCCGGAGGCGGCCGCATTCGGCTTGCCGGGGCGGATGCAGATGGTCGGCAGACGGATGCTGACGCCATCAAAGAAACCACGACGGCTATAATCCGCAAGCAACAGTTCCACGATCGCCTTCTGCGTGCCGTAGCTGGTCAGCGGCGCGGTCAGGAACTCATCGCCGATCACCTTGGGGAATGGCGACCCGAACACGGCGAGGGACGAGCAGAAGACCACACGAGGACGATATCCGTCCTTCTGATGTTCCAGACGAATGGCTTCGAACAGCGAACGTCCGCCATCGAGATTGATGCGATAGCCTTTTTCGAAATCGGCTTCCGCCTCACCTGAAACCACGGCGGCGAGATTGAAGATCACATCCGGTCGTTTTGCGATCAGCTTTTCGGCGACGCCGGCATTCGACAGATCGCTGCGCTCGACGGTCACCGTGCCGCCAAAACCTTTTGGCGCAACCGGATCGAAAACATCCGTCAGCGTCATAGCGCTGATCTTCACGCCGCCAAGCATCCCGTCGGAAGCAAGACGTTGCGTCAATTTGCGGCCGATCATTCCGGCGGCCCCGATTATCAGAATGTGCATTGTTTCACCTTTGCTTGGCCAGCAGTGCCGGCTCGATTGATTATCAGTCGTCGTCACCCTGAAACACCACCTCGCGACGGCGCATGATCGCCGGCATCGCCATCATGATGACGACCATGCCGGACAAGGCGAGCAGGGTGGCACTGATCGGATGGGTGACGAATGTCGAAAAATTGCCCTGTGAGATCAGCAGCCCGAGGCGCATGTTCTGTTCCAGAAGCGGACCGAGGACGAAGCCCAGCACCAGCGGTGCCGGCTCGCAGCCGATCTTGCGCAGGAAGAAGCCGACAATGCCGAAGACCGCGCAAAACAGAACATCAACGACGCTGTAGGACAGGCCATAGGCGCCAATGGCGCAGAACATCAGAATGGCGGGGCACAAAAAGCGATAGGGAATGCCGAGAAGGCGGACCCAGATGCCGATCAGCGGCAGGTTCAGCACCAGAAGCAAAAGATTGCCCACCCACATGCTGGCGATCAGCCCCCAGAAAAGGTCGGGCCGCGACTGCATGACCTCCGGTCCCGGCGTAATGCCCTGGATCATCATCGCCCCGACCATCAGCGCCATCAGCCCGTTGGCGGGAATGCCGAGTGTCAGAAGCGGAATGAAGGAGGTCTGCGCGCCGGCATTATTGGCGCTTTCCGGCCCCGCCAGCCCTTCGATTGCGCCCTTGCCGAAACGGGACGGGTCCTTGGCGATCTTGCGCTCCAGAGCATAGCTGGCAAAGGAACTCATGATCGCACCGCCACCGGGCAGCACGCCAAGGAAAGAGCCGAGCGCGGTGCCGCGCAGCACGGCCGGAAAGGCCTGCTTGAAATCTTCTTTCGTGGGCATCAGCGATCCAGTCTTTGCCGCACCCGCATCACGCTCCACGCCCTGCTGCAGGTTGAAGAGAATTTCGCTGACGCCGAGAAGCCCGATGGCCAGCACCACGAAATCGATACCGTCGAATAGCTCCGCCATGCCGAAGGTGAAGCGCTGCTCGCCCGATGTCGGATCGATGCCGACGAGGCTGAGCGCGATACCGAAGGCGACCATGCCGACCGCCTTGACCGGCGATCCGCTCGACAGGAACACGGCAAACAAAAGCCCGAAGATCACCAGACTGAAATAATCGGCCGGACCGAAGGCCAGTGCCACGGCCGAAAGCGGCTTTGCGACAACGACGATCAGCACAGTCGCCACCGTGCCGGCAAAAAACGACCCGAGCGCTGCCGTGGCCAGCGCCACACCCGCCCTGCCTTGGCGAGCCATAGCATAGCCATCGATGCAGGTGACGACGGATGAGGATTCGCCCGGCAGGTTGACGAGGATCGCCGTGGTCGAACCGCCATATTGCGCGCCATAGAAAATACCCGCGAGCATGATCAGCGCCGCCGTATCCGGCATCGTATAGGTGATGGGCAGAAGCAGTGCGACGGTGGCGGAAGGGCCGATGCCCGGCAGGATGCCGATCATCGTGCCGAGCGTGACACCCAGCAGGCAGTAGAAAAGGTTTACCGGCGTGACGGCCACGCCAAAACCGAGAACGATATTGGAAAGAAGATCGGTCATGGCAGCAACGGTATCCTCTGTCCGAGGCCCACAACGAAAATGAGGATGCAGGCAAGGATGAGCACAGCGGAGAGCAGCAGGACCTCAACCGGCCGGATCCTGCCATAGGCGATACAGGCGAGCACGATCAGCACGAAGGCGGCGGCGATAAAGCCCAATGGCTCGATCAGCAGCGCAAAACCGACAATGCCGGCCACCGCCAGAAACGGACGCATTTTCGGCGCCACCCAGGCTTCGGACGGTGTCTTTCCCAGCAAATCCTGCAAAAGCAGCGCGATGCCGAGCGCGAACATCAACGCCGCGATGACCGTCGGCATATAGCCGGGTCCGGGCTGGAAATTGGTGCCCATGCTCAGCGGCCGCGCGCCGTAATAAAGCCCGGCAGCGGCCACCAGAAAGAAAGCCCCGGACAGAATATTCGCCGTCAGTTTCGAGCCGTGTTCGGCCATGATTATCTCCCCTCCTCGTCGAGGAATACGCCGCGCCTCCCGACACGGCGTATTCAGATGCCGGATTGCTGGCTCAATCGGCCCAGACACATCCCTTCGAGCGCATCATTTCATAACGATCCTCGATATCCATCTTGCCCTGACGGTGCAGTTCCATCATGTGGTTCTCGTGATCGTCGCGCTCCTGGCAGGCCTTGACGAGTTTCGGGATATCGTTCTCACGAACGACGACGACGCCGTCATCATCGCCGCAGATTATATCGCCGGGGCTGATCAGTTCGCCGCCCACCACAACCGGATGGTTGATGGTGCCGAGCGTGTCCTTGGAAGTGCCCTTCATGCAAAGCCCGAGCGAAAACACCGGGAAGCCGATCTCGCGCAGACCCTTGCCATCACGCACGGCGGCGCTGACCACGAAGCCGACAATGCCCTTGCCGATGCAGGCGGCAGCCAACACATCGCCAAAGCCCCCCTGATTGGGATTGTCACCGCCATCGATCACCAGCACATCACCTGGCTTTGCCAGATTGATGGCTTCGAAAATCATCAGATTGTCGCCGATATGGCATTTCGCGGTGATCGCAGGGCCACAGATTTTCAGGCCGGGCTTGATCGGCTTGATGCGATAATCGAGAGCGCCGAGCTTGCCCTGCGCCTCGTGAATGGTGGCGGGGCTGAATTTGCTGATCGCCTCGATATCGGCCTTGGAAGGGCGCTGGAAATTGCGGATGACATGGGCCATTGGCCGGGTTCCTTTCAACAGTGGGTCATAGCCGGGCCGCAGACCGGCCCAGGCGTCATTTGGCTGGGGTGAGAGAAGCGGTGGGTATCGGCCGCTTATTTTGTCCAGGGCTTGCTTTTCCAGAGCTCGGCCAGATTGGCGTTGCCCTTCTTGAGCGCCTCGGCAAATTCGGCCTGCGTCAGCGGCAGCGTCGTCAGTTCGCGCTTCCTGGCATCGGCAAGATAATCCGGGTCCTTCAGCGCCTTCTGGAAGGCATCGACCAACTTTGCCTCCACATCCGCCGGCAGGCCTTTCGGCGCACCGAAACCGGCAAGCAGACTGAACTGAACATCGTAGCCGGCCTCCTTGAATGTCGGCACATCAGGTGAAAGCGGCGAGCGCTCGGTGCCCGAAGTCGCCAGTACACGAAGTGCGCCGGAACGGTTGTCGGCGAAGACCTCGTTGAGGTTCATGAAACCGAGTGTGACGTGGTTGCCGAGCATGGCAAGCCGCGCCGGCCCGCCACCATTGAAGGGCACGAAATTGAGCTTCACACCCGCCGCATCCTCAAACAGCAAGGCAGTGATCTGGCTCGGATGGCCTATGCCCGTCACACCGACGACGACCGGGTTCGCCTTGGCCGCCTCGACGAATTCTTTGGCGGTCTTGATCGGCGACACCTTGTTGACGGTCAGCGCCAGATCGCCACCGATCTGGTTTGCGAGCGGCGTGAAGGCGTCTTCCTTGTAGCTGGCATTGCCCTGCACGATCGGCGAATACATGGACGGGAAATTCAGCGCCCCGATGGTGTACCCGTCAGGTTTCGCATTGGCGATATAGGTCGCGCCGATCAATCCGCCGGCACCTTCGCGGTTTTCCACCACGACGGATGTGCCGAGATATTTTTCAAGATAGGGCACCAGCGCCCGCGACTGGATATCGGTGCCGCCGCCGGCCGGATAACCGATGACGAGCGTCACCGGCCGCTCCGGATATTCCGCCGCCGCCCCTCCCGCAGCCAGCATTCCCGCCGCTGCCAGCATGCCAAACAGAGATGTTTTCAAACGCATATCTTTTCCTCCCCGATACGCTTTCAACGGGGAGGCTAGGAAGAAGCCATCAACAATACAAATACCGAGTTTTCAATTTACCCATACATATTGTTTATGGGTTGGATGCCGGTTCGCGTCTTGCAACCGCCCGCAACAGGTCGCGGAACAGCCTGAACGTTCGCTCATCCACCTCCCTGCCCTTCAGCAAATGGATGGAGCGATAAATGACGGGCTCGGTAATATGAGCGGCCTGAAGCTGACCGGCCTCCTGCTCCTGCTGCACCGAATTCCATGACAGGATCGTCGCGCCAATACCGGCGCTGACGGCGCGTTTGATCGTATCCTGCCCGTCGATCTCCATGGTGACATTCAGTGTAATACCGGCACGGGCAGCGGCCTCGTCGATCGATATACGCAGCGGATTGTCCTTCGGCGGCAGGATCAGGTTAAGCCCTGCCGCAGCCTCAAGCGGGATTGACCGGCCGATAGGCCTTGAAGAAACGGCAAACAGGCTCTCCTTGACGATGAGGTCGTCGGCCTTGTCCTCCGCTCCCACCAGCGCAACGGCCATATCCACCTTGCCGAGACGGATGAGCCGCAGGGATTCATCATTGCGCGCCTCTATCAGCCGCAGCGACACCTTGGGCATCGAAGCGGCAACCTCGCTGATGATGCTCGGCGCAAAGGCTGTGGCCCAGGAGGGAATGAGGCTCAGCCGGATCACCCGCTCGTCCAGATAAGCCATGGCCCGGATTTCCGCTTCCGCCTGCCGCACCTTCTCGGTAATCTCCCGCGCATGGGAAAGCAGGACTTCACCCTTTTCCGTCGCCTTCACGCCGCGCGCCAGCCGGTGCAACACGGGAAAACCCACCAGCCGTTCCAGTTCCGTGATGTGGTGGCTAAGCGCCGGCTGGGCTATCCCCAATTGCCGCGCCGCCGCCGACATGGAGCCGCAATCGGCGATCGCGACCAGATATCGCAGCCTACGCAAATCCAACATGCCCGCTTAAACCTCCCGCCGGTTAGAAATGCGATCATGACACCAAATCACCGCGGTGGCCTAGGGGGAAAAGCGCCGTGCTGGGTCCTGCCGGTCTTCAAGGGAGTGATGGGGTAAGACAAGATTCTTATGACAGCCGGCTAAGGCTTTTCTCAATGTCTTCCCCATGACACGGTCCTGGCTGCGATGGGGAGCGGGATGAATCCTAAAACCGGAATTTTGCTCAAGCTGACGGCCATGCTGGCTTTTACAGTCATGTCCGCCTGCGTGAAGGGCCTGGACGGGGCGATACCCGTCGGCGAAGTCGTCTTCTGCCGGGGATTTTTTGCCCTCATTCCCCTCTGTCTCTGGTTCATCGCCTCCTCGGAGCGGATAAGCGTGCCGGCCGCGAGGAATATCGGCCGCCTGCTCGCGGGCAGTTCGGCCGGGCTTGGCGGCATGTTCTTCGGCTTTCTGGCACTCGCCTATCTGCCGCTGGTGAATGTGACGGTGCTGAGCTACACGACACCGCTTTTCACCATCATGCTGGCGGCGCTGCTTCTAGGCGAAAAAGTGCGGATATACCGCTGGTCCGCCGTGCTCACCGGTTTCATCGGCGTCTTCATCACGCTCTCGCCGAAACTGATCTTCGATGCCGCCTCAGGCCCGGCCCAAATCGACAGGGTCGCGATGATCGGAACCGCACTGGCGCTGACCGGTGCGCTTTGCGCGGCCTTTTCCTCCATCGCCGTCCGCCATCTGAACAGTATCGAAAAACCATCGCGCATCGTACTCATCTATACGCTGACGGGTGTGGTGGCCGGCCTCGCCACGCTCGGATTCGGATGGAAGATGCCGGATTTTCACCAGTTCCTGCTGCTCGCCGGCGGCGGCCTTGCCGGCGGCATCGGCCAGATCACCATGACGCTCAGCCTGCGCCATGCCCAGGCTTCGCTGCTGGCGCCCTTCGACTATACGACGATGATATGGGCGATCGCGCTAGGCTATCTCTTCATGGCCGAAGTGCCGACGGGCGCAACGATCGCAGGCGCGCTGACGGTCATCGCCGCCGGGCTTTTCGCCATGTGGCGCGAAAACCGGCTGGCGAAACAGGCCGTCAGGGAGCCGACAGCGTCAGCTGTTCCGTGACCCGCTTTTTGTGCAGCCGCCTTTCCCGCCACAGCGTGAACAGGCCAGCGGCAACCACGATTGAGGCTCCGAGAATGGTCGTCAGGGCCGGCACCTGATCCATGAAGGTGTAACCGATCAACAGCGCCCAGATCATCGTCGTGTAATCGAACGGCGCCAGCAGCGAAGCTTCCGCATAGCGCAGGCTGAGCGTCACCAGTATCTGCGCGGTTCCGCCAATGAGACCGGTGCCGATCAGCAGGGTCCATTGCCACGCGGTCGGCATTGTCCAGCCCATGCCGATGCTCGCGAAACCAATGACGGTTGTGAGCAGGGTGAAATAGAAGATGATCGCGCCGGTATTTTCCGTCTGCGTCAAATGCCGGATCTGGATCATCGATATGGCGGAGAAAAAAGCCGCCGCCAGGCCGAACAGGCCGCCGAGCATCGCGACGCCGGAACCGGAAGCGACATCCGAAACATCGAAGGAAAAATGCGGCGACAGGATCAGCACGATGCCGCAGAGCCCGACGACCACTGCTGTCCAGCGATAAATCCTGACAACTTCCTTGAGAAGCAGCACCGCCAGAATGACGGTGAAGAGCGGTGTCGCGTAGCTGATGGCCGTCGCGTCAGCCAGCGGAATATAGGCGAGCGCCAGATAGCTGAAGACCATGCCGCCGGTGCCGGAAAAACTTCGCACCAGATGGCCGCCAATATGGCTGGTTGCCACCTGCCTTCGAAAACCGCCCTGCACCGCCATCCACAGACAGAGCGGCAGCATGGCCACAGCCGACCTGAAGAAGACCACCTGCCCGATGGGTATCTCGCCCCGGAGGCCGCTGATGCAGGCGCCCATCAGCACCAGAGCGAGCGCTGCGGAGATTTTGAGGAGAATGCCTTTGCGGGAATCCATGGTTCGTTTCCTTCGGACGTCTTTGAACCGTTTCACCACGCAAAGGCGGGATATCAAACCGCAAAGCAGTGTCCATAGGAACTTCGTCTGACCCCATCAATCCCGCCCCCATGGTAGCTATTGCTGATGGACAGGGTGCGGATTCCGCTCCGCCCGCCTGCCGCCGTGGGAACAAAAAAGACGTTGGAAACCAATATGGATCTGGAAAAGATCAAGAAACTGATCGAGTTCGTCGGCTCTTCGCGAGTATCCGAATTGACCGTGAGCCAGGAGGGAACCACGGTCCGGATCATCCGCGAAAACAATGCCGTTTCACTGCGGGCGCCATCATCTCAGCCCCGGCCCGTTGCGGTGGCCGAAACGGCATCCGAGACACCCCGCGCCGAAGAACAGGCGCCGGCATCCGCCGCAGCCGCGCCGGCGTCATCCGGCATCGTCGCAGCACCGTCATTCGGTCTTTTCCATCGCGCCCCCAGCCCGGGTGCGGCACCTTTCGCCGAGATCGGCGATGAGGTCAGGGAAGGACAGGAACTCTTCATCATCGAGGCGATGAAAGTGTTCAACACCGTGAGGGCCGAACGAAGCGGCAGGATCGCCAGATTTATCGCCAATGACGGCGAAGACGTCGAACTCGGACAGCCAGTGCTGGAGTTCGAATGATGGATGCGACACTCCCAAAGGCAGCGGCCGAACAAAGAGCATTCGACAGCGTCCTTATCGCCAATCGCGGCGAGATCGCACTGCGCGTGCAGCGCGCCTGCCGCGAACTCGGCCTGAAGACCGTCATGGTCTATTCGGAAGCCGATAAGGATGCGGATTATCTGAAGGCGGCCGACACCGCCATCTGCATCGGCCCGGCCTCGCCCGGCCAGAGCTATCTCAACGCGCCGGCCATATTGCTCGCAATGGAGCTGACCGGCGCTGGCGCGGTTCACCCGGGCTATGGTTTTCTATCCGAAAGAGCGTCTTTTTCGGAGGCCGTGGAGGCGGCGGGAGCCGTCTTCATCGGCCCGCGCGCCGACGCCATCCGCACAATGGGCGACAAGATCGCGGCGAAGCGGGCGATGATGGAGGCCGGCGTGCCCTGCGTTCCCGGCCCTGATTCCGCCCTGCCGGATGACGCCGTGGAAGTTGCGAAAATCGCCGCCGAAATCGGTTATCCCGTCATCGTCAAGGCGGCCGGCGGCGGCGGCGGGCGTGGCATGCGTGTCGTGCGCGAGGCCTCCGCCCTTCAGGACGCCGTGCTCGTCACGCGTGAGGAGGCAAGCCGGGCCTTCGGAACGCCGGAACTCTATATCGAGAAATTCCTCGAACATCCGCGCCATGTCGAAATTCAGGTTCTCTGCGATGGTCAGGGCGGCGGCGTCTGGGTGGGGCTGCGCGACTGTTCCATGCAGCGCCGGCACCAGAAGGTCGTCGAAGAAGGCCCGGCCATCGGCATCCCGCCTGATGTCGCGGCTTTCGTCGGCAATCGCTGTGTCGAAGCCTGCCGCCAGATCGGTTATCGCGGTGTCGGCACCTTCGAATTTCTCTACGAGAATGGCGAATTTTATTTCATCGAGATGAATACCCGCCTGCAGGTCGAACATCCGGTCACGGAAATGACCTCGGGCGTGGATCTGGTACGCCAGCAGCTTCTCGTCGCCCTCGGCCATCCGCTTGAGATTTCGCAGGAAGATATCGTCTGCGAAGGCCATTCGATCGAATGCCGCATCAATGCCGAAGACGCCTATAGTTTCATTCCCTGCCCCGGTTTGATAACGGCCCTTCACCTGCCGGGCGGCCCCGGCGTGCGGGTCGATACCCACGTGACGGCGGGTTACAGGGTTTCCGCCCATTACGATTCGCTGATTGCCAAGCTCATCGTCCACGCGCCGACGCGCGAACAGGCGATCCTGCGCATGCGGCGCGCGCTTGGCGAAATGCGCATCGAAGGTGTTTCCACCAACCTGCCGCTGCACCGGGAAATATTGCAGGACCCGGCCTTTTCCGAAGGCGGCACGGATATTCATTACCTCGAACATTGGCTTGCAGCGCGGAGTGCAAAGTGAAGCGACAGCCTGTTTCCATATCCCGCTACACCGAACCCGGCACGATTGCCGATCTTGCCGCTCACCTTGAGAGCAACAACGTCTCCGCCATCGAGATAGAGACCCCCGATGGGTCATTGAAGATCGTTGCCATGGCAGGTGGCCAGGCCCCTGCCGGAGAGCGGCCCATTGAAACGAACAAAGCGCCGGTAAAGGCGGGGGATATTCTTGCCCGTGCACCGATGGCCGGCATCTTCACAGCCGCCCATCCGCAGCGCCCAGACCGGGCGGTTCAGGCAGGACAATCCGTAGTGAAAAGCGAGATCGTCGCATTCATCGCGGTCGGACCCGTGCTTGTTCCGGTCATCGCCGAAAAAGCCGGCACCGTCAGCGAAATCGTGACGGAAGCCGGAGCGCTTGTCGGCTATGGCTCCCCCCTTCTCAAGACCGAAACATGATGGTGACGTCGATGAGCAACCTCCCGCTGAAAACGCCCCACCTCACCCCTGCCCATCTGGGCCTGCCGAAAATCTCGATGATCGGCAACAGGACCTTTCTGATCGAAGCGCCCGGCGAGCTGGACCTTCCCGCCCAGCGGCGCATCTGGGCGCTGACGCGCGCGCTGAAAGATCGCCCCGAGGTGCTGGAACTCATACCCGGCATGACCAACCTGCTGATCGTGCTGCGCGGCACGCCTGAAGATGCCGGGCATCTGCAGGACGAGCTTCTCGACATCTGGCAAAAGACGGCGGAGCTCGATCTTCTCGGCAAGACCATCGAAGTGCCCACGATCTATGGCGGCGAACACGCCATCGACCTTGCGGCGATCTGCGATTATTCCGGCCTACCCGATAAGGAGGTTGTGCGCCTGCACTTCGAGCGCACCTATACGGTTTTCGCCGTCGGCAGCGCGCCTGGTTTCGGTTATCTCGGCGGTCTCGATCCACGCATTTTCATGCCGCGCAAAAAAGTCCCTTCGCTTCGTATGTTGAAGGGCATGGTGACGATCGGCGGCATGCAGTCCGGCATCTCGGTTCTGACCGGGCCGAACGGCTGGAATTCGCTGGGTTTCACCGAAATCACCATGTTCGATGCCACGGCCGAACAGCCGGCGGTGCTTGCCCCCGGCGACCGCGTTCGTTTCCTTCCCGAAAGGATCGAACTATGATCCATATTCTTGCCTGCGGACCGCTGAACACCGTGCAGGATCTCGGCCGCGCGGGTTACCGCAATATCGGCATCACCGCCACGGGCGCGATGGACCCGATTGCCCTGAGGGTCGGCAATCTTCTCGCCGGCAACGGCGAAGAGGCCGCGGCGATTGAAATCCAGACCTTTCCTTTCCGCATCGAATTCGAAGAGGCGCTGACCTTCGCGGTAACCGGCGCGGACTGCGCCGCAAGGCTCGATGGTGCGGATCTGCCACCCTACTGGTGTGTGCGGGCCGAGAAGGGTCAAATCCTCGAGCTTTCGACCCCGCTGAAAAATGCGCGGGCCTATCTCTGCCTTCAGGGCGGCGTCGACGTTCCAGTGGTGATGGGATCGCGCAGCACTTCTCTTCGCGGCTCCTTCGGCGGTCACGAAGGACGGCATCTCACCACTGGCGACAGGTTGCCCGTTCTGCCATCCGAGTCACTCGCTCTGCCTGCAAGCGGCCTTGGCCTTATGCCGCTTGCCGAGGCGATGCCGGACATGTTTCCGGTGTCCGACACCGGCGAATTGCTGCTGAGAGCCATTCCAGCCGCCGAACATGATCTTTTCGGCGACAGCGCCGAACGTTTCTGGTCGGAAGCCTGGAAAATCACCTCACAGAGCGACCGCACCGGCTACCGGCTGGCCGGAACGCCGCTGACGCTTTCGGCACCGGTAGAATTACGTTCCTACGGTGTCATTCCGGGCGTGGTTCAGGTGCCGCCGAGCGGCGAGCCGATCATCCAGATGAGCGACGCCAATACGGCCGGTGGTTATCCCAAGATGGCTGGTATCATTGACAGCGATCTATGGCGGCTCGGCCAGGCCCGCATCGGCAGCCGCATCCGCTTCGTGCAGGCAACGGTGCGCGAGGCGCTGGAGGTCGAACAGGCGATCGACGCCTATTTCGCGGATATCCGCAGAACCCTGCCGCTGGTTACCGCCGCACTCGGCACGCTGACAAAACGATAATCCTGAAGAACAAGGAGAGGGAACCATGAAGATCGATGTTAATTCCGATATGGGCGAAGGTTTTGGCGTCTATAAGGTTTGCGACGACGAGAAGCTTATGGAAGTCGTCTCTTCGGCGAACATCGCCTGCGGCTTCCATGCCGGCGACCCGGAAATGATGGCGCGCATGGTGCGTCTTGCCAAACAGAACGGCGTCGGCGTCGGCGCCCATCCCGGCCTTGCCGACCGTCTCGGCTTCGGCCGCCGCGAAATTCCCGTCGATGCGGAAGAAATGGAACAGCAGGTTCTCTACCAGCTCGGCGCGCTTTCGGCGATTGCGAAAGCGCAGGATGTCGCGCTCTCCCATATCAGCTTCCATGCCGCCATGGGCAACATGATCAACCGCGATGCGGTCCTTGCGGAACGGATCATGAAAAAGATCAGGGCGGTCGATCCCAATCTCATCGTCTTTTCGATGCCGGACATGCTGATCGAAAAGGCAGCCTTGGATTGCGGTCTGAAAGTGCTCAACCTCTTCCTCGCCGACCGGGCCTATGATGTGAAAGGCCAGCTCGTACCACGCAAGCTGCCCAATTCGGTCATCAAGGAAGAGGGAAAAGTACGCGCGCGGGTGCGCCAGTTTCTGGAAAAAGGTACGGTTACGACGATCGAGGGCGAGATCATTCCCGTTCGCGCCCGGTCGATCCTCGTTCACAGCGATACGCCCGGTTCACTGGAGCTTGCGCGCACGGTGCGCAGCGAAGTGGAAGCCTGCGGCGGCAGTGTCGTGCCGGCGCGCGAAGTGGTCGACTGAAGCGGGGCACACCTCACATCCCGATGCACCAAAAATCACGGCACCGCGTTCCATCTCAAGGCGCGGTGCCGTCACTTTGCCGGCTATGCAATTACGATGCGGATTTGCGTCCGCCGCAAGCCGGGCCGCGTGAGCGTCCCGGCCATAAAACCATCAATTCAGCTGGATCACGTGGTTGCTGTCGCTCGTCCAGCTCAGTCTCACCCGGTCGCCAGCGGCGCTGACGGCATTGGTGAAACCTTCCGTCTGGGTCTGCCGGTAAGCGATCATCGGCTCACCATTGTCGAGACGCAGATAATAATGCAGCATGAAACCGCGATAGACGACCTGCTCCACCCGCGCCGTGGTGGAATTGCCGGGGCTTTCAGCGGAATCGGTCGCAAGAGGCGAAACCGAAACGGCCTCGGGTCGAACAGTGACGACGACCTTGTCGCCCTGCACGGCACCCATATCATCCACATCGAGCCGAACGCCGGAACCGGTCACCAGCCGCGCGGATCGGCCGCGACGTTCCTCCACCGTCGCCTCGAAGAAATTCGAGGCGCCGATGAAACCGGCGACGAAGCGTGTCAGCGGCTTCTGGTAGATTTCGCCGGCCGGTGCGATCTGCTCGAGATTACCATCCCGCATTACGGCGATCTGGTCCGCCATGGTCAGGGCCTCGTCCTGATCGTGGGTTACCATGATGGTGGTGAGGCCAAGCCGCTGCTGCAGGCTGCGGATTTCGACCTGCATGCTTTCCCTCAGGCCCTTGTCGAGCGCACCGAGCGGCTCGTCGAGGAGTAGCATCGAAGGCTCGATCACCAGGGCACGCGCCAGCGCCACACGCTGCTGCTGGCCGCCGGAAAGCTGCACCGGCAGCCGGTCTCCGAAGGCGTGCAGCTGAACGAGATCGAGCGCCTGCTTTACCCGCCCTTCCCGGTCGGCCTTCGAGATGCCTCGCATCTCGAGACCGAAGGCAACGTTTTCGGCAACGGTCATATGGGGAAACAGGGCGTAGTTCTGGAAGAGCATGCCAACATTGCGGCGGTGAACCGGGGTGCGCGTGGTCGGCTTGCCGCCGACCACGATTTCACCCGAGGTGGGATCGACAAGCCCCGCAATCATGCGCAGGCAGGTCGTTTTCCCGCATCCGCTCGGACCGAGAAGCGCGAGAATCTCCCCTGCCTTGACGGTCAGCGAAACATCATCGACGGCAACGACCTGACCGCCGTAATGTTTGGTCAGTCTTTCCAGGCGGACTTCGACGGATTTCATCAGCGTTCCTCAGCCGTTAAAAGTCTGGTTGTACTTCTCGAGCCATTGGGCGCGGCGCGGAATGATGTATTTCCAGTCCGGTGTGAACAGGTTCAGCGATTCCATTTTCGCTTCCGGATAAGCGAGGAATTTCGCCGTATCTTCGCCAAACGAGACATCCTTGACCGAAGGCGCGCTGAGGGTGGCTTCCGAAAGCATCTTCTGCACGCCGGGGTCGAGAATGCGGTTGATATAGGCAAGCGCGAGATCGCGGTGCGGCCCGCCCTTTACCAGCGCGATGGAGTTGATGCCGGTGAAAGCGCCTTCCTTCGGGAAGGTCATGTCGAGCGGCACGCCCTTCTTGGTGTGCGGATAAACTGCCTTGGAATATTCGATGCCGCCGAAATCCGCCTGGCCCTGCGCCACCATCATCGTCTGCGCTTCCGCGTCATAGATTGAGAGCACGTTCGGCTTCAGTTCGGCAAGTTTCGCCCAGCCGGCATCCGTATCATATTGCGCTTCTTTCAGCGGCTTGCCGGTTGCAAGGGCGGCCGCCACCATCAGCATCAGCACGCTTTGCGTGTTCTTCGGTGTGTTGAGAAGCATGCGGCGAGCATATTTCTTGTCGAACATCTGTTCGTAACTCTCGAACGGCTTGCCCGTCGTCGGATTATAGAACAGGCCGGCAATCGAGATTGCAAAACCGACGCCGAAATTGTCTTCGAAGAGATAGCGCGAATAGACATTCTTAAGGTTGGGGATTTCGTCCATCGGCAATTGTTCGATCAGGCCTTCCTCCTTGGCCTGCGGAACGCCGACATCGTCCATCGACATCACGCTATATTGCGGATTTTCGCGGGTGGCGCGCAGCGTGGCGATATTGGCGAGCGTCGCGCCTTCGGTCGTCAGCACCCGGCACTTATATTCCTTTTCGAAAGCCGGGATGACTTCCTTCTTGATCAGCCCGCCCTGCGCCGAATTATAGACACCGACATACATGGTGCGGTCCTGCGCGGAAGCCGCGGTGTAGAAATAGGGTGTGGCGAGCGCGCCTGCGGTGACTGTCAGGAAACTGCGCCGTTTCATGATGATGGTCTTGTCTGTCATTTCCGGTACCCCTCTTGTTGTTGATTTACATAGCCATTGCCCGGCGCAGACCCACCAGCCTGTCGAGGACGAGCACGACGGTCACCGCCAGAAGAATGATGATGGTGGACATGGTCGCGACCGAGGGGTCGAAGACCGTGCCGATCTGGCGATAGAGAACGATGGGCACGGGCAGGTTCGCGGAATCCGCCAGCCACATCGAAACGGGATAATTGTCGAAAGAAACCATGAAGCAGAAGATCGAGCCGGAGGCGACACCGGGCGCGATCTGCGGAAAGATCACCCGCGTGAAGGTTTTCCAGCGGGTGGCGCCAAGCGTGCGCGCCGCTTCCTCGAGACTGACATTGACGAGCTGGAGGCTGGTCAGCACCGTGCGGATCACATAGGGCGACGTCACGACGGTATGGGCGATCAGAAGCTTCAGCTTGGTATCCATCCAGCCATAGCCGGAGAAAAGCTGCAGCAGTGCCAGGCCGGTCACCAGCACGGGAAAGATCAGCGGCGAAAGCAGCAGCCCCTTCATCAGCGAACGGCCGATGAATTTTCCCCGGGAAAGCGCGAAGGCTGCGGGAACGCCGAGCGCCAGTGAAAGGATGGTGGTCGCAACAGCCAGCGCCGCGCTGAAGGTGAGGCCAGCGGTGAATTCCTCGTTCTGCATCACCGCCGCATACCAGCGGAAGGTGAAACCCTGCGGCGGGAAGGTGACGAAGTAGCTGTCGGAAAACGAGATGGCGACGACGAGAACGATGGGGGCCAGGATGAAGACCATCATGGCGGCGGTGATCGCATAAAGGACAATGGCGGAAGTGCCGGTCAGCTTGTTGTTCATGACGCGCTTGCCTTGATACGACGCCCGCCGAGCAGCCGCATCGAAACGGCGTTGATCAGAATGACGATGAAAACGAGGATGGTGGCGATAGTCGCGCCGAACGGCCAGTCATAGACCGCGAGAACCTGCTGTTCGACCATGTTACCGAGCATCTGTGAGCCGGGACCGCCGATCAGAGCGGGAATGACGTAGGATGCCGAGGCCAGAGAGAAAACCAGCGTGAAACCCGCGACCAGACCGGGAAGGCTGAGCGGGAAGGTGATCCGCAGGAACACTTTCCATGCCGGCGCACCGAGCGTGCGGGCCGCCTGCTGCAGGTTCGGATCGATCTTGCCAAGCGCAGAGGACAGTGGCAGCACCATCATCGGGAAGAAGATGTGCAGGGAGCCGATGATGACGGCAGCATCGGAAAACAGCAGCGTCAGCGGAGTGTCGATAATGCCGAGATTCATAAGCACATAATTCAAGAGACCCGTTGGACCGTTACCAAGGATAAGCTGCCAGCCATAAGCGCGAACCACGACGCTTACGGCCAGCGGTGCGATCACGATCAGCGTTATGATGCGGGTCGTGGTGATATTGCCGCGCACGAGAACGGTCGCGACCGGATAGGCCAGTATCGCCGCAAGAAACGAGGTGATGAGACTGATGCGGATCGTCGCCCAGAGCACCTTCTGGTAAAGATCGACCTCGAAAAACCTGATGTAGTGGGCAAGCGTGAAGGGTGTACCGATCAACCCTTGCGAATTCTGCGTCATGACGCTGAAGGTCATCAGGCGGATGGCCGGAAGGAAGAAAAAGATCAGCAAAAATATCAGCAGCGGCAATATGAGTATGCCGGGCGAAAACAGCCGACGCTCGAGAGCTTTCCAGCCGGAAACTCCACGGCGTGGCGGGGCATGTGGTTCCATGATCGCAATATCCGACATCTATACTCCCGTCGCGTTGAATACGGCACGAGGCATCGCGTTGAGCCGAACGAGATCGTCCAGACCCTATGACTAGAATTTGCTGGGTGTGCTCCCTGTCGAGGCATCCGGTCTTGTGCCGGCGCCTGTCGCATATTTCTGCATTTTCGCGCCGGTTACCTCTTCGGGTAACATTGCCCGACGCGTCGTTCCCTTGTTGTTAAGCCGAGCTTAGGGGCTAAGCTGACGGGCTGCATAATATTTTATTGCTCTGAGGTCATCGCATACGCATATGGACTGCCCATCCCATTTTGACGGCGATGCATCAAAATCCCGTATGACCTCACATCGAAGTCGTATTGGGGAAACGGCGGAAAATTCCCGTAACCTCTTTGTCATGCACTGGCGTCGCGACGATGCCTGCCTTCACCGTTACAATCGGAAATAATCCATGCCCACTATCGCCCAACGCCTTAACAACGTCACCGTGTCAGCTTCGCTCGCCATGACCCAGAAAGCCCGCGATCTCGCCGCTCAGGGCATCAAGGTCATCAGCCTGTCGTCCGGCGAGCCGGATTTCCCGACGCCTGCCCACGCGGTCGAGGCGGCGCATGCGGCGGCCCTTGCCGGCGACACGAAATATCCACCCGCTGACGGAACCCCGGCACTACGGGCCGCGATCCAGCGGAAGTTCAAGCGCGACAACAATCTCGATTACGATCCGAGCCAGATTTTGGTGGCGGGCGGCGGCAAGCAGATCATCTTCAACGCCATCATGGCCACCTGCGACTCGGGCGATGAGGTCGTCATTCCCGCGCCGTCATGGATCAGCTATGCGGATATCGTGAAGTTCGCGGGCGCCACGCCTGTGCCGGTGGTTTGCCCGGAAAATAACGGTTTCCGCCTGCGCGCCGAAGATCTCGAAGCCGCCATCACCCCAAAAACCAAATGGCTGCTTTTCAACTTCCCCAACAACCCCACGGGCGCCGCCTGCTCGCGCGCGGAAATGAAGGAAATCGCCGAGGTCATGCTGCGGCATCCGCATGTCTGGATCATGACCGACGACATGTATGAGCACCTGATCTATGACGACTTCGAATTCTGCACCATCGCCGAAGTCGAGCCGCGCCTCTATGACCGGGTCCTGACCGTCAACGGCGCATCGAAAGCCTATGCGATGACCGGCTGGCGTCTCGGCTTCTGCGGCGGCCCAAAGGATCTCATCAAGGCGATCAGCAACGTCAATACCCAGAATAGCGGCGGCGTCGCGACCATCGTTCAGGCTGCCGCCGTTGCGGTTCTCGACGGCCCGCAGGATCTGCTGAAGGAGCGCGCCGACATCTACAAGACGCGCCGCGACTTCGTGCTCGGTAAGCTTTCGGAAATCGAGGGGCTTCGCTGCCACAAGCCCGAAGGCGCCTTCTATATCTTCCCGAACATTGCCGCGCTGATCGGCAAGACGACGAAGGGCGGCACAAAGATCGAGAACGATACCGATTTCGTCATGGCGCTGCTTGCTGAACATCACGTTGCGACAGTGCAGGGCGCGGCCTATGGCCTGAGCCCCTTCTTCCGGCTCTCCTATGCCACCAGCATGGAGAACCTCGCCGAAGGCTGCGCCCGCATCGCCGAATTCTGCAATGGAATGAAATAGGGAGAACAGCATGCTGGGAGGAAATGGCCGTGTCATCATGGTTTCCGGCGCATCGCGGGGTCTTGGCCTTGCGATCGCCAAAAGGCTTTACGAAGCCGGTTTCACCGTCGCGGCGGGAGCGCGAAATCCGGCCGCCGTTGCGGTGAAGGACCGGCTTTCGACCGATCGCTACGATGCGGAAGAGGCGGGCTCGGCGGAGGCCTGGGTTGAGGCCGTTGCCGCCAGATATGGCCGGATCGACGGGCTGGTGAATTGCGCCGGCATCAACCCCAAAGTCAAGGTCATGGATACGGGCGAAGAAAGCCTCGACCAGATGTGGCGCATCAACGTCAAGGGTCCGCTGAGGGTCACCCGCGCCGCCATTCCTCATCTCGTAAAAACCGGACAGGGCAGGGTCATCAATGTGGCCTCGTTAGCGGGACGCCGCGTGGGGTCGAATGTGGGTTATGCCATGACGAAATTCGCCGTCGTCGCCCTCACCCATGGTATCCGGCAGGAATTATGGGACAGTGGCGTGCGCGCCACCGCCCTCTGCCCCGGCTATATCGCAACCGATATGACCGTTGGCGAAACGGAAGTCAGCCGCGAGGACATGACCCAGCCGGAAGATCTCGCCGAAATGGTGGAAACCCTGCTTCGCCTGCCGAACAACCTTTCGGTGGCCGAATTGCTGGTGAACTGCCGCAAGGAAACAATGCTTTGATCTTTTCCACGCGCGGCACCGAGAAACGGTGCTGCGCGTGGCTGCGAAACCGGCCTTGACCCCTTTATTTCAGGGTCTCCGCCAGTTGCAGCAATATCTCCTTGACGGCAAGAGCAGGCTCGGAGAGCGGCGTATTGTCCGATACGCAGAAGGACAGCGTTTCCTCTATCATCGGGCTGGCGATCTGCCTGACGACGATTTCCTCATTGGATTCCGCCACGATACGATCGGCAATGGCCTTGGGTGTGATGGTCGCGCCAAGCCCGGCATCCACGCCGCGCGCGATGGTCCTTACCGATTCCAGCTCCGCCATCACGATCAGATCCTTGCGGCTGCGGGTAAAGGCGAGATTGATGGCGCGACGCACGAAATTATAGGTCGGCGGCAGAAGAAAGGGCAGATATGCCAGATCAGCGACCGTGATCGGCGCATCGCCCGGTTCCACACCGAAGCTGCGATGCACGACCAGCACGAATTCCTCACGCAATAGCGGCGTGAACCTGACGCCCCGGATCGGCCCGGTACCGTGGATCAAGCCCATCTCCAGACGACCATTCATGATCATCTGGCTATAGGGCTGACTGACGCTTTCCGTGATGTGCAGCAGAATGCCGGGATGAAGACGCTTGGTTTCCTCCATCAGACGCAGCGAAAGCGTGGCGGCGCTGCTGAAGGGCGCAAGCCCCACCGATACCTTGCCGGACAGCACGGCACCTGCCTCCAGCGCCTCCGCCTGCGCCTGCTCCATCTGCCGCAAAATCACCTGCGCATGCCTGTAGACGACCTTGCCGGCATCGGTCATGACGACGCCCTGCTGGCTTCGGGTCAAAAGTTTCTGGCGGAAATGTTCCTCGATGCTCGCCAGCTGCTGGCTCAATGCCGGCTGGGCGATGTGCAACACATCCGCCGCCCTTGTGATGCTCCCCATATCGACAATCGTTATGAACGATTTCAGGCGCCTGATATCCATCTGCTGCTGCTTCTTATCCCATTACTGCTTGCAGGAATAAGATGCTCAATTTGCAGATAAAGTCCATCTTCCATTTCCCCGCCTTCGGCATGCAGACACATCGGACTGCCGCGAAAGGCGGCAGCGGGTGACATGCTGAAGAAAGCCGCCCAGGGTGGTCGGGCAAGCAGCCCTGAGGGACCTCCGGAAACAGGGGCGCCATTGTCCCCGGAAGACTGCGGAAATCGGCGCCAGCGGGCACCGAACGAGAGTTGCTTCCCTCTGTTGGCTAAGCGGGAGTGAGACCGCAATACGCGCCTTACCAGGCCGGCAACACCGTCATGAAGATAACCGACTGCGAAAGAGTGCGTGCCGGCACATCAATACGCCGGGCAGTCCGCTCATATCCTGTTTTTCTCCTGCAGCCTGTTGATCGCGGCAAGTTCCAGGGCGTTGCGGACACCCATCTTCGTCAGCACCTTGCCACGATGCGCCTCGACGGTTCTCATGGCGATCCCGAGATTGTCTGCGATCTGCTTGTTCATCGCGCCTGTGAGCATGAGGTCCATGACCTCCACTTCCCGCGCCGAGAGCGACGCACGCCGCGCCTGAAGGTCACGGCGGCTTTCCGCCTGTGCCTGCACGACCTGCCCGGCGGCAATGGCGTTGAGTGCGAGATCAACGATTTGATTGTCGTTGAATGGTTTTTCCACGAAGTCGAAAGCGCCGGCTTTCAATGTCCGCACTGCGACGGGAACGTCAGCGTGCCCGGTAAGGAAGATGACTGGCACCTCGGAGCCCATGATGCGCAACCGCTCATAGACCTCCGGGCCAGAAAGCGCACCCATGCGCACATCCATGATGATACAGGTCATGTCATCAAGTGGCTGTGCCGCCAGAAACTCCTCTCCAGAGGCCCATGTACGGGTTTGCACACCACGCGAAGCCAGCAGGAACGAGAGTGCGTCGCGAATTGCCTCCTCGTCGTCGACGATATCGATCAAACTACCCATCAATCCCCTCCCTCATGTTTCCTCCAGCTCTGCCGGTTGCGCATATCCCGCTTCGGATAGCGGAAGGGCGACGGTGAATACCGTTCCTCCGCCGCATGCCGCATGATGCGTCAGATGCCCCCGATGCAGTTCGATGATCGTCCGGCAGATTTTCAACCCCATGCCCATGCCCTGTGCCTTGGTACTGGCAAAGGCATCGTAGATCGTGTCCACCATCTCCGCCGGTATTCCAGCGCCACCATCCTCCACTTCGATCACGGCCAGTCCGTCACGCTCGAATAAACGTACGGTGATGGCGGCATCCTTGCCGGACTCGGCCATTGCCTCCATGCCGTTGCGAATGAGATTGATGAGGACCTGCTCCAGCAGAATGGCGTCGGCAGCGACGACGCCGGCTCCCGGCCCCTGCTGCACAAGCCGGACGCCGTGTTCACGCGCATCGGCTTGAAGGAAATCCAGTGTCTCGTCGATGACATCCGAAAGCTGCAGGTTCGAGAAACGCGGCTCACGCTTTTTCACGAGATCCTGAATACGGCGAATGATAAGCCCTGCCCGATCGGCTTGACGCGCCAGCTTCTCGGTCGCTTCCCGCAAGACCGCGAGGTCGGTTCCCTGCCGGTTCATCAGGTTCAGCATGCCTGCGGCGTAAGATGCGATTGCCGAAAGCGGCTGGTTTAGCTCGTGCGACAGTGTCGACGCCATTTCGCCGAGGGTTACCAACCGTCCGGTTCTCGCCAGCGCCTCATCATGAAGCCGGGCACGCCGTGCGGCTTGCCTCGCCTCCGTGACATCGATGATCGACCCCATCCATCCTCGATGCTCGCCGCGCGCATCAATCAGCGGCGCTTCATACACCTCGACCTCGATTTCGCGACCGTCACGCGAGACAAAACGGGTTTCAAACCGCTGGCTGACTGCCCCGCCTGCGGCAAGGCGGCGATGCCGCTGCTCCGTCTCCGACAAATATTTGGGGTCCCAATATGGTAAGGGAGCGGCATGTCCGACAAGCTCCTGCGCGGTCCACCCGACGAGTTTGCAGAATGCCGGATTGACAAAGAGAATTCGGCCCTCGTGATCTTTGGCCCGCAAACCGACAGTCAGGCTCTCTTCCATCGAACGCCTGAAGGCGGTTTCTGCCCAAAGACGCATCTCGGTATCGCGCCTGCGCTTGCTTGACCGGTGGAGAATTGCCATTGCCAACACGGCAAAGACAGCAAGGCCGGCAATGGCACCAAAAAGCGCCGTCGAGAGAAACGTCAGAGGGCGGCCGTAGGCGCTGATGCGAAGCCATGTTCCATGCAGCGGCGGATCGATGCTGATAACATGGGTGGGGTTTTCCGGATCAATCTCCAGTCGCTGGCGGTTGGCCAGCACATTCCCGGACAGATCAACCAGCGTGACGCCATATTGCTCTGCAATCCACCACGGCAGGTGCCGGTCCAGGACAGAGGGCAAGGAGATCGTCGCGGTGAGGGCTCCACGTCTGTCGGCCAGCAACAGCCCGAAAGTTACAAGCCCTTTCGACGTGATGTTCCCGTAAACCGGCCTCGAGGTTGCGGTAGCCACCTCCAAAATCTGCGCTACCAGAGCCGGATCACCGGGCGCGGCAACATCCGGCAAGCCAGTTTCAGCGCGGCCGTCCGGCCCATACCAGAGAATGGAGACGACCTCCGGATTTGTCGAAATGTGGCTGCGTGCCCTGGCCGCAATCACCGAGTCCTCTGTTCCTCCCGCATGGTCCATGGCAAGCCGGACAAGCATGTCTTCATCGACACCGAGCTGGAACCGTAACGTCTGTTCCACCCACAGGGCATCGGTCGCCAGCTTGATGCGCGCACCTTCACTGTCATCGCGCGCAACAGCCCAGACGAATGCCCAGACCAGCGCCGCCAGCGCAATGATTGCAATCAATGGAATGAGCGACAACAGATCGATCCGGGCCGCCAGAGGTCCGGGACTATCACCCGGCCAAGGATACCACGCCGAGTTTGAAGGAGCCTTGGCCTCCTTTCGCAGGGAGCCGCCCGGTATCAAAAATTTCGCATTTTTCATTGCCGGCTTCGTCCCCCCAAACGTCGGCAAGCCTCCCATGCCTGTCCTCGCAATATATCTTCATGCCCATCACGCCACTATTGCGGGAATCCACAATAGCGGGATCGCAAACATGGTGGCAAGGAAGCTTCCGATAGCGTCGCAACTGGAGGGTTGCGGAATTTTAGGAGGAAAACAATGTTCACTCGTCGTTCATTCGCGGCATTCGCCGGTGCCGCCGCCATTGCCTTGGTCGCGGCTTTCCCGGCCCTTGCCAATCCGGTTACCATCAAGTTCAGCCATGTCGTCGCCCCCGACACTCCAAAAGGCAAGGGTGCCCTGAAGTTCAAGGAGCTTGCCGAGAAGTATACCAATGGTGCGGTACTGGTCGAAGTCTATCCCAACAGCCAGCTCTATAAGGACAAGGAAGAGCTCGAAGCGCTCCAGCTCGGTGCCGTTCAGATGCTGGCTCCCTCCCTTGCGAAATTCGGCCCGTTGGGTGTGCAGCAGTTCGAGCTTTTCGATCTGCCTTATCTGATGTCCAACTACGAAGACCTTCGCAAGATAACCGACGGCGAAGTCGGGCAACATCTCCTCGGCCTGCTCGACAGCAAAGGGATCAAGGGCCTGGCCTATTGGGACAATGGCTTCAAGGTGATGTCGGCAAATTCGCCAATCGCAAGCCCGGATGACCTCCTGGGATTGAAGATGCGTATCCAGTCCTCGAAAATCATCGAGGCACAGATGCTGGCTCTGGACGCCGTGCCGCAGGTCCTGCCTTTCTCCGAAGTTTACCAGGCGCTGCAAACGGGCGTTGTCGACGGTACGGAAAATCCGCCGTCAAATATGTTCACCCAAAAGATGCATGAAGTGCAGAAGCACGCGACGCTGACCAACCACGGCTATCTTGGCTATGCGGTGATCGTCAACAAGGCATTCTGGGATGGCCTGAACCCGGATATTCGCGAACAGATCGACCGCGCCATGGACGAGTCGACCACCTATGCGAATTCAATCGCGCGCGAAGAAAATGAATGGGCGATGGCCGAGATGGTCAAGGCCGGAGCGACGAAGTTTCATGAGCTGAGCGACGACGAACGGGCTTCGTGGATCGAGCGTTTGCGCCCGCTCCACGAGCAGATGGCGTCTCGCATCGGCGAAGACCTGGTCAAACAGGCACATGGCGTTCTGGGTATCCAGTAACACCGTCAAAACCTCTTTCCATTTTCTTCAAGGGGGTGCGTCCCGCACCCCCTCTCTTGTTCGTGAGGTTTGATTATGCTGCGCATGCTCGACCGTTTCGAAGAAATCCTGATCGCGGCGCTGATGGCTGCTGCCGTGACATTGATCTTCGTCGCCGTTCTTCATCGATTTTCGATTGGTTATGCCGCCGATCTCGTTCGTTTTGCCCGTGCCAACAACATGCCGGAACTCCAGGCCTGGGCTCGTTCGATCTTCTCCACCATCAATGCCATCAAACTGACCTGGGCGCAGGAAGCCTGCATTTACCTCTTCGTATGGATGGCGAAATTTGGCGCGGCCTATGGCGTGCGTATCGGCATCCATGTCGGGGTCGACATGCTTGTGAACATGCTGGAGGAGAAACGGCGCCGGATATTGACGATAATCGCGATGTCGGGTGGCGTGATCTTTACCGCAATCCTTGTGTGGATTGGCTCCACTTTCGTTTACCACGTCGGTGTCGGAGGCCAAATCTCCGCCGATCTCGAAATCCCGATGTGGATTGTCTATCTCGCGGTTCCATTGGGTTCGGCCCTGATGTGTTTTCGCTTCATTCAGGCGCTTTGGCTGTACCTCACCACAGGCATCATCATTCACCACGAGATTGGCCATGTGGATGGCGTTGATGACGAGTCCGCCGCTCAGAACGGAGGACAGAAATAATGACCGCCCTCATCATTTTTGCCATCCTCACAATTCTGCTGGCGACAGGCATGCCTGTCTCGATCGCGCTCGGTTTGACCGTATTCAGCTTCCTGTTCGCGTTCACCAAAATTCCGATGGATTCCATCGCGTTGAAACTTTTCACCGGCATCGAGAAATTCGAGATCATGGCGATCCCGTTTTTCATTCTGGCGGGCAACTTCCTGACACACGGTGGCGTCGCCAAACGCATGATAGCCTTCGCCACGTCGATGGTCGGACATTGGCACGGCGGAATGGGACTTGCAGCGGTAGTGGCCTGCGCGCTCTTTGCAGCAATCTCGGGATCGAGCCCCGCAACCGTAATGGCGGTCGGATCCATCATGATTCCCGCCATGGTCAAGATGGGGTATCCGCCACAGTTTGCCGTCGGGCCGGTGGCGGCGGCGGGCGGACTGGGCATTCTCATTCCACCTTCCATCGTCATGGTCATGTATGCCGTTGCGACGTCAGGAATGCTTGCGACCGGGCCGGATGGCGAAACCATTTTCTCACCTTCGATCGGGCAAATCTTCATCGCGGGTGTTGTGCCCGGCCTGATCCTTGCCGCGATGTATGCGATCACGACGGTGTGGCGCGCATGGAAGAACGGCTATCCACGCCTTCCGCGGGCAAGCTGGCGGGATCGGCTGGTTGCCTTCCGGAAATCCGTCTGGGGCCTACTTCTGATCGTCATCATCATGGGTGGCATTTATGGCGGTCTGTTCACCCCAACAGAGGCAGCCGCAGTCTCGGCGGTATATGCCTTCGTGATTGCCGTCTTTGTCTACAGGGACATACGGATGAGAGATGTCCCGCGCATTTTGCTCGGGTCGGCCGCCATGTCAGCCATGCTGCTCTACATCATCACAAACGCTGTCATGTTCGCCTTCATTCTGACTTCGGAGCAAATTCCCCAGCTTATGTCGGATTGGATCGTATCGCTTGGCTTCGGCAAGATCGGCTTCCTGCTGGTCGTCAACATCATGCTCCTCGTCATCGGCATGGTCATGGAACCATCGGCGATCATCCTCATCATGGCACCGATCCTTTATCCGATTGCCGTCAAGTTGGGGGTAGACCCCGTCCATTTCGGCATCATACTGATCGTGAACATGGAAATCGGCCTCGCGACGCCTCCTGTAGGGCTTAATCTCTACGTTGGTTCCGCGATCTCACGACTGGGCCTGACAGAGGTGTCCAAATCGGTCATTCCCTGGCTGCTGACAGCCCTCGTGTTCCTGATGCTGATTACGTAT
Source organism: Rhizobium rhizogenes (assembly GCF_002005205.3). The sequence goes on along the minus strand of NZ_CP019702.2, from coordinate 1,255,759 downwards.
ATCCCGGAAATCACGCTCTTCCTGCCAAGATTACTGGGAATGTAGCGGGGTCAACACAATCTCCGCATCAGCCGCGGCAAACGCCCAGTCTGCCGCGGCATCGCTTCACGACAACTGAGGGCCGCTTTCAGGTATGAAAGCTCATCCGCCCTGTTCATAGGCGGCCGATCGCGATTCAGCGTTCATGGATGGGTGCTGTCTACCGTTGCTATCATCACTAGGCTCCGTTTCCGGGCACAATTTAGGCGGAGCCCGTGCAAGCCGCCCTGAAGGCGGCTTGCACGGTTCGCTCCTCAAACCGACAGAGGTTTTGCGGAACGAAGGGCCACATTGATCACGCATGTGATTGCGATGTTCGCAGCCAGGGCAAGCAATCCCGTATAGACGGTGAATGGCTCACCACCCAGACTGATGGCGTGCAGGGGTTTCCAGCCCGCGTCCCAGACAAGGTATGTTCCTCCGACAAAGCCTGTAATCCATCCGGCCAGCAACGCTGGCGCACGGAACCAACTGGAATAAAGACCAAAGATCAGCGCCGGCAGTGTCTGCAGGATCCATATGCCGCCCAGCAATTGCAGATCGAGGGCGAACTGCGTTGGCAGGAGAAGAATGACCAGCAAGGCCCCAACCTTGACGACCAGCGACGACAGTTTGGCGACCTTGGCTTCCCCTTCCGTGGTCACGCTGGGATTAACGTAAGCCTTCCAGAAGTTGCGGGTAAACAGGTTGGCGGCGCCAATGCTCATGACGGCTGCCGGAACCAATGCGCCGATCGCGATCGCAGCGAAAGCGAAGCCCGCGAACCAGCTCGGAAACAGCGTCTGAAACAGGGCCGGCACGACGTCGTTCGGACTATCCAGCTTCAGGCCTGCAGCGTGTCCCATATAACCAAGCAGCGCCAGCAGGCCGAGCAAAAGCGTATAGGCCGGCAAAAGCACCGCGTTCTTCCGGATCGTGTTGGCGCTGTTGGATGCGAATATGCCCGTCAGGGTGTGGGGGTACATGAACGCAGCCAGCGCCGAACCCAAGGCCAGGGTCGCATAGGCGACATATTGGTTTCCGCCAAGCAACAGGCTGCCGGTGCCCTTGGCATCAAATGCAGCCTTGGCGGATGCGAAGACGTTTTCATAACCGCCGAGCTTGGACGGAATGAGCAGGACGGCAACGATCACCACGATATAGATCATGATGTCCTTGACGAAGGCGATCAGCGCCGGCGCGCGCAACCCTGCCGAATAGGTGTAAAGCGCCAGGATGATAAAGGCGATGGACAGCGGGATTTCCCCGTGAAGACCCAGCGCCTTGAGCGCAGCCGTCATGCCGATCAGCTGCAAGGCGATATAGGGCATGGTGGCGACGACGCCGGTCGCGGCAACCACCAGTTCAAGGGCACGCGAGCCGAACTGGCCATGGACGATGTCACCGGCTGTCACATAACCCGCGTCGCGCGCCCGCTTCCACAGGAGTGGCATGACCGCGAAAACGAAGGGATAGACGATAATCGTGTAAGGCAGGGCGAAAAACCCGTAAGCGCCCACGACATAGACAAGCGCCGGCACGGCGATAATCGTATAGGCGGTATAAAAGTCGCCGCCGACCAGAAACCAGGTGATCCAGGTGCCGAAAGACCGGCCTCCCAGGCCCCATTCATCGATATTGTCGAGATTTTTGGGCTTGCGCCAGCGGGATGCCACGAAGCCGAGCATGGTGACCAGAACGAAGAAGAAGGTGAAGACGGACAGCGCCGTGACGTCGATCTCAGTCGTCATCGCGCACACTCCGATAAGCGATATAAGTGATGCAAGCGGTCAGCGGCACCCAGGCCAGCTGATACCAGTAAAAAAAGGGAAAGCCGAAAAGAGACGGTTTTTCGAAATTGTAGAAGGGGACCCAGAGAAGTCCGATATAAGGAAGGGCAAGAAGCGACAAAGCCACTTTCTTGCCCGGGGATGGTTTCGCCATTGTGGTTCCTCCCGATTTGGCGTGTACATCCGGGAGGTGGTAGGGTGATTGACCTGTGGCTGCAATCGCGCGGCCGGCAAACCTGAAGGTGCCTACCCAGAAGTGGGTAACGGCGTCATGGCCTCAGGACGCCGATCCCCCGATCAAGCGCATAACGCACCAGTTCCGCCGTCGATTTCAGCCCCAGCTTCTTTTTCAGGTGCTTTCGATGGGTTTCGGCAGTCGCCAGGGTGATGCCCAGAGCATCGGCAATTTCGCGGTTGTTTTTCCCGGCGACCAGTTCCCGCAGCACGTCGCGCTCCCGCCTGGTCAGAGGCTCGGCTTCATCGACGCGCGCCGTCTCCAATATGGCGTCGGCGACACCGGAAGAGAAATAGGTGCCGCCTTTCGCCACCGCTTCGATAGCCGCTGCGATCTCGTCAGTCGAAACGTCCTTCAGAATATAACCGGAAGCGCCGCGCAGCACTGAGGAGGAGATGTATTCCTTGTCGTCATGCATGGAAAGCATGATGACGCCACATGCCGGCAGGGCGCTTTTGAACAGGCTGATTGCCTCTATGCCATTGATTTTCGGCATGTTTATATCCAGCAGAACGACATCCGGATGAAGGGCTGCGGCCATTTCAAGCCCGGCCTGTGCATCTGCGGCGGTCCCCGCGACATTCAGATGGGCATAGGTCTGGAGAATGGCCCGGAGCCCATCCAGAACCACGGGATGATTGTCGACAAGCAGGACGTTGATGGGCCCGGATTTCGTCATGCCGCCGACTCCGCAGGGTCGCGATGGGCAGAGAGCGGCGTCAAGACAGTTAACATGGTTCCCTTCTCATCACTTTTGATCAGCAGAACGCCACGGAAATGCGCCACCCGTTCTTGCATGTTACGCAAGCCGAGGCCCTGTGCAGCGGTTCCCGCGCTATCGAAACCGACACCATCATCACCGATCGTCATCCGGCTGCGGCCACGCTCACTGCGCAACCGAATGAAAACCGTGGTCGCATCGGCGTGGCGCTCGACATTGGTGAGAGCCTCCTGCGCAATGCGGTAAAGCGCCGTACTGACGTTGGCCTTCAGATTATCCGCAAAAAAGCTGGCATCCAGAACGGCATCTACACCCGTTCTGTCACGAAAGCCCTCACACAGGGCGCGCAGCGCCGCTACCAACCCCAGATCATCAAGCAGAGGCGGCCTCAACGCATGCGACAGCTGGCGAACATCGCGGATCGCATCGTTGAGTGTCTTGATCCCGCCTTCTATCGCCCCGGACACATCGCCGTCACCCGCCTTGACCTTGCGTTCTGCAAGGTTCATCGCATAGCGGGCGCCCACCAGGCTTTGCGAAATCCCGTCATGCAGGTCGCGGGCAAGTCGGGTTCGTTCCTGTTCCTGCGTATCGATGACCCGCTGCGTAAGCAGCCGCAGCTTCCGGTCGGCAAGCCGCCGCTCGCTGAGGGTTATGACCATGCCCGTCGCAAACACCAGCAGGATCGCCGGAATAGCGACCAAAGCGACAATTTTGAATGTCCAGCCAATGGCGCTGCGAAAATCCGTCTGAGCCGCTTCGGTCTGGGTATGGATCTCATCAAGATAGATGCCGGTTCCCAGCATCCAGCGCCAATTATCCAGCTTGTCCACATAGGACAGCTTGTCACCAATCTGGCCCGTTGCAGGCCTCGCCCATTTGTATTGAACGAAACCGCCGCCCGCCTTCGCCGTCGCGATCAGGGTTTCAATTACCTTCTTTCCATCCGGATCGATGAAATCCAGCCAGTTGCGGCCCGGGAATTCGTTTTGTCGGGGATGGACGATACTGTTTCCGGCATAATCGTAGACGAAGAAATACCCGTCCTCTCCATAGTCCAGGCTCTTGATGAGCTCGATCGCCCTCTCCCGCTTCTCGTCATCAGACAGGCCGCCCTGCGCCATGATCCCGCGAACGGCAGACATGGCCACATAGGTGAGATGAACGATTTCGCTTTCCTTGGCTTTCAGCATATTCTGCTCGAAAGTCGATATGCTGCTCTCGGCCAGGGTTCTGGACTGCCATGTGATGAAAGCCGTGATGGCAAATACCGCCAGCACCAGCGGCAGAATGGAAAGGGCTATGATCTGCTGCCGGAGGTTCATCGACGTAATAGTACCCTTCTATCTGCGGAGCCCGGGGGCTTTTGCCTGGTGAGAACCAGCACATGATTTAGTTTTTCTTCCAGACCATTGCCATCGCCGAACGGCAGCGTTTGACCCTATCGGCCAAAGGCCGAGGCCTGCAGTTTCCCGCAACGCAGAAGGTGCTGAAGAGTATAGGCAACCGACAGGGCATCATCCAAGGCATCGTGCCCTCTCAGGACGGGATGATCGATACCATAATAATCCGCAAGTCTGTTGCTTGGTGTTCTTGCCAGGTCCTCCACGGGCATGCCGGCAGCAAGCAAAAGCTTGACCGCGTTATCGAAGCGGGACGCGGGAATTGGTGGGCTTATGCCCGCTATATAACAACTGATCGCGAGCATGTTCAGCTCGTCCTTTCCCCAGGACCAGAATCCTGCTCCTTCCGAGAAATTCTCCAGACCCGACAGCGCCTCCTGAAGGCTTGCGCCCTGCTGATCGATCTGTTCTTCGGTAATTCCGGTCAGATTTACGAAGTATGGATCAAGCGCATATTTGTCGCCATGCCGGTCAACCGGCGTGACGTAGGCTTTGAAGGTTTCCAGAATGGGGAAGCCGGCTTCAAGTCCGATCCTGACCGCGCCGATCTGGGCAATGACAGGATCAGGGTCGATCGCCCCACACCAGAACCGGTTTTGGGAACCCTGCACGCAGAGAAATTCACAGTCGAAGACGATAGCTGTTTTCATGTGCCCTGCTCGCCAATCGGATCGCTTCGCTCCCACACTATTATCGATCGAGAGAATGGCAATGGCGGCTCTTGGCGCATTGCGGACAAACGAACAGGCATAAATTTTGAAAACACCGTGCCTACAGGGGTAAAACCTTCCGCCTATTGCCCCACATAACAGGCCCGGGGTCGGATCAGCTTGTCATCCAGCTTCTGCTCCAGCGCATGGGCGACCCAGCCGACAGTTCGCGCGACGGCAAAAAGTGCGAGTGCCGCACCGCGCGGCAGCTTCAGGCTTCGCCGGAGGCTGACGAGCGCCACATCGCAGGTCGGCAGTTGCCCGGCAGTATCGTTCATCATCTGCAGAAGCTCGTCGCGTTGCGCATCCGGCGGGAGATAGGGCAGCAGGCCAGTCGCTCGTGGGTCACCGTCCGGATAGAGCGGATGATGAAAGCCGGGAATGGCTTCACCCCGGCGCAGGCGCTCATCGATGACCCGCTCGACATCCCCATATCGCTCCAGCTCGTCGAATAAAAGTTCGACAAGGCTTGTCATGCCGCCATGCAGGGGGCCGCTCAGCGCGGAAAGCCCCGCATTCAGGCAGGCGCCCAGCGATGCTCCCGTCGAAGCGACGACGCGCACCGCAAATGCCGAGGCATTGAGTTCGTGATCGGCCTGCAGCACGAGGGCCCGGCGAATGAGATCCGCGCCTGCCGCATCCGCCTGCCATGCGTCCGCGAGGAACAGGTGAACCGCCTGCGTCTTCGGTTGGCTTGAGGTGCAGGCACCGGCGACACCCCGCAACATGGCTGCGGCCCCAGGCCAGAGACGTCGGTTGTCACGCCGCCAGGCGGTCACGCGGCCGGCTTCCACAAGCGGAAGAAGCGCCTGGCATCGCTCTGTCAGTGGCAGATTTCCGACATGGTCGAGCACGGGCTGTGGCCACGGCGTCGGAACAGCTTTTACATCACCGAATGGATCAGCTTCGCCGCAATCCCATAGCAGCCGGGCAACATCCTCGAGGCTCGCCGCCTGCGAAAGAGCAAGAGCGTCCTGACCGCGATAGCGTAACCGGCCCTCCGCAATTTCGGTAATGGCGGACTCGAGCACGGGCAGCCCCCAGTCAAGCGCAGCGGCAGCCACCTGCCGGGGACGCCGTCCAACGTTTTTCCTCTTCTTCAGCGCTTCAATGTCGTGCGCGCTGTAGAGCCTGCGGCGCGGATCGTCGGCTGCGTCACTCGTGTGGATCAATCCACGGCTTACATAGGCGTAAAGCGTTGCACGACTGATGCCCAACTCGGCCGCAGCGCGATCGGCGGTCATGAACTTGTCGGAGTGCCGCATGATGATCTCGTATTGATTATATGAATCAAGATTGACCATATATGTGCACCGCAGCATCCTCAAGCATGTTTCACATTGAATGAGGAGAATGACCATGTCCGCCACCCCTGCTCTTGTCGGCAAAAGCCCGGCTCCCGGTCTCGATGATGTCGTTGCCGCCGAAACCATGCTCAGTCATGTGGACGGGCAGGCGGGCGAGCTTGTCGTTCGAGGCCATCACCTGGCGGAACTGGCTGACTGGTCTTTCGAACAGGTGCTGGAACTCCTGTGGTCCGGGCAGACGGCGGTGAAGATCACAGCCCAGGACATTCGTTCGCAACTGGGCAAGGCGCGGCTGCGCACATTCGAACGCATGCAGCTTCTGCTTCCAGGCCTGTCCACCCTCACCTCCGTCGAGGCCTTGCGTCTTCTGTTGTCTTCGTTGCCGGATGATGAAACCACCCCGCATCACATAATGGCTGTCGCAGCCGTGCCGGTCTTTGCCGCAGCCATCATCCGCAACAGGCAGGAACTTTCGCCGATAGCACCCGATGCGTCGCTTGCCCATTCTGCGGATTTCCTGCGAATGCTGTCCGGCACATTGCCTTCGACGGAGAAGGTGCGAGCCCTTGATACATATCTGACCACCGTTGCCGATCACGGGCTGAATGCTTCCACCTTCACCGCCCGGGTAATCGCCTCGACCGGGGCCGGGCTGTTTTCATCGGTCGTTGGTGCGCTTTGCGCCTTGAAGGGACCTCTTCACGGCGGTGCACCGGGCCCGGTACTGGATATGCTGGACGCCATTGGCACCGAGGCGGAAATCGAACCATGGCTGCTGAATGCGCTGGGGCGTGGAGAACGTCTTATGGGATTCGGCCACCGGATCTACCGCGTGCGTGACCCGCGCGCCGACGTGCTGAAACATGCCGTTTCCAGCCTGAAGGAAGGCTCCGACCGCATTGCCTTTGCGGGTAAAGTGGAGGAAGCGGCACTGGCGCTTCTGAAGGAAAAGAAGCCTCTGCGTCCTCTGCAGACCAATGTCGAATTCTATACCGCACTCGTGCTGGAAGCGGTGGGTTTTCCGCGCGACAGCTTTACCAATGTCTTTGCGGCCGGGCGTATGGCGGGCTGGACCGCCCATGTATTGGAACAGGAGCGCACAGGGCGCCTCATTCGCCCGCAATCCCGCTACATCGGCCCGCAGCCGAGATGAGATTTGGACCCTGACAACACGCGGGGGCCGAATCGATATTTTCAGTCAGGAACGCAACATTTTCACTGGGAGGCGACCGTGAGCCGCCTCCCTCCTGACGCAAGGTGACCGCTCCCGTTTGACCGTGTCGGGACAATGACCCCAATACCGGCCAACCCCGTACGTGCGACGCTCTGCGGGCGGGAAAAATATCCTGATTATCCCAAGTGGCTTTTATTTTCGCAAAAGACACTTTATGCCCTTTATGGTTGAAACAATCAGGACGTCTTGAGTGAAAATAACCTCCTTCATTCCCTCCGCCATTCTTGGAATTGTTGGCCTTGCAGCGCTGAGCATCGTCTTCGGTTCGTGGTATACGATCGATCAAGGCGAGCGCGGCGTCGTCCTGAGATATGGCGCGATCGCTGGAACGGCGGAGCCCGGTCTTGGTTTCAAACTTCCCGTCATCGATTCGATCGTCCGCATTTCCGTGCAATCGCAATCGAAGGTTTATGAACACATGGAGGCCTACAGCCGCGACCAGCAGCCAGCGACGGTCAAACTTTCGGTCAACTATCGCATTCCCGTCGATCAGGTTGCTTCCGTCTATGAACAATACGGCTCCGAGGAAGGACTTCTGGGTCGTCTTGTCGAACGCAAGGTCTTTGAGGAAAGCAAGACGGTCTTCGGACGCTTCAATGCGGTCACCGCCATACAGGAACGCGGACGCCTCAATCAGGAGATCGCGCAGGCGATCCAGGACAGCGTGCGGGGACCGGTGATCGTCGACAGCGTCCAGATCGAGAACATTGATTTTTCCGATGCCTACGAGGCAAGCATAGAGCAGCGTATGCTCGCCGAGGTCGAAGTCCAGAAATTGCGGCAAAATGCCGAACGGGAAAAGGTGCAGGCGGAAATTACCGTCACGCGCGCCAATGCCGACGCGGATGCCCGACGTGCCGAAGCCCAGGCGCAGGCGGATGCGGTCCGGTTGCAGGCACAGGCGGATGCCGAGGCGATACGCCTTCGGGGCGATGCCGAAGCGCAGGCGATAAAGGCGCGCGGTGACGCGCTCCGCGACAATCCCGGCCTTGTCTCCCTCACCCAGGCCGAAAAATGGGACGGCCGCCTGCCCACAACCATGTTGCCGAATGGTGCCTTGCCGATGATCAATCTCGACGAGAAGGCAGCTTCCCATCGTAACGGGGAGGCCGAATAGCTAACCGCAAAGCGGCCTCCGGTTCGGAGAAAACGCATACCATGCCAGCAGAACCTGACGATGGTAAACAATCACCAACAGCACCGCGCGGCCATGCCGGAGAGCTATTTCTGCTGGCCGTGGTAATAGCCTTCATTTCTGCATTCATGCTGGCGATGCTTCTCCATCTCTTCGATCCGGATGCCTTCGGGTCGTGTTTCGAGGGAGGGTGCGGTTATGCCGCGATGTTCGGTTTCGTCCCCGTTGCTACCTTCGCTCTTGCTCCAGTCTGGTGGTTCTGCTTGCGACGCGCCGGCCCTCTCAGTCGTCTCATATTGTGGTTCCTGCTGTTGGTGGTGGCCGGGCATTTCATTTTGGCGCCACTCATCAGCTTGCCGGGCTTGGCAGGGCTATTGTGGATGATGGTGCGGCTGTGGCGTGAGAACAACAAACGGGGTCAACCGATCAACGATCTGTTCGTAAAACCTGCGGCGAAACGAGTGTCATCGGTTTCCCAGGAAGCAAGGGCAGGGAAAGCGACATGAAAACAGGTATATCCTCCGCTAGTCTCATACGCCCGGCAGGTTCAAACCACGCAGGCCGATGCCGCGCTACCCATTGAAACAAGGACGGACCTGATGCGCATCCTGCTGATCAATCCTCCCTACATCTCACTGTCGTCGAAAGGTACCGGGCACCAGATTCCTTTTGGGCTCCTGTGTATTGGCGGCCCGCTCATTGATGCAGGTCATGTGGTGAGCCTTCTCGACGCAGAACGTCATCACCTGTCTCAACAGGATATTGAACGGGCAATACGCGCTTTCGCACCCGATATGGTCATGACCGGTCACGCAGGCTCGACGCCGGCGCATCGAGCCTGCCTGGAAACACTGGCCACCTCAAAACGCACCTCCCCTCAGGCCGTAACGGTTTACGGAGGCGTTTACCCTACCTATCACGCTGCCGATATTCTTCAGTCCGCGGCAGATGTCGACATCATCATCCGCGGCGAAGGCGAAACAGCAGTGACTGATCTTGCAGCGGCCATTGCGCAGGGCAATCCGCTCATCCGGGTGAACGGCATCACCTGGCGTCAGCGGGATGGTTCCATTCGTGAAAATCCGTCTGCGGCGCTGATCACCAAACTGGACGAACTGCGCATTGGCTGGGAACTCATCGAAAATTGGGACGACTATCAGTGTTTCGGGCGAGGCCGGGCTGCCATCATCCAGTTTTCCCGCGGCTGTCCGCATGTGTGCAGCTATTGTGGCCAGTACCAGTTTTGGAGCAAATGGCGTTACCGTTCTCCCGAAGCCGTTGCCGCTGAAATCGGCTGGCTTCACCGCCGGCACGGCATCGGTTTCGTAACCCTGGCCGACGAGAACCCTACGTCTTCTAAACGGTTGTGGCGGGAATTTCTCGAAGCGCTTATCGAACAAAACGTGCCAGTCCGCCTGTTTGCGACGATTCGGGCCACCGATATCGTACGCGACGCAGATCTTTTGCCGCTCATGCGACGTGCGGGCATGGCCTGCATCCTCATGGGGATCGAGACAACGGATCCCGCAACGCTTGAGGCAATCCGCAAGGGCTCCACGACGAAGGACGACCAGCTGGCCGTAAAGCTTCTGCGTCAACACGGCATCCTGTCCATGCTTGGCCACATCGTTGGTTTCGAAGAGGAACGTCTCGCCGATTACGGCCGCGCCATCCGCCAGATCGCGCTCTACGATCCAGATCTCGTCAATGCCATGTATGTCACGCCACACAGATGGTCGGACTGGGCGGCGGAGAACAACGAGCGTGGTGTCGTTCAAACCGATCCCGCCAAGTGGGACTACCGGCATCAGCTTCTTGCCTCAAGGTATCTCTCCACACGTTCCGTCTTTTGGCTGGTCAAGCTGATGGAAGTGGCGGTTCACCTGCGCCCGGGAACATTGTTGCGTATCCTTGCACATCCCGACAAGGACATCAGAGCCGATCTTCGCTGGTGTTTCCGTAACAGTTTCCGTGTCTGGCGGGCCGAGATCGTTGAATTTCTGCAAAGCCCGCCGCATGCTCATCCACAGATGCCCCTCGGTGAATGGTTGCGCAGGGACAGCAAAAAAGCACGTCTTCCGACGGATGCAGAACAGGCATCCAGCCCCACAGGGGTTGGCCGAACGACGGTGTTGTAGCTTTGCAATGAGATCACGCAGGGAGTGCTTCGGGTATGCCTCAGCCTATTCCGCGGGCCGTTCCCAGTCCGGATTTTCCATGCCAGAGAACATTCGCAGGATTGCCTTGTCGCCGACGTCTTCATCCAAGACAGGGTATGAACGGGAAGGAAAGCGCCGATGAGGAAAGCTCATCTAAGAAAGTGGATATTTTCTGGGCTTCTGGTCTTCAGCACCGTGTTTTTCAGCGCCGACATATCGGCTGCGGCAGAGAACGAATGCGGCACCCACGGCGAGGATATTGTCCACCAAGCCTATCCAACTGCTCAGAAGACCGCCGAGTTGGAATTCAATATTGGCAACGCGACATTGAGGTTGCCCGCCGATACCTTCATCGGCAGTGATCCGCACGTCATCGTGTGCCGGCTCTGGCCCGCCAATCCGGACCTCATGCTGGTTGCCGTGCCCTTGATGACGAAGCTTTCAGACTACGAAAACGAGGGAGACCTGGACATACTCGTCGTTGAAAACAAGTCACTCCAGCTCAGGCAAAGGCTGCGAGTGACAGGGATAATGAACGATGACGCGATCAGAATCCGCGGCATGACCTTCGATACCGCCCGCTACCAGCTGGCACCCGGCAAAACAGCCTTCGGCATACGGATCGAGACCGAAGGCTCTTCCAGAGCCAACCCCTTCAGCGACACCACATTGCGGCTCTACACGATCGACGGCGAACGCCTGCGCTCCGTTCTCGACAATATCGTCGTTCGGGAAAATGTGGGAGAGTGGGATACCACTTGTGCAGGAAATTTCCAGACAACGACGCGCACACTGACCATGGCCAGACGAACCCACTGGGGAGCCGCCGATATTGTCGTGACGGAGACCGAAGCACCCAGCATTTTCAAGGTCATGTCGGATGGGCAATGCGAGAGCTTCGACGAAAAGAAGCAGATCAGGAAAATCCAGGTGACATATGACGGCAAAGTCTACGTGGTTCCTCGCGGTCTGAAACGGGAATACTGACCTTCACCAAAACAGTTCCGAACTTGCCGCCCGACACCCGACCATATGTCGACTCGGGTAAGAAAGCAGGCGGCACGGCCATTCCGGTACACTCGACGGACACCCGCCATAATTGCCACTCACCCATTCGCCAATAGACCAGCAGGCTAGTCAGAGGACACCTCCCTCTTGCGACAGCTGTCGGATCATTCTGCAAGCCTGCAATAAAAGCGGGCGAACCATTCTGGAAGCACGCGGACCCAGACAGCGACAGGCACTTGCAAATGCGTCCTTTGTCGCATCGCCTTTACCGATGGACGCACAGCAATATTAAGTATGATCCACTATATGGACCTTATAGGCGCGCGAATAAACTACACAAATCCGCCTATTTACTGTTGATTTCGTCAAATTTCCTGTGTATCCCGAATATATGGTTTTGTAACGGTCCATATTGTGGAGGCAATATACCGATACGTTCAGACTTTCGGAGGGGTCTGACCAGCCTGGCAACAACAGATAGTGTCGCGGTTGCGGCATGGACGGCCTGTTTTGCTGGCTACCATCCATTGCGAAGGTTGTTCTGCGGGAGAGGAGGCCCCAATGACCATGACCGCAAGCACAGATGACGACGTATTTGTACTCGATGGCGAGTTATTGCACACGGAGCCGGTGACGGGCTCGTGGTTCATGCGACCGGTTGAGGCCGTCGCAGCCGTGCTGTTGGCCGTGATGATTGGCCTGCTTCTGCTGGGTGTGACATCGCGCTATGCCTTACATCTGCCCATCGTCTGGATCGATGAAATGGCGTCGTTGTGCTTCCTGTGGTTTGCCATGCTGGGCGCGGCAATTGCCATTGATCGCAGCGAGCACCTGCGTCTGACGCTATTTCTCAACATGTTTCCGCAGCGTTTTCTGGGCTACATCAATTCACTTGCCCTGGTGCTGGTGGCGACATTTCTGGCGGCGATCATCAAGCCCGCTATCGAATATGCCATCGAGGAGTGGGTGGTCACCTCGGCCGCGCTCAATATTCCCATGACTTTCCGCGCTGCGGCTCTGCCATTTGGCGCGTGTCTTATGCTGCTTCTGGTCTTCAACAATCTCTTCCGCAGGGAGAAATTGCGCGACATCATCGTGGCCGTCGTCACTGTCGCGGTCGCTTCCGGCCTGCTCTATCTGGCATCGCCGGTGCTCGAAACCTTCGGCAATTTCAATCTGGCGATCTTCCTCGGCCTGTTCGTGGCCGTGTTTCTGGTGCTGGGCGTGCCGATCGCCTTCTGCTTCGGTCTTGGAACCCTCGCCTACCTGACCTTCGCCACCTGGGTTCCGACCATCGTGATGATCGGGCGTATGGATGAGGGCATGTCGGGCATCATTCTGCTGTCGGTGCCGGTTTTCGTGCTGCTGGGCTGTGTGCTCGATGCCACCGGCATGGGCAAGGCGATCGTCGAGCTCCTGTCCTCGATGTTCGGCCATATCCGCGCCGGCATGTCCTATGTACTGCTCGGCTCGCTGTTTCTGGTCTCGGGCATTTCCGGCTCCAAGGTCTCGGATATGGCGACCGTCGCACCGGCGCTGTTTCCGGAAATGAAGCGCCGCGGCCACAAGCCCAAGGAAATGATCGCGCTTTTGGCCACCGGTGCGGCCATGGCCGATACGGTTCCGCCATCCATCGTGCTGATCGTTCTCGGTTCTGCGGCGGGCGTATCGATTGCCGGTCTGTTCACCTCCGGTTTCATGATTGCCATGGTGCTGCTTCTGGTGCTGGCCGTTTTGGCCCGCTGGAAGGCGCGGCATGAGAACATGGAAGGCGCAAGGCGCACCCCATGGCCGCTGGTGGGCAAGGCAGCCCTGATTGCCGCCCCGGCGCTGGTCCTGCCTTTCCTCATCCGCAGCCTGGTGGGCGGCGGCGTGGCGACGGCAACCGAAGTCTCCACTATCGCCGTGCTCTACGCCATGATCATCGGCGCGGTGCTTTATGGCGGCATCAGCCTCAAGAAGCTCTATTCCATGCTGGTGGAGACGGCGGCCCTTTCCGGCGCCATCCTGTTGATCCTCGGCTGCGCTTCGGCCATGGCCTGGGGGCTGACCCAGAGCGGCTTTGCCTTCCAGCTCACCGCCATGATCACCGATCTGCCGGGCGGCTGGATAACCTATATGATCGTGTCGATCCTGATCTTCATGATCCTGGGCTGCGTGCTGGAAGGTCTGCCGGCGATCGTTCTGCTCGCACCGATCATGTTCCCCATTGCCCGCACGCTCGGCATCAACGACATCCATTATTCGATGGTCGTGGTGGTCGCCATGAATATCGGCCTGATGGCACCGCCGATCGGCATCGGCTTCTACATCGCCTGCAAGATCGGCAATGTCTCGCCCGATGAAGCCATGGGCGCCATCTGGCCCTATCTCGCGGCCATGGTCATCGGCCTGTTGCTGATTGCCGCCGTTCCGGGCTTTTCGACAATTCTGCTCTGAGACCATGGCGGGGACCTGCCCGCCATGCCGATTAACGATCGCATGCTTTATTTGGGAGGAGAAAGCAATGAATATCAACAGACGTACCATGCTCGCCGGTGCCGGTTCCGCCGTTCTGGCCACCGCCTTCGTGTCACGCGCCCGCGCTGCCCAATACAATTATAAATATGCCAACAACCTGCCTGCCGCGCACCCCATGAATATCCGCGCCAAGGAGGCCGCAGACCGTATCGCCAAGGAAACCGATGGGCAGGTGAATATCAGCATCTTCCCCAGCAGCCAGCTGGGCGCCGATACGGACGTTTTGAGCCAGGTGCGGTCCGGCGGCGTTGAGTTCTTCACGCTCTCGCCGCTGATCCTGTCGACACTGGTGCCGAATGCCTCCATCAGCGGCATTGGCTTCGCCTTTCCGAACTACGATTCCGTGTGGGCCGCCATGGATGGCGACCTCGGTAAATATGTGCGTGGTGAAATCGCCAAGCAGAACCTCGTTGCCATGGATACCATCTGGGATAACGGCTTCCGCCAGATCACCAGCGCGTCCAAGCCCATCGCCACACCGGCCGATCTCGAAAGCTTCAAGATCCGCGTGCCTGTAAGCCCGCTCTGGACATCGATGTTCAAGGCCTTCAAATCGGCCCCGGCCTCGATCAATTTCGCCGAAGTCTACACCGCGCTGCAGACCGGCGTGGTCGATGGCCAGGAAAACCCGCTGGCGATCATTTCCACCGCCAAGCTGTTCGAAGTGCAGAAATTCTGCTCGGTCACCAACCACATGTGGGACGGTTTCTGGTTCCTGGCCAACAAGCGCGCCTGGGAGCGCCTGCCGGACGATCTGCGCACCATCGTTGCCAAAAACCTCAACCAGTCCGGCAAGGATGAACGCGCCGATGTGGCGAAGCTGAATGCCTCGGTGCAGGAAGACCTGATTTCCAAGGGCATGACCTTTAACGACACGGATGCGACGCTCTTCCGCGCCGCGCTGAAAGAGGCAGGCTTCTATTCCGAGTGGAAGGGCAAGTACGGCGATGAGGCCTGGGCCATTCTCGAAAAGGCCGTTGGCGCCAGCCTGACCTGACCGGTCCGCTGAATAATTGGCCCCGCCCGTAGCGGGGCCAACCCGACTATATCTGACGATTGGAATGGAGACTGTTTTGACAGGTCGCCTGACGGGAAAACGCGCGCTTGTGTTCGGCGCAGGATCATCGGGTCCGGGTTTTGGCAATGGCAAGGCTGCCGCCGTGCAATTTGCCCGCGAAGGCGCGCGCGTGGCATGCGTCGATCTCTCCGCCGACGCCGCCGAAGAGACGGCACAGGTCATTCGCGACGAAGGTTTCGAGACGATTGCGGTTGCAGCAGATGTCACCGAGCTACTGTCCGTATCGGACGCCGTTGCCCGCACCTGTGAAGCCTTTGGCGGCATCGATATTCTGCATAATAATGTCGGCGTGACCCATATGGGCGGGCCGGTCGAGCTGGACGAGGATCGTTTTCGCGCCTCGGTCGATCTCAATATCGGCTCCGTTTATCGCACTGCAAAGGCCGTGTTGCCGGTAATGCTGGCGCAGGGCGGCGGGGCCATCGTCAATATTTCCTCACTCGCCTCCATTCGCTGGACCGGCTATCCCTATTTTGCCTATTACGCCATGAAGGCCGCCGTCAATCAGGCGACCGTGGCGCTGGCCATGCAATATGCCCGGCAGGGCATTCGCGCCAATTGCATTCTTCCCGGCATGATCGACACCCCGCTGATCTACAAGCAGATCAGCAGCCAGTATGCGACAGTGGAAGACATGGTGGCAGCGCGCAATGCCGCAGTCCCGGTGGGCCGCATGGGCGATGCCTTCGATATCGCCCGCGCCGCCGCCTTTCTGGCATCCGATGAAGCGAAGTTCATCACCGGCATCTGTTTGCCTGTCGATGGCGGGCAAAGCTGCGCTGTGGGGGCGTTTTCCTGAAATGGCCGCAACAACGATCCCGGCAGAGAACGATCTGACAGGTGCACGGGCGGTGGACCGGGCGCTGGCGCTGCTCTCCATGGTGGGGAGGCACGCGGAACGCGGCGTGGCGCTTTCGGTCATCGTCACCGAAAGCGGGTTGAACAAGCCCACGGCCCGCCGCCTGCTACTGGCGCTGATCCGCGCCGGCCTTGTCGAGCAGGACGAGGAAACCCGGCGATATTATCTCGGCGAGGAGGCCTATGTGCTGGGCAGCCTGTCGTCACGCCGTTTCGGCTTGCTACAGATGGCGCAGGACGGGCTGACACGCATTTCCCGCCGTACCGAGGATTCGAGCTTCCTCTCCGTGCGCCGCGATACGTTCGCGCTGTGCCTTTACCGCGAGGAAGGCACCTGGCCGGTGCGCACCCATGCGCTTCAGGCCGGTTTTGAACACCCCTTAGGCATCGGCGCTGGATCGCTCGCCATGCTGGCCGCCCTGCCCGATGGCGAGGTGGAAAGCGTCATCGCCGCCAATAGCGGGCTGATTGCTGCGAACTATCCGGGCATCACCCTCGATGGGTTGCGCCGGGATGTCGAGTTGACCCGGACGAATGGCTATTCGCTCAACCCCGGCCTGATCCTGTCGAACTCCTGGGGCATCGGTGTTGCCATCCGCACACCGGATGGCGCGTTGGCGGGCGCGCTCAGCATCGCCGCTGTCGATAGCCGCATGCGGGCGGAGCGTCAGCCGGAACTCGCCGCCCTGCTGCGTGAGGAAGTGACCCGCATCGAAACACGCATCGCGGAAATGATGGCCAGCCGCGCCCGCACGCGCGGCGATGGTGACACGAAACGGCAAACAAGGAGAACGAGCAAATGAGCAAAGCGCAGATCGTCGGCTGGGCGCATTCGCCTTTCGGCAAATCGGCCCTTGAAAATACCGAGCAACTGATGGCTTCGGTCGTGGCGCCAGCCATAGATCATGCCGGCATCGACGTCGGCGATATCGACGGCATCTTCGTCGGCGTGATGAATAACGGCTTCTCGAAGCAGGACTTTCAGGGCTCTTTGGTAGCGATGGGCGATGAGCGGCTTGCCTATACGCCGGCGGTGCGGTTCGAGAATGCCTGCTCGACAGGATCGGCCGCCCTTTACAGCGCCATGGATTTCATCGAGGCAGGGCGAGGGCGCATCGCTCTTGTCGTTGGGGCCGAAAAAATGACGGCGCTGCCGACGGCGGAAGTCGGCGAAATCCTGCTCTCCGCCTGCTACCGGGCGGAGGAAGCCGATATTTCGGGCGGCTTTGCCGGCCAGTTCGGACGTATCGCACAGGCCTATTTCCAGCGTTATGGCGATCGCTCAGAAGAGCTGGCGATGATTGCCGCCAAGAACCATGCCAATGGCGCGGTCAATCCCTATGCCCATATGCGCAAGGATTTCGGCTTCGATTTCTGCAATACGGTATCGGAGAAAAATCCCTATGTCGCAGGCCCCCTGCGCCGTACCGACTGCTCGCTGATCTCCGACGGGGCCGCCGCGATCATTCTAGCCGATGAGGAAACGGCAGCCACACTCAACCGCGCCATCGGCTTCAGGGGCCGCAGGCATGTCAATGACATTCTGGCGCTGAGCCGCCGCGATCCGCTGGCGTTTGAAGGCGCGCGCCGCGCCTGGGCTGGCTCGCTGGAACTTGCCGGCGCAACGCTCGACGATCTCTCCTTCGTCGAAACACACGACTGCTTCACCATTGCCGAACTCATTGAATATGAGGCGATGGGGCTGGCGAAGCCCGGTGAAGGGCACCGGGTGGTGCAGGAGGGCACAACGCTGAAGACTGGGCGCCTGCCGGTCAACCCATCCGGAGGCCTGAAGTCGAAGGGCCATCCCGTTGGCGCGACCGGCGTTTCCATGCACGTCATGGCAGCCATGCAATTGATGGGCGAGGCAGGCGACATGCAGATACCCAATGCCTCGCTGGCCGGCGTGTTCAACATGGGGGGCACTGCTGTTGCCAACTACGTCTCGATCATGGAGCGCGTGAAATGACGACGCAAAGTGCCGTGCAGCATCCTGCGGGCGGAGTCGCGCCCTCCACCACGCGGGTGATGAATCTCTCGCATTTCCTGACCCAGGCGGCACGCCGCAATCCTGACCACGTCGGCTTCGTCTGGGGCGAAAACACCTGGACCTGGGCTCAAATGGATGCTCGCGTCGATGCCATGGCCCATGCGCTGGTGAGTGAATTCGGCGTCAGAAAGGGCGATCGCATTCTGGTGCAGTCTTCCAACAACAACCAGATGTTCGAATCCATGTTCGCCTGCTTCCGGGTGGGTGCGGTGTGGGTGCCAACCAATTACCGCCAGTCATCAGATGAAGTGGCTTACCTGGCCAAAGCCAGCGGCGCGCGCGGCATGATCTGCGGCGGCGCTTTTCCCGATCATGCCAAGGCAAGCCGTGAAGCAACCGCAATCGAATTCACCATTGCCATCGGCCGGGCCGATTTCGGTGAGGATTACGATGCCATCGTGGCCCGTCATCTGGGCCGGAAGGTCAAAAGCGAAGCTGTGAACCGAGACGACCCCTGCTGGTTCTTCTTCACCTCAGGCACCACCGGCCGCCCCAAGGCGGCGGTGCTGACCCATGGTCAGATGGCCTTCGTCATCACCAATCACCTGTGCGATCTGATGCCGGGAACGGGAACGAACGATGCCTCGATCGTTGTCGCGCCGCTTTCGCATGGTGCCGGCATCCACCAGCTGGTACAGGTTGCCCACGGGTCAAAAACGGTGCTTCCGGCTGCGGAAAAGCTCGATGTGCCGGCCGTATGGGCACTGATCGAGAAATGGCGTGTCACCAATGCCTTCACCGTGCCGACCATTCTGAAAATGCTGATCGAAGACCCGGCCGTGGATCGCTTCGATCATTCCTCCCTGCGCTACGTCATCTATGCTGGCGCGCCGATGTATCGCACCGATCAAAAACGGGCATTGGCAAAACTCGGTCCGGTGCTGGTGCAATATTTCGGCCTCGGTGAAGTCACCGGAAATATCACCGTGCTACCTCCTTCTTTCCACAGCGCCGAAGATGGCCCGGACGCGCGGCTCGGCACCTGTGGTTTTGATCGTACCGGCATGGAGGTGCAGATTCAGAACGAAGCGGGCGAGGAACTCCCAGCCGGCGAAACCGGCGAGATCTGCGTCATCGGTCCCGCCGTTTTTGCCGGCTATTACGATAATGCCGAGGCCAATGCCAAGGCCTTCCGCAACGGCTGGTTCCGCACCGGCGATCTCGGTCATCGCGATGAGAACGGCTTCGTTTACATCACCGGCCGTGCCTCCGACATGTATATTTCCGGCGGCTCGAACATTTACCCGCGTGAGATCGAGGAAAAAATCCTCATGCATCCGGATATCAGCGAGACCGCGGTTCTGGGCGTGCCGGATGCGGTGTGGGGCGAGGTTGGCGTGGCGGTTTGTGTGGCGCGCGAGGGCGCGGATATCGCCGGCATCGACCTCAAGGCCTATCTGGAAGGCAAGATGGCCCGCTACAAGCTGCCGAAAACCGTGGTGTTCTGGGATGCCATGCCGAAATCCGCCTATGGCAAGATCACCAAGAAAATGATCCGCGAGGAGCTGGAAAAACGTGGCCAGATGCCGGTTTTCGAAGAAAAACGGACAGGTTGACGCATACGACATCCAACCGGGAGGAGAGGCTATGACACAGCAGACGGTAGGGACAAAAGGCGCGGTCGCAATCACCGGCGGTGCATCCGGCATCGGTTTTTCCACGGCGCAGCTTTTGATGGCGCGCGGCTGGCAGCCATGGCTGCTGGATCTCAAGCGGGAAGCGCTGGATGCGGCCTGCGAAAAACTCGGCATAGCCCCCTCGCGCGGCATCGTCTGCAACGTGGCGGATGAGACGTCGATAGAAGAGGCTTTCGCCACCTTCACGGTAGGCGGCGGCGATCACGCGGTTGATCTTGTGGCCGTAGTCAACAGCGCCGGCATCGGTATTGACAAGCTCTCCGTCGACACCAGCGTCGAAGAATTTCGCCGTATCGTTGATGTCAACCTCGTCGGCAGCTTCGCAGTGGCTCGTGCCGCAGCCCGTTATTGGCTGAACCGTGATATTTCCGGCTCCATCGTCAATATCAGCTCGGTTTCCGGCATGTGCGGCAATCGTGGCCGCAGCGCCTATGGCGCTTCGAAGGGCGGAGTCAATCTTTTGACGATGGTGATGGCAAACGAGCTGGGGCAATCAGGCATTCGCGTCAATGCAATTGCTCCCGGTCCGGTCGACACTCCGCTGACCCAGGCAGTTCATACGGAGAATGTTCGCAGCCAATGGCATAGCCGCGTTCCCATGCATCGCTATGGCAGGACGGATGAGATCGCCTCTGCGGTGGCTTTCCTCGTGTCAGATGACGCGAGCTACATCAACGGACAGGTGCTTGCCGTGGATGGCGGCTTCATTACCGCAGGGCTCGCGGTATGATGGAGACAGGCACGCAGGAGCTTCCCCGCCGCATCGTCCATCCCGGACCGATAACGCCCGAACGCTTTCGCGCCGTCGGCTGCCATGCCCATCCCGTCACGCTGACGGCCAGATCCGGCGTCTGCGTCAACGAGGCAATTGCCGATGCCTTTGCGGCGCGGGGTTTCGAGGGTGGTTACATCAGGTTGAAAAACGTGCCGATGAAACGGCTGCATTATGTCATGCCCGCAGCCGCGCCCGATGACGCCCATGCCGCCTGGTATAGCGAAACCTTTTCCATGCCAGGCGGCACCATCATCGATGCCGGCCTGCATATGGGACGCCGTGACGGTAAGCCCTTTCTGCACTGCCATGGCTCATGGAAAAGTGCCGACGGCGTTGTTTCCATGGGGCATCTGCTGCCTTTCGAGGCCGAGTTTGCTGCAGAGACGCCGCTTGAGGCGTTGGCGCTGGATGGCGCAATCCTCGATGTGCGAAGGGATGAGGAAACTAATTTCCCGCTCTTCACCCCTATCGCGCAACCACGCAACCGCAAGGATGCGGGCCTGCGGGCGCTGTTATGCACCGTGCGGCCCAATACCGATATTTGCACGGCCCTTGAAGCCGCCTGCCAGCAATTCGGCCTGCAACAAGCCGAGGTCAATGGTATTGGCAGTCTGATCGGCGTGGATTACGAGGACGGAACGTCGCTGACGGCCTATGCGAGCGAAATCCTCATTCGCAATGGCCGCGTCGATCCCGTTATGGGCGACCAACAGGCGACGCTGGATATCGCAATGGTCGATCTCACCACCCACATCAGCGGCGGACGATTGGTACGCGGCAAAAACCCGGTTTGCGTCACTTTCGAATTACTTCTGAGCGAAAGACAAGGGGCAGCCGCATGAGTTGCGCCGGGGCTGTTGGCAACACCGCGCAATTCAACGGCCAATCATGTCGCAACTCACGCCGCCTGGGACGTCTCCGAGGGCAACCATTCTTCCAGCGTCACCTCAAAGGTCATACATACGGGGTTGGCGCCCGCGATGAACGGACCGCCGTAAACCGCACCCTCGGTATCGGCGACAACGCCGGTCAACGCGGCCCGCAGCGAACCATCGGGCTGGGCACGCACTTCACCGGCAATCGAGACGATTTCCACCGCCGGACCGCGAATTTGTACGAACTCGCTGCCGCGGGTGCCAAGGCAGGCATCGACGAGACTACCAAGCGCACCGCGCACGAAGGCATTGCGGAACCCTTCCGCGAGGCACAGCTTCTCGACGCCCAGCACGAGGTCTTCATTGGGCGCGATGCGGGCATAGGCCACACGGCCCATGGAGCCGGATTCGACATGATCATGCGTGTTCATCGGCGCGCTCCGTGCGGTTCTTCGGTTGAAGAAGAGGAATATTGGTTTCGGGATCGAAGGATTGCTGCAACACGAAACTGTCGAGCGAGGTCACAAGTGCGGAAATACCGCCCTCTCCGACAATACAGGATTCCGTCAGCAAATGGCCGCCCCTGACCACACCTGCCCCGGTGCGCATGGCCGCATGGCAGTGAACGATCGGCTCATCCTTCATGCTGCGCCCCAGTGTGGCGTTGCCGAAAACCAGCCAGGCTGCACCGGCATCGATGGGTTTCGTATAGGCAATGACCGCCCTGCCGGAAGGATCGGGCGGGGCCACGCAATAGGACAATATGTCGAAATAACCACCGAGAATGGTGAGCGAGGCATTTTCGATGCCGTTTTCGAAAAGCGGCTGCACGATGCCGTCGAAAAGGCTGCGCCCCGGCGCAATGGACAACCGCACATGACGCGCAGACGGCGAGCGCAGGCTATTGATGCGCACCGGCGAGGAAATGCCGGGATGGATCAGCGTTCTCGGCCTTGGAAAATGCTGTTGCTGTACTGGTGCCATGCCTGCTCCTCCCTGCTGCCTGTACCTTGCAGTACGGTACTCAAAGCCCGACCGAAGGTGCTTTCGAATGACGCCGCCAAACGGCGTACCGGAAAACACTTCTTTCGCCAGCAGCCTCATGGGCGGCAGATTTTTTTGCAGCATGTTTCGGGGAGATCGGCATGACGAAGCCGTTGGACAGAATTGACCGCAAAATATTGCGGGCCCTGCTGGATAACGGCAGGCTGAGCAATACGGAGCTGTCAGAAAAGGTGGGGTTGTCACCCAGCCCTTGCTGGCAGCGCACCAAGCGGATGGAAGACGAGGGGGTCATTCGCGGTTACACGGCCATTATCGATCAGGCCCACCTCGGACTAACCGAGACGGTGATTATCGAAGTGATGCTGGAGCGCCACGACGATGAGGTTCTGGAACGTTTCGGCGCAGCCATGGCGGCACTTCCGGAGGTGCTGGAAGCCTATCTGACCACCGGCGAATATGATTATCTCATCAAGGTGGCGGTGGCAGGAACGAAAGGTTACGAGCAGTTTCTGCGCCGCAAGCTCTACAAGATCGAGGGCGTACGTCATTCCCGTTCCTGTTTCGCACTTAAATGCCTCAAGCACACATTGTCAGTTGTGCCCGACGTCGAACCTCCGCCTGGTTGATTGCCTGCCCGCCTTGATCCTCAATCTTCTGCGATATGCAGGGGACGCCACACATACGCTTCAAAAACATCGCCGCGGCCGCTCCAGCGAATGCCGATGCCGCAGATATCGTTGGTAGCCGCAGAAATTCGCTCCTCCGAATAGTTCCGGGCAACGGCCGCATCAGAAAAACCTGTGTAGAGAGCAGAAATGCGCCAATGGCCGCCATATCTGCCCATTTTCCGGGAGTACTGCCACCATTTTAATGGGCGGTTTCACTGGCTGGTGGTTCGCGACCCCAAAGCTCCAGGGAAGACAAGGCCTCAATGTCGGCTGGCGCAGCGCGAAAAGATCAAATAATTGAATAACAGGAATCAATGCAGCATAATTGGTCGCATGGCACGCTTCTGATACCAAGGAACGATGTCTACGGCCCCGAAAACGTCACTGCTGTTCGTTCTCATTGCCAGCGGAACCGTTCTTGGTATCGCCGGGACCGATCTGGTGCTTCCAGCCATTCCAAGCTTGCCGCTTCAGCTTGGCGGAACTGTTGAGATTGCCCAGCTCGTCCTTGCGGCCTATGTTTTCGGCACACTGGTTGGCCTTTTGATCTTTGGTGAGCTTGGCGCGCGCTTTGATTCATGCATGCTGCTGGTTGCGTCACTTGCCCTGTTTGGGGTTGCGTCTCTGGCCGCCGCAGCGTCACCTTCCATCGAGTGGCTGATTGTGTTGCGGTTTGCCCAAGGCGCATTCGGATCGGCTCCGGCTGTATTCGCTCCCGGCTTCATTCAAGGTCTCTACCCGCAAGACAAGGCAGCTTCGGCCATGGGGCGCCTCGGTTCCATCGAATCGCTGGCACCCGCACTGGCCCCGATCGCTGGAGCATATCTGCTGGAGATCGGGAGTTGGAAGCTTTCCTTCCTCATCTTGGCGCTGCTCGCAGCACTGGTCGGCGCAGCCATTCTCTGGCAGCAAGCATATTTTCCACGTCCAGCGCAGAAGCTGCAAAGTCATAGCGGCTACCTAGCGATCCTGAAAAATATCGAATTTGTCAGCTATGCCTCAAGTCAGGCACTCTCGCTGGGTGCTCTACTTGTTTTCGTCTTTGGTGCGCCAGCCGTGTTGACTGGCCCTCTGGACAAGGAGATCAGGGACTTTGTGATCCTGCAGGTCTTTGGCATCGTGGCATTCATTCTCGCGGCGAATTCCTCTGCATGGCTGGCAATGAAATTCGGTACTTTGAGGACCATCCGCGCGGGCACAACGATCATGCCTGTCGCGTTTCTTGCGATTCTCATCTACGCACTCGCCGAGGGAAAGAACCTTTATGTGCTTGTTCCAATGTGGGTGGTCGTGAATTTCGGGTTCGGCATCAGAGGCCCGATAGGGTTTCATCGGGCAATAATTGCCGCCCGCGGCGACCCCTCGCGCGCTGCGGCAATCGTTGTCGCCGCAATTTTAAGCGTCGCCACCTTTGGAACCGTCGTTGTCGCCCCATATATTCTGGTCGGTCTCTGGCCGCTGACGATAGCAAGCGCAATCTTTTCGGCCCTTGCGATGGTCTCACTAACACCGCTGCGAAATTCCAACTAGAATCCAGTTTCGCAGGTGAGCGGGGTCGATCTCCCAAGGCTTATTGTCGTCAAAACTTTTAATAAAATCAAATCCTTGGCTTCCGAATGGCAGCGCGCCAGTGAATCGGAAGCAACTGGCACCATAAGCTTGTGGATTGCCTGCAAGGCCAAATCAGAGGCGATTGCTGCAACACCACTTCAGCGGAGCAGCATTGTTTTGGCGAATTCCCGGAAGCTCCTTCCACTTGCGTTCTTGAGAGGATGCAGCGCCTGAATGCAGACTTTTTTGCGGAACAATCTGTAGATGTTGAAGTTACCCTTCATCAGGAGGAGGACCATCTATGATTACCAAAGCCATTTTTGTGGGGGCAGCCGCTGCCTTGTCGACGCTTTTTTCCACTGTGGCACTGGCGCAGACCGACCTGACGATGTGGTATCACGGTGCTGGCAATGTTGAAGAACGCAAGATCCTGGCCGGCATCATCGAGGACTTCAACTCGTCCCAGTCGGACTGGCGGGTCTCGCTTCAGGAATTCCCTCAAACCGCATATAATGAATCCGTCACCGCCGCCGCTCTTTCCAACAAGCTGCCTGACATTTTGGACGTCGATGGGCCAAACATGCCGAACTGGGCCTGGTCCGGCTATCTGCAACCGTTGCAGATCGATGAGGCGAAGCTTGCGAATTTCCTGCCCGGCGCCGTGGGCAAGTGGGGAGACAAGCTGTATTCCGTCGGCCTGTGGGACGCAGCCGTAGCGGTCTTCGCCCGCAAATCGGTTCTCGATGAAAACGGTATTCGCATTCCAACACTGGAACAGCCGTGGACCGGTGAAGAGTTCAATGCGGCACTTGAAAAGCTCGCGGCCAGCGGCAAGTTCGAATATGCGATCGACCTTGGAATGGCCGATAAAACCGAATGGTACAGCTATGCCTTCAGCCCGTTTCTGGAGAGCTTCGGCGGCAGCCTGATTGACAAGGAAAACTATCAAACCGCCGAGAACGTTCTCAACGGGGAAAATGCCATCAAATTCGGAGAATGGTGGCAGTCTCTGTTCGAGAAAAAACTTGCGCCCGGAACGTCACAATCGCCTGCCGATCACGAAACCGGCTTTCTGGAAGGTCGCCACGCCTTGCAATGGATGGGCAACTGGGTTGCGGTGAAGGCGCTGGAGAAATACGGCGATGATCTGCTGTTCCTGCCCGCACCCGATTTCGGGCAGGGACCGAAGATCGGTGCCGGATCCTGGCAGTTTGGCGTGTCGGCCACCAGCAAGCATCCGCAAGGCGCGTCCGCCTTCATCGAATTCGCCATACAGGACAAATATCTCGCACAGTTCTCCGATGCGATCGGTCTCATCCCGGCCACCTCCGCGGCTGCCCAGATGACGAGGAATTACAGGCAGGGCGGTCCGCTCGAGGTTTTCTTCGAACTGTCCAGGCGTCAGGGAACATTGCGTCCGGTCACGCCGGCTTACGCCTTCATCTCGCCGGTCTTTTCCAAGGCCCTTTCCGACATTGCCAACGGCGCGGATGTTGCCGATACGCTGGACAACGCGACAGACGAGATAAACAACAACATAGAGCGCAATTCCGGTTACCAACCCAAATAGGGGCAGGTGGTCGATGGCGTTCTTTTCTTCAAAGGGAAAGCTGACCCGAGACAGCTTCACAGGCTGGCTCATGGCTGCACCGGCGATGGTGCTGATCGGGCTGTTCCTGGTCACACCCTTTCTGCTGGGGCTCGGTTTTTCCTTCACCAACCAGCGGCTGACGTCTCCCAATCCGACCGAGTTTGTCGGCGTTGAAAATTACACCCGGCTGCTGGGTATCGGCGTGCTGACGCTCGAACCGCAAAAAGAGGCGGACGGCAGCATCAGCCGGGATGCGGATGGTTCCGTCTCCTATCCGAGAATTCGCAGTTTCACCCGCAACAATCCCGACTATCCCCATCTGGAAGGGATGCGGGAATATAAGAGTTTCAGCTGGGGCGAGGACAAGATCGTTATTCTGGCCAGCGACGTCGTATTCCTGACGGCCCTTGTCAACACGCTTTCCTTCGTGGTCGTCGTCGCGCCGGTTCAAGCAGCACTGGCGCTGTTTCTTGCCCTGTTGGTGAACCAGAAGATCCCCGGCGTCACGATTTTCCGGGCGATTTACTTCATGCCTGTCGTGCTGTCGGTGGTGGTGGTGGCGCTGCTCTGGCGGTTTATCTATGCAGCCGATAACGGGCTCCTGAACAGCCTCTTGAGTTACATGAGCTTCGGGCTCGTCCAGCCCATCGACTGGCTGGGCAGAACCGATACCGCCTTATGGGCCATTCTGGTGATGTCGGTCTGGCAGGGTGTTGGGTTCCACATGGTCATATGGCTCTCCGGCCTGCAAACCATCTCTCCGGATCTTTACGAGGCAGCCGACATCGAAGGAGCGAGCCGCTGGCAAAGGTTCAGCATGATAACCTGGCCGCTGCTGCGCAACACAGCCGTGCTGATTATCATCGTCATCACCATGCAGGCTTTTGCACTTTTCGCACAGATCGATGTGATGACCAAGGGCGGGCCTCGTGATTCCACTCAAAGCATCGTCTACCAGGCCGTTGAACGAGGATATCGACAGCAGGACATCGCGGCAGGCTCCGCAATCTCGGTCGTCCTGTTCCTGCTTGTTCTGTGCATTTCCTTGACCCAGCGATACATGACAAGGGAGAAGCAATGATGCAGGCCGGACAACGCAAGAGCCTCGCTTTTCTCATCGGCAACTATGTGCTCATGCTCGCCTTCGCGGCGATCTTCATTTTGCCCCTGTTGTTCATGGGCTTCTCGTCGCTAAAACCGAACGACCAGTTGCTGAGTGATGCCACGTCGATACGAGCCTTCCTGCCGGTGGGACATCTCTCGCTTGAAAACTACACGGCAGCTTTCGCCCGGGCGCCGATTGCGACCTTCATATTCAATTCGGTTCTGGTCACGGTCGTTACCGTGTTTCTCGCCCTGCTTTTTGGCTCGCTTGCCGCCTTCGCCTTCACCTTTTTGAACTGGCGCGGGAAGGATGTTTTATTCTCGATCATCCTCGCCACGCTCATCATTCCCTTTGAAACGATTGCCGTGCCGCTCCTGCTGGAAGTCAACAACCTGCCATGGATTGGCAGCGGCGGATTTACCTGGGGGTGGCTCAACTCCTGGCATGTGCAGATCATTCCCTGGATTGCAGACGGGCTGACGATTTTCCTCTTCGTGCAATATTTCAAGGATCTGCCGAAGGAACTGCTGGAAGCGGCGCGCATCGACGGGGCCGGCTGGCTGCGGATTTACGCGCAGGTGGTGATGCCGCTCAGCGGCCCGGTCATCGCAACGGCGGCAATCCTCAAGTTCCTCGTCATGTACAGCCAGCAATATCTATGGCCGCTTCTCGTTACCCAGTCCGAAGCCTACCGGCCCGTGATGGTGGGGCTGCAATATTTCTTCCAGCTCAATACGCCCTGGGGTGAAGTGATGGCCTATCTCACCATCATCACCCTGCCGGTGCTGGTCTTTTATCTCTGCCTGCAAAGGTTGTTCATCTCCAGTATCGCGGCAAGCGGAATAAAGGGATAGCGCTTCATCATGCATAGGCACGTCACGTCGGTGGAGCAGAATTTTCCTGACGGATTGCGGATGAGAAGATCGAGAAAAGTGCAGAAAATCCGCGTCAAAACCCCTGAGCGCCGACATCTTCGCTGTGGGACAACTTGGCGCAGGACGGGCTTCAGTCAAAGTGTTTTATAAGAAACTGCCGGGTCAAGCACGGACGTGTCAACTTAAGTGGAACTTGTGGTTTCCGCATCAACTCACAATTTATTGTGGTTGCGCTTCGGAGCGATTTGGCCTTGTTTGTGGACTTAAAATCTTTACGGGGAGAGAAAACAATGTCGATAAAAACAACAACTCGCGCCGCTCTGCTGGTAGGCTCGCTTCTGCTTGGCGCCAGTTCTGCACTTGCAGAAACAGTTCTGCACCGCGGCAATTCCGGGGAACCGCAGACACTGGATCAGGCGCAGACCTCGATCAACATCGAAGCATTTATTCTGAAAGACCTTTTTGAAGGTCTCACCATTTACGATTCTGCTGGCAAGATCATTCCCGGTACTGCGGAGAGCTGGACGCTGTCCGACGACGGTACCGTCTACACCTTCAAGCTGCGAGCGGATGCGAAGTGGTCGGACGGCACTCCGGTAACGGCGGGCGATTTTGTCTTCTCCTACCAGCGCGTCGAGGACCCGAAGACCGCAGCGAAATATGCGAATATTCTTTACCCGATCAAGAACGCCGAAAAGATCAACAAGGGCGATGTGCCGGTGGACCAGCTCGGTGTAAAGGCAGTGGATGACAAGACCCTCGAGGTCACGCTCGAGCGCCCGACACCTTTCTTCCTCGAACTCCTTGCTCACCAGACGGCTCTGCCAATCTCGAAGGCAAGCTACGAAAAGAACGGGACCAACTTCGTAAAGCCGGGCGTCATGGTCTCGAACGGTGCCTACAAGCTCGAATCGCATGTTCCCAATGACAGCTTGACGGTCGTCAAGAACACTAACTTCTGGGACGCACCGAACACCAGGATCGACAAGGTCATCTTCTACCCGATCGACGACCAGGCCGCATCCGTTCGCCGTTTCGAAGCAAAGGAAATGGACCTCGCATACAACTTCTCCGCTGACCAGATCGACCGTCTGCGCAAATCCTATGGCGAGCAGGTTCACGTGTCGCCGACGCTTGCGACCTACTACTATACCTTCGACACCCGCGAAGCGCCGTATAACGATGTCCGTGTCCGCCGAGCGCTGTCGATGGCAGTCGACCGTGACTTCCTTGCCAAGGAAATCTACAGCGGTTCACAGGTTCCGGCCTATTCCATGGTTCCCCCGGGTATGGATTCCTATGGTGAGCCGGCCAAGGCCGATTTCGCCACGCTGTCGCAGCTTGATCGTGAAGATGAAGCCCTCAAACTGATGAAGGAAGCCGGTTACGGTGAGGGCGGCAAGCCGCTTTCCATCGAAATTCGCTACAATACAAACCCGAACCATGAACGCGTCGCGACAGCTATCGCGGACATGTGGAAAAACACCTTCGGCGCGAAGGTGTCACTGGTGAACCTCGATGTCGCCTCGCACTATGGATACCTCCAGGAAGGCGGCAAATTCAACGTCGCGCGCGCCGGCTGGGTTGCCGACTATGCGGATGCGGAAAACTTCCTTGCGCTTTCGGTTTCCTCCAACAAGACCTTCAACTATTCCAAGTTCAACAACGCGGAATATGATGCGCTGCTGCAGAAGTCCTACGACGAGAAGGACCCCGCCGCACGTTCCAAGCTGCTTCATGAGGCAGAGACCATCCTCATGAAGGAACAGCCGGTTGTTCCGCTTCTGACACAGGCCGACCTTTGGCTGGTTTCCAACCGCGTCAAGGGTTGGGAAGACAATGCTGCCAACGAACACCTCAGCCGCTTCCTGAGCGTTTCCGAATAAGCAGCGTTGGCACGGTGGCCAACACCACCGTGCCATGCCGGAGCCTGAAAAACCATGATCTCCTTTATCCTGCGCCGTTTGGCGAGCGCCGTGCCGACCTTGTTCATCGTCGTCACGATTTCGTTTTTCCTGATGCGTTTCGCACCGGGCGGTCCGTTCAATCTTGAACGCCCCCTGCCGCCGCAGACGATGGAAAACCTGATGAGAACCTATCATCTGGATGAACCATTATGGCGCCAGTATCTCATCTATCTGGGCAATGCCGTCACCGGTGATTTCGGTCCAAGTTACATCTACAAGGACAATACGGTCGCGCAGCTGATCGGCAAAGGTCTGCCCTATTCCCTGGAACTCGGCTGCTACGCTCTCCTGCTGGCACTGGTGGGCGGGGTTCTCGCCGGCACCCTCGCCGCACTCAGGCAGAACAGCGCCTTCGATTTTTCGATCATGTCCATTTCGACAGTCGGCGTTACTGTGCCGAACTTCGTTGTCGCACCTGTTCTCACACTCATCTTTGCCGTTCTGCTCGGACTTCTGCCGGCAGGCAGCTGGGGCGACGGATCGCTGCGATATCTCATCCTTCCGATGATCGCGCTCGCTTTGCCACAGCTTGCGGTTATCGCGCGTCTGACACGCGGCGCAATGATCGAGGCTTTGCGGATGGATCATATCCGCACCGCCAAGGCTTACGGCCTTCCAGCCCGCAGCGTGGTGGTGTTCCATGCCATGCGCGCGGCGATGCTTCCGGTCGTTTCCTATCTGGCTCCCTGCGCCGCAGCTCTGCTGACGGGTTCGGCGGTCATCGAGACGATCTTCACTATCCCGGGCGTCGGCCGCTATTTCGTTCTCGGCGCCATCAATCGTGACTATACGCTGGTCATGGGAACCGTCGTTCTCGTCGCCATTTTCGTCATTGTGTTCAATCTCGTGGTCGATATCCTCTACGGCCTGCTCGATCCGAGGGTCAGACATGACTGATATCCCCGGGAACAATGCCCATCAGCCATTGGTGAAAAGCCGAAGCCTGTTCCAGCTGGCAGTCCTTCGTTTCAGACGAAACAAGGCCGCCATGGCGGGTTCCTTCATGCTTCTGCTGATCACGCTTTTCTCATTCATCGGCCCGCAGTTCCTCACACACACCTATGATCAGGTGTTCTCGTCCTATGTCTCCGTCCCGCCGAGCCTTGAGCCACGCCCGGATGTAAACAACCTGCAAGGCGTGATGGACGGGGTTGCCGGCCGCGCGCGCGTGGAGCTGAAGGAATTTTCCGTCGAAGGGCAGACCTTCACAGCCACCGTCACCTCCAGCAGCCCGATCGACCCACGCACGACACGTTATTTCGACCGCGCCAACGAATTCGAAAACACGAAGGTCGTTGCCACCGAAGATGAGGGCCGAACGCTGAAGCTGGAAGGCAGCGTCAACCGCGAATACTTCTTCTTCGGCACGGATTCGAACGGCCGCGACATGCTGGCCCGCGTGATGCTGGGTGGCCAAATCTCGATCGCCGTCGGCGTTCTCGCCAGCCTCGTTTCACTCGGGATCGGCGTTCTTTACGGCGCAACGGCGGGATACATCGGGGGGCGTGTCGACAATGTGATGATGCGTTTCGTCGAAATCCTCTATTCGCTGCCCTTCGTCTTTCTGGTGGTCGTTCTGGTGGTCTTTTTCGGCCGCAGCTTCATCCTGATCTTCCTGGTCATCGGTGCCGTGGAATGGCTCGATATGGCGCGTATCGTCCGTGGCCAGACGCTTGCCCTGAAGCGGCGGGAATTTGTGGGCGCCGCACAGGCTTTGGGCCTGAGCGACTGGCAGATCATCCGCCGTCACATCATTCCCAATACGATCGGCCCCGTCGTCGTGTTCGTCACTGTCGTCGTACCCAAAGTCATTCTTCTGGAAAGCTTCCTCTCCTTCCTCGGCCTTGGCGTACAGGCGCCGCTTACGAGCTGGGGGGCGCTGATTTCCGAAGGTGCCAACAATATCCAATCGGCCCCGTGGCTCCTGATATTTCCGGCGATCTTCTTCGTGCTGACCCTGTTTTCGCTCAACTTTGTGGGTGACGGGTTGCGTGACGCACTCGATCCCAAGGATCGCTGACATGAATACGACATCAGAAACCATCCTCACCGTCCGTGATCTCAAGGTTGATTTCACGACACCGGACGGCACGGTGAGTGCCGTCAAGGGCATAAATCTCGACGTCAAACAGGGTGAAACGCTTGCCGTCGTCGGAGAATCCGGTTCCGGCAAAAGCCAGACCATGATGGGCATCATGGGACTGCTTGCATCCAACGGCGCTATCGAGGGCTCGGCGAAATATCGCGGACGCGAGCTGATCGGCCTGCCGGTCAGCGAGCTGAACAATATCCGGGGTGCGAAAATCACCATGATTTTCCAGGAGCCGATGACCTCGCTCGATCCTCTCTACAGGATCGGCGCGCAAATCGCCGAACCGATCGTTCACCACAGGGGTGGCAGCAAGAAGGAAGCGCGTGCACGCGTTCTCGAACTCCTTAAACTTGTTGGGATTCCAGAGCCGGAGCGGCGTATAGACAGCTATCCACATGAACTTTCCGGCGGTCAGCGTCAGCGCGTCATGATCGCCATGGCTCTCGCAAACGAGCCCGATATTCTGATTGCGGATGAGCCGACCACCGCGCTTGACGTGACGATACAGGCGCAGATTCTCGATCTTCTGAAGTCGTTGCAGCAACGCTTCGGCATGGCCATCGTCCTGATCACGCATGATCTCGGCGTTGTCCGCCATTTCGCCAATCGCGTCGCGGTTATGCGCCGCGGGGAGATTGTCGAGGCCGGCACGACGGAAGATATCTTCGATCGCCCGCAGGCTGACTACACCAGAATGCTTCTCGATGCAGAACCCAGCGGGCACAAGCCGACAGTCGGTAAAGAGGCACCTATCGTTCTCTCCGGCCAGAGCGTGACAGTCGATTATAAAATTCCGGGTGGTTTCCTGTCGAAGTCGCACAAGTTTCGAGCTGTCGACGACGTCAATCTCAGCCTTCACCAGGGACAAACCATCGGTATCGTCGGTGAATCCGGATCAGGCAAGTCCACACTCGGGCGCGCGCTTCTGCGTCTTGCACATGCAAATGGCCGTATTTTCTTCGGCAAGACGGAAATCAGTGGTCTTGACCGAAAGGCGATGCGGCCATTGCGGCGGCATCTGCAGCTGGTGTTTCAGGATCCCTATGGTTCGCTTTCGCCAAGACAGACGGTCGGCGAGATAATCACTGAAGGTCTGTTTGTGCATGAACAGCGGCTGAGCCGAGCGGAGCGGGACAAGCGGGCAATCGAAGCGCTGAAGGAAGTGGGCCTCGATCCTGCCGCCCGCAACCGCTATCCCCACGAGTTTTCAGGCGGACAACGTCAGCGTATCGCAATTGCCCGTGCGATCATCCTCAAGCCGGACGTCGTCATTCTCGATGAGCCTACATCTGCGCTGGACCGATCCGTTCAAGGACAGGTTATCGACCTGCTGCGCGATTTGCAGGAGGCGCATGGCCTTTCCTACATCTTCATTAGCCACGACCTTTCCGTCATCAAGGCCATTTCGGACTACGTCATCGTCATGAGAAACGGGAAGATTGTGGAGGAGGGAGAAACGGACGCGATATTCAACAGGCCGGCGGCTGAATATACCAAAACGCTCATCAAATCCGCGTTTTCGTCGTTCAATGAAGGGAGCTGATGGCGATGAAATCGCCTTGGCTTGCCGTGACAGGTGACGCAATTTTGATCTAGGGTGTCGGCTCGCCCTCTGCCGGGAACGACCCCTGGGATGCCGGCCGGGGAATATGGTGTCGCCAAAAATATGAAGTCGGGTTTGCGTTCGGAGAAGCACATTCATGCTGAAAAAGTATCTGACGACGCTTGCAGACCGCTATTTCGAGAAGCGCACGGCCGGTCCGGTCCCGGAGAAACGCTGGCACGGCCTCTATGATGTTCCGCTCGACGATCTGAAACAGCGGGCAATATCCGGCGATGCCGATGCCGCCTTCGTATTGGGTGACATTTACGATCAGGGCTATTGCAATGTCACCCTCGACAGGGTGCAGGCAGTCGAATGGTACGAAAAGGCGGCGGCCCTCGGGCATGGCGACGCGATGAACAATATCGCCAGCATGTACCAGCACGGCGACGGCCCTTTCCCGGCCGATCTCCTCAAGGCACGCGATTACTACGAGCAGGGCGTCAAAGCCGGCTGCGGAACGGCCATGGGCAATCTCGGCCATTTTTATACCGACGGCAGAGCCGGGCTGAAGCAAGATCATCGCCGCGCCGTCAAGCTCTTCAGCCAGGGAGCCCACCTCGGCGACAGCGATTCCATGGTCAGCCTCGGCCATCGCTACAGTACCGGCACCGGTATCCGCAATAGCCCGATCCGGGCGCTTTACTGGTATCGCCGCGCCCTTCAGGCCGGCAATCCCCGCGGCGCCAACAATCTCGGCGTTGCCTATTATTATGGAACGATCGTGAAGGAAGATGCCGAAAAAGGCATTCAGTTGCTCGCCGCCGCGCTTGATGGCGGTTTCGACCGCGCAGCCTACACACTCGGTGTGGCCCACGAGGATGGCAAGGGCACGGAATGTGACCTCGAAGAAGCGCTCTATCTGTTTCGTCGTGCACGAATGGGTGGTCGCGACGATGCGGACGAAGCAATCGAACGGGTGCTGACAAGGATGGGCAGGGAATTTTCCCCGGCCGTCGATCCCGAACAACGGCTGGAAGACCTTCGGATTATGATCCGCAATCCGGAGAAGCGCTTCAGCGTCGAGGCACTGCTTCTGGAGCTGGCCCGTATCTGCGAGGAACTGGTCGAGGATAAGGACAATCCCGCCGCTGACCAACCCCATGTGCTTGGCAGATCGAGCCTGATCCGCGGTTTCGTACTGTGGAAGCAGCGCAATCCCGCCTATATGGAGCCGGTTGAAACGGCACTTGCGATCGACGGCAAGCACCCCTTTCTGACACCACCGGAACGCGCCTCTCTCATGACCGCAAGGGCCGTTGCGTTTGCCCGCGACCACAAGTGGCAGGAAGCGATCCATCTGCATCGTGGTGCGCTGACGATCGTCAGGGCCGATCCGGATGCAGAGGAGAACACCGTGCTTGCCGCAATGACGGATCTTGCTTTCTGTCTGCATGAAGCCGCTGAATTTGAAGAGGCGCGCGACCTCAATTCGGAAGCGCTGGCGCGTGCCGAGATCGCCTTCGGCAAGGACGATCCGGCCCTGTTGCGTATAATCGGCAATCTCGCCCAGAACGAGTTTGCGCTCGAACACCCTGACAGATCAGTGGAACTGATGCGCCGGCGGCTGGAAATTGCCGAGCGGCATGAAATTCTCGACGCGATCGGCGCGGCATTGCGCGATCTGGCAATAGCCAGTTTTTCGGCAGGGGACCATGCCGGCGCTGAGGATCTGTTCCGGCGGCAGGTGGCCTTTGCCGAGCGCAACGGCGACAGCGAGGACATCGCCCGCGCCCGCGCGGACCTAAACGGCCTGTTTGAACGACTGGACAAGATATCGCGATAGCCAGCCGCAGGAAATCATGAGGCTTGGCTTAGGCGCCGGCGGAAATCAGCGGTTCCCTGCATGATCTTGTCCAGCAATGCCTCTATCGCCCAGAAACGCTCCTGAATGTCGAATGTCACCGCACGGCTTTCGATCTCGCGAATGGTGCCGAGACGCTGGTGATAAAGCTTCGCCAGTTTGGGATAACCCATGGGTTCCGCCATGGCGGCAAGTGCCAGGTAAACCGACAGTTCGTCTGCGAGTTGCGGATGCCGGTGAGCTTTCGTGAGCATCCATTTGTAGAGATCGGGGTGGAAGTTGGTGAAGACACCGGTAAAGCCGCGAGACCCTGCTTTCATGGCGTCAAATGCTATCGCGGCATTGGCGTTGACGATGGCAAGCGGCGTACCCTCGGTGAGAGCCACACGCCGCTTAACCGTTTCAAGATCGCAGGAGACATCCTTGAGAAGGACGAAGCGACCGCTGCCGGCACAGAAGGAAATTTCGGCATCGGTCATAAGGCGGCGGTAAGGCGCAGGGCATTCGTAGAGGCCAAGCGGCAGATCGGAAGGCAGACGCTCAAGAAGCCAGCCGAGATCGTCGAGAAACTTCGAGCCACCCTCCTGCCCCGCGTCGAGCCGGTTGGTGACAAGCACCATGCCGTCAACACCCGTCTGCGCGATCGCATCGAGTTCTTTCCGTTGATCTTCCAGCGTCTCACTGACATGCCCCGAGGCAATGACGGGAATGCGGCCAGCTGCGGCTTTCTTGACGAAAGCGGCCAGTTCCACCCGCTCCTCAAGGGTGAGGAACAACATTTCGGATGACTGGCAAACGGCAAAAAGCGCGTCCGATCCATTGGCGATGTACCATTCCACGAGATTGGCGACGCCTTCGAAATCTATCTTGCCGTCCCTGAACGGCGTGATCATGACGGGAATGATGCCTTCGATTTGCCTGGTCATTGTTTTCGTCCTGTCAAACATATGCGGCCCGGGTCTCGTAAGAAAAAAGCTCAGGGTGGTGATAGAGGGTCTCGGTCGGCTCGATAAGCAAAGAATTTCTCCTGTGCCTTCTGCCCGAACGGAATGACAAGCGGGAGCAGCAGGTCACGCAGCCGCAGCGAAAGCCAACCTTGGGCCTTTTTCGGCCCACCGCTTTGCCGGCCGAGACGCACCGCCGCTTCCACCCTCGCCCGGCGCAGCGATTCGAAACGCCGGAAGGCCTGGGTGGGCGTCGTTTCCACGGCAATAGCCGCCGCCAGAACGAGCGCATCCTCCAGCGCCATCGAGGCGCCCTGACCGGAATGGGGCGTTACGGCGTGGGCCGCGTCTCCGATCAGCACTGTCCGACCGACCGACCAGTGTGCGAGGCTTGGAATGTCGTAATCCGGATACGCGCGGATGGAGACAGGATCGGCTGCGGCGATGATGCGTCGGTTCACTTCGGGATCCGGCCGGTGCAGTTCGGCCAGATATTGCAACAGCGCGGTTCCTGTCAGTGGCTGGGCCCGAGTTTCATCGGTCTGCCGATAGGTATTGAACCAATAGACCGGCCCATCCGCCGCCTTGAGATAGCCGAAAAAAGCGTTGCGGCCAAAAGTCATGAGCATGCGCCCATCGGTGTCGGGGACTTCGGGTATGTCCACAATGCCCCCGCTGCCCTGGAGTCCGCTGTAGATCGGAAGTGGCAACTCGGGCATGCCGAGGTGCCGTACGGTGGAGCGCAACCCGTCGGCGGCAACGAGAATGTCGAAGCCCTCCGTGCCGCCGTCCGGACCATGCACCAACACTTCAGATGGAGTTTCCACGATGGCTTCGACCGCCGCACCAAAGCGCATTCTGATCCCGGCAGTCCGCGACGCTGCGAGGAGGATGGAAACCAGTTCGCCCCGACGGATGGTGACCGACGGTGCGGCAAAACGCTGAGCATGTTTTGTGTAATCAAGTGCTCCCAGCGTACGACCATGCGCGTTGTGAAAGATCAGCCCCCGCGTCTCGATACCCCGCTCAAGCGCGGCTTCGGCCAGACCCAGACCGCGCAACGCATTCATGCCGTTGGGCGCCAGCGTTAAGAAAATGCCCTCGTTCCGTAACTGCTCTTCGCTTCTTTTTTCAATGACGGTGGGCGAAAAACCTTTCCGGGCGAGTGCAAGGGCCAGACCCAGTCCGGCAAAACCTGCCCCAACGATACCGATCCTGGTTTTCATTCTTGCCTCATCGACCATGGTCGAGACATAATGCGACAGCTTAAATATTAGATTATATGATAGTTAGATGATCGAACTAAATAAGTCAAGCACTGCGAAACCCGAGCTCATTGAGAAACTTGGCGTCCTGATCATGCGCTGGCAGGAAGCAAGCCAGCGTTATGACGAAACGGTAGGCGATATTTTCCAGCTCGGCCCCGCCGAGCGGCTGTGCCTGAGCTTTCTCACCAGCGGTCCCCAGACAGCGAGCGCGATTGCCCGGGCAACTCGGCTCACCCCGGCTGCGGTAACGGCTCTGGTGGACCGGCTCGAAGCCCGCAACTATGTTCGTCGACGACCTGATCCACGCGACCGGCGCAAGGTGCTGGTAGAGGCGTCCGCAGCGACCGAAGCGCTGATCCATGAGGTCTATCTGCCATTGGCCAAGGCCGGCGCCGCCGCCTTTGACAAGCGCAGTGCCGAAGAGCTGCAGATCGTGGCCGAAGTACTGGAACAGACCATCGCCATCCAGAATGAGATGACCGAAAAACTGCTCGTTCGACCGGAGAAATGAACGTGCCAGAAGCAATCGCCCTTCGGCCTACGAGACGAATGACGACTGGCCGCAATTGCCTTGTCACCGACGCCCACAGGCATTCAGCGCGGATAACCGGCAAACCGCCGGGTCAAAAATTTGCGACAGGCGCAGCAAAAACTCTCAACCGTTCCGCCAGGCCCGCGCATTGTCTATGGCACGTGCGAAGCGTTGATGGTCTGTGGCGTCAACCGATCCGTCCGGTGCAAATATCTCGGCATCGTTTCGTATCGCGGTTACATCAATGCCGCACAGTTCCGCCAGCCCCAGCGCCGTCAACTCTCGCATGGCGGGCACGCGAATGGTTCGGCCACTGGCAGCCGCGAGGAAACGGGCGAAATAGCGGCTATTCGACAACCCGCCGTCGATGGAAATCGTATCGCTGACAGGAACGGCAGCCGCCGCAGCCTCAATCAGACGGACTGTCAGCAGGGCAATGCCTTCCAGCATGGCGCGCACCAGGTCGCTTCGTTCTGTGGCATGGTCCATGCCGATGAACAGCGGCACGGCCTGCCTGTCCCAATAGGGTGCGGCAAGGCCCGAAAGGGCGGGCGCGAATGCAAGACCACGGCGAATGGCCGACGCCCCCTCGAAACCGTCAAGTTCGGCATTCTCCGCATAGAGACCGATCTTTCGCGCCCATTCAAGCACCGCACCGGCATCATAGACCCCGCCTTCGATGGCAAAGACGGTAGAGGCATCCTGCATTTTCCAGCCGACCGCCGGCAAGAGTCCTTCCGTCAGAGGACGCTCTTTCCCCGCCACGGCCAGGAGAAAAGCGCCCGTGCCGAAAGTTATCTTGCAATCGCCGCGTTTGCGGCAGCCATGCCCATAAAGCGCCGCCTGCTGGTCGACGATGGAAACGCGGACCGGTGTTCCGTCAATCGAACCGAAGCCGCCATCGACAGGGCTGATTGCAGGCAGGCAATCCCGCGGCACGCC
Source organism: Rhizobium rhizogenes (assembly GCF_002005205.3). Next base: position 1,216,299 of record NZ_CP019702.2, on the reverse strand, counting down.
GTGAAGCGCGCAGAGTTCCGGGCTCCAGTCTCCGGTATCCAGATCGAGCAATCCCGTGCGCGAGGCCGTTGCGAGGTCGGTGTGAAAACAGCCCGCCAGCCGGTCCAGAAAGAACGCATCGGTGGTGCCCAGCCGCAACCTTCCTGCGGCCCTTGCCCGGGCAACCGCCGGGTTGTGCTTGACCAACCACGACAGTTTGCTGGCCGAAAAATAAGGATCGAGCGGCAGCCCGCAAATTTCTTTCGAAAGATCAACAGCCGATTGCGGCAGGGCAGCCAAGGCCTCAGTTGTTCGGGCATCCTGCCAGACGATGACCGGTGAGAGCGCCTCGCCGCTTTCGGCGTCCCAGGCAAGACAGCTCTCACCCTGATTGGCGATGGCTATCGCATCCACCGGACCGGCGACGGCCAGTACCGCGCGGATATTGCGCAGCAGTTCCTCCGGATCATGCTCGACCTGACCCGCGGCCGGATAAAACTGCGCGTGACGCAGGCTCGACACGAGCTTCGCCGTACCACCATCGTCCACTAGGAGGCACCGGGTCGATGTTGTCCCCTGATCGATCGCCGCAATACGCATCAATCCGTCTCCAGAAAGTGAAAGGCAATCCGGCTCGCTTCCAAGGCGGCACCGGGAATGGGCACAAGCACGCGGCATTCCGGCAGCCAAAGGCCAGCCCTGCTCCACACCTCCGCACCGTCGAGATGAAGAGAAAGCCGGCCTCTGACACGTCTCGCAAAACGCAGCTGAAAATCGCAAAAGGCCGGACGATCAAGCCCGCCCGGCCGCAACATGGCGGGAACCGCCAGCTTGAGCGGATCGGCGAAGGTGACAGGCACCGCACGGGTGTTGCAGGGTTCACGGGCAAGATCATCAGCCACCGCAGCACCAACCCGACGGCCTTCGCGAAACGACCATCCACCCGTTTCCACCGCCCGCAATATATTCCCGCCGGCAAAGAAAACCGGATTGGGCATCCGTCCGTCCTGATCGATCGTCGCCCCGGCGCTGCCTGCCGCCACATCGAGCGGGGATGCGTCGAGAAGCGCTGCCTCCGGCGTGAACCGCCCGGTCAGAAGGACACCATCGCACTTGACCGTCAGGAGGCGGCCGTCCGCCAGCCGGATATCCGCCTCCTCGACACGGCCTCGCCCGCGAATATCCGCAAGCGTCGCACGACAATGAAAGGGCACGCCGAACAACCGGGGAAACCATTGAAAAGTGGACCATGCCAGCGGTTCCGGCTCAGGTTCGATCATCGCCACCGGCCGCGCATGATGCGTCAGGCATGTGAGAAGTGCCGAGAACGAAACCAGTTCCGAACCAATGATCAACGGTCGTCTGAAGGGCATGACGCCATGAAAGGCGACAAAGGACTGCAACGTACCGGTGGTGATCACGCCCACCGGCCGATCGCCAGGCAAAAGCCGCGCCGAACGCGGTTTTTCCCGCGCGCCGGTGGCCAGAACGATGCGTCTGGCGCTCAATGTCTCGACACCGCGCGCCGATGCCACCAGCACCGCACCATCCTGTGCGAGTTCCACGACCGAATGGCCGAGGCGGATATCCACCCCGGCATCCAGCACTTCCCGCTGCAGGCGTTTCGCATAGGCCGGGCCGAAGTAGATGCGACCGAATTCGCGCATGCCGAAAGGCGAGTGCGAGCAATGGCGGGGCGCACCGCCAATAGCCTGCTCCCGGTCAAGGATCACCACGCGGGCAATGCCGCGCGCCTTCAGTTCCAGTGCCGCGGCCACGCCCGCCGGACCGCCGCCGATTACGATCACATCAGCATCCGGAGTTCTTTCTCCCATTTGCTGAAAAGGCTTTGAACCGTTCATCGGTCGTCTCCCCCATTGACCGCAAGCGGTACAGCCAGACGCCCACCCGTCATCGCGGCCAGCCGGGCGTTGCAGTAAAAACCCTGGCAGCGCCCCATCCCGGCGCGGGTGCGCCGCCGCAATCCGCCGAAATCGCCCGGCGGCACCGCGCTGGAAAATGTCTCCTCTATTTCGCGCCGGGTGACGAGTTCGCAATGGCAGACGATTTCGCCGTGATCGACACGCTGCCAGTCCCGCTCGCTGGTTTCGGTGAGGTTGGGCACTGTCACTTCTGGCACTGATGGAGGCGGGACAAAAGGACTGGCGAAACCCTCGTGAAGCGCCAGCGCATGTTGCGCCAGACCAAGCGCAGCGCTGAGACCGGTGGAGCGGATGCCGCCGAGCGTGATCGCCCGCCGGTCCGGACGCGCGGAAATCCGGTAGTGCTTCTTTTCAGACGCCGGGCGCAGGCCGGCATAAACGGCGGTCACGGAAACGGCTGCCAATGCGGGAACGATTTCCGCTCCCCGCTTCAGCAACGCCTCCAGCGTCGCCGTCTCCACGGTCGCACGTTCGCGATCGTCCTGCTCTTCCGCCGTCGGCCCGACGAGAACATTGCCAAAGGCGGTTGGGCACACCACGATACCCTTGGTGATTTCGGTGGGAACGGGCAGGACGATGCGCGGCACATGCCGGCGGGCCGCCTTGTCCAGCACGACGAACTGCCCCTTGCGGGGCTTGATCCTGAATTCAAGCGCAAGACCCAGGCGCGCATCGACGATATCGCCGAACAAGCCGGCGGCATTGACGACACTCGCGGCAAGGATCGGACCCGCCGCCGTCTCGATGTGCCATGTACCATCAAACGCACCGGACAGGACCTCGGCATTACGCACCAGCTGCGCCCCAAGCGCCACCGCCTGCGTGAGATAACCGAGCGGAGCGGACCACGGATCGATGATGTGTTCTCCTGGCACCTCGAGCGCGGCCGCCAGATGGCCGGACAGGCCCGGCATGGCTTCCCGCGCCCGTCCGGCGGTAAGGAGATCAAGCTCGGCAATACCGTTGCGCCTCCCCTGATCGGCGATAGCCTCCAGCCTTTCAGCTTCGTCCGCATTCCAGGCGCAGACCAACGCACCGGTTTCGACAAGGCTGAGACCCATCTGTCCATGGATCGACAGGTATTCCGCCCGACCTGCCTTCACCAGTTCCAGCTCCAGACTGCCTTCCGGGGCATCGAAACCGGTATGGAGAATGGCGCTGTTGGCCTTGGAGGCCCCGGAAAGGATGTCAGAGCCTTTTTCGATGACCACCACCTTCGCTCCGGCCAGTGCGAAACGGCGGGCGACTGCGCAACCGACCACCCCTGCGCCAATAATGGCGACGTCGAATTGCGTGGCGCGGCTCATATCAGATGTCTGGGCCATATCGGCGTCCCTTTGCCTTGGTGGTTCGAAAGCGAAATCGTGGGCGCAACGGGCTGGGCCGATGCACCTTGCAGGTTTACGAACGGAAGCGAAATTCGCCTGGTTCTATCCAGACAAAGCCGTGACAGGCTCCTCGAACTCAATCAGTGCCACCCCACTCGTCTCCTGCTGGCACATGGCGCGGATCAGGATCATGATCTTGCCGGCCGCTTCGACGGGCGGCACGCCACCATCGCGAATGTTGGAGATGCAGTTGCGCCGGGAATCGGGCAATCCGGTCTTCGGCCCGAATGTCACATAGGCCCCCAGACTGTCGGCGGCCGAAAGGCCGGGACGCTCGCCGATCAGGATCACCGCCACCTTTGCGCCGAGTGCGGCGCCCACATCGTCACCGAGAGCCACCCGCGCCTGCGTCGCAAGCGTGATCGATGCAACCGTCAACCCTTCGCTTGCCAGCGCCTGCAGCAAGGCTGTCGCCACCGGCACGGCATTCATCTCCACAGCCGTTGCCGAAAGGCCGTCGGCAATTACCAATGCGACATCGGCTCCCCCGCCCCGCCCCTCAAGCGCGCGCGCCCCTTCGTCGGAAAGGGCACGGCCGAGATCGGGTCGACGCAGATAATCCGCACGATCCGGCGCGCGGCTTGCCACATGCACGACATCGGCACCCAGGGCACGCAAATCGCGTCCCACCCCGTCGATATCCAGCGGATGCCACACGGCCTGACGCGCCTGCGCGTGATCCAGCAGAAATGTCTGTACCGCGCGTGTCGGCGGGCTTGCCCCGGTGCGGCCAAGCGCCACCCGCGCATCCGTCATGGCCCGCAGGGCCTTGAGGCGCTCCGGCGGACCGGAAATGAGGGAGGATCGGCGATCGCGCATCAGGCGGCTTCCCTTGCCAGAAAATCAAGTTCACAAAGCGCGCGGTTCATCAGCGCCGGGTTCTCGATCATGCGGCCACCGGCATCCGTCAGGCCCACCTTCTCCAGCCAAGCCGCAAATTCCGGCGCAGGCCGGCGTTTCAGCGTTTCGCGGGCATAGATGGAATCATGGTGGGAAAGCGTCTGGTAATTCAACATCACATCGTCCGAACCGGGCACGGTAATGACGAAATTGACATTGGCCGCACACAGCATGGTCAACAGCATGTCCATGTCTTCCTGATCGGCATCGGCATGGTTGGTATAACAGACATCAACGCCCATCGGCAGGCCGAGCAGCTTGCCACAGAAATGATCCTCAAGGCCGGCACGGATGATCTGCTTGCCATTGTAGAGATATTCCGGGCCAATGAAGCCAACGACGGTATTGACCAGAAGCGGCGAGAATTCCCGCGCCACGGCATAGGCGCGTGCCTCCATGGTCTGCTGATCGACGCCGAAATGGGCATCCGCCGACAGGGCAGCCCCCTGCCCCGTCTCGAAATACATGAGATTGCTGCTGATCGTTCCGCGCTTCAGCGACAGACCGGCCTCATGCGCTTCCCGCAGAACGGCAAGATTAACGCCGAAACCGGCATTGGCCTTCTCGGAGCCGGCAATCGACTGGAACACCAGATCGACGGGCGCGGCCCGCTCCATCGCCCGGATTGCCGTCGTCACATGGCCGAGGCAGCAGGTCTGGGTGGGAATGTCGAGCCATTGCCGCAGATCGTCGAGCAATTGCACGACGCGGATATAGTCCGATAGCGCACTTGTCGCCGGATTGACACCAATCACCGCATCGCCGCTGCCGAGCAGCAATCCGTCAACGGCAGAGATGGCGATGCCGAGGGAATCGTCGGTGGGATGGTTCGGCTGGTTGCGGGTGGACAAGCGGCCGGAAAGACCAATCGTGTTGCGAAACCGGCTGACGACTTCCCTTTTGGCCGATACCGTCACCAGATCCTGCAACCGCATGATCTTGGAAACCGCCGCCACCATTTCCGGTGTCAGACCCCATGTTACCGCCTCCAGCTCCGCCTGCCCGGTCCCGGGGTTGAGCAGCCACTCGCGAAACTCGCCAACCGTCAGGGACGCGACCGGCGCGAAGGCCCGTGCGTCGTGCTGACGGGCGATAAGTGCCGAAACCTCATCCTCGTCAGAGGCGATCAGTTCCTGCGCAACGAAGGTGGAAAGCGGCAGGTCGGCCAGCGCCATCTGCGCCGCCAGCCGTTCCACCGGCCCCTCCGCCGAGAGCCCGGCGAGCTGGTCGCCCGACCTTTCCGGGGTTGCCTTCGCCATCAGCGTCTTCAAATCGTCGAAACGATAGGTCGTACCGGCGGCGATCTGTCGATATGCCATTCTGACGACCCCTACTTTACGAAGGTCTTCGTAAGGCCCGCCGTACGATCCACGATCAGGACGACGGCAAGCGTCAGCACGATCAGAAGAACGGAAATGGCGGCAACGAGCGGATCAGCCTGGGTTTCAACATGCTGATACATGGCGACAGGAAGCGTTGTGATGCGCGGACCGGTGAGGAACAGCGAAATCACGGCTTCATCGAACGACACGAGAAAGGAAAGCGCCGCCGTGGCAACAACGCCCGGCGCAATCATCGGCATGGTGATGCGGCGGAAGACAGTGAGCGGCGATGCTCCCAGCGTGGAGGCGGCCTCTTCGAAGATCAGAGGAAGGCCGGCAAGCGAGGTGGTGAGCACCCGCAGGGCATAGGGCAGCACGATGATGAGATGCGCAATCACCAGCCCGGTGAAGGTACCGAGCAGACCCGCGCCGGCGAAGACGATCAGGATCGCAAGACCAAGAACGATGGTCGGCAAAAGCAGCGGCGCGGTGAAGAAGGCCAGCAAAGCATCCGCACCGATCACCCGCATGCGGACAATCGCATAAGAGGCAGGCAGCGCGATCAGCATGGACAGCACGGTGACGATGACGGCGAGGACCGTACTGGTGCCGAGCGCACCGATCATCTTGGAATTATGCATGAGATCGACATACCAGCGCAGGCTCCAGCCCGAGGGCGGGAAGGTCATGTAGCTGTCGGCCGAAAACGAGATCGGCACGACGAGCACGACAGGCGCAAGCAGGAAGAGGAACATGACAAAGGCGGCAATTTTCAGCGCCAGCGGTGCGGAGCGTTCTTCCATCTTCGATCTCCTTTAAAGAACGGCCCGCAGAAGCCGGGAATAGAGAACCAGGGCAGCACCGAAAATCACAAGGATGATCATCGAAAGCGTGGCGGCGAGTGGCCAGTTGAGCGTCACTATGGCCTGGTCGTAGATTTCCGTCGCCAGAAGGAAGACCCGGCCGCCGCCGAGCAGCTTGGGCGTGATGAAGGAGCTGACGGCCAGAACGAAGGAGAGCAGGCAACCAAGCGCGACGCCGGGCATGGTGAGCGGCACGATGATCCGCCAGAACACTCTCCAGGGCGACGCGCCGAGCGTTTCCGCGGCTTCCTCGACACGTGGATCAAGCCTGCCGAAACCGGCCAGAAGAGCGAGAATCATATAGGGCATCAGGATTTCGGTGAGGCCGATGACGACGCCGATCTTGTTGAACAAGAGACGCACGCCGCCTTGCGCACCCAGTGCGAACAGAATGTTGTTGATGAGGCCGTCATCGGCAAGGATGGCGATCCAGCCATAGGTGCGCACCACAGCCGAGGTCAGCAGCGGCGAAATGACGAGCACCAGCAGCAGCGTCTTCCAGCGGCCCTGCGCACGGTGAAGGTAAAGGGCGATGGGATAGGAGGCGACGAGCGTCAGAACGGTGATCAGAAGGCTCGTGAGGATGCTCTGGCCGATCAGTTCGATATAAAAACCGTCGGTGAGAGTGGACGACCAGTTTTCCAGCGTGTGAGCTTCCCCAAGGCCGCCTCCGCCCAGGCTTTCGCGGAAGGAAAGCAGCAGCAGGTTGAAGACAGGCAGCACGAAGGCCAGGCCGTTGACCGCGATGATCGGCCCGAGAAGCAGGGTGGCGAGAAACACCATGGAGGAGGTACGGCTGCCGGGAGCCGTGATCATAACCGACGCCGTCATTGGTTTGCTCCGAAGACCAGCGTGTCCTCGACGCGCCAGACGAGGCTGACAGCGCTGCCCGCCGCCACCGGCGTTTCACCGCCGGAGGTCGCGCGTTCGACCGACAAAGTCTGTCCGCCCGCGACGATCTCGTATTGGAGAATGTCCCCCGCATAATAGACATCCCGGACCTCGCCGGCGATGCGGTTGACCGGTGCTCCGTCAAAATCAGGCGCGGCGTCGCCGGCGACCGTCATGGCCATGCGATGCGGCCGAACCATAAGATCGATCTTGCCGTTATGCGAACCGGGCGCACGCAATACCGCATCGCCGACGGTGATGCGGTCGCCCGCCGCGTCGCCGACCAGCCTGTTGGTGCGACCGACGAAGGAAGCGACGAAGGCAGTCGCCGGGCGTTCGTAGAGATCATGCGGCGTGCCGAGCTGTTCCAGCCGCCCGCCGTTGAGGACGGCGACCTTGTCGCACATGCTGAGCGCCTCGACCTGATCATGCGTGACGAAGATGGACGTAATGCCGAGCTGTTTCTGGATACGGCGGATTTCGGCGCGCATCTCGTCACGCAGCTTGGCGTCGAGATTGGAAAGGGGCTCATCAAACAAAAGGATGGAAGGCTGGATAACGAGGGCGCGCGCCAGCGCGACCCGCTGCTGCTGGCCACCGGAAAGCTGGGCGGGGCGGCGGTCCTCGCGCCCTTCCAGCCGCACCATGGCAATGGCTTCACGGGCGCGGCGTTCCGCTTCGGCAGCCGGCACCTTGCGCATTTCAAGACCGAACATGACGTTCTTGAGCACCGTCATATGCGGGAAAAGCGCATAGCTCTGGAAAACCAGACCGATATCACGCTTGTAGGGCGCAAGCTGCGTCACGTCCTTGCCACCAATCAGGATCGAGCCTGACGTCACGGGAGCAAGGCCGGCAATCATGCGCAACGACGTCGACTTGCCGCAACCCGAAGGACCAAGGAAAGCAACCAGCTCGCCCTTGGGAATCTCGAGATTGAGATTATCCACGGCGACCATGGTCTCGTAGCGCTTGGTCAGTGAACGAATCGAGAGGAATCCTGGCTGCATGGTGTCTGAAGTTCCCATTCTGGCTTTTTGCCTTTCTCCAGGACATGTCCGGCCCATGAGCGCGAAAATGGCCTGTCTCTTGATCTGTGCAGTCGCAGCAGAAATTCAGCTGTACTGTTTCGCGGCGTTTCCCGTTTCGCAGACCTGCAAAGTCACGGGAAACGCATGTCCGTGTTCCTCACCCCTCCGCCGACCCCAGTGTCGACAGAGGGAATGAACCGTTTCGTATGTTTCCGCAGCCATGATGGATGATGCGGAAGACCTGCCATTCTACGCTTGGCGCGCGCCTCAGCGGCTGAGCGGAATGACCTTGCGACGCCAGTCCTGCGTGACCTGGTCACGGACCTTCGAGAGGCCGATCCAGTCAACCGGGATAACCTTGTCCATCGCCTTGACGACGGTACGGTCGCTGACATCGTCGGCGACCGTGGCCTTGGCATTGGTCGGCGCATAATACATGGCGGCGGTAAAGGCGGCCTGGGCTTCAGGGCTCAGCGCATAGTCAACGAATTTGCGCGCCGCCTCGGACGACGGTCCGCCCTTGACGAGATTGAGCGTATTGATCTGGAGGATCGTGCCTTCCTTGGGAAGAACGACCTTCATCTTGCCGTTGGAGCCATCGGCATTCACCTGGCTGCGGGCATTCCAGCCCACGCCCAGCGAAACCTGGCCATTGACGACATTCGGGTAGACTTCCGGCTTCGGCTCCCAGGTCTGAACATTTGGCGCAACTTCAGCCATGGCATTGATGCCGGCGTCGATATTCTTGATGAAGTCTGTGCCGCCATTCATATGGTCCATGATGATGGTCGTGCCGATACCGACGATATCAGGGGCGCTCAGCATCGCGACTTTACCCTTGAGGGCGCTGTCCTTCAGCGCATTCCAGCTGTCCGGGGCCGTCTTGATCGCATCGGTGTTGTAGATGAGGACGAGGTTATCGAAGGTCACGCCGACGCCGGCCACGCCTTCGAAGCGGGCATTGGGATAGAGGTCGGCGACATTCCTGGTCACGCTTTCATCGATCTTGTCGAACAGACCTTCGTCCGTGCCGGTCTTGGCGACGGAAACATCCATCAGCGCGATATCCGCCTGCGGCGCAGCCTTCTGGGCGCGCAGCGAGCCGAGCATCGCGGCAGAACCCTGCTGCGGGAAATAGTCGACCTTGATATCAGGGTTGGCGGCCATGAAAGGCTCGATGACGGCCTTGGTATAACGCTCCTGGAAAAGGCCGCTATAGCCGAGGAACGTCACGGTCTGCTCGGCGTGCGCCGGAAGGGCAGCCGCGCCAAGCATGAGAATCCCGCTCAGAAGTATCGATTTCTTCATTGTCCTGTTCTCCTCTATTGTTATTGGGAGTGGCGGACTGATCCGCCACCCGTAAGATTGTGTCAGGCGCTCAGCTTGGCCTGGACGAATTTATTCGCGCCGGAAATGTCCGGCAGCTTCTCGCCGTTGCGCAGGCGCTCCAGAAGCACGATCTCGGCCTCCTGCATGCTGATGGCGCGTTCCGCCATGGCGCGGGCCTGGCTCGGATGAAGGGCAACAACGCCGCTTTCATCGCACAGGATTGCATCGCCCGGATTGATCATCTGGCCGCCGACACTGATCGGAACGTTGATCGCGCCTTCCAGGCCAAGGATCTTGGTAGTGATCGGCGACGGGCCACGGCACCACATGGGCATGTCGACCTTGGTGAACTCCGAGAAATCGGTCGCCGGGCCATCGACGACACCGGCTTTCACACCGGCCATCTTCATGGTGTTGGTGATGACACCGCCCCAGCAGGCGTGGCGGGTATCACCGCAGCGGTCGATGAGGACGATATCGCCCGGACGCACGAGTTGCGTCAGGTAGTGGAGCATGGTCGAATCCGCGTTCGGGATGCGCAGTGTGACGGCGGTGCCGGCCACCCGCTTGCCCGGCAGGACCGCGCGGATTTCAGGGTCGACGAAGCCGGAGTGAAGCACATGGCCGATCGTTGCGACTTCAACCTTTTCAAGAAGCTCGATGATATCGGCGCCGATCTGTTCCGGCATGGGATTGACGGTAAACATAAGTCTTTCTCCGATCAGAGAACGTGGTGGTTTGCCACCGGCACGTTGGCGCGCACCTTGGCCGAATAATCGAAATCGAGGGCGGCGCCGGCGGTCCCGACAGTGTCCGAGCATTGGGCGACGATGTGGCCCCACGGATCGATGACCATGGAATGTCCCCAGCAGGCCTTCTTGCCGCCGGCATGGGTGCCGATCTGACCGACAGCGAGGAAATAGGTCTGGGTTTCGACAGCGCGGGCGCGGGCCAGCACTTCCCAGTGATCCTTGCCTGTCATGAGTGTGAAGGCAGCCGGCAGAACGATGACATCTGCCCCCTTGTCGCGCAGGGCGCGGAAGAGTTCCGGGAAGCGGATGTCATAGCAGATGCCGCAACCGACCGTCCTGTCGCCAACCTTGTAGGTCACGACGTCTTCGCCGCGGGCGACCGAATCGGATTCGCGGTAGCTGATGCCGTTCGGGGTATCGACGTCGAACAGGTGAATCTTGCGATAACGGGCGATCTGCTTGCCATCAGGACCGAAAACGAGCGTCGAATTGTAGAAGCGGTTACCTTCCTTTTCGACGATGGAGCCGGCGTGCAGCGTGATCGCGTGCTTTTTGGCGAGCCCCGAAAGCAGCGTATAAATCTCGCCATCGGGAAATTCTTCCCCGCTTTCATGCATATCCTGGGGATTATCTCCAAGAAATGCAAAGTATTCTGGAAGAACAACAAGGTCCGGATTATCCGCCTTGACCGCCTTCTCTATAAGTTCAGCAGCAACCTTCAGGTTTTCTGCCTTGTCGTTCTGGGTATTCATTTGAACAAGTGAGACTTTCACGTTGCTCTCCTCTCATGTTGCGAGGAGAATTAAGAACGGGAACGGTTTTCATGACAAACGGAAAAACTCTATCGGAACCCATAAGGTAAGCTTATAGATTAATCATTTTGCGCTGCAGCACAAATTTTAGGCCGCAGCGGTCATCCATTGCGTGGTCGTCTCACTGACGATTTCCGCCGCCATGTCGGCTATGGCCCGGGCAAGTGCGTTGTCACCCTGCTCCTGATAAACGGTATGGAAAGTCAGCGGCGGCACCGACGGAACGATGTCGAGAATGCGCGCCACGCCTGACTTGATAATGTCGTCCACCAGCACGCGCGGCAAGGCGCCTACGCCGACGGCGGCGGCCACGAGGCGGGTCATGATCGACAGCGAATTGGAGTTGTAGATGCGGCTGTCGGAGAGCCCGTGAGCATCGAGCAACGCGCGCAGCGCCTGATGCGGCTGCGAGCCGGTCGAGAAGGTAAGCAACGGAAAATGCGCGATATCTTCGAGCGTGACGCCCGTTTCCGGCAACGGCAAATCCACCGCGCCCACCCAGCAGGACTCGAACGTGCAGAGCGGCGAATTATAGATGTTCGCGGCCATGACAGGCCCCATGATGAAACCGACGTCGACTTCGCCATTTTGAATGCGCTGGGATAGTTTCAGACTGGTATCGATGGTCAGATCCAGGCTGACACCGGGATATTGTTCGTTCATGCGGCGAATGAGAAGCGGCAACCAGGCATAGACGATCGTATCCGCCGCGCCGATGCGTACCGTGCCTCTCAGCGCCTCGCGGCTGCTCACGATCTGCCGGAACTCACCGGTCAGGTTGACGATCTTTTCGGCATGCTGCAGTGCCAGACGACCGGCGGGCGTCAGGTTGACGCAGCGCACATCACGGGTGAACAGCACCACGCCAAGCTCCCTCTCCAGAGCGGCGATCCGGTTGGACACCGATGCCTGGGTGGTATGCAGACGTTCCGCCGCCGCCGAAAAGCTGTTCAGCCGTGCAGCCCAGAGGAAAGTTTCGAGAAATCGCGTATTCATGAGGTAAAATCTTCTCGCATGGCTCCGCGATCCAGCACTGCGTCTCTGGCTTCGTCTTGCCCTTGGCCTTTGTGGTTCAAACGTGAGTATGTCCGATGCACACGCTTATAAGCAAGGGATCAACCCCACCGATCGGCACCCTCCAGGCGTGTCATCATTGCTTTGGAAACCTCGCTCGGCACGGACAGGTCGGTCCGGAGTAACCGCATGAGGGGAAGATGTGTCTTCGAAAATCAGCCGGTAACGACGACTGTTGCGGACATGTCCTGCTGCGGCCAGCGCTGCAGCGCTTCTCGTCCGGCCTCGGTCAAGCCATAGATTCCTCTGTCGAGCCGTTCAAACCAGCCATAAACATTCGCAAGCAAAATCTTTCCGGCATCCGGCACAGCGGGTTTGATTTGACGAACGCGCAGCGGCCCTGATGCCAGCGCCAAAGCGCAGCCCAGCGCCTGTTGGCGATATGCGGTCATGATCGGCGCGCGTGTACTCCCGCCTACAGCCGGATCGCCCCGCCGCCGCTGGTGTTCACGCATCAACCGCGAGCGCCGTTTCGGATTGGTTCGCGGCATCGGCGATATGGAACTGACGATAATGCTGACATCGCCAGCATCGGAAACGCCAAGCATACCGATTCCGAGCCTGCGGCAGAGATCGCGATAGCGCCTGTCAGCCTCACGGCCTTTGCCTTTGGCTGACACCCGGGCCGCAATCCAGACCTCCTCCGCAATGGCCGCGCGATCGACGGCCTGCAAAATGAGTTCCAGATTAAAGCTCAGCTTCAGCTCGCAGATCACGACCACGGGCGGATCAGTGTCACTCAGACCAACCAGATCGCAGCCACCAACTTCGCCTTTGACAGTGTAACCCGCCTCCGCAAGGAAGCCTTTGACGGGCAGATAAAGCGATGTTTCCATGTGCCTGCGGGTTCAAGTGAATCTGCACCCTGAATACATCGATCTCCGTGCGCAGGACAACCACCATGACCGCCTGCGGCTACAAGTTATTGCCCATTGCCATGCTTCGGGCAGCCGCTCCGTTGAAACGCACCGTTACGTTCACGGCAATGTGCAGGCATTGATCGGCGACACATCTGCCTGCGGATGAGAAAGAGTTGCGATTCCCCGGCAACCCGCCACAACAATGCTTCAAATCGCGCCTCTCATCCGCCCTACCCCCGCCGCAGGAATGGAACGACCGTGCGCATTCTACTTGTTGAAGACGACAGTATTCTCGGCTCATCCCTGAAGAAGGCACTGGAAAAACACGCCTATGGCGTTGACTGGATGCGCGACGGCCAGTCCGGTCTCGAAGCGGCGGAACATTCGGATTTTGCAGCCGTCGTCCTCGACATCAACCTGCCGCTGCTCGGCGGCATCGAGGTTCTGAAGGGCGTGAGGCGCAAGGGTAATACGGTTCCCATCCTGCTCTTGACGGCGCTCGACAACGTCCGGCGCAAGGTCGAGGGTTTCGACGAGGGAGCGGACGACTATCTGGTCAAACCTTTTGATCTCGATGAATTGCTTGCCCGCCTGCGCGCGCTGATCCGGCGTCGTGACGGACGGACCGAAAGCCTGCTGCGATGTGGCGATGTCGAGTTGGATCCGTCGGCAATGGTGGCCCGCAAAGGCAATGTACAGGTGCATACGACGGCAAAGGAATTCCACCTTCTCAGGCTCCTGATGGAGCGCAGCGGTCGCTACGTCACGAAGAACGACATCGAATACGCACTCTACGATGCCTATAGCAACGTCGAAAGCAATGCCATCGAAGTGACGATCTACAATCTCCGCAAGAAGCTCGGCACCGAATTCATCAAGTCGTTCCGCGGCATCGGCTACATGATCGAACGATGAGTCCCTCTACCCTCACACGCAAGCTCTTCCTGCGGATCGCGCCTGTCGTGGTGGTGACGATCCTGATAATCGGCGCCTTTGCGTTTCACAGCGCCACGCGCGAGATCAACAATATCTACGATGCACAGCTCATCAACGATGCGAACGTCTTGTGGAGACTGCTGCACAAACGGCTGCAGCATTCACCCGAACCTACGCCGCAACAGGTGGACGACATCGACTTCAGCATGGACAATCAGCTCGCTTTCAACGAGGACGCAGACGACTACGCCGACGCGCAGATGTTCCGCGCCTGGGTGAACGGCAAGATCATGTTCTACTCCAGCACGGCCTTTCCTTCCGACGTGCCCTACCAGAAAGCGGGCTTCACCGACCTTTCCTACCGTGGAGAGAAATGGCGGGTCTATTCGTTGCCGATCCCGGCTTCAGGCATCGTCATGGAAGTCGGAGAAAAAATGTCCCTGCGCGAGACGCTGGTTGCCAACATCCTGCTGAACCTGTCCTTTCCGCTGCTCGTGCTGGTGCCGGTCATCGGCTTGCTGATCTGGCTCGGCATCCATAACGGCCTGCGGACCATTCGCGGGCTGGTGAACCAGATCCGCACCCGTTCGCCGGACGATCTGTCAGCCATTGCCGTTAAGGAGTTGCCGAGGGACCTCGTGCCCCTCGGCCGTTCGATCAACCAGCTTCTCGAAAAGCTCGGCCGGTCCCTGACGCTTGAGCGACGGTTTTCCGATCTGGCGGCGCATCAGCTGCGCACGCCGCAGGCGAGCGTCAAGCTGCTGCTGCAGATGCTGGCAAGCACCGATGACCAGCAGGAGCAGAAAGCGATCATCTCGGATCTGGTGACCAGCAACAACAGAGCCACGCATCTCATCGAACAGTTGCTGCGCCTTGCCAGGGTCAGCCATCATCCGCTCAACCCCATGCCGGTTCCGCTCTACCACATGATCGCATCGACCCTGGCGGATTTCGGCAATATCATCACCAGTCGCAATCTCGACATCTCGCTGACAGGCCCTGAATCGGCCGAGGTCAGGACAGATGAATCCTTGCTGCAGATGATGATCAGCAACCTCCTGGACAATGCCATCAAATACACGCCGGCCGGCGGCATGATCGAGGTCACCCTGTCTTCGGAAGGCGAATTCTGGCTGATATCGATCAGCGACAACGGTCCCGGCATACCGCCCGAAGAGCGCGAGGCTGTCTTCAACCGCTTCTATCGCCTCGATACGCGCAACGCCGAAGGGGCGGGCCTCGGGCTTGCAATCGTTGCCGACACCGCAGACCGGCTCGCCGCTTCCGTAAGGCTTTCCACCCCTTCCTGGGGCCATGGCCTGCGCGCCGAGCTGCGACTGTCCCGGAACTGACGCGGCAACGACGGCTCCATCATTTTTCATCTTGGCATCATTTTCCCATCAGGCCTGCCTCATCAGCCGCCGGTAAATCCGGTCGCAAGGCAGACCGAAGGATTATTTGATGCGGGTATTTTCTGATTTCGATGGCACGATTTCCATTCAGGACGTGACGGATGTCGTGCTGTCCCGTTTTGCCGAACCTGAATGGGAAGACATCGAGCAGCAGTGGAAAGCCGGCCTGATCGGATCGGCGGAATGCATGCGCCGCCAGATCGCCCTCATCAAGGCAAACCGCCGTGAGCTCGATGAAACTCTCGACACCGTGGCCATCGATCCGGGCTTCCTGACCTTTCGTGATTACTGCCGCGTCAACGGCCTGCCCCTGACCGTCGTCAGCGACGGCGTCGACTATTTTATCCGTCATGTTCTGAGGCGAAACGGCATTACCGACCTGCCTGTCGTCGCCAATCTTCTTCGCTACGGCACCGCCGATTGCCTTGAGACCTATACCCTGGCACCAGCCCCCAACTCGACCGGATGTCTGTCCGGCTCGGGCGTCTGCAAATGCCGGATCGTTTCCGGCACGGAGCCGCAGGTTTATATCGGTGACGGGCAGAGCGATTTCTGCGTCGCCGGCAGGGCCGACCTCGTTTTCGCCAAGAGCAAGCTCGCCGACTATTGCCGCGACAACAGCATCCCCTTCATCGCCTTTGATGACTTCACCGACCTGCTTTCCAAGATGAACGCCGTCATTCCCGGTATCGCCCGTCAAAACCGAACGATGCCGCAATCGAAAATCGCCTGAACCGGAAGACCAAGAGGTCCCTCATGAATATTGTGAACGCTGTAACCTTTAACGAAAAAAAGCCGCTCTCCAGCCCGACCGAAGCCGAGCTACGCCTGCTTGAAGAAACCTTCTGCTCGCATGGCGATACTGTTCATTATTCGGCGGAGCCGAAATTCTTTGAAGAATGTGAGGGGTCCTATGTCTATGACAGCAAGGGAACACCGTTTCTCGATCTGCAGATGTGGTACTCCGCTGTCAACTTCGGCTATCGCAACGAAAGGCTGAATGCTGCCGTCCATCGCCAGCTGGACCGGCTGCCGCAGGTCGCCTCGCAATATCTGCATCGCGAGAAGGTCGAGCTGGCAGCGATGATCGCGCAGGATGCCGAACGCAAGTTCGGCCACAAGGGACGTGTTCATTTCAATGTCGGCGGATCGCAGGCGATCGAGGATTCACTGAAGCTGGTGCGCAACTATACCGGCGGCAAAAGCCTGATGTTCGCCTTTGAGGGCGGCTATCATGGCCGCACGCTGGGCGCGTCGGCAATCACTTCCAGCTACCGTTATCGCCGCCGCTTCGGCCACTTCGGCGAAAGGGCCCAGTTCATCGAGTTTCCTTACCATTTCCGCGGCCCGAAGGGCATGACGAAGGAAGAATATGGCGAACATTGCGTGCGCAAATTCGCCCGCCTGTTCGAAAGCGAATATAACGGCGTCTGGGACCCGAAAGTCGGCAGTGCGGAATATGCCGCCTTCTATGTCGAACCGATCCAGGGCACCGGCGGTTACGTCATTCCGCCGATGAATTTCTTCTCCGGGCTCAAGAAGGTTCTGGACCAGCACGGCATCCTGCTCGTCGTCGATGAAATCCAGATGGGCGTCTATCGAACCGGCAAGATGTGGTCGATCGAACATTTCGGCGTCTCACCTGATGTTCTTGTCTTCGGCAAGGCGATCACCAACGGGCTCAATCCGCTTTCGGGCGTCTGGGCAAGAGAAGAAATGATCAATCCCACGGTCTTCCCGCCCGGCTCCACCCATTCCACCTTCGCCAGCAATCCGATGGGAACGGCCGTCGCGCTTGAGACGATGAAAATGCTGGAGGAAGAGGATTTCGGTGCCGCGATCATGGAAAAAGGCGCCTATTTCCTCGACGGCCTGAAGCAGCTCCAGAAGCGCCATGCGATTGTCGGCGATGTCGACGGGCTCGGATTGGCGCTGAGATGCGAAATCTGCAGGGAAGACGGCTTCACGCCCGACAAGGCAACGATGGACTGGCTCTGCGACGAGGGTATGAAAGGCGATCTCAGGGTCGGCGACAAGACCTATGGCCTCGTTCTCGATGTCGGCGGATACCATAAAAACGTCATCACACTGGCCCCGAACCTCCTGATTACCCATGAGGAGATCGACCTGGCCCTGACACTGCTCGACCAGCTCTTCACACGCGCGGTCCGGAGGTAGGGTCGTGCAGCTTCTCCTCCTTCATCTCGACGATGCTTTGGAGTTGCAGCCGGACTTCGTGCGCGCCTGTACGCTTGCGGGCGCGTGCCACCATGTCGACAAGTCGAGCGGCAAGGCAATCAGACTGTGGGGCAGGCAGAAGATGCTTGCCGAACTGGGGCGGGACATAGCCAGATCGCTGCCACCGCGCAGCAAAGGACCGCAGCTTGCCTTCATTGGTTCGGGCGATTTCCACCATGTGACCGCCCTGCTGCTGGATGCCGCTCTCGAACGGTACCCGGTTTCCACCACGCTCGTCCATTTCGACAACCACCCCGACTGGGTGAATTTCGAAGGCGGCATGCATTGCGGCTCATGGATCAACAGCGCACTTTCAAATGCCAATGTCGCAAAGGTCGTGACCATTGGGGTCTGCAGCAGCGATCTGCGCAATCCCGAGCGCAAGGGCGCCAACCTGAGCTGGCTGCGACAAGGCAAGCTGGAGCTCTATCCGTACGAACATCCGCCGAGCCGGGTGAAGGCCGATTATGGCAACGGCGCAAGCTACCGTCAGGACAGAGGCGCCTTGCACTGGAATTCCATCTCCGAGATCGGCGAGGACAATTTCATCGACCGGATACTCAGCCGCATCAGCACCGAAGCCGTCTATTTCACCATCGACAAAGACGTGCTCGCCGTCGATGACGCCGTGACCAACTGGGATCAGGGGCGCATGCGGCTGCCCTATCTGATGGCGCTGATCAGCGAAATCGGTAGCCGGCATCACGTCATCGGCGCTGATGTGATCGGCGATTATTCTGCGCCGTATTATGCTGGAGGCCTCACGACCCGCCTGCTCAAGCAGGCTGAAATATTCATCGACCAGCCACGCCTGCGTCAGGCGGCCGATGTGGTGCGAAACATCAACAGCGCTGCAAATCACGCATTGCTGGAAGTTCTAGCGGAAACGATGGGATGACCGGCAGCCTTACCGTGCCCACGCTCTCCCTGATCCTCTTTTGCGTGCTGGCGGAAACGGCGCGCGAGGTCTGCTTCAAGCAGGCCGCCAGCGACGGCCCCATGCTGACGACGCTCGCCAAACCACTGACCTGGCTCGGCATCGCCTTCTGGGCCATCGAACTTCTTGTCTGGACAAGCGTGCTTGCCAGCGTGCCTCTCACCATCGCCTTTCCGCTGATGGCGCTGAGCTATGTGGCGACCGTCGGCGCCGGCGCCGTCATTTTCAGGGAAAATATCAACCTCCGTCACGCGACAGGCGTGTTTCTCGTTACCGCCGGCGTGGCCTGTGTCGGAGCAACCGGACTATGAAAATCTTTGCTCATACCAGATGGGATGCGGCACCCGTGCTCGCCGCCGTCGCGCATCTCGTGTTCGACGTCTACCTGATCGCCGGCTTTCAGAGCAGGCCGCTCTGGGCGTCATTGATCCTGGGCTGCCTCTATGCCCTATCGATATCCTGGAACATCAACAGCATCTCGCATAATTTCATCCACACCCCCTATTTCAAGCCGCGCTGGATGAATTACGCCTTCAGCCTCATGGAATCGGTGGCGATCGGCTTTTCCCAAACCTATTATCACTGGGTGCATATGCGCCATCACTCCGGCAACAGCGACCGGCCGGACGAGAGGGGCGAAACGGTCGATCTGCTGTCGATCTATCGCCATGGCCGGAACGGCGAGCCGGAAAATGTCTGGTCCTACACGCTGAAGAGCTTCTTCCGCGACAGTCTCGGTGACATCCATAAGGCCATCGCCAAGCGGCATCCTTTCGACGCCGCATGGGGTCGTTTTGAACTTCTGGCGTTCCTCGGCCTGGTGGCGATTGCCCTTATCCATGACTGGAAGGCCGTGCTGTTCTTCCTGCCCTTCTATTATGCCGGCAATTGCCTGTCCTCACTCAACGGCTATTACGAGCATCTTCATGGAGACCCGGACGAACCGATCGCCTGGGGCGTCAGCAGCCACAAGCCCTTCTACAACTGGCTCTGGTTTGGCAATGGCTATCACGCCGAGCATCATTACCGGCCGCGAACCCACTGGACGAAACTTTCGTCCCTGCACGAACAGATCAGGGACGAACAGGAGCGAGCCGGTACGCATGTGATCAGCACCTGTCATGCGCTCGGTTTCATGGCCCCGGAAAACCGGAGCGCGGAGCTTCGGCATGAGGTCTGAGGAATTGAGTTTCTACCTTGAAGGCACAAATGGAAAAGGCGTGCTGCTGATACACGGCCTGACCGGAGCGCCGGCGGAGATGAGGCTCGTCGCCCGCCAGCTCAATCGCCGGGGCTACAGCGTCCATGCGCCGCTGCTGGCCGGTCACGGGCAGGATATCAGGACATTGCGCCGGACGCAGTGGAAAGACTGGCTGACAAGTGTGTTGCAGGCTTCCGAATTCCTTGCAGAACGAACGCAACACATGTTTGCGGCGGGCATCTGCGTTGGCGGCGAACTGTCACTGCTTGCGGCCCGGCAGCGGCCGGATCTGATCAAGGCTGTCGCCATTTATTCGCCCTGCTTCCATTATGATGGCTGGGATGTTCCCAGGCACTATACGTTGCTGTCATCGCATATCGGCTGGTTGTCCCGCATCCCCTTCCTCGACCGTCTCAACTTCAGGGAAAATGGGTCGCTCGGCATCAAGGACGAGCGGATGCGGCGCATGGTCGAGGGCATGGCTGGCGAGGGCATGCTCGAAAAATTCCCCGGCAAAGGCATCGTCGAAATGTACCGGCTCGGCAAGGCGCTTCGCGGAACCCTGCCGCAGATCCTGACACCGACACTGATCCTGCATGCGGAAGAAGACGATCTGAGCAACCCAAGACACGCCCTCTACATTTCCGAACATATTGGCGGACCGCATGAACTCAGGTGGATCAAGGACAGCTACCATATGATCCATCTCGATCGTCAGCATCGGCAGGTCGCGGGGTTCACGGCCGATTTTTTCGAGGCAAGCCATGCTGCAGTTCGCCCATAAGCAGTCCTTGCCCGGGAATGCCAAGCCCGTCGCGCAGGTCTACGATACGATCCGCGCTATCGGCCGGGAGGCGTGGAACGCCTGCTTCCACGGCCATGTCGAGGATTATGATTGCCTGCTGGCGATAGAAGATGCCGGCATTGGCGACTTCGAGTGGCGTTACCTGACCGTCACGGAAAATGGAAAAATCAGCGCCGCCATACCGGCATTCCTGTGCCCCTATCCGCTGGATACCACACTCGAAGACGGCGTGGCGCGCCGGCTGATACGCCGCATGAGACGCCATGTTTCGGGCTTTCTCGTTCTGCGGCTCGCCTGTCTTGGTTCACCCTGCACCGAAACCGGCGCGATCGGCTTTCATACCGACGTACCGGAAGAACGCCGCGAGGTTCTGCTGGCGGAATTGCTCATCGCCTTCGAGGCGCTTGCGGCTCGAGAGGGCTGCGGACTGATGGGGATAAAAGATATCCCGGCGCCGGTTGCCGCCGAATTCGGCGTCCTGCTTTCAAAACACCGCTATGCCGCCATCGGCAGCCTGCCAACCGCATGGCTTGATATCGATTTCAAGACAATCGACGACTACATGGCCCGACTGTCGGCAGGTACGCGAAAAGACATGCGGCGCAAACTGAAATCCCTCGATGCCGTCAGGGTGGAAATCAGAACCGATATAGGCGATCTGCTTTCCCGGGTGATGACGCTTTACCACGACACGCGCAATCGCAGCGAATGGCAGTTCGAGGAACTGACCCCAGCCTATTTCGAGGGCATCCTCACCCATATGGCGGGCCGCGCTTTTTGCTTCCTCTATTTCGTCGGCGATACGCTGCTTGCCGCCAATCTGATCGTTCATGACGAGCGGCTCGCAATCGACAAGTTCTTCTGCATGGATGCCGAGCAGGGACGGCCTTACAATCTCTACTTCCTCAGCTGGTTTACCAATCTGCGCTATTGCCTCGATCATGGCCTTTCCCGCTACCAGAGTGGTCAGGCCTATTATGAAAACAAGATTCGGCTTGGCAGCCGGCTGACGGCAAACACCATGTTCTTCCGCCACCGCAATCCGCTGCTGCAGGCATTGTTACAGCTGGTTTCGCCGTTCTTTTCGCAGGATGAGGAGAACTGATGACACCGATCCGCCTGACATGGCTTGCCGTACCCGTCCTCAACACATTGTTCCAGATCTTCACCAAGCTTGGCGCGGCGCAACTCGGCAATACCGGGGGAATGACATGGCTGGAGAATGCGTTGACCTCGCACTGGATTCTGGCGGCCATCGCCGTCGAGATCATCTGCTTCTTCATCTGGATGACGGTTCTCGCCGAACTCGACCTCAGCAAGGCCTTTCCGCTGTCCGGCATCAGCTACGTGCTGGTCATCGCCACAGGCTGGTTTGCCTTCGGCGAACCGATCGTCGGATTTCAAATCGTCGGCAGCGGTCTGATCCTCGCCGGCGTCTGGCTGATCGCCGGCGCCAGGCAAGCGTAGCGGCGCCACTCCCGTGACGCGCGACATGCCGCCAGCATGAAACGGAAGCGCAAAATTCAAAACCCGATCTGGAATGAGCGGTTGAGCGTGATACCGATGACGTTCTGATCGGCCGATCCAAGCCTTGAGGTAACGGGGCTGTCGGCGGCATCACCCATCAGGCGGCTATATTTGACGTAGGTTTGCACGCTCCAGGCAGGCGTCAGCATATAGGTGGCCGCCACAGTGAAACCGAGAGATTTGAGGCCGCCATTCGCCTCGAATGGCTCGACACGACCGCTTCTGGCGGCTTCCTCGGCGGAAACCCCGAAATTGTTGTGCATATAGGTTCCATTCGCCAGAGACAGGCGCGGACCGGCGGACAGCAGCCAGCGATCACCGACCGGCTGGAACCAGTCGAGATAAAGATCGGCCAGCAGACCGTCTCCGCCCCATAGCGCCTGACGCGTTTCCGCACGTACGCGCAGGCGATCCTCCAATGGCCAGTATTGTGTGAAGACGCCGGCGTCCAGGTTCCAATGCACCGAATGCAGACCCTGCAGCTCGGTATCATCGAATGCCGATCGTCCGCCTCTCACCCCGACGACCGGGCCTATGCCGACCCCGCCGATATCGAACAGTCCGTAGTCGATATTATCGTCCGGCGCGCTATATTCAGGCGCTTCGCCGAGCCGCCGAAAATCGAAAGACGGCAGGCCGCTGAAGGACCGGTGCTTCGACCCTTCATGGGAGGGACCGTATTCGACGGACCCGCCAAGCGTTATGACCCACTGGCTATCGGAAGAGGCTGCATCCTGACCCAATGCGGAATGAGTTCCCAGCACTATCAACGGCAATGACAGCGCCGCCGCCCGAAAGAGTGCCATGGCAGATGAGACCCTGTATGCCATGCACCGCGCCGCGAACATCAGCGACAGATCCTCCACTCGTGGCCAGCCGCTGCCGCAGTCCTTCCAAAACAGCTTCTTTTTCCATGCCCGTTGCCTAGGAACATGCCGGTAAATCCGGAGCACCGCACTTCTTCCTTTCAGCAGCCTGCGGTTTCTTCGATTGCTGCTCGCCCACCATCGGCTTTGACTGGGGCGGGGCCTGCGGTCTGGGTTTCGGTTCCGCCTCTGGTTTTGGTGCGTGTGCATGCGCCGGCGCAGCCACATGTGGCTCCTTGGGCAGAGACGGCGGCGGAGCGGCCTCATGGAAGGGCAGCGGAACAACATGACCCTGATGACCGAGCCGAGGCTCGCCATTATCGGGAATACCGGACTTTGCCGGCCGCTTGTCATTCATTACCGGTGTGGCGGGCTTTGCTGCCTGGCCGTGCGCTTCAGGCGCCGGAGGAGCGACATCTGCCTTCAGTTTGGCATTCGGAACTGCCGCCGGCGCCGGCGTGCCGGTGACGTTGCCCTGGCCTTTCGCGGCAGACGAATTAACTTCGGGCTGCTGTGGCTGACCCTTTGCACCAGGAAGCACATGTGCACCGGGATTTGCGCCGTGAAGCGGCGGTTGCATAACCGCCGTCGGTTTCTGCGCCGTCTCGGGTTCTGTTTTGGGCGGTGGCGTTTTCTCTACCGGCGCCGCTTGCTGCCTGTTTGCCGGCTGGCCGGCGGTTGGCAGCGGCTCGCCGTCCGCGCCTGGCAGCGCATGGGCCGCAACAGGTCCGGTCTGCATCTGTTGTGTCCGGGGCTGAACCGAATGGGGCGGCGCCGGCACCAGACCGGCTGCGGGTGTCGGCGTCCCGGTTTGGGTCGGAACCTGCTTTTGCACTGCCTCGGCCTTTTTCTGTACCGAGGGCGGCAAGGCAACGTGCAGCGCTGCCGCACCCGCTCCGGCAATGACGGCCGCGCCGGCGAGCTTTTCTCCCGTCGTCAATCCGGACGGCGCAGCCGGTACGGCCTCGTTCTCATGGATAACCGTGTTGTTGACGACAGAATTGTGGATGTTGTTGAAGATGATGTTGTTTTCGGGCGGCGCAACATCACGCGGGGGCTCCACCCATTGAGGAACCGGAACAAAGACCGGCTCCGGCAGCACGTAAAGATCGACTGGGGGTCTGGGCGGCGGGAGCGTCACGAAATCCGGCGGAGGCGGCGCCAGAAAAACGGGCGGTAGCGGCGCATAAATGAAATCCGCATCATCGAAATACACGACAGGCCGCCCGACATAGACGATTTCCGGCTGTGGCGGGGGCGGCACGCCATATGCGATCATCGAGAATGACGGCGGCGGCTCAAGTGCTGCCTCGAAATGGTCGAGACGACGGCGGGCATCCCAGACGTGCGGGCCATGCGGATACCGCCTCAGATAGGACCAATAGGCCTCCGGCGTATCGACATTCCAGGTTTCGCGCCAGGTGATCGCTTCGCGGCGCACCGCAACAATCGCCCGCACTCGCCTTGCCATTGAACCGTTCGGATAGGCCGCCAGGAAATCCTCGTATGCACGCATCGTGTCGCGATCAAGCGCGGCGAAATAGGCATCCCGTTCGTCGAAGTCACCGATCGGCTTCGTCCGGACGGCCGCATCATCCTCGGCAACCTGAGCGGTGGGTGGATTGGGACCAAGATCGAAAAACGTGAATGCATCCTTGAATTTGGAGGCATTCCAGGAAATCTGACTGCCTCTGGTCAGATCGCTGACGCGCAGCCGTATCCGGTCGAACACATCGCCGAGCGGGAGCCCGCCCGTGCGGATCATTTCCGCCAGGGCATGGGCGTAGGAACCGTAAGGGCCAGCCTCCTGCGGAGCGACCGTGCCCGGCGCGGCATTAAAGGCAATCAGCTGATTGGCGTCCGGATCGACAAGCGCCAGACCACCAGCCAGCGGCTGACTGGACTGCACAAACGGATTGGCTCTTGCCGCATCAAGCACAACGATGCTGCCGCGATTGTCAAGACTGGCCAGCGATCTCGTGAAATCGGTTATCCGCAGGGCTTCGACGGGCACATCCGTGGCTTGCTTGATCTGCGCATCGACCGGTACGAAATAATTATCACCCTGATATTGCACCCCATAGCCGGCCAGATAGACAAAAACGACGGTATCGGGTC
Source organism: Rhizobium rhizogenes (assembly GCF_002005205.3). Next base: position 1,191,115 of record NZ_CP019702.2, on the reverse strand, counting down.
CCGATGCATTCGCTTTCGTCAGAAAGTCCCTCATCGCGTCACGCAATCCGTTCTGGTCAAGGTCGCGCGCACCGATCACATCAAAACCGGCTGCCTGCAAGGTTTGGGCAATCAAGCCGGCATCATTGGCCGGTGTCGGTAAGGCGCCCGCCTTATAGGCGGCATTGCCCACAACAAACGCTATTCTCTTTTCCAGGGAACTTCGGGCTTCTGCCGGATTCAAGGAAGCGATACCGGCCAGAACCAGCACGATGCCAAAGACTGTCCGGATCGCCTTTTTAAACGATAATCCCATTGTCCAAAGCAGAGGAGACATACAGCTTTCCTCCAATCAACATCTGATGCAGCTTACCGTGAACCCCATGAAGTAGAGGACGGCGAGGAGCGCTTGCCGGACATGGCCGGCGCGCCTCGCTTCGCTATTTAGCAGTTGTTTATAAGTGCTGGATGAGGCGTAACTGAAGTGAAACTGAAGATGGCTCTTCGCCCTTTGCCGATTTAAACGGCGTGCCTTCCCGACAAATCCGCCCCGTAATGACCGCGACCGCAGCAGGCGTGCCGCCAGTCCAACATGCCTATTGCTGCAGACGCAAGGCGCTCCAGAAACCACGCAGCTGGTCGGTCAACTGCGTGTAGAGACCGTAGCGGCGCTGATAATGCGGGACTTGCCGCGCATCCGGCCGATAAGCGCTCGCCACACGCGTCATCGCCGCAACCGCCGCCTCATAATCCGGATAAAGCCCCACAGCCACGGCGGCACCGATTGCCGCACCAAGCGCGCCCGTCTCGCGCGCTTCGGCAACACGCAGGGGAATTTCCAGAACATCCGCCATGATCTGCGGCCAATGCTGGCTGCGGGAACCGCCACCGGACATGACGGCGCTTTCGACCGGCAAACCGGCCTCGCGCAACACGCCGATATGGCGGCGGTGTTCGAAGCAGACGCCCTCGAACAGCGCTCTCAACATATGGCCTTCGCCGTGCCAGCCGGCTAGGCCGTAAAACCCGCCGCGGAATTCCGCTCCCAGCCGCGAGCCGAAAATGAACGGGTGAAAGAACGGATCGTCAGCGCGCGGCGTGACGGAGCCGACCAGCTCGTTGCATCGCTCGAAGGCATGGCCGCCATGGTCGGCGCGAACACGGTGAACGTACCATTCCAGATTGGCGGCGGAGGTGGCGCTGGATTCGATATTGACATAGCGGTCGAGGCCGAATGTCGTGACCATGAAGACATCCGGACTGATGACCGGTTTATCGGCAAAAACCTGATTGATGCTCCATGTGCCGGCGATGATGGAGGCTTCCCCCGCATTGATGACACCAGAGCCCATGGCACTGGAAACCACATCGAAGAAACCACCAATGACAGGTGTGCCTTCCGAGAGCCCTGTCAGACCCGAAGCCTTGCGCGTCACACGGCCAACAATGTCCGCCGATTCCACACGACGGGGAAAGAGCGGGAACGCATCCTCAAGACCATAAAGTGAGAGAAGTTCGCGGTCGAGCCGTGCTTGCGGCAAGGCAAGCAGCCCCGCGCCGCTGAGGTCGGAAATGTCATTGGCAAGGCAGTCCGTCAGGCGGAAATTGACAAAGTCCTTGCAGAACAGGACCGTACCGATCTGCGCATAGAGGTCGGGGGCATGTCGTTTCACCCATGCCAGAAGACTTGGCGTCTGCGCTGGCCATGGCCGCTGCAGGCAGCGCGCCTGCAAGAGCGCGCCGCTTTGCCGGTCAAGCTCGGCCGCCATATCGGCGGCGCGGCTGTCGAGCGACTGGATGCCGATCAGAGGCTGCTGCCGTTTGTCGAGCAGGTAAAGACCATTGCCATGGCCGGCGCAGCCCACCGCCACAATATTGCGGGGATCGACCGACGATTTCATCAGGAGCTGACGGATCGCCTCGCAGCCGTTCTTCCACAGCTCCTCAAGATCGCGCTCGACATAACCGGGCTGCGGAAACGTCGAATGGCCGTCGATGGCATGCTGGGCGACCTGCCGGCCCGCCGTATCGAACAAGACGGCCTTGATGACCGTGTTGCCGACATCCAGGCCCAATATGTAATTTTTCTCAGCCACGATTGTAGATGTCCCATGCTTCTTCGCCGCTTGCACCCTGATGGATGATAGCCATCAAGGCCGCGACAACGGCCTTGGGATTGTCATGCTGATAGATATTGCGGCCATAAACCAATCCGTTCGCGCCCTCGGCCATCAACGCCGCCGATTTTGCCAGCACATTCCGCAAATCCTCACGCCCCCCGCCCCGCACCAGCACCGGGCAGCGCGCCGCCTCGATCACCCGGTGGAAATCCTGCGGGTTGCTGGTGGGATCGGCCTTGATGATATCGGCTCCCATTTCCGAGGCAAGCCGCACCAGCGTGACGATCTTTTCCGCATCACCATCCACCTGATACCCGCCGCGTACGTCGTTGGGCAGCATCACCAGCGGCTCGATCATCAGCGGCATGCCGAAACGATGGCAATCGGCCCGCACCCGGCTGATGTTTTCGACACATTGACGGAACAGTTCCGGCTCATCCGGCAGCATGAACAGGTTCACGACAACGCAGGCCGCATCCATCTCGAGCGCACCGATGATCGGGTCGTGATAATTCTGAAGCTGCGACCACATGGTTCTGTGACGCGTGGAGTTATAGGGATTGCCCATATCGATGCGCATGACGAGGGCCGGCTTGTCCCGCTCCGGCCTCTGCTGCAGCAGATCCGCCTGCCCGTAGACCATCTGGATGGCATCGGGACCAGCCTCCACCAGCTTTTCGACGGTCTGCGGCATATCCTCAAGCCCGATGAGGAAGCTCGGCTCGTTGCAAACCCCGTGATCGATTGCCACATCAAGGCATCCGCCATTGCGGAACAGCCGGTTCATGCGCGCCTTTTTTGAAATCCGCATCATCATGCATTCTCCTTGCATCTGTGTTGAAGCATCGCCGGCGTGACCCCGTAAAAGGTCTCCAGCTCATGGATAAGCCGCTGCCGTTCCGCCGCCGCCCGGGTGGCCGGCCAGCCAAGCTCGCGCGCCGCAACGCCGAGGATGGCGTCAATCAGATCGGCGTTGACAACGCCGGTGATGGCGAGCGTCGTGCGCCTCAGGATCAGATCGGTCAGGTGCCGGACATGTTCGCAGCGGATCAGCCAGATCACCTCCGCAGCCGTGATCGGTGACTTGTCTGAAAGCGGCACGTCGTCCGGGCGACCCCGGCAAAAACCCAGCAATTCGAAGGCGCGGGAGCCGTAGGCCAAAGCCAGATGCTCCGCCCGCTGCCGACCGATCGAAAACTGTTCCGACAACAGGTTGGACAGGCGCCCGGTACCGGCGGGGAAATTCCTGCCACCACCGACCGGGCGGTTCATCGTCCCGGTCAATCGCTTGCGCCCGAGAAACGCCAGAACCTCGTCGCTCACCTGCTCGCCAAAAGCCCGGAAGGTCGTCCATTTGCCGCCGATCATGCAAAGCTGCGGCGGATCACCCGCAACACGGTGGATGAAATGGCTGCGGGAAATTTTTCCGGTAAAGGCGGCATCGCTGCGCGGCAGCGGACGTATGCCGCTGAAACTGAAGACAATGTCCGAATGGTCGATGGCGATATCGGGGAAGACCTGACGGATGGCGTCCAGAATATAGTCCCGCTCCTCCGGCTCGCACCGCACCCGCTCGGGACGATCCACCTTGATGTCAGTCGAACCCGCAAGAACCCGGCCGAGATAGGGAAAGAGGATGCAAACGCGGTTATCCGCATTTTCAAAGAAAATCATATGGCCGTTCAGGGCCTTGAGAAGCGCGTCACTGGCGATGATGAGATGCGACCCCTTAGTGCCGGAAACGGTTGGTTTTTCCTTTTTCGCAGCCGGAACGGCGGCAAGCGCGCCGATCGTTTCGTCGATCCAGGCGCCCGTGGCATTGACGATGATCCGTGGTCTGACGGGCAGTAATTCTTCCGTTTCCTCCATCCGGAGACAATATTCATCCCCGGTGCGGATAAACTCCGCATAGTTGAGTGCAAGGCTCTGCGGCGCATCGGCTGCGGTATCGACAAGGAGTTCCAGCGCAAGCCGTTCGGGCTGGCTTATCCACGCATCGTAATAGGTGGCCGAATACCGGATCGCCGGCGTCAGGCCCGGCCAGCGCTGCAGCGTCTTGCCCGCGCTGCGAAACTCATGCCGTGGCAGGATGCGGTTCTTCCGGGTAACAAAATCATAAAGCGTGAGGCCCGCCTTGATGGCCAGCGCGCCCCGGCTTGCGGGTTTTCCGCCAGAGCCGAAAAATGTGGCCGCCGCGTTGAACAACCCGCTGAACACCGAAAAAATCGGGATCGTCGTCGGCAGCGGATGCACCATATGCGGCGCAAGTGTCAGCAGCGCATCACGTTCCCGCAGCGATTCCGCCACAAGACCGAATTCGCCATTTTCGAGATAACGCAGTCCGCCATGGATCATGCGCGAAGGTGCGGCACTGCATCCGGAGGAGAAATCGTTACGCTCGACCAGCAATACCCGCAGCCCCTGCAGGGCAAGATCACGATAGGCGGCGATGCCGTTGATGCCGCCACCGATGACGACGGCGTCGAAATCACCGTCTTGACGGATACGGCAGAGAGCGTCCTCGCGAAAACCGGGCATAGGAATACCGTTCGCCGGCTATTGACCAGCGTCCCAATGATGTTGATCGTTTAAAGCGACGTGAGAGACGGGAAGCGAAAATTATGCGCTGTTCGCCTGAAGTCCCGTCTCAGCTACATATTTCAGCTATCGAGCCCGACAAGATGCTCGGCAACGCCGGCACTGATGAGCGCCAGTTCACTATCCGTGAGGCGCAGGCGAGCCGCGGCGGCGTTTTCAGCCGCCTGTACCGGATCGCGTGCGCCGCACAGCGAAAATGTGATGCCTGGCTGAGCAATCGTCCAGGCGATCACCACCTGTGCGACCGAGGCCCGATGCCCGGCCGCCACCGGTTCCAGCACGCCCATCAACCGGGCAATCTTCTGACGGTTAGACTGGCTGAAACGGGGATTACCGTGGCGTTGATCATCCTCCGCAAACACCCGCTCAGGTCCGACCTTGCCCGACAGCAGACCGAGCGCCAGCGACGAATAGCTGAGAACCGAGACGGAACTCTTCCGGCAAAGCGGCAGCAGTGTCGTCTCGATATCGCGTTTCACCATGGAATATTCTTCCTGGATGGCATCGAGCGCGCCCGTCGCGATATAGGCCTCAAGATCGCCCGGTGAGACATTGCTTGCCCCGATCGAGCGTATCTTCCCCTCCTCTTTCAGCCGCACCAGGGCCTCAACCGTCTCGGCAACCGGCGTCGTTGCGTCCTGCCAATGGGTGACATAGTGGTCGATATAGTCGGTTCCGAGCCGCTTCAGGCTCTCTTCGACCTCATGCCGGATCGAAGCGGCGCCGAGATAACGGTGAACGGGCTTGCCATCCTGATGGAAGAAATAGGCACCCTCGTTCACATGCCAGACCAACCCGCATTTGGTGACCAGCACCACCCTGTCGCGCTTCCCCGCAATCGCCTTGCCGACGATGGTTTCCGCAAGCCCCATGCCATAGGCCGGCGCGGTATCGATCAGGGAAATGCCCGCATCGATGGAGGCCTGAATGGCGGCGATGGATTGGCGTTCGTCGGTGCCGCCCCACATCCAGCCGCCGATGGCCCAGGTGCCAAGCCCCACGGCCGATGCGCTGATGCCGCTGCCGCCGATCGTCCGGGTCAATATGGAATTATCCGTCACGACGTTTTCCCTTCTTCCTGATCCAGTAGATAACCGGCAATCGCCTCGTCCACGACGAGCGAGGTCAGATAACGGCCGGCAAGCGTGGCCGCCACCGGTCCGGCCTTGATGGCCCCGGCCGCCACACCAATGATGTTCGGGCACCGGGCAAGCTGCCGGGGGTCCAGCGCCACCACGCGCGAGTTGAGATCGATCCGCGCCAGCTGCCCGTCCGCCATGGTGAGATGGGCGAGAAATTCACCCGCAATGCCGGCCTCCACCAGCGCCTGCCCGCCACGGGCGGCATCCGGCAGCAGATCGTAATAGCCGGAGCCGGGCGCCTCCACCGAACCGATGCCGACCAGCGCCACCTGTGCCTGCCGCGCCAGATCAAACACTTCACGGATTGACGCGACATTCATCAGGAGATCGCGCTGCTCCTCATCCTCGGCAAACAGCGGCGCATGCAGGAGCGAGGCGCTGCCACCGAGCTTTTCCGCAAGCTGTGTGGCCAGATGATTGACATCCGTATAATGCTTGCCCTGCACGCCGCCGGTCAGCGGCACCACCCGCACATCGAAACGACGCTCCGCCTCGAGATTGTCGACCACCGCGCTCACCGCCTTGCCGCCGGTAATCGCGATCACATCGCCATCCCGGATCGTCTCCAGCAGATGATTGGCGGCCACCCGGCCAACCATCTGCAGCACGGTTTCCGGATTGTCGGAAACCGTCGGCGTCACCACCGACTGCCGAAGGCCAAAACGGCGGCTGATTTCATTTTCAAGGTCCACGAGCCGCTGATAGGGGCTGGCGATAGAGATCTTCACCATGCCCGCCTTGCGGCCCGCGGCAATCATGCGGTTCACCTTGGTGTGGGAAAGATTGAGCCGCTCGGCGATTTCCGACTGCTTCACCCCCTCGATGAAATGCAGCACCAGGACGGAATATATCTGCCTCTGTTGATCGAAATCGTCCTTGATATCCAGCATGATCGTCTTTCTCCAGTTACCCACGGGCCGTTCTGCGGCGCTCAGCGGCGACGCCTGACCAGATAGTGGTCGAACAGAACCGCAGTCAGCAATATGCTGCCCCTGATGATGTCCTGCCAGTAGACAGACACGTTAAGCAAGGCAAGCGAGCTGGAAACAACCGAAAGCAGGATTGCCCCGAGGATCGCGCCCAGAATGGTGCCCGAGCCGCCGGAGAGGCTCGCGCCGCCGATGACCGCCGCCGCGATGACGTTAAGCTCCATGCCGATGCCGAAACTCGGCTGGGCCGAACCGAAGCGGGCCATATAGATCACACCCGCAACGCCTGCCAGCATCGAACACAGCGTGGTGGTGGCGAAAACGACCCGGCCGACGCGGATGCCCGAATAGGCTGCGGCCTTCGGATTGCTGCCGGTATAGAACACCTTGCGGAAAGCGGTCGTGCGCCGCAGCAGCAGATCGAAAGAAACGACCACGACCGCAAAAATGATCAGCACCAGCGGAATGCCGCCAAGCGCGCCCTGACCGATGAACTTGAATTCCGGCGGCAGGGAGTAGAGCCCGAGCGGCCGTCCGCCCGTCGCCAGCAGGCAGACGCCGCGGGCAATCACCATGACGCCCAGCGACACGATGAAATGGTGCAGACCGATGATCGTGGTCAAAAATCCCATGGCCATGCCAACCAGGGTCGTGAGGCAGATCGCCAGCCCCGCAGCAACCCAGGGATCGACACCGTTTAGGAACAGCCAGCCGGCCGCCACCATCGCAAGCGCCGTGACGGAGCCGACGGAAAGATCGATGCCACCAGAGATCAGCAGGATCGTCATGCCGACCACGACGATGCTTTCGATGGCGAAGACCATGGCCATGGCCCGCAGATTGTCCACGGTCAGAAAATAGGGAGAGATGAAGGACATCACCGCAAAAAGCGCGAGGATGATGACGATCAGCCCGGTTTCGCGCGCCTTGAGCGCCGGCTCCCACCAGGCAGGGCGACGGACCGCCGTTTCGGCGAGGCTTGAAGGTGTTTCCGATGTAGCCATTTCCCGCTCCCTCAGGCCCCGGCCGGGCTCTGCACAATATTGATCGATGCAAGCTGCATGATCTTTTCCTCCGTCATGTCGTCGCCCTCGACCTCACCCGTAATCCGCCCCTCACGCACGACCAGCACGCGGTCGCTGACGCCGATCAACTCCGGCAGTTCCGAAGATATGACCACGACCCCGACTCCCTCGCGCGCCAGCTCCCTGATCTGGCGGTGGATTTCGGCCTTCGCGCCCACATCCACCCCGCGTGTCGGCTCATCAAGAAAGATGACCTCGGGTTCCACCGACAGCATCTTTGCCAACGCCACCTTCTGCTGATTGCCGCCGCTTAAGGTCGATACGGCATCGCCAACGCTGTTCGCCCGCAATTTCAGCCGCTTGCCGAGCTCATCGGCACGCTTCATTTCCCTGCGTCGCTCGATGAAACCCATGCCGTTCGATATCCTGCCGACATCGAGCGCCGAGACATTGGCGGCGATGGACATATTGAGGAACAACCCGTCTCCCTTGCGGTCTTCGGAAAGATAAACCAGCCCCTGCCGGATGCTGTCGCGATAATCCCTGAGCCTTAGCGTTCGGCCGCGCAGCGTAACCTCGCCTTTCGGTTTCCCTTCCAATCGGCAGACTGCCCGGGCGATTTCACTTCGGCCCGCGCCGATCAGGCCGGCGAGACCGAGGATTTCGCCGCGTCGCAGATCGAAATCGACATCGAAAACGCGCTTTCCTTCGTTCAGCCCGCGAACCGAGAGAATGACGTCATCAGATTTTTCATCGTCCGAGAGTTTCGGCGGATAGAGCTTGTCGAGAACGCGCCCCACCATGCTGTTGACGACCTCCTCCGGAGAGATTTCCGCGATATTCGCCGTCCTGATGTGGCAGCCGTCACGCATGACAGTGATCCGGTCGCAATGCTCGAAAATCTCCGCCATGCGGTGCGAGATATAGATGATGGCAATGCCCCGTTCCGCCAGCCGGTGCATGATCCTGAAAAGGGTCTGGGCTTCGGTTTCAGTCAAGGCCGCCGTCGGCTCATCGAGGATCAGGATACGGCAGTCCAGCGTCAGTGCCTTGGCGATCTCGACGATCTGCTGCTGCGAAATCGACAGATCGCCGGCGCGGCTGGCGGGGTCGATATCGCCGATTTCCCGCAGAATGGCTGCCGCCCGCTTTTCGAGGCCGCGATAATTCATGAACAAGGAACGGCTCCGGCCGGTCTCCGACATGAACATGTTTTCAGCGACCGAGATTTCCGGGCAAAGCGCAATCTCCTGATGGACAAAACCAATGCCGAGCCGGTTCGCCGCATTGGGCGACGATATGCGGACCGGCTTGCCATCAAGCAGGATCTCCCCGCCATCCGGCTGCAGAATGCCATCGATGATATGCATCAACGTCGACTTGCCGGCACCGTTTTCACCCGCCAGTGCGTGAATCTCGCCGCGCCGCAGTTCGAGCGCGGCATCGCGCAACGCCCGCACGGGACCGAACGCCTTGTGAACATTCGTCATGTTGAGGACAACCTCGCCCATAACGCTCCTCCCGAACCTGCTTCTTCCTCGTGGCCGGCGAGGCACAACCCTCGCCGGTTCCACAGCGGCGCGTCAGCGTCCCTTCATATATTCGTTGAGATCGAAGGAAGCGGCATTGGCCTTGGTGATCACGGCGAAGCCATTGTCCATCGAAGGAACCTGCATCGGGTTGAAGCCGGAAACCTTGTAGTCGTTGAACGGGTCGATCAGGTCCGAATGCGCGCCCAGGAACGTGTTCATGAAACCCATGAAGCCCTGAACGCCCTGGTTCGGGTTGATGGACATATAGATATTGCCCTGCTTGATATGCTCCAGCGTGGCCGGGGTAATATCCGCGTGCAGGATGAGCACTTTCTTTTTTGCCTCGAGAACCGCAGCCGTTGCGCCCTCGGCGGAACCGGCTTCAGGAATCCACAATGCACCAAGATTGGGGTTGGCCTGCAGCAACGCGCCGACGGCCTGATAGGCAAGGTTCGAATCCTGATTGGTTGCCTGCCGGCCGACCAGCTTCATCTGCGGATGGGTGCGCTCCATATAATCGATGAGAGCGGTGACGCGCAGGTCGTGATTGCTCTGGCCCGGATTTTCCAGAACGGCATATTCACCCTTTTCGCCGAGCTTCTTGATGATCTCTTCCGCTGCGAATTTCGCCTCGGCGACATTGTCCGAGGTAATATAGGCGGTGCGTTTCGACTTCGGAGAATCCGCCGCAAAGGTCGTCACGGAAACTCCTGACGCAATCGCCTTGTTGATGGGCTCGATGAAGGGGTCGGCCTGCATCGGGTGCAGCAGGATGCCTTTCGGCTTCTTCACCAGCTCCTGCTCGAAGGACGCGATCTGCTTGGTGATGTCATATTCTGGCGTGCCGGTGAAAACGGCTTCGCAGCCAAGCGCCTTGGCGGCCTGCTTGAACCCTTCAAAAACGGGCACCCAATAGGGGTGACTGGAAACCATGACGTTCATCACATAGGTCTCACCCGGTTCACAGGCGAATTTGCCCGCAGCGGCGGCCGGCGAGGCTGCGCCAGCGGAAATCGCCACGGCAAGAACACCCGCGGCAGCGGTCGATTTCAGAAAAGCCAACATATTCCCCTCCCAAGGACAATGACTTAGTCCGCAATAAATTTTAGACTTTGTAATTTATTGCATGAGGAATGAGATAGCCGGAAACAGAGCGACCGTCAATGCTGTTTGAATTTTATTTTACTACGTGAAATTTATTTCAATCTCATGCAGGGGGACGCGAATGAAGGCCGGCAGAGAGCCTGAACACAAACACGGACAAGAGGCACGGAAGCGGTGAACGGCGCCTAATCGGCACCGATCAGATAAAGGATGAATTTGTAGAGGGCGTAAGCGCCGACAAGGGCGGGAAGGACGTACATGAAGGAATGGATTACCGCCATGTCGAACGCGCCCTTTCCGGATCGGGTTAAGTTGTTGCCAGCTGAATGAAGCGAATGGCATCACCGACAGTGGAGAGGCTGTCTGCGGCAGCATCGGGAATTTCGATGCCAAATTCCTCTTCGATCTCCATGACGATCTGAACGACCTCAAGTGAATCGGCATTCAGATCTTCGGAAAAATTTGCTGTATCGACTATTTTGTCATCCGCTATTCCGAGCTGCTCGCTGATGATTTTTATCACCCGGTTTCTTATCTCGGATATTGCGGTATCTGTTGGGATCGAACTCACTATCTCGGCTCCGATTTCCTGTTTTCCCTGCTGACGTTATCAGACATTCATCGATAAGAGGCGAAAATGCCCATTGCAAGGACAACAAGGGATATGAGGCTACCAAGGGTCGACATTGCTCTCTCATTTCTCCCCCTGGAAAATCTAGGCTTCGGCATGAGTGACCTGCAATAGGGAATTTGTAATTTATTATTGCCCGTAACCAGCTTTTGGACCGCAGGCACTGGATTGAGCGTTGCGGAAAGCGGTTTCGGCAGATCGCCAAATCGCAAGGCCAAAATGTAAAAAGGCCCTGCGATCTTTCGCAAGGCCTTGATACTCAAGAATTCGGATGGTGGGCGTGACAGGGATTGAACCTGTGACCCCTACGATGTCAACGTAGTGCTCTCCCGCTGAGCTACACGCCCTCCGTGGCGGCGGATAGACCACAAAACCGGTTCATGCGTCAACTGCTTTTTTTCGGTTTTGTGAAGGTTTTTTGAGAGGCCTTACGCCACAAGGAGTTTGTTGACCTCATCCACCAGATCGCGCAGATGGAACGGCTTGGAAAGCACCTTGGCGTCCTTCGGAGCCTTCGAATCGGCATTCAGCGCAACCGCTGCAAAGCCGGTGATGAACATGACTTTCAGGTCAGGGTCGAGTTCGGTCGCGCGTCGCGCCAGCTCGATGCCATCCATTTCGGGCATGACGATATCGGTCAACAGAAGCGAAAAGGGCTCCTCGCGCAGCCGGTCGTAGGCGCTTGCGCCATTGTCGAAGGAAGAAACCTTGTAACCGGCTTTTTCCAGCGCCTTGACGAGAAAGCGGCGCATATCATTGTCGTCTTCAGCGAGAAGAATTTTCTGATTCATGGTTAAGTGACCGTAACTGCTCAATGTTTGGAATACCCTAGCCCGATTATAGGATTTTCACGGTAAATATCATGTGAACGCGTGAATCGGTATAGCGCTGCTTTGGCGATAGTATGGACTTGCCGCACCGTAACTGGCAACATGAACATCCTGATAGTTTGCGACATGGTAAATGGGCCTGAATGGACTGGGTAACGGGTGAATATGAGCTGTTCGAAGTAACGGAACCTGCCGTTCAGACCCTGCCATTCGTCTATAATTCGCCCCATAGCGGCCGCTGCTATCCCATCTCCTTCCTCGAATCGGCACGGCTTGATTCGCATGAAATCCGGCGTTCGGAAGACCATTTCGTCGACGAGCTTTTCGCAGCCGCACCCGAGATCGGCGCGCCGTTATTGAAAGCCAACTTTCCGCGCGCCTATCTCGACGTCAATCGCGAACCCTATGAACTCGACCCGCGCATGTTCGAGGGCACCCTGCCACCTTATGCGAATATCGGCTCGATGCGGGTTGCCGGCGGCCTTGGGACCGTGCCGCGCATTGTCGCCGAGAATATGGACATCTATGCCCACCGCCTGCCGGTCGATGAAGCGCTTTCGCGGATCGAGACGATCTACAAGCCTTATCATGCCTGTCTGCGCCGGCTCCTGTCACGCACCCATGCCCATTTCGGCATGGCGGTACTGATCGATTGCCATTCCATGCCCGGCAATATCCGCGTTGCCGGCTCCAATCTCAGGCCGGATGTGATCATCGGCGATCGCTACGGAACCAGCGCTTCCCAGGAAGTCTCCCGCGCCGCCCTGCATTTCCTCGAAGAACTGGGCTTCGTCGCGGTCTACAACAAGCCCTATGCCGGCGGCTTCATCACCGAACATTACGGGCGTCCGATCCGATCCCTCCATGCGCTGCAGATCGAGATCAACCGGGCCCTCTACGTCGATGAAAAGACACTGACGAAGAAAGCCGATTTCCCGGCCATTCAGGCCTCGCTGGAAATCTTCATGCGCCAGCTCGGGGCCTTTGTTTCGGAATACGCAATCGAAACCTCGCTCGCCGCCGAGTAAATCGAAAACTACCCGATTTTTCGGCCCTTCTTTCCGTCTCGCTGGCCGCGCGCCGGGCAAAAAAAACCGCGCCTTGGCGCGGTCAAGTCTAGGGAGGAAACACCCAAGGAGGGTATTTACAGTCAAAGACTGCAGGGTCACGCTACGCAGTATATGCACAATTGTCAATCATTTTATTTTATGCATATTTTTTAGGCTTGTGCCAAAAATATGGAAACCTTGGCTCCGGCACCCGTATGAGTGGACGGCGGATGTGATTCCGGTCTATGCATTTCGCCACGCAATTCAGGCCATCTAATTCAGGCAACGAGGTTTCGCATGCTGCCCGACCGGGATTTCTTCTTCAAACTCGCCGATGCAGCCAGTGCTGAAACGCTTCCCCGCTTTCGTACGGGCATTGCCGTCACCAACAAGCAGGATGGCGGCTATGATCCGGTGACGGAGGGTGACCAGGCGGCTGAGAGCGCTATTCGGGCGCTCATCGAGGCGCGCTTCCCGCAGCACGGCATTCTTGGCGAAGAACATGGCAATGTCGGCCTTGACCGCGACCACATCTGGGTCATCGATCCGATCGACGGCACACGCGCCTTCATTTCCGGTGTACCGGTCTGGGGAACGCTGATCGGTTTCCAGTCGGCCGGCCGCGCCACCATGGGCATCATGGACCAACCCTTCACGAAAGAGCGCTACTTCGCCGATGGCGAGGCCGCATGGTATTTCGGACCCGACGGCGAGCGAAAGATCCGCACACGCGATTGCGCCTCTCTGTCGGATGCGGTGCTGTTCACCACAACTCCGCACATCTTCACAGCGGAAGAAAAGCCCTTTTATGACAAGGTGCAGGATCAAGTCCGGCTTTTCCGTTACGGCGTGGATTGTTATGCCTATTGCCTGCTTGCAGCCGGCCATGTCGACCTGGTGATCGAATCCGGTCTGAAACCCTACGATGTCGGTGCGCTCATTCCGGTCATCGAGCAGGCCGGCGGTATCATGACCACCTGGGATGGCGGACGTCCCGAAAATGGCGGCCGCATTCTGGCTGCCGGCTCCAAAGCCGTGCACGAACAGGCGCTCGCGATTCTGTCGAAACTATAGGCCGTACCGTCTCGGCGGCCGCCTCACTCCGGCGCGAAAAATGCGTCGATGGCTGCCAGGGCCTGTTTGCGGAAAACATCGCGTTCATGCAGCAATTCATGGCGTGCACCGGTGACGGGAAGAAGCTGTGCCGCCCGGAAATTGCGCGACAGTTCTTCCTGCGCCTTGTAGGGCGTGATCGTATCCAGCATCGGCGCCAGAATAAGAGTCGGAATGGTTATGTTCGTCAGATGATCCTGACGGGTCACCCGCGCCATGGTCTTCAGCGCCTCATAGACCCATCGCGCCGTCGGCGCGCCGATGAAAAGTTCCGGAAACTGCCTGTGCAGCGACAGATTTCGCGCAAAGCGCTTTGCATCCGAAGTCAGCGGATTGCCGTCGAAATCCCGCTCGCGCTGATCCTTGCCAAGTTGAATCCTTCCAAGGCCAACAAGACTTAAGGCCGTCGCGACCAGCTTGATGACGGGTGAAGGAACCGATTGCTGGCTGTCCAGCTGGATGAAGGGCGAACAAAGCGCCAGACGGTCGATCCGGTTGGACAGGCCGGGTGCCGCCGCAAGTGCTGCAAGCGCGCCGGTGGAATGCGCGATCATGAAGAATGGCAGCCGCGTATCCGGCAGCACCACCTGCTCGAGAAACAGGCTGATGTCGCGCTGGTAATCGGAAAAGCGCCGCACATGCCCGGCTCCCGGCTTCTTCAGCAATCGCTCGGAACCGCCCTGCCCACGCATGTCGAAGGTTGCGACCCAGAAGCCCATGGCCGTCAGATCAGCGACTGTTTCGAAGTATTTTTCGATACACTCGTTCCTGCCGTGCAGCAGAACCACCGTCCCGCGGGCAATGTGACGGCTGGCACGGAAGATCGCATATCGGAGCTTTTTGCCGCCATGGCCGGTGAAATGGCCGACGGTATGGTTGCCGGGAACCGGGTTGTCTTCGCTGGCGCGCAATGTGGCTTCGATCATCGGTCTTTTCCGGCTTTTCAACTCTTTTCGGATAGGTCGGCGGCGCGGGAAGGTCAAAGAAAAAATTGCCGGAACCGTCGGTTAAAGCAGTCGCGGTTCCGGCGAGTAAGACAGAAGAAGAAGGGACGTTATTGCTTCTGTCCACGGAGCATGTCTCCGATGACCGCAGTTTTATGGCGCTCAAACTGAACGATGCCGGAACCGGATGTTCAGCCATGGTTCATGTTGCGACCACCCCTTGACGCGGCGCCAGGCCATTCCCATCTCCTTCATGCGGTCGCCAGAACGGGACCGCGCCAAATGTCCTGTCATCGCCAGAATGGGATACCGGACTTAACCGCAAACAGTCGCTTCTTAAGGAGGACACCATGCGTCACGTTGATTTTTCCCCCCTCTATCGTTCCACCGTCGGCTTCGACCGCCTTTTTTCGATGCTCGATGGCCTTGGCCAGCCCGAACAGGCCCAGTCCTATCCGCCCTATAATATCGAGCGGACCGGCGAAAACACCTATCGCATCACCATGGCCGTTGCCGGTTTTGATGAAACCGAACTCAGCATTGAATCCCGCGCCAATGCGCTGACGGTGAAGGCCGAGAAGTCCGCCGACGAGAAGTCCACGGAAGGCGAATTCCTGTATCGCGGCATCGCCACGCGCGCTTTCGAACGCCGTTTCCAACTTGCCGACCACGTTGAAGTCCAGACCGCTTCCCTGAAGAATGGCCTGCTCCATATCGACCTCGTCCGCAATATTCCGGAAGCCATGAAGCCGCGCCGTATCGCGATCTCGTCCGACAGTGCCGATGCACCGAAGACGATCGAAGCCCAGATATCGCCGGCACAGGTCAACTAAGCTTTCCCGATCTACAAAACGAACGGCCCCTTCACGGGGCCGTTTTTGTTTGCGGAGATTCTCGTGTCAGCGGGCGGATGCCGCCGCACCCTCTGGCTCCGCCACCGCCGCCTTCTCGTGGGCCTTGCGGGCATAACGCTGGGCCAGCACGGCGCAGACCATCAGCTGAATCTGATGGAAGAGCATGATCGGCAGAACAATTGCGCCAATGCTCTGGCCGGCGAAAATCGCACCCGCCATGGGCACGCCGCTGGCAAGGCTTTTCTTGGATCCGCAGAAGGTGATGGTGATTTCATCCGCCTTGTTGAAGCCGAGCAATCGGCTGCCGAACATGGTCACGCAGAGAACAAGTGCCAGAAGCACGATGTTGATGAGGATGACCACGCCGATATCCCTCAACGAAAATGTGTGCCAGATGCCCTCGATGACCGCATCGGAAAAAGCAAGATAAACCACCATCAGGATCGAACCGCGATCGACGGGAGACAGCAGTTTTTTGCGCGCCCGGATCCAGTCGCCGATCCAGGGCTGCAGCACCTGGCCGACGATGAAGGGCAACAACAGCTGCAGGAAGATCTGCAGGAACGCGTCCAGGGAAAAACCACCGCCATGGCCGCCCACGGTGAACAAAAGACCAACCAGCAATGGCGTCAGGAACATGCCGAAAATATTCGATGCCGAAGCCGAACAGATCGCCGCCGGCACGTTTCCGCCCGCCATGGAGGTGAAGGCGATTGAGGACTGCACGGTGGATGGCAGGACACAGAGAAACAGCACGCCCATATAAAGCGGTGCTGGCAGAATGCTCTCGGGAATAAAGCCGATCGCCACGCCCAGCAACGGGAAAAGACCGAAAGTGACGAGCAGGATCGCCAGATGCAGGCGCCAGTGCAATATGCCCGCAATCACCACATCCCGCGAAAGCCGCGCGCCATGCAGGAAGAACAGAAGCGCGATCGCCAGCTTCGTCGCAAGACCGAAATACTCCGCCGGTTCGCCGCTGATCGGCAGAATGGAAGCCAAAATCACAGTGGCCACCAGCATCATGGTGAAGCGGTCAGGCAGGAAGCGGGTCATGGGGAAGTCTTTCCGGCATCGGTTTTACTTGAAATGTCAGCCACTATCACTCATCATGAATTCGAATGCAAAGACTAACAGTTATCACGATTTGAGATAATGCTGAACCTTCAACATCTTGCGAGCTTCGTCATGCTTCAGCAAACCGGCAGCTTCACGCTGGCTGCCGAACGGCTGGGTGTCGGCCAATCCACGGTCAGCCAACATATTCAGAGGCTGGAGGCCACGCTTGGCCGCCGGCTCATCGCACGCAGCACCCATCAGGTGAAACTGACCGGCGAGGGTGAGGCACTGCTCGGTTATGCCCGCAACATGCTGGAGATCGACAGCAAGGTGTCATCCCTCTTCAGCGAGAACCGCCTGCGCGGGCGGCTGAGGCTTGGTGTTTCGGAAGATTTCGTCGCCAGTCGGCTGACGGCCATTCTGGAAGAATTCATCCGCCTTTATCCGCTGGTTGATCTGGAACTGACGGTTTCGCTGAGCGGTGTGCTTTACCAGATGCAGGACAATGGCGAACTGGATGTGGTGCTGGCCAAACGCCGCCTTGGCGACAAGCTCGGGCATTTCCTCTACCGCGAGCCGCTGGTGTGGCTGGCGCGGGACCCGGAGCGGATGCTGAACCAGCCGGACGCCCTGCCGCTGATCGCCTTTCCGCCGCCGAGCATTACCCGAAAGGCGGCGCAGGAAGCATTGGACAGGGCCGGTCTCCCATGGCGGATTGTCTGCACCTGCGGCAGCCTCAGTGGACTTACCGCTGCTGCAAGAGCGGGCATGGGCATTCTGGTGCAGCCCCGCAGCATGGCGCCCGCCGGCCTCAAGGAAATTGCGGCGGATGTTTTGCCAGCGCTGGAGGATGTGGAATTTGTGCTTCAGCCCAGCAAGGGCGCGGATACGAAGCTGGTGCGCGCCCTTTCTGACCTCGTGTCCAGCAAGAGCATCGCACCCGGCAGCTTCGTATAGATTCGCTAGCGCATTTCCGGACGCAAAACCGCTACGCGCATTTTACTGGAATGCTCTAGTTTTCCCGTCGCGACAGGCAGCGTCCGACACTATCGCGCCAGCCGGCGATGACGCTTTTCCGTTCCGCCTCGTCCATGTCGGGGTTGAAGCGGCGGTCGCGTTTCCAGTGGGCAGCAAAGGCTTCACGATCCGGCCAGATACCGGCGCGCGAGGCCGCAAGCCAGGCCGCCCCCAGAATGGTGGTTTCCAGAAAGACCGGCCGGTCTACCGGTGCGGCGAGAACATCGGCCAGCCGCTGCATGGTCCAATCGGAAGCAACCATGCCGCCATCGACCCTCAGCACCGTCTTGCCATTGTCGCCCGCCCAGTCCTTGCGCATGGCGTCCAGAAGGTCGAAGGTCTGATAGGCAACGCTCTCCAGCGCCGCGCGTGCGAATTCCGCAGGTCCCGTACCGCGTGTCAGGCCGAAGATCGCCCCGCGCGCTTCGGCATCCCAATAGGGTGCGCCAAGACCGGTAAAGGCCGGCACGAGATAGACGCGCTGATTGGGATCGGCCTTTTCGGCAAGCGCGCTGACTTCGGAAGCCACGGAAATGAAGCCCAGTTCATCGCGCAGCCACTGCACAGCCGCCCCCGCAATGAAGATCGAGCCTTCAAGCGCATAGGTCGTCACCCCGTCGAGACGGTAAGCGATCGTTGTCAGCAGCCGGTTGGTGGATGCCACGCGGTCGGTTCCGGTATTGAGGAGCGCAAAGCAGCCGGTGCCGTAGGTGGATTTCATCATGCCCGGCTCGAAGCAGGCATTGCCGATCACGGCCGCCTGCTGATCGCCGGCGACGCCAAGGATCGGAATTTCCGCGCCCAGCAGCGACTTGTCCGTCACGCCGAAATCGGCGGCGCAATCCAGCACCTCCGGCAACATGGCTCGGGGAATGTCGAGGATGGACAGCAGCTCGTCATCCCAGGAATTGTCTTCAATATTGTAGATCAGCGTCCGCGAGGCATTGGTGGCATCAGTCACATGGCGGCGGCCGCCAGTCAGGCGATAGATCAGGAAACTGTCGACGGTGCCGAAGCAGATTTCTCCCTTCACGGCTCTTTCGCGAAGGTCGCTGACACTATCGAGAAGCCATTTCAGCTTCGTGCCGGAAAAATAGGGATCGAGCAGCAACCCCGTCTTTTTCGAAAAAAGCGGCTCCAGTCCCCGACGTTTCAGATCCTCGCAGACCGGCGCAGCGCGGCGATCCTGCCAGACAACGGCCCGGTGCACGGCCTCGCCGGTTTTGCGGTCCCACAGCACAGTCGTTTCGCGCTGGTTGGTAATGCCGATCGCCTCGATATCGGAAGCGGCAATGCCGGCATCGGCAAGTGCGAGCCGGATGGTTTCGAGCACGCTTTTCCAGATATCCTCGGCATCATGTTCCACCCAGCCGGAGGCCGGGAAATGTTGCGGAAATTCTCGCTGCCCGACACCGATGACCCGCATGTCGCGATCAAAGACCATCGACCGTGTCGATGTCGTTCCCTGATCGATCGCCAGAATATAACCGCCCATTATGCTACTCCCTTTCAGACGCAATGACCGGGGCGGCAAGCCGCCCCGGTTTCAGATGTCACGCAGAAATCACTTCTGCCAGCTTTTGACCAGTTCGTCGTAATTGACGGTGACCGGCTTTTCCTTTTCGTTGGCAATCTTCAGCTGTGGCGCCAGATTGCCCTTCGAAACGGCATCCTTGTTCCAGTATTCGATATCATGTTCTTCCGCCAGCTTCGGGCCGATATCGCCCTGCACGCCGGCACGTTCCAGACGGCTCATGACCTTTTCCTGCTCGGCGCAGAGCGCGTCCATCGCAGCCTGGGCGGTCTTTGCACCGGAAGACGCGTCACCGATCGCCTGCCACCACAGCTGCGCCAGCTTCGGATAATCAGGAACGTTGGTGCCGGTCGGCGACCACTGCACGCGGGCCGGCGAGCGATAGAACTCGATTAGACCACCGAGCTTGGCTGCCCGGTCCGTGAAGCTCTGGTGATGGATGGTGCTGTCGCGAATGAAGGTCAGACCCACATGGCTCTTCTTCACATCAACGGTCTTCGAGGTCACGAACTGCGCATAAAGCCATGCGGCCTTGGCGCGGTCATCGGGGGTGGACTTCATCAGCGTCCAAGAACCCACATCCTGATAACCGAGCTTCATGCCGTCCTTCCAGTAGACACCGTGCGGCGAGGGCGCGACGCGCCATTTCGGCGAGCCGTCCTCGTTCACGACAGGCAGGCCGGGCTTGGCCATATCGGCGGTAAACGCCGTGTACCAGAAAATCTGCTGGGCGATATTGCCCTGCGCCGGCACCGGGCCGGATTCGGAGAAGGTCATGCCCTGCGCTTCCGGCGGCGCATATTTCTTCAGCCATTCGAGATATTTCTCAATGGAATAGACCGAAGCCGGACCGTTGGTATCGCCGCCGCGCGCCACGCAGGAGCCAACCGGCTGCGACTTTTCATTGACCTTGATGCCCCATTCATCGACCGGCAGGCCGTTCGGCAGGCCCTTGTCGCCGTTGCCGGCCATCGAGAGCCAGGCATCGGTGAAGCGCCAGCCAAGTGACGGGTCCTTCTTGCCGTAGTCCATGTGGCCGAAGACCTTCTTGCCGTCGACATCGCGACCGGTGAAGAATTCGGCAATATCCTCATAGGCCGACCAGTTAACCGGCACGCCGAGGTCATAACCATATTTGGCCTTGAAGTCGGCCTTGTTCTTTTCGTCGTTGAACCAGTCGTAACGGAACCAGTAAAGGTTCGCGAATTGCTGGTCGGGAAGCTGGTAGAGCTTCTTGTCCGGCGCCGTCGTAAAGGCGCTGCCGATGAAATCCTTGAGGTCGAGGCCGGGATTGGTGACGTCCTTGCCTTCATTGGCCATGAAGTCTGTGAGGTTGCGGACCTGCTGATAGCGCCAATGCGTGCCGATGAGGTCGCTGTCATTGACCCAGCCGTCATAAAGGTTCTGGCCGGTCTGCATCTGGGTCTGGATCTTTTCGACGACGTCACCTTCCTGGATGATGTCATGCGTGACCTTGATGCCGGTAATCGCGGTGAAGGCCGGCGCGAGAACCTTGGATTCATATTCATGCGTGGTCAGGGATTCGGAAACGACCTTGATCTCCATGCCCGCGAATGGCTTCGCGGCATCGATAAACCATTGCAGTTCCTTCTCCTGGTCGCCACGCGAAAGCGACGACATATCGCCGATTTCCTTGTCCAGAAACTGTTTTGCTTCCTCCATTCCGGCGAAAGCGGAACCTGTCATTGCCAGCAGCATGGCCGCCGTCGTCGTCATCAGATGCCGTCGCATATCAGTCCTCCCAAGGGTTTGCGATTGCATGAAGTCTGCGGGTGCGGTTTTCCTCCGCCGCACCGTTTTCCTGCTCTAGACAAAACGGAAGACGCCGATGGCGTAAACCGCGGACAGAGCGAGAGCCCACCACAGGTTCGGGCCAACCAGCCCGAGCCATGCGAGATGAATGAAGGCGCTGCCGAGCAGCGAGATGAACAGCCTGTCGCCGCGCGTGGTCTCGAAGCGCAAAAGGCCGAAGCGGGGATTGCCGCCGGGCGAGAGATATTCCCAGAGCCACATGCCGACGAGCAGCAGGGCGATAGCGCCGAAAAATGCGGCCGTCTGCCAGGTCCATGCCATCCATGAAAAATCGGGCATCTTCATCATGGTCAAACCCTCCCCAGCGCGAAGCCCTTGGCGATGTAATTGCGCACGAACCAGATCACCAGCGCACCGGGGATCAACGTCAGCACGCCGGCGGCGGCAAGCAGGCCCCAATCCATGCCGGCAGCAGAGACGGTGCGCGTCATGGTCGCGGCAATCGGCTTGGCGTCCGTCGTCGTCAGCGTGCGGGCGATCAGAAGCTCGACCCATGAGAACATGAAGCTGAAGAAGCAGGCGACACCGATGCCGGAAGCGATGAGCGGCATGAAGATCTTCACGAAGAATTTCGGGAAGGAATAGCCGTCAATATAGGCGGTCTCGTCGATTTCCTTCGGCACGCCGGACATGAAACCTTCGAGAATCCACACCGCCAGCGGCACGTTGAACAGGCAATGCGCCAGCGCCACGGCGATATGCGTGTCGATCAGCCCGAAGGCCGAATAAAGCTGGAAGAACGGCAGCGCGAAGACGGCGGGCGGCGCCATGCGGTTGGTCAAAAGCCAGAAGAACAGGTGCTTGTCGCCGAGAAAGCGATAACGCGAGAAGGCGTAGGCCGCCGGCAGTGCGACAGCCACCGAGATCACCATGTTCATGACGACATAGATGATCGAATTGATATAGCCCGAATACCAGGATGAATCGGTGAAGATCGTCCGGTAATTCTGCAGCGTCGGCTGATGCGGATAAAGCGTCATGGAAGACACGATTTCCGTGTTCGTCTTGAAGCTCATATTGACGAGCCAATAGATCGGAACCAGCAGCAGCAGGATATAGATCGTCGGCACCAGCCAGGAGAACCGCGACGGCCCGTGATGGCGACGCCGCGCATTGACGGCGAGGCCGGACCGTCCCGTTGCAGTGGCTCTCACCGGCGGATTGCCGATGCCGTTGCGCTCCACGCCTGTCGTGACATTCGAGGCACTCATGTCTCAAGTCTCCGCGTCGTGGCTGGTCATGACGGTGTAGAACACCCAGGACAGCAGCAGGATGATGAGGAAGTAGATCAGCGACATGGCCGCCGCCGGCCCGAGGTCGAACTGGCCAAGCGCCATCTTCACGAGATCGATGGACAGGAAGGTGGTGGAATTGCCCGGGCCGCCGCCGGTGACAACGAAGGGCTCGGTATAGATCATGAAACTGTCCATGAAGCGCAGCAGGAAGGCGATGAGAAGCACGCGCTTCATCTTCGGCAGCTGGATGAACCGGAATACCGCAAAACGCGACGCGCCATCGATCCTTGCTGCCTGATAATAGGCATCCGGTATGGAAACGAGACTGGCATAGCACAGGAGTACCACGAGGCTCGTCCAGTGCCAGACATCCATGATGACGACCGTGATCCACGCATCGACCGGATCGTTGACATAATTGTAATCCAGCCCGAGCTGATTGGCGTAATAACCGAGCAGCCCGATATCGCTGCGGCCGAAAACCTGCCAGATCGTGCCGACAACGTTCCACGGCACCAAAAGCGGCAGCGCCATGGTGACGAGGCAGACCGGCACGCCGATGCCGGATTTCGGCATTTTAAGCGCGATGAAGATGCCGAGCGGAATTTCAATCGCCAGAATGATCCCGGAAAACAGCAGGTTGCGCCCCAGCGCGTCCCAGAACCTGTCCGATGCCAGAATCTCCTCGAACCATTGTGTTCCGGCCCAGAAGAACTGGTTATTGCCGAATGTGTCCTGCACCGAATAGTTCACGACGGTCATCAGCGGAATGACGGCGGAAAAGGCGACCAGCACCAGCACCGGCAGCACCATGAACCACGCCTTGTTGTTCCAGCTCTTTTCCATGGTCACGCCCCCATCTTCACACGCCACGAATCGGCAAAGACGCCGATGGCGGCCGGATCGAAGCGAACACCCGCTTCCGCCGGGATTTCCTCGTCTTCGGCAACGACAACCGCGAGCTTCTGGCCGGCGAACCGGGCGCGCACGATCTTCTGCCGGCCGATATCCTCGACCTTGTCGACAGTGATGGGCATACCGCCTCGTTCCAGCCGCACGAACTCCGGGCGGATGCCGATCTCGATGCGCTGTGCGGCGTCAACCTTTGGCGCACCGGCCAGTGGTACGCCGAGGCCACCGACCATTGCGGTAGCACCATCGATACTGGCGGGCAGCACGTTCATGCCCGGCGAGCCGATGAAATAACCGACGAATGTGTGTCCCGGCCGTTCGAAAAGCTCGGCGGGCGTGCCGATCTGAACGATCTGCCCGTCATACATGACCACCACCTTGTCGGCGAAGGTCAGCGCTTCGGTCTGGTCATGGGTGACATAGACCATGGTGAAACCGGACTGGCGGTGCAGCCGCTTCAGCTGCGAGCGCAGCACCCATTTCATATGCGGATCGATCACCGTCAGCGGCTCATCGAAGAGGATGGCGTTGACATCGGAGCGCACGAGCCCACGCGCCAGCGAAATCTTCTGTTTCTGGTCCGCCGTCAGGCCCCGCGCACGGCGTTTCGCCATGCCGGAAAGATCGGTCATTTCGAGAATTTCCCGCACCCGCCGATCGACCTCGGCTTCCGGCACCTGCCGGTTGCGCAGCGGAAAGGCCAGATTGTCGTAAACCGTCATCGTGTCGTAGACGACCGGGAACTGGAACACCTGGGCGATATTGCGGTCTTCAGTGGCGAAATCGGTCACGTCGGTTCCGTCGAAGGCAATGCGGCCTTCGGACGGCCGCAGCAGCCCGGAAATAATGTTGAGCAGCGTGGTCTTGCCGCAGCCGGAAGGGCCGAGCAGCGCATAGGCGCCGCCATCCTCCCATTCATGATGGACCTCTTTCAGGGCATAATCGCCGGCAGCCTGCGCCCTGGCATTATAGGCGTGGCGGATGTGATCGAGCGTGATGCGTGCCATGACCGATCTCCCTCAAGCCGCTTTGCCGATGGCGCGGCCATTCGCGTCAAAGGCCATCAGATGCCGCGTATCGAGAAACAGTTCGATATCCCTGTCCGGCTCGATGTCATGAATGCCATGCGCCAGCATAACCCAGCGCCGGCCCGAAAATTCCACATGCACGAAGCTTTCCGATCCGGCGATTTCCGAAATCAGCGTCCGCGCCCGGATGGATTGCCGCGCCTCACCCTTCGCATGCGGGAAGAGGTGGTGCGGCTGGAAGGCGATGGTGACGGGGCCATCTGGCATGCCGGCAAGATGTGCGGGAACCGCCGCGACGGCATGGTCCGCGCGGGTGAAAGCACTACCAACCTTGACGACCTCGATGGTGTTCAGCGGCGGATCGGCGAAAATTTCTGCGGTCACGATATCCACCGGACGCCGGTAAACCTCGATCGTGCGATTGAACTGCGTCACCCGTCCTTCGTTGAGGGTGGCGGTATTGCCACCCAGCAGCAAAGCCTCGGAAGGTTCGGTGGTGGCATAAACGAAGATCGCGCCGGATTCGGCAAAGATGCGCGGCAGTTCCTCGCGCAGTTCCTCGCGCAGCTTGTAATCGAGATTGGCCAGCGGCTCATCAAGCAGAACCAGATTGGCATTCTTGACGATGGCGCGGGCAAGCGCCGTGCGCTGTTGCTGGCCGCCGGAGAGGTTAAGTGGCGTGCGATCGAGATAGGGCGTCAGCTTCAGAAGCTCGGCAGCCTTCCTGACCTCTTTGTCGACGGTTGCCTGATCCTTGCCCGCAACCCGCATCGGCGAGGCGATGTTTTCGTAAACGCTGAGCGCCGGATAGTTGATGAACTGCTGGTAGACCATGGCGACATTGCGCTTCTGCACCGGCCAGCCCGTCACGTCCTCGCCGTTGAAGAAGATCGAACCTTCGGTCGGTTTATCCAGCCCGGCCATCAGGCGCATGAGCGTCGTCTTGCCCGAAAGCGTCGGTCCAAGCAGGACGTTCAGGCTTCCGCGCTGCAACGTCAGATCGGTCGGGTGAATATGATATTCACCGCCGGCCATCTTCGAGACGTTTCGCAATTCAAGCATGGTGATCCAAAGCCTCCTCCGCTTTTCGATCGGATCGTCAGATTGCCTTCAAGCGTCCACCTGCAATGTCTTCGATATAATCCTCCAGCCCGCGCACCTCTTCAGAGGTGAAGAACAGCCCCTGCTTGGTGCGGCGCCACAGAATATCCTCCGCCGTCAGCGCCCATTCCCGCGCCATCAGCCAGCGGACCTCGGCTTCATAAAGCGTGCCGCCGAAATGCCGACCCAGCGCCGCCGCATCGGTGGCGGAGCCGATCATGGTCACCGCATCCGTTCCATAACAACGTACAAGCCGCCCGGCATGACGTTCATCAAGGAAGGGATAACGCGACCGCAGGGCAGAAACCTCCGAGGCATAGGCCTCGGCACCGAAATTTCCACCCGGCAAATGCGAACCCGCGGTCCATGGCACACCCTTTTCACCCAGTGCATCGCCGATCTTTTCAAGAGCATGTTCGGCAAGCCGCCGATAGGTGGTGAGCTTGCCGCCAAAAATATTGAGAAGCGGCGCCTCGCCCTCCGCCCCTTCGGTTTTCAGTACATAATCGCGGGTCGCTTCCTGCGCCTTCGAAGCACCGTCATCAAAGAGCGGCCGCACACCGGAATAGGTCCAGACGATATCGGCAGGCTTCACCGGTTCAGCGAAATATTCGCTCGCCGCACCACAGAGATAGCTGACTTCCTCATCGCTGATCTTAACCGCCCGGGGGTCGCCGGTATAGTCGCGATCCGTCGTGCCGATCAGCGTAAAATCCTGTTCATAGGGGATGGCGAAAATGATGCGTCCATCCGGGTTCTGGAAGAAATAGGCGCGCGGATCGGAAAATTTCTTGCGGACAATGATATGGCTGCCCTGCACGAGGCGCACATTGTGGACATTGTTCTTACCGAAAGTCGAAGACAGAACCCTGTCGACCCAGGGACCGGCAGCATTGACCAGCATGCGCGCCCGATAGGTTGAGACCTCACCCGTCGCGCTTTTCGTCTCCACCCGCCAGAACGCACCTTCCCGGCGCGCGGAAACAACCTGCGTGCGGTTGAGGATCAGGGCGCCGCGATCTGCGGCATCGCGGGCGTTCAGAACCACCAGCCGGGCGTCATCCACCCAGCCGTCGGAATATTCGAAGGCGCGGGCAAAGATCGGCTTCAGCGGCTTTCCGGCGGGATCGCGGCGCAGATCGAGCGAGCGTGTGGCGGGCAGCAGCTTGCGGCCGCCGAGATGGTCGTAAAGGAAAAGTCCGAGGCGAACGAGCCAGGCCGGACGCACCCCGCCCTTCTGGAATGGCAGAACGAAGCGCATGGGCCAGATGATGTGAGGCGCCATGGCCCACAGGATCTCGCGCTCCATCAAGGCTTCGCGCACCAGACGAAATTCATAATGTTCGAGATAACGCAAACCGCCATGGATGAGCTTGGTGGCGGCGGAGGACGTGCCGGAAGCAAAATCGTTCATTTCCGCAAGTGCGACGGAGTAACCCCTGCCAACGGCGTCACGCGCGATGCCGCAGCCATTGATACCGCCGCCGATCACGAAAATATCGTGGATTGCCTCGTCAGACATGGACCCTCCCGCGCTTTCATCGACGCTCTCCTCATCGATATATTGAAAGCACGGACATCTAATTCGAAGACAAAACGAATGTCAAACGAAATTCCAGCGATACGCGATCAGGGCTCACGGGCCTCGGTTTCAATCAGCCGGACATCGTGATCAGCGCAGATGGAACGGATCGAATCGACAGGACAATGATCGGTAATAAAGGTGTGCACCTGGGAAAGATGGCCGATGCGCACCGGGGCCGTCCGCTCGAATTTCAGCGAATCCGATACCAGAATGACATGGCGGGCATTGGAGATGATCGCCTGCGCAACCTTGACCTCGCGGAAGTCGAAATCCAGCAGGGCACCATCCTCATCGATCGCCGAAACACCGATGACGGCGAAATCGACCTTGAACTGGCGAATGAAATCCACCGCGGCCTCGCCGACGATGCCACCATCGGAGCCACGCACGACGCCGCCGGCAATCACCACCTCGATGCCGGGGAAAACCCTCAACCTGTTGGCAACGTTGATGTTGTTGGTGATGACCATCAGCTCGTGATGGTCCGCGAGCGCTTCGCCCACCGCTTCGGTCGTCGTACCGATATTGATGAAAAGCGACGAATTGTTGGGAATGAGAGCTGCGGCAGCGGCCCCGATCGCCTGTTTCTCGACAGAAGCAATCGCCCGCCGCGCCTCGTATTTGACATTCTCATTGCCGCTTGGGAAAAGCGCGCCGCCATGGATGCGGGTCAGAACCCGCGTATCGCAGAGATCGTTCAGGTCCTTGCGGATCGTCTGGGGGGTGACCGAAAACCGCGCCGCCAGCTCATCGACCAGCACCCGCCCACTCGCTTTCGCCAGCGCGACGATTTCATCCTGACGCGGTGTGAGCAGCATTTCACCCTCCCTCCTCTTTCAATTTTTTCGTTTTATTGAAGAGCGAACGAAAAACCAATGTCAAGGGAGGGTTTTATTGCGATGGCACCAGCAGTGTACGGATACGTCCCGAAAGACGCAGGGGCGCGAACAAAAAACCTGTTAGCCAGCCTTCTGGGCGAACATTACAGCGCCTTCTTCTTTTCCGGTGCCGGAAAACGCCACGGAAGCGGAACGGAATGCATCACCGACCCCGATCAGCACAGGCTCGTTCACGCCCAGTCTCTCGACCGCCGCGGCCAGTTGCGCGAGCGAACCGCACCAGCCTTGCTCATTTGTACGGCTGACGGAAATCATTACAACGACCGGCGTCGAAGCGGGCATGCCATGGGCGAGCAGGGATGACTGGATATTTGCGGCGGTTCGGCCGCCCATGTAAAAAACGGTGGTCACGGAAGGAATGGACAGGGACTGCCAGTCGATATTCTCCGGAAGCTTTCCCTGCCGGGAGTGTCCGGTAACGAAGCGGACTGACTGGGCATGGTCACGATGGGTCAGGGAAACGCCAAGGCGTGAGGCCATGGCGCTTGCGGCAGTAATGCCGGGCACAATTTCGACCGGAATATTTTCGGCTTCCAGCGCCGCTATCTCCTCACCTGCGCGACCGAAAATCATCGGATCACCGGATTTCAGCCGCACCACCCGTTTGCCCGCCTTGGCGAGACGGATCATCATATCGTTGATGTCCTCCTGCCTGCAGCTTTCCCGGCCACCGCGTTTCCCGACCAACATGCGTTTTGCTTCACGCCGTGCCAGTTCCAGAACCTCCACTGACACGAGATCGTCAAACAGGATGACATCGGCGGCCTGCAAGGCGCGCACCGCTTTCAGCGTCAGAAGCTCGGCATCGCCCGGCCCGGCACCCACAAGCGTCACCAATCCGGCACTTGAACCTTCCCGACTGGCCTGCGTTCCGATATCCGTGAGCAATCGTTCTTCGCTGCCGTCATCGAGCCTCTCGGTAAAGGCCCGGTCGACGAATTTTTCCCAGAAAGATCGCCGTGCCGAACCGGGGACGAGCCGCAGATTGACACGCTCGCGGATCACCTGGGCAAGCGCGCCCCAATCCTTGAGCGAAAGCGGCAGCAATGTCTCGATGCGCCGACGGATGGCCTGCGCCAGAATAGGTGCTGCACCGTCAGTGGAGATAGACACCACCACCGGCGAGCGATTGACGATGGAGCCGAACTGGAACTGGCAGAATTCCGGCTTGTCGATGATATTGACGGGAACGCCCGCCGCCCGCGCGGCATGGTAAAATCTTTCGGCTTCGGCATCGGTTTCACAATCCGCCAGCGCCAGTTCCGCACCTTCGAAAATATCCGGACCCCACGGACGGTCATGCCATGTCAGCATCGGGCTTTTTGCGATAAACGCTGCAAAGCTTTCCGAAAGCTCGCTTTCCTCGCAATAAAGATGCAGTTCCGCCCCACAGGCCAGCAGCAGTTCCGCCTTCCAGGCGGCCCCATCCGATCCGCCCGCCAACACCACGCGCTTGCCCTCAAGCCCCCAGAAGACCGGCAACTTGGCTAATCTTTCCATGCGGGCCGGTTCATTCCGCTGCGGTTTTAAGGCATCCATCGATGATCCCCCTGATTTCGGCGCGGCAGGAGCCGCAATTCGTTCCGGCATTCAATGCCTTGCCGATGGCTTCGACGCTGTGGCATCCATCACGGATGGCCGCCGTGATCTGGTTCACCCCGACGTTAAAGCAGGAGCAGACGGTGGCGCCCGGATCGGCGCGGCCGGCACCGGGGCGACCGGCAACCAGCGCAAACCGCATGCGCAGATCCTCATGACGTTCGGTCAATTGCGAGATTGCCCAGTTGCGGGCGACGGCCACCGGCTGCCTGGCGATGAACAGGGCCGCCAGCAGGATATCGCCGTCGAAGAAGGCAAGGCGCAGGTCGCCCGTCTGCCGGTCGCTGTAACCCAGCGGCTCGACCCTGGCCTCAATGCCGAAGACCTGCCGCGCCCAGAGTGTCCAGTCCTGCGGCTCCTCCGCAAAGGCAAGCTCCATGCGATAACCGCCATCCGCTTTGGCTGTGGCCCAATAGGCGCAATCCGGCGCATCCGGCCGGGTGCGGGAGATGGCGAAACCATAGGCCTTCGCTTCGAAGCGCCGTGCCCTTACCGCCACATTTTTCGAGGCAGGCTGACCCGAATGCGGGTCCGTCACCGGGGCAACCACGACATCGATACGCGCCCGCGAGGCAAACTGGTCATTCCAGTGCATCGGCGCAAACACCGAGCCGCGCGCCTGCCTCTCACTGACCAGCGCCCGCAGCAACACCTTGCCATGCGGACTTTCCAGCTCCACCAGATCGGCGCTTTCGATTCCCAGCGCCTGCGCATCGCGCGGATGAAGCTCGGCGAAAGGTTCGGCGATATGGGCGGTAAGGCGCGCACTTTTACCGGTGCGGGTCATGGTGTGCCATTGATCGCGGATACGGCCGGTATTCAGCGTCAGCGGATAATCCGCCGATGTCCTGCCTGTCTCCGGCAGGGTGGTGGTGATGAACCGCGCCTTGCCATCGGTATGGTAAAACCGGCCATCCGCGAAAAAGCGGGTAACGACGGCATCACCCGATCCGGCCTTCGGCCATTGAAACGGCGTCATCGCATCATAGGAATTCCGTTCGACACCGCTGATATCGAAATCGCGACTGCCCGCATTCTCGAAGCCGGAGAGGGCGGCATGTTCGGCAAAAATCTCCGATGGCTGGCGGTATCCGAAGGCCGTGCCGAAACCCATGCGCCGGCCCACTTCCGCCATTTGCCACCAGTCCGCTTTCGCTTCGCCCGGCGCATCGAGAAAACCGCGCTGACGGGAAATGCGCCGCTCGGAATTGGTGACGGTGCCGTCCTTTTCCCCCCAGCCGAGCGATGGCAGAAGCACATGAGCATGGCGGGCCGTATCGGTATTGGCCATGACATCGGACACCACGACGAAAGGACAGGCCTTGATGGCCGCCTCGACGGCACCGGCATCCGGCATGGAAACCACCGGATTGGTCGCCATGATCCACAGCGCCTTGATGCGGCCGTCAGCCACGGCCCTGAACATATCCACTGCTTTCAGGCCGGGTTTTTCCGCAATGGCGGGTGAGGCCCAGAAGCGCCGCACGCGGTCGCGATCCTCGGCATTTTCGATAGCCATATGGGCGGCCAGCATATTGGCCAGCCCGCCGACCTCACGCCCGCCCATGGCGTTCGGCTGGCCGGTCAGCGAAAACGGCCCCATGCCCGGCCGGCCAATACGACCCGTGGCAAGGTGGCAATTGATGATCGCGTTGACCTTGTCCGTGCCGCTTTGCGACTGGTTGACGCCCTGGCTGTAGCAGGTGACGGTTTTTTCCGTGCGTTCGAACAATTCGTAGAAAGAAATCAGTTCGGCAATCGTCAGGCCCGTGGCTTCGGCGATCTCCGGCAAGCTGTGTGCAGTTGCTGCTTGCATCGCAGCATCAAAACCGACCGTGTGGTTTTCCACATAACCGCGATCGATTGCAGGACTATCGGAAAGATGCGCCAGCAGGCCGGTAAACAGCGCCACATCTCCATCCGAACGGATGGCGAGGTGCATATCGGCAATATCGGCGCTCATCGTCCGACGCGGATCAACGACAACGACTTTCATTTCCGGCCGCGCGGCCTTTGCCGCCGCAAGCCTCTGGTAAAGGACAGGATGGCACCAGGCGAGATTGGAACCGGTGAGGATCACCAGATCGGCAAGCTCCATATCCTCATAGGTGCCCGGCACCGTATCAGCCCCGAAGGCCCGGCGATGGCCGGCAACGGAAGACGACATGCAGAGCCTTGAATTGGTGTCGATATTGGCCGAACCGATGAAACCCTTCATCAGCTTGTTGGCGAGGTAATAATCCTCGGTCAGCAATTGACCGGAGACGTAAAAGGCGACCGAATCCGGACCGTGTTCGGCAATGGCTTGAGAGAACCGGGAAGCGACGAGGTCAAGCGCTTCGTCCCATGCCGCCCGCCTGCCGCTGATTTCAGGGTGGAACAGGCGACCGTCGAGATCGATGGTCTCAGCCAGAGCCGAACCTTTGGAACACAGTCTTCCGAAATTGGCGGGATGATCCTCATCGCCTCTGACGGAAACGGCACCATTATCATTGACGGTGGCGATGAGGCCGCAGCCGACGCCGCAATAGGGACAGGTGGTTTTTGTTTCAACGGGCATGGGTTTGCCCTCTCAGTGCGTGGCGGTAACCCCCCTCTGTCCTGCCGGACATCTCCCCCTCAAGGGGGGAGATCGACAAGCGGAAGGCTTGCCGCTTCATCTCTGCGACCGACGACGCAAGCCGTGAATGGAAATTCGTGCCGCAAATGATCTCCCCCCTTGAGGGGGAGATGTCCGGCAGGACAGAGGGGGGTAACGCCACCGCCATCGCAATTCACTCCGCCGCGATCATCAGGGTTTCGAGCGCTATCGAAAGCCTTCCATCCAGATTACGCACCGGAATGGTCCGTACCTCACCCTCATCCGCCCCCAGCGCCTTACCGGTTTCCAGCGAAATCACCCAATTGTGCAGCGGACACGTCACCGAAGCCCCATGCACGATGCCCTGGCTCAGCGGCCCACCCTTGTGCGGGCAATGGTCCTCGATGGCGAAGACCTGATTTTCCGCCGTGCGGAACACGGCGATCTTGCCCATCGGCGTTTTTACGCAACGCGCGCCGCGCAGGGGAATGTCGGAGATGTCGCCAATATCGATCCAGTTGCTGTCCATCGTTCTCACTCCGCCGCCTCACTGAAACCGATTGCCGCCATGGGCCTGAATTCGTGCTTGTCGTGGCCGGATACGCGTTCCGACCAGGGGTCGACCTGCGCGAATTTCTGGCTGAAGACGAAGCGGTCGAAATAGGCCTTGCGCTTTTCCGCATCGTCCATGATCTGGCGACGGACTTCGTCGTAACCGATGCGCTTGGCCCATTTGTAAATCCGCTCGAGATAGCGCGCCTGTTCGCGGTACATCTGGGTCAAAGCCACGATATGCTCCAGCGCTTCATCTTCGGTTTTGACGAGACCCAGAACTTCCGTGCCCTTGATATCGAGACCGGCGGCGCCAGCGAAATGAATCTCGAAACCGGAATCGACGCAGATAACGCCGATATCCTTGCAGGTTGCCTCCGCGCAATTGCGCGGACAGCCGGAAACGGCAAGCTTCAGCTTGGCGGGCGTCCACGAGCCCCACATGAATTTTTCGATGCGGATGCCGAAGCCGGTGGAATCCTGCGTGCCGAAGCGGCACCATTGCTGGCCCACACAGGTCTTCACCGTGCGCAAGCCTTTGGCGTAAGCTTGGCCGGAAATGAAACCGGCCTTGCCGAGATCGGCCCAAACGGCGGGCAAATCCTCTTTCTCGATGCCGAGAAGATCGATGCGCTGGCCGCCCGTCACCTTCACCATCGGGATGTCGAACTTGTCGACCACATCCGCAATCGCCCGAAGTTCGGAAGAGGACGTGACGCCACCCCACATGCGCGGCACGACGGAATAGGTGCCGTCCTTCTGGATATTGGCGTGAACACGCTCATTGATATAACGCGACTGGTAATCGTCGGCATATTCATCCGGCCAGTCGCAGACGAGGTAATAATTGAGTGCCGGTCGGCATTTGGCGCAGCCGCAGGAGGTCTTCCATTCCAGCTCCTGCATCACGGCTGGGATGGTCTTCAGCCCCTTGGCCTTGATGAGACGGCGCACATCGTCGTGGCCGAGATCGGTGCATTTGCACATCGGCTGCACGGCAGCGGGATTGTAGCTGTCGCCGAGCGTTATCGTCATCAGCTGCTCGACAAGGCCAGTGCAATTGCCGCAGGAGGCGGACGCCTTCGTGTGGGCGCGCACGTCATCCAGCGAGGTCAGCCCCTTGGACGTGATGGCCGATGTGATCTTGCCCTTGCAAACGCCGTTGCAGCCGCAGATTTCCGCATCATCCGGCAAGGCTGCAACGGCCGCCATAGGGTCCAGCGGCGACCCTCCCTGATAGGCCTGGCCGAAGATCAGGGTTTCGCGCATGGCGGAAATATCGGTCGATTTCTTCATCAGGTCGAAGAACCACGAACCATCCGCCGTCTCGCCGTAAAGCACCGCGCCGATGATGCGGTTTTTCTTGAGGATCAGGCGCTTATAGACACCGGCCGTGGCATCGCGCAGCACGATTTCCTCGCGGTCGTCACCTTCGGCGAAATCACCGGCGGAAAACAGGTTGATGCCGGTGACCTTCAGCTTCGTATTGGTGACGGAGCCATGATATTCGGCCGAACCGCCGCACAGCCGGTCTGCCAGCACGCGGGCCGATTCATAAAGCGGCGCAACGAGGCCATAGCACATGCCGCGATGCTCGGCGCATTCGCCGAGCGCATAGATCGAGGCGTCCGACGTCATCATGCCATCATCCACCACGATGCCGCGATTGACGGCGATACCGGCCTCCTTGGCAAGACCGGAGGCAGGACGGATGCCGACCGCCATCACCACCATGTCGCCCTTGATGACACGGCCGTCTTCCAGCTCGATGCCTTCGACCGTCTCCTCACCCAGAATGCACTTGGTATTGGCCTTGGTGATGATGTCGATGCCGCGCTCGTTAAGCGCCTTTTCGAGAAGATAGGCCGCTGCCGGATCGAGCTGGCGTTCCATGATCGTCGGCATCAGGTGGATGACGGTAACATCCATGCCCTGGCGCTTGAGGCCATAGGCGGCTTCCAGCCCGAGGAGACCGGCGCCGATGACAATGGCGCGGCCCTTACCCTCGGCAATCTCCAGCATCTTCGTCACATCGTCGAGATCGCGATAGGCGAGCACACCCGGCAATTGATGGCCGGGAACAGGGATGATGAAGGGCAGCGATCCGGTGGCGATCACCAGTCTGTCATAAGCAACCGTGATGCCGTTCTCGCTGGTGACAGTCTTCCTATCACGGTCGATACCCGTGACTTTCGCACCCTTGTGCAGCGTGACATTGTTAGCCGTGTACCATTCGTCATTGTGGATGACGATGTCTTCATAGCTCTTTTCGCCTGAGAGCACCGGCGAGAGCATGATGCGGTCGTAATTGACGCGCGGCTCGGCGTTGAAAATGGTGACGTCGTAAAGGCCGGGGGCGGTTTCGAACAGGTTTTCCAGCATGCGCCCCGGCGCCATGCCATTGCCGATGATGACGAGTTTCTGCGTCATGGTCGTTACTCCGCAGCTTCGACGAAGCGGTGACGTTCGTAAAGGAACTTCAGCACGGCCTCGCGGCATTTGAGGTAGGTCTTGTCGGATGCGAGCTCGATGCGGTTGCGCGGGCGTGCCAGCGGCACGTCAAGCACTTCGCCGATATGGGCGGCGGGACCGTTGGTCATCATCACGATACGGTCGGAAAGCAGCACCGCCTCGTCGACATCATGGGTAATCATGACCATGGTGTTGCCGAGCCGGGCGTGGATTTCCATCACGGCGTCCTGAAGATGCGCGCGTGTCAGCGCGTCCAGCGCCCCGAAGGGCTCGTCCAGCAGCAGGATTTTCGGCTCCATGGCGAGCGCGCGGGCAATGCCGACACGCTGCTTCATGCCGCCGGAAATTTCCGAAGGCTTCTTGTCTTTCGCATGCGCCATCTGCACGAGATCGAGATTGCGCATGACCCAATCATGCCGTTCGGCCCGCGTCTTGGTGTTGCGGAAGACCTTTTCGACGGCGAGGTTGACGTTTTCATAGACCGAAAGCCAGGGCAGCAGGCTGTGGTTCTGGAACACGACGGCGCGTTCCGGGCCGGGTTCGTTGACCTCCCGGTTTTCGAGCAGAACGGCGCCGGCAGACACTTTCGTCAGCCCCGCGATCAGGTTGAGCATGGTGGATTTGCCGCAACCGGAATGGCCGATGACGGAGACGAATTCGCCTTTTTCGATGGTGAGGTTGATGCCTTTCAGCACCTCTGCACGCGAACCGCCCTTGTCGAAATATTTGTCGATATGATCGAGCTTGAGATAAGCGTTCATGATTGATTTCTCCTCTGGCGCAATTCCGGACGGAAAACCGGTTCCCACTTTTCCTGGAATTGCTTGTCTCTTAATTTGCCGCAGCGCCGCGGGTGATGACCTTGCCAAGCGCCGCCACCAGCTTGTCGAGCACGAAGCCGACGACGCCGATGTAGACAAGCGCCACGATGATGTCGGGCAGGCGCGAGGAGTTCCACGCATCCCAGATGAAGAAACCGATACCGACGCCGCCGGTCAGCATTTCCGCCGCAACGATCGCGAGCCACGAAAGGCCGACACCGATACGCAGGCCGGTAAAGATGTAGGGTGCCGCCGAAGGCAGCATGATCTTGAAGAAGAACTCGAGCTGGTTGAGCCGCAGCACCTGCGCCACGTTGCGGTAATCCTGCGGAATATTGCGCACGCCGACCGCGGTATTGATGATGACCGGCCAGATGGAGGTGATGAAGATCACGAAAATGGCCGACGGGTTGCTGTCCTGAAAGGCGGCCAGCGAAAGCGGCAGCCAGGCAAGCGGCGGCACGGTGCGCAGCACCTGGAAGATCGGGTCGAGACCGCGCATGGCCCAGACCGACTGGCCGATCACCGCGCCCATGATGATGCCGGCGATGGCGGCAAGGCCGAAACCGTAAGCCACCCGTTCCAGCGAGACCAGCACGCGCCAGCCAAGGCCGATATCCTGCGAACCGTTATGGAAAAACGGCGATACGATGAGATCGTAGCTCTCCTCGAAAACCTGGCTCGGCGGCGGCAGCGATGAGCCGGGGGCGGAACAGAGCAATTGCCAGACGCCGAGCAGAATGGCGAGAACGACAAACGGCGGTATGATGTTGCGGGCCGCCGCCGCACCCCATTTACGCAAATCGATCCCTGGCGACTGTTTCGGCGCAAGCGATACGACATTTGCCTTCTTTGCGACCGGCTGTTGCGGCTCTTCATTGAATTTTCGGGCCAATGCGGACATGGGCATTTCCTCTTGATTTCGGTTGCGGTCTGGGGCTCGCCCCTCATCCGGTCTTCAGTCGCGCCGGTTGGGCAGCGCATCTGGCGGATGAAGGGCGACACCCCGGGTCTCCTCCTCAGGAGGCCGCCTTGATGGACAGGCTTTCGAGATAGGCGGACGGATTTTCAGGGTCGAAGACCTTGCCGTCGAAGAAGGTTTCCTTGCCGCGCGAGGTGGAGGCGGGAAGATCGGCAACGCCGAGATCCTTGGCCGCCGCGCGCCAGATATCCTCGCGGTTCACCTTCTCCACCAGCGCCTTCACATCCGTATCGGGTGCGAATTTGCCCCAGCGGATGTTTTCCGCGATGAACCAGCTGTCATGGCTGTGGAAGGGATAGGAGGCGTGATCCTGCCAGAACTTCATCTGCAGACCGGTATTTTCCAGCACGCGGCCGTTGCCGTAATTGATATTGCCCTTGAGGCGACCGAGAACATCCTTCGGCGGCACGTTGAACCATTGGCGTTTGCCGAGGATGGTGGACATTTCCTCCTTGTTCGCCATCTCATCGCACCATTGCTGCGCCTCCATCACGGCCATCAGCAGCGCCTTGGTGGCGTTGGGGTTCTTTTCCACCCAGTCCGCACGCATGCCGAGCGCCTTTTCCGGATGACCCTTCCAGAGTTCGCCGGTGGTACAGGCCGTGAAACCGATGCCCTGATTGACGAGCTGCTCGTTCCAGGGTTCGCCCACACAGAAGACGTCCATGTTGCCGACCTTCATGTTGGCGACCATCTGCGGCGGCGGAACGACGATGGTGGAGACGTCCTTATCCGGATCGATGCCGCCGGCGGCCAACCAGTAGCGGATCCAGAGATCATGCGTGCCGCCGGGGAAGGTCATGGCGGCCTTGATTTCCTTGCCTTCGGCCTTCTTCTTCTCGAAAGCAGCCTTCAATTTGGAAGCATCGAGCTGAACGCCGGTTTCGGCATATTCCCTGGCGACGGAAATGCCCTGGCTGTCGAGGTTGAGGCGGGCGAGGATGGTCATCGGCACCGGCATATTGTTCTGGGTCACCTTGCCGGTGTGCATGAGATAGGGCATGGGCGTCAGAATATGCGCGCCGTCGATGCCGTTCGATGCACCGCCGAGCACGAGATTGTCGCGTGTCGCACCCCAGGAGGCCTGTTTCAGAACCTCGACATCGGGCATGCCATGTTTGGCGAACAGGCCCTTTTCCGCCGCAATGATGAGCGGGGCGGCATCGGTGAGCGCGATAAAGCCGATTTTTGCACCCTTCACCTCCGGCTCCGCCGTTGCGGCGAAAGCGCCGGATGGAAAGGCGGTGCGCACGGCGCTGACAAGGGCTGCGGTGGCTGTCGTCTTCAGTATCGTGCGGCGACTGACATCGCCGGAGAATATCTTTTTCATTCGCATGTTCCCCTTATTGAGCCACCTCTGCGGGTGACGTTTTCGCTTGCGAAAAAACCTGAAAATAAAAAAACGCCGCTCGGTGTTTGCGCCTGCGGAACGGGAGGTGTTCCGGGCAGCAAAACCTTGCGACGTCTGTGTCTTCTGAAAGCGCCTATGCCGCGCCTTGCTTGCCCCGATCGCCGTTGACCGGTGCAAACAGGAAGAAGCAAGCGGCGTGCCAGATTGGAAAATTAGACTTATATATTTGATATAAAAAGATAATTTATGAAATCAAGACGATTGATTAAATTTTAATCAGCGCATTTCTTGTCTGCCGTTTGTGCAAAGCAAAAAATTCCACGCTTGAAATTTGCGCAGCCTGCAAGGTCGACGGCCCGTCAGGCATCGCCCGAGGAAGGGAAAGACGGTGCGGATGTGCGCACGGAAAAGCCGTTCACATAACCCTCGATATCAGCGGGATCGAACACCAAACCATCCACGAAACGGTCCCCTTCTTCCTGCCCCTCGATACGGATGTCGGCATCCTCAGGTGCATTTCCGTCACCCAGCGCCGCCCGATAAATATCTGGCCGATAAGCGGAGAGGGCGGCGTTTACGCCCACCTCGGAAAATTCCGCCTGTCCCCAGCGGATCATCTGGCTGTAAATCCACAATGCCTGGCTCTGCCGCGGATAATTCGCATGGCCGTCATGGAAGGTGAAATATTTGTCGATCACCCGGCGATTGCCCTGGCTATCAATGCTGAACTCACCGGCAAGCACGCGGCGGATGATGCCTTCAGGCGCGCCAATATATCGGGGATCGGCAAGCGCCCTGCTGAGCGCGTCATGATTTTCAGAAACGTCGCACCAGCGCGCAGCGGCGTCGAGGGCCGTCAGCAG
This sequence comes from Rhizobium rhizogenes, assembly GCF_002005205.3. The sequence continues at coordinate 1,151,841 of NZ_CP019702.2, read as the reverse complement.
CCGACCGACCGTTTCCCGCTGGCTTTCCGCCCATTCGGGCCGCATGCCGATCACCTTTTCCGGCGCCGACGGCCACAGGTCCTGTTTGGCCGCGACGATCCTGCCGACGCCGCGTTCGGCGGCAACGATGTTCCACGGCGCACCGACGCAGAAACCATCGATGGCGCCGGCCGCCAGCGCATCCGAGGTCAATGGCGGAGGCACCACCACAAGCTTGACGTCGTGATCGGGATGAATGCCGCCGGCCGCGAGCCAATAGCGAAATTCGTAATTATGCGAGGAAAACGGATAGGTCATGCCGAGCGTTGGCGGCGCTTCGTCGCGCGCCCGCATGTCATCGAGCACACGCTTCAACGCCTCGGCATTTTCGAGCGCTCCCGCCGTTTCGGAAAGCCCGGTCAAAGCCTTCATCCGCGCAAACAGCCGGGTCGAAAGCGTGATCGCATTGCCACCGCTCCCAAGTGAAAAGGGTGTGATCGTCGGCGACGGATTGGATCCGAGCCCGAGCATGGAGGCTACAGGCATGGGCGACAGCATATGGGCAATATCGAATTGCCGGAACGCCAGCCGGTCGCGCACATTGGCCCAGGACACATCCTTGACGAGATCGAGCGACAGGCCTTCGCGTTCGGCAAATCCGAATTCGGCAGCGGCAATCAGAACGGAGGCGTCGACGAGCGGGATAAAACCGGCGCGCAGGATTTTCTGTCGGTCGCTGGCAACGATTGCCGGTGCGCCTGTCGTCATTCCGCTGTCTGATCCGGCCGTTTTTTCCGGTGCCGCCATATCATTCACTCCACACTGTCCGGCTGGCCTTTGTCACATCAACAGACCGGCCGCGGTGACCACGCTTTGCGCGATCTCGGAAATTTTCTTTTTCTCGTTCATCGCCGTCTGCCGCAAAAGCGCAAAGGCCTCCTCTTCGGAAAGGCCGCGCATCCTCATCAGAATGCCCTTGGCACGCTCGATGACCTTGCGTTCCTCCAGTGCCGATTTCGCCTCGGCCAGTTCCTGCTGCAGACGGCTGAAGGCATTGAAGCGGCTGACCGCCATGTCGAGGATCGGCTTGACCCTTTCCTTCTTCAGCCCGTCCACCACATAGGCGGAAACGCCGGCCTCAACGGCCGCCTCGATGGATGCGGTGTCGGAACGATCGACAAACATGGCAATGGGGCGCCCAACGGTGCGCGTCAGCTGGAACAGATGCTCCATCATGTCACGGTTGGGATTTTCAAGATCGATAAAGATGACATCGGGCTGCAGCGTCTCGATGGTGCGCGCCACGCCGTTCACCTCATGAATGACGGTGACGCGATGATAGCCGGCCTCACGCAGCCCCTCCTCGATGATGGAGGCGCGGATCGCGTTTTCGTCTATGACAAGAATGGTGAGGTCGCGAAGCGTCATGTCAGCATTGATGACGCAGCGCAGCAAACTTGGCAATCGGCTGCGCCAGCAAAAAATGAAGGGAGCAGCAAGCGCCGATTTCCCGCCTGCTGCCCGTCATGTCAGGACGCGTGTTCGACGGCGCGCTCGAGCGCCTTCAAAACCGTACGCTCGGAAAGGTTGAGATAGATTTCCATCTCGTTGCCCGCCTCGGCAGCCTTGCCTTCCTCCATCAGCGACAGGATCTTGCTGTTCATGTCCACGAACGGGGAGTGCAATTGTTCAGGATCATTCAGCAGGCCGAAGCAAAGCCTGAGTTCGGCGGCGATGCGCTCGTAAAAATCACTGAGACGGACGCTGTCGAGAAGATCCACAACGGCGGCATGGAACTTCATGTTGGCGCTGCCCACACCCAGCCAGTCGGCCTGCTCACGCTTGACTTTGGCGTCTTCGACGGCAGCCCGCATGACCCGGATGGCCGGATGTTTGTGCCAGGCCTGACGCAGCGCACCACATTCCACCATGCGCCGCACCCGGTAAATATCAATCACCGATGCCATGGTGGGCACGGCGACGAACACGCCGCGATTGGCCTCATGACGCAACAACCCATCCTTCGTCAGAAGCCGAAAGGCTTCACGCAGCGAATTGCGGGAAACGTCGAAACGTTCGCTGAAGGCTGCCTCCGAAAGGCGCTGTCCCGGCATCAGCTCACCGGAGATCAGCAGGGTACGGATACCCTTGGCCAATCGATCCGCAAGCGGCAGACCCTCTATCGTTTCCGTCATGGCGCTCCTTTCCTAAGAGCAATGCAGCATCGGGAATTCCGTGACAGGCATGTTCGGACACGGCATGATTGCCCATAGCACAAAGCATTAGCAAAGCACGAAAAAAACGTGATGAATTCATGCGCATAACGTCCAACAAATAGACAGAATAAGAGAACGATTATTATTTATTGTTGAACAATGTTGACAATTTCACGGAACAGGACAAGATCGACCGCATAAAGCATCCGCGAGGGGCGGATTGCGACAGGAGCGGAGAAAATCCATGGAGCAGAAAAAGCTCACCCCGACTGCCGATCTCAAAATGTCAAAACGCGCATCTCTTCTGGGAGCAATCTTCCTGATGGCAACATCTGCCATCGGTCCCGGCTTCATCACACAGACAGCGACATTCACCACGCAGCTTGGTGCCGCATTCGCCTTCGGCATTCTTGCTTCCATCCTCATAGACTTCGTCGTTCAGCTCAACATCTGGCGCATCGTAACGCTGACGCGCATGCGTGCGTCCGACATCGCCAATGCTGCCATTCCCGGCTCCGGCTATCTTCTCGCCATTCTCGTCATCATCGGTGGCCTTTTCTTCAATATCGGCAATATTGGCGGCACCGGCCTCGGCCTGAACGCCATCTTCGGACTCGATCCGAAAATCGGCGGCGCCATCAGCGCGATCTTTTCCATCGCCATCTTCGTTTCCAAACGGGCCGGCCTTGCCGTCGACCGGTTCATCATCTTCGCCGGTATCCTGATGATCGTGCTGACGCTCTACGTGGCATTCGTTTCCGCGCCGCCGGTCGGTGATGCCTTCCGCCAGACTTTCCTGCCGGACACGATCAATTTCGCGACCATCACCACCATCGTCGGCGGCACTGTTGGCGGCTATATCACCTACTCCGGCGCCCACCGGCTGCTGGACCGGGGAATGGTCGGCATTGAAAACCTGCCCGCCGTCAACCGCGCGGCGCTAACCGGTATCGCCGTCACCGGCATCATGCGCTATGTGCTGTTCCTCGCCATTCTGGGCGTGGTCGCCAGCGGCGTCATCATCGATACGTCCAGCCAGGCCGCCAACCCGGCCGCACAGGCTTTCCGTTCGGCCGCAGGCGATCTCGGCTTCCGGCTGTTCGGCATCATCTTCTGGGCGGCGGCCATCACCAGCGTCATCGGCGCGGCCTATACTTCCGTTTCATTCCTGCCCGTCTTCAAGCAGGACATGAGCGAGCGTGCCCGCAATATGGCAACGGTCATCTTCATTGCCATTTCCCTGGTCTGCTACCTGTTCATCACGACACCGCCGGCAGCCATGCTGGTCTTCGTCGGCGGTCTGAACGGCCTCATCCTGCCAATCGGCCTCAGCATCTTCCTGTTTGCCGCATGGAAGCGCGAAGACCTGATGGGCGGCCATCGCTACTCGCGCATCCTGCTGGCGCTTGGCGTTCTGACTTGCGCATTGACGTGGTACATGGGCTACAAGTCCGCCGGCACCATCTTCGGCCTGCTCGGCCTGTAATAAACTAAAGGGAGGCAAACATGGCCGCTATCGATCTCAACAGCGATCTTGGCGAAAGCTACGGCGCATGGCGCATGGGAGATGACGAGGCGATGCTCGCCATCGTTTCCAGTGCCAACATCGCCTGCGGATTTCACGCAGGTGACCCGGCCGGCATCTACCGCACCGTCAAGGCGGCCGCCGAAAAGGGCGTGGTCGTCGGCGCCCATGTCTCCTATCCGGACCGCGTCGGCTTTGGCCGCCGCGATCTGGACACGACCTCGGAAGAACTGATTGCCGATGTCATTTACCAGATTGGCGCGCTGAAAGGCGTTGCCGCCGCCGCCGGAACCACTGTGCGTTACGTCAAGCCGCATGGCGCGCTGTACAATCGCATCGCCAATGACGCGAAACAGGGACAGGCTGTCATTGACGGCATCAAGGCCATCGATCCGTCACTGGTGCTGATGGGCCTTGCCAATGCACCCATCCTCGATCTCGCGCGCAAGGCGGGTCTTGCCGTCGTTGCCGAAGCCTTTGCCGACCGCGCCTATACGCCTGAAGGCCAGCTCGTTTCCCGCCGGGAAGCCGGTGCCGTGCTGCACGACGCGGCAAAAATCGCCGACCGTATGGTCCAGCTTGCCTGCGAAGGCACGCTGGAGGCTATCGACGGCAGCATCATAAAAATCGAGGCGCAATCCATCTGCGTGCATGGCGACAGCCCCGGCGCGGTTGCCATCGCCCAGGAGATTCGCCGTCGTTTCGAGGCGGATGGCATCGACATCCGCTCCTTCGCGTCCAATCTCTGAGAGGACAGCCGATGACGACACCGATATCCTATCTCAACCACACGGATGCCGAAGCTGCCCGAAAGGCTCGCGCCACCTATCGCAACGGCCTCGTCGCCCCCACCTCCGGCATTGCGCCCGGCTTCACGCAGGCGAACATGATCGTGCTGCCGCGCGACTGGGCCTTCGATTTCCTGCTTTACGCGCAACGCAATCCAAAACCTTGCCCGGTGCTGGATGTCTCCGATCCCGGCTCGCCCACCACGCTTCTGGCGCCCGGTGCCGATCTCAGGACCGATCTGCCGCTCTATAGGATCTGGCGGGACGGCAGGCTTGCCGAGGAAACAGCCGACGCCACCGCCGCCTGGGCGGAGCGCGACGATCTCGTCGCCTTCCTGATCGGCTGCAGCTTCACCTTCGAAACGCCGATGGTGGAAGCGGGCATCGAAATCCGCCACATGACCGACAAGAGCAATGTGCCGATGTACCTCACCAACCGGCCCTGCCGCCCGGCAGGTCGGCTGAAGGGCAACATGGTCGTTTCCATGCGGCCGATCCCGGCGTCGCGCGTGGCCGATGCGGCCACCATTTCCGGACGTTTTCCGGCCGTACACGGTGCGCCCGTGCATGTCGGCGCGCCGGAGGAGATTGGCATCACCGATCTTGCGAAACCTGATTTCGGCGATGCTGTTCGGATCGAGCCGGGCGAAGTTCCGGTATTCTGGGCCTGCGGCGTCACGCCCCAGGCCGCCGTGATGGCGTCCGGCGTGCCTTTTGCCATCACCCATGCGCCGGGACACATGTTCATCACCGATATTCCCGACACCGCCTATCACGCGTGAGGATATGATGCGTTTTCTTCCCGTCAGCCTCACCACCATTCTTGTCGAACTCGCCGATCTCGATGAAACGCTGGCGCTTTTTGCCTCGCTTCAGAACGATCCGGTGGAAGGCATTGAAGAGACGGTGCCGGCTGCCCGTACCCTGATGATCCGCTTTCGTCCTGAGAAGATCGATGCCGAAGCGCTGGCCGCGCGGCTGGCAAGCCGTGATCTCTCGGCAAAAATCGCGCCTTCGGATAATCTCGTGGAAATCCCCGTCCATTATAACGGCGAGGACCTTGCCGATGTTGCCGGGTTGACCGGCATGAGCATCGAAGAGGTCATCCGCCGTCATACCGAAAGCGAATTCACCGTGGCCTTCTGCGGTTTCGCCCCCGGTTTCGGTTATCTGGTCGGCGGCGATCCGGCATTGCATGTGCCGCGCCGGCAAAGCCCGCGAACCCGCATTCCGGCCGGCTCAGTGGCGTTGGCCGGCGCCTTCAGCGGCGTTTATCCGCAAAACAGTCCCGGCGGCTGGCAGATCATCGGCACCACGCCGGTGAAGATGTGGGATATAGACCGCGACCCCGGCGCGCTTTTCCAGCCGGGTTACCGGGTGCGTTTCTTCGACATGGACAAGGCCGGCAGAACGGCCGATATTTCCATCCCGGCACCGCGCAGCAGCACGAAAGAGCCCGCAAAGGACGAACCGCATTTCGAGGTGCTCGCCGCCCCCATGCCCGCCATTTTCCAGGATCTCGGCCGTTTCGGCCAGACCGGGCAGGGTGTATCGGCCTCCGGCGCGCTGGATCACGGCGCGTTCAATGCTGCAAACCGCATCGTCGGCAATCCCGTCAATACGCCATGCCTTGAACTGACGCTCGGTGGTTTTTCCTTCAGAAGCACGAGCCGCTCTGTCATCGGCATTGCCGGCGCCCCCTGCCCCGTCACCATCACCACCGCAGATCGCAGCTTCACGGCCAAGACCCATGGCCCGGTCTCCCTTGAGCCCGGTGATGTCGTTACTTTCGGCCAGCCGCCGAAGGGCATGCGCTGTTACCTTGCCGTGCGCGGCGGTTTTGACGTCGAGCCAGTGCTCGGCAGTTTCGCAACGGATACGCTGGCCGTCGTCGGCCCGGAACCGGTGGGTGCAGGCGCCATCCTGCCGCTCAAGGGCGAGAAGTCTGGTCTTTCCAGCGTGTCGATCGATGAGGTTCCGGCCTTCGAACCACCGGCAACCGGAGAGGTCGTGACACTGGACGTCGTTCTCGGCCCCCGCACCGACTGGTTCACGCAAAAGGGTATAGAGACCCTGACCAGCCAGCTCTGGCAGGTCAGCCCGCAATCGAACCGCGTCGGCATTCGCCTTGCTGGCGAGGTGGCGGTGGAACGCAAGGACAGCGCCGAATTGCCGAGCGAAGGCACGGCGACCGGGGCGATCCAGATTCCCCATAGCGGCCAGCCGGTTCTCTTCCTTGCCGACCACCCCCTGACCGGCGGTTATCCCGTCATCGGCGCGGTGGCGGAATATCATCTCGATCTTGCCGGGCAGATCCCGGTCAACGCCAAAATCAAATTCCGCCCGATCGGCCCCTTTGCCGAAATCGCGGCCAAGAACATAGAATTCCGAGGAGAAGAGCGATGAAAAAAGTGCTGATTGCCAATCGCGGCGAGATCGCGGTCCGCATCATCCGCGCATGTCGCGATTACGGCCTGCAATCGGTCGCCGTTTATGCAGACCCTGATCAGGACGCGCTTTTCGTCCGGTTGGCGGATGAGGCCTATGGGCTGGAGGGCGTACGTCCCGCCGAAACCTATCTCGATATCGCCAAGCTGATCACAATTGCCAAACGCGCCGGCGCCGATGCCGTGCACCCCGGTTACGGCTTCCTGTCTGAACGCGCCGAATTTGCGCAGGCTGTTATTGATGCCGGACTGATCTGGATCGGCCCCAACCCTGATGTCATCGAGGCACTGGGCGACAAGGTCGAGGCGCGGCGCATCGCCACCGGTGTCGGCGCGCCGCTGGTTGCCGGCAGCGACGGCCCGGTCTCTTCCGCAGCCGAAGTCACTGCCTTTGCCGAACAGCACGGCCTGCCCGTCGCCATCAAGGCGGCGCATGGCGGCGGCGGGCGCGGCCTGAAAGTCGCGTGGAAAATGGAAGAGATCGCCGATCTCTACGAATCCGCCGTTCGCGAGGCAACCGCCGCCTTTGGCCGCGGCGAGTGTTTTCTGGAACGCTTTCTCGACCGGCCGCGCCACATCGAGGCGCAGGTTCTCGCAGACAAGCATGGCAATGTGCTCGTCCTCGGCACCCGCGACTGCTCGCTGCAGCGCCGGAACCAGAAACTGATCGAAGAAGCTCCTGCCCCGTTCCTGTCCGCCGAACAGCGGCAGAAAATTCATGCGGCTGCCAAGGCTATCTGCGCCGCTGCCGGTTATTCGGGAGCCGGAACGGTCGAATTCCTTCTCGGCGTCGATGGCACGATTTCCTTCCTCGAGGTCAATACGCGCCTGCAGGTGGAACATCCCGTTACCGAGGAAACCACCGGCATCGATCTGGTCATCGAACAATTCCGTATTGCCGAAGGCCACAAACTGCGCGTGCTTGAAACGCCGGAACCGCGCGGCCATTCGATGGAATTCCGCATCAATGCCGAAGATCCCGGCCGAGGCTTCCTGCCGACGCCCGGCTCGATCTCGGTCTTCGATGCGCCCTCCGGCCCCGGCATTCGCATGGATAGCGGAGTCGTCAGCGGCTCCAGCGTGCCGGGTGTGTTTGACTCGCTGATGGCAAAACTCATCGTCACCGGTGTGGATCGCGATCAGGTTCTGCGCCGCGCCCGCCGTGCGCTGAAGGAATTCCGCATCGAGGGCATCGCCACCGTTCTGCCGTTCCATCGCGCCGCGATCGAGACGGACGATTTCATCGGCACCGATGGGTTCAAGGTTCATACCCGCTGGATCGAGACCGATTTCGCCGCCATGCCGGATGCCATGGAACGCCCGGCACCGGCCGACGACCCTTCCGTTACCCGTACCTTCCTCGAAATCGACGGCAAGCGCGTATCGGTTGGTCTGCCAAGCCTGCTGCTTTCCAGCCTCGGTGCCGTTGGCGGCAGCAGCCCGGCTGCTCCCGGCACCACGGCCACCAAGGAAAAGGAAGGCGAAATCATCGCTCCCGTTTCCGGCACCCTGCAATCTTTCAAGGTGAAAGACGGTGAGACGGTTGCCGAAGGCGATCTTCTCGCCGTCATGGAAGCCATGAAGATGGAAACGCAGATTGTCGCCACCAAGGCCGGCAAAGTCACCCTGATCGTCAAGGAAGGCGACTATCTGCAGGCGGGCGCGGTCCTCCTCGACATAGCCGGCTAATATACGGACGGGCCAGAGGCCTCACAATTGCAGATCGCGCATCTCCGGCGGCGGAACCCTTTCGCCGCCGGGCCGTTTATGGCGCGACCTGCTAACCATCGTGAGGGAAATATGGCCGGACGCACCTTGCTTCAATTCTTCCATTGGTATTATCCGGACGGAGGGAAATTATGGAGCGAGGTGGCCGAAAAGGCCGAAAGCCTTGCCAAAATGGGCATCACCGATATCTGGCTGCCACCGGCCTACAAGGGTGCCGCCGGCGGTTATTCGGTGGGTTATGACACTTACGATCTCTTCGACATCGGCGAATTCGACCAGAAGGGCACCATCGCCACCAAATATGGCGATCGCGCCGCTCTCGAACATGCGGGCCGGACTCTGAAGGAAAACGGCATCCGCGTCATTCACGACGTAGTTCTCAACCATAAGATGGGCGCGGATGAGAAGGAGAAGGTGCGGGTTCGCCGCGTCAATCCCGAAGACCGCACAGAGATAGACGATGCGGATTTCCCGGCACTCGCCTATACACGCTTCACCTTCCCCGGCCGCAACGGCAAACATTCCAAATTCATCTGGGACCTGAAGTGCTTCAGCGGTGTCGACCACATTGAGGAGCCGACCGAAGACGGCATTTTCCGCCTCGTCAACGACTATGGCGACGGGGAATGGAATGAGGAAGTCGATCAGGAAAACGGCAATTTCGATTATCTGATGGGTGCGGATGTCGAGTTCAGAAACCGGGCGGTTTATGAGGAGCTGAAATATTGGGGCCGCTGGCTCTCCGAACAGATACAGGTCGATGGCTTCCGCCTGGATGCCGCCAAACATATTCCGGCATGGTTCTTCCGCGACTGGGTCGGCCATATGCGCGAAACGGTCGATCCCGATCTTTTCGTCGTGGCGGAATATTGGCATCCCGATATCGACGCGCTGAAAAGCTATCTCGACCTCGTCGACAAGCAGCTGATGCTTTTTGACGTCGCCCTTCATCACCGCTTCCACGATGCCTCCAAACAGGGGGGCGATTTTGACATGCGCAGCATCTTCGACGGCTCGCTGGTGTCGGCCGTTCCCGACCATGCCGTCACGCTCGTCGACAATCATGACACGCAACCGCTGCAATCGCTGGAAGCGCCGGTGGAACCGTGGTTCAAGCCGCTGGCCTATACCATCATTCTTCTGCGCGAAGAGGGCGTTCCGTGCGTCTTTTATCCCGATCTGTTCGGCACGAGCTACACCGATACCGGCAATGACGGCAACGAGTACAAAATCGACATGCCCGCAATCAAATGCCTGCCGAAGCTCATCGAAGCACGCAGCCGTTTCGCCAATGGCGCGCAGACGGATATTCTCGATGATGCAAGCTGCATTGCCTTTGTCCGCCACGGCACCGCAGATGCGCCAGGTTGCGTGGTGGTGATGTCAAATGGCGAACCGGCACAGAAAGAGGCCAATCTCGGCCCGGACCATGGCGGTTCAGTCTGGCGCGACTTTCTCGGACATAGCGAGGAACAGATCACCCTTGATGAAAACGGCAAAGGCGTCTTCCCCACCAATGGTGGCAGCGTCAGTGTCTGGGTTCCGGCCGCCTCCGAGTGAAGGCCAATCGCGTTGATCCGGCAACACCAATCATTCGGCGGATACGAGACGGCGCGGACCTGCGCCGTCATCGGCCAGAATGTCGTTCGGATTGCGCAAGGGGCAGTCGTCCAGCGAAAGACAACCGCAACCGATACAGCCGGTAAGCTGGTCACGCAGCATGACGAGGCTGTTGATGCGAAGTTGAAGCATCTCCCGCCAGGACTGGGAGAAACGGCGCCAGTCCGCTGTCGTCGCCACCCTGTCCTGCGGCAGATCCGCCATCGCATCCCTGATAATGCTGAGCTGGATACCGGCCCGCTGCGCGATGCGGATGATGGCGATGCGCCGCAGGACGGCGCGATGATAGCGACGCTGGTTGCCTGAGGTGCGCCAGCCTTCGATCAAGCCTTTTGCTTCATAAAAATGGATGGTGGAAACGGCAACGCCGCTGCGATGGGCCACTTCCCCCACCGTCAGGCTGTGCTTGGATACGGTATTTTCCATTCTGGCTCCTGCTTCCGGAACGATTTCCGCTCGGGAAATGCGGAAACACATGAAGAGCAGCCGGTATAATTCCTCAACTATAGTTGAGGTCAATAGACGACAGTCAAAAAAAAGAGGCGCCTGATGGCGCCTCCGAATGTCGTCAATATGGCCGGAGATCAGAACTTCGCCGTCATGCTGATCCAGAAACGGCGGCCTTCCATCACGGTGTTGAAATCATCGGTGCCGACATCCTTGTCAAAGACATTATAGATGGCCGCGTTAAAATCGACATTTTCAGCAACCGCATATTTCGCACCGATATCGAGGGTCGTGTAGGCCTCATATTTGCGACCGGCCTTGCCGTTGATCGTCACCGGTGTACCGTTGGTGCCGATGCGCGGTCCGGCATTGATTTCCGATCCGTGATAATTCAGCGAAGCCCAGGCCTCCAGACCGTCGATCGGGGTCACCCAGTCGCCGCGCAGATTGGCCATATGTTCCGGCGTCCGCGCCAGCGGGAAGCCCTCATAATCGCCGGTCTTCTGCTCGGAATGCGTGTAGGTATAGTTGCCGCGCAGCGTCAGTTCCGGCGTCGCATACCAGGTTGCCGTGAGTTCCACGCCCTGAATGACCGCATCGTCGATATTGTAATTATACCAGAGGCGATAGTTGCGATCCTCGCTCCAGCGGGCCGGCGTCCCATCCGGATTGAGTACCAGCGCGTTGGAAATCTTGTCCTTGAAATCGGTGTAGAAATAGGTGGCGCCAAGGGCGACGTCACCATTGTCCCAGAGTGCGGCCACTTCGTAGCTCGTGCTCTTCTCCGCTTCCAGGCCCGGATCGCCGATGATCACGCCGCAGGTACCGCTCGGACCATAGGTGCAGCCGCCGCCGCCCGTCGTATAGGCGTAACCGGGCGCAATCTGGCGGATTTCAGGCGCGCGAAAACCGGTGGAAACGCCACCCTTGATGGTCAGCTCTTCCGTCGCGCTCCAGACGCCGTAAAGGCGCGGGCTGAAATGGTTGCCGTATTTTTCGTGGTTATCGAGACGAAGCCCACCTGTCAGCGCGAAATTATCGACGATGCGCCACTCATCCTCAACAAAAAGCGCCCATTGCGTCGCGGAAAATGTTTCATCGAGACCGGTGCGGCGTCCCGGATTCTGGTCCGTCAGTCGCGCCTCGAAATATTGGCCGCCCGTAACCATTGTGTGGTTGCCAAACAATTCGAACGGCGTGGTGAACTTGCCGTCTAGAACGGTGTTGCGCACCTCCGGCGAGCGCGGATTTTCCGTCACTCGTCCCGTACGGATATTCCGGGTGAAATTGGTACGCTCCGACCATTCCTGCTGGAAAGAGAATTCGGATGTGGTCGGCCCCCACCGGCCGGTATGCGACAATGACCAATGATCGCGGGTATTGGTATTGTAGGTGCCGTTGGCGTCCGTCGCCGCCAGCGTATCGCCGGGCTCGGCGCTACGGCGCAGTCGGGTCTTGCCGGCTTCGAGGTAGATGTCGTGGTCCTCATTCGGCGTGAATGTCAGGCGGCCGTTGAAGTCATATTCCCTGGCACCCGTGGTACCGCTCAGGACACGGTCTTCGCCGCGCGTGAAACCCCTGCCCCAGACCTGCAGGCCCAGTAGATCCTTCAATATCGGCCCATTGGCATACCAGGAGACCTGGCCACTATTGCCGAATTTGGAGTGCTGCTGCGCTGTACCTTCCGTGGTGACGGAACCGGACCAGACATCGCCAACCTTGCGGGTGATGATGTTGATAACACCGCCCATGGCATCCGAACCATAAAGCGAGGACATCGGGCCGCGCACCACCTCGATACGTTCGATCGCCGAAACCGGCGGCACAAAGCTCTGCTCGAAGCCGGAATTGCCGTTGGTACGGGCATCGCGGGTGCTCTGACGCTTGCCGTCAACGAGGATCAGCGTGTAGGCGCCGGGCAGGCCGCGAATGAAAACATCCTTTTCATTGGCGATGCCGGTGACGGATACGCCCTGCACTTCGCGCAAGGCATCTGTCAGGTCACGATAGGATCCTTTTTCCAGATCCTCCCGCGTTACCACCGTGATGCTGGCAGGCGCATCCTTAACATTCTGCTCAAAGCCGGACGCGGTGACGACGATCTGCTGGAGAACCGTGGTTTCCTCGGACGCCTGCTGTGCGAAGGCGGGCAGAGCAATGCTCAGCGCCGTTCCCGCCAGTGCTGCCGAAATACCGGCTTTTATTACTGTCGCAGACATATTCTGGCCGCGGTACTTCAATTCCATGTTACGCCCCCGCATTTAACTTGAGAATTTAACCCCACTTATTTAGGAGGGAGTGCGGGCGCAATGCGTTTGTTTTCGAACAGTTCTAAATTCCAGAAATTGCAAAAAGGGCTCCCCTGATCAGCGGCGGAGTAAAAAAATCGCAAGATGACAACCGGCAAGAGAAAAGACGAACCAGCCTCCACCACAAGACCCGACAGGCTGGGGCAGCTGAAATTACTTGTCGCCTTCGACGCGTTGTTGCGCGAAGGCAGCGTCAGCCGTGCCGCCGCAGGCATGGGACTGCCGACGTCGTCGATGAGCCGCATATTGCAGCAGCTCAGGGAGAAATACGGCGACCAGCTGTTTTTGCGCACCGGCCAGGGTCTGCGTCCAACCCCCTTTGCCGAGAACATGCGGCTGCGCATCCGCTCACTGGCAGCGGAAGCGGAAAATCTGATGGATTATTCGCAGGAGAAACCGGAAACGCCCGCAGCAGCCCATAAAACCGGTTGGGAACGACCGGTGCTGATGAAGGCTCCGCCGCTTTCACTGCGCCCCAGCGTTCTTCTGGAGGGGCAGCCGACACCGGAAAATATTGCCGACCGTCTCGCGCGGATCGGCCACAATGCCGATCCGCAACAAAGGCTTGCCAAATATATTGCAACCTCGGCGATGGGCATCGGCAACAGCCGCCCGCTCAGCCAGAAGGAGGCGATGGACGCGCTGGCGATCATCCTCGACGGCAATGCCGATCCTGTACAGATCGGCGCTCTGCTCGCTACCATGCATTACCGTGGCGTGACTGCGGCGGAGCTTGCCGGTTTTATCGAAGCCATGTGGCAGCATATCGGGAGGGACCGGCACCGGGCGGCCACCGTCGATCTCGACTGGCCGGCCTATATGTCGCCCAAACATCGCGATGCGCCCTGGTTTCTGCATTCGGCCCGCCTCGTGGCCATGTCGGGACACAGCGTTTTGTTGCACGGTCATGTGGGGCAGGGAGAAAATGGCGGCAAGCTCGAACTTGCTGCGGAAGCCTGTGGAATTTCCGTTTGCCATTCTCTTTCGCAGGCGGCCGAGGCAACGGCGTCCGAGCGGATTGCCTATCTGCCGATCGGCGGCCTGTCCCTGCAATTCCAGGCTCTGCTTGGCCTGCACGGCATTCTGGAAATGCGCTTGCCGCTCAACACGGTTGTGCACCTTCTTAATCCGCTGCGCGCCAGGAGCGGCATCATTGGCGTTGCCCGCCCTTCCTATCAGGAGCTTCACCGGGACACCGCGCGGCTGCTCTGCGTCGAAAACCTTGCCATTCTCGGCAATACACGGGATTTCGCCCAGTTCACACCGTTCCGCAGCACGCGGATCTTCGGCCTTTCGAAGGGCAAAGACATCGAGTTCATCATTCCCGCCCGCGAAACCCCACCGGCCGAAATGCCGACCATGTTCACCAGTTTCGAATATTGGCGGGCGGTATGGACCGGCGCCGCCAGAGACGAGAGGGCAGAAACCACCATCCTCTCCACCACCGCCATCGCATTGATGCTGGTCAACGACATGACCATGTCATTTGAAGACGCCTATGCCCGCAGCCTGAGGCTCTGGCACGACAGGGCGCGCAATTTCACCAACGCCTGACGCTATGTCGCCTTGTGCCAGAGAATGGTTTGAAAGTTACCGCGCATCCGCTTTTGTTCCGCCCTGCTCAGGCATCCCCATCGAGATAGGTGCGATATTGCACATAATCCCTGCTTGGTTGCCCGTCGACGATTTCAGGCGGCCGACCCATGCCATCGGTCATATATCCCGCATCTTCAAGCTCCGCCTTCAGGAGCCTCTCAATTGCGATCTGCCGGGGCAACGCATTGTCCGCCATATAGAGAGCGACAGCCAGCTCCATGTCGTCAGGGAAAATCATCGGCGCGGCGTTCCTTCAAAATCATCATGCAAGAACGCACGGGAAGAGCGAAGGTTCAATTCCATCGCGCCAGCCCGAACCGCAGGCTTTCACTTTGACGATCGGATGCTCCGTGACGGATCGTTTCGCCCAAAAATCAACGCAGCATCACGACCAATCTGAGCGGCCACTCAACGGCCTTCGGGGTTCATATGGCACGGGCTTTTCGCGGTGAAAGCCGTAATTATGGCCTGACAACCGGTTTCTGAACTCGAAATGGCTCTGACTCAAGCAATTGAAACCAATCAGGGAAAAACGCAAACGAAAGTTAATTAGCACTTAACTTTCATTACCTTGCATTAACCATAGAAACCAACTTGGCTGAAGTGTAGCAGCAGCCACGTATCGAATCTTCGGAACTTTCGGAGACAGCGGAAATATACCCGCGGACAGGTCTTTTCGCAAGCCGCCGCCATTTCCTGCACGTTTAGATGTCACGCCCTCATGCTGGTCTCCGGCCTATCCGTGCGTCCACGCAACTGCGCAAGCAGCATGGCTTGAAGATCGAAGCCACCTTCCTGTGCCTTACGGGTCAGATTGCGCAGATATCCGCCGAGGGAGCTGATCTGGTCCGCTTTCTGCAGCAGGCAGGCAAGGATGGCCGCCGTTCCCTGTCGGCCGAAGGTGCCGAGCGCTTCCTGATAGGCGGACTGGCTGACGTTGAACATGGTTTTGATCACGGATGTTGCGACTTCCAGATCGCGCCAGCCGGTGACGGCTCCTCCGGGTGCATAGAGCGAAATATCAGGGCAAGCCTTCAAAACCAAAACAATATCAGGAACAAAAAATTGCTTATGAAGAACAGCCTTGGGCGATGGTGGTGGAGATTTTGCACTGTCGGTTACCGCAGGTGCCGATGGTTGCGCTGGTGCAACTGATGGCGCTGAAGTCGCGGTTTCACGCAAATCGTGCGGTTCAGATATGGATTCGGATTCTGAATTCTTTATGAGGCGCTCATTTTGGCAGTCATTGCCGCTCAAATTTTCCGGTTTTTCCAGATTTTCCAGATAGTTGGTCACTTCCGCCCGCAGGGAGGCCAAAAAACCGGCGATTTCCCTGAGTTCAGCAGGCTTTGAATTGCGGCCGAGCGAACTGGCAATGGCGTTATAGCGCGTCTGAAATCCTTCGGATGTTTCGGTCTGGCCACTGGCCGCGATCATTTCGCAGAGTTTCTGGATGTCACGACGGCAGAGGCTGATGCTTTCACGAAGCCGTTGAAGATCGAGCCGCTCGCGAATGATACGTTCAGCCAGTTCCTCTATTTCCGCTTTGCGAGCGAGAAGCGGCGCCAGCGAAAATCCGTAAGCTTCGCTGATCTCCCCTCCCCGGTGTTTCCGGGCATAACGTTTCCCGTTCGGGCTGTCTTTGCGGATAATGAGACCGGCTTCGACAAGGGCGCAGAGATGCCGGCGCAATGTCTGTTCGGCCATGCCATGGGCCCTGAGCGACAATTGCGCATTGGAGGGGAAGACGACCAGGCCGGCTTCGCTGCAGAGTTCATTTTTGGGATAAAAACTCAAAAGCGCGTTGAGGACGGCAAGCGAGCGATCGGTCACGCCGAGCAATGGCCTTGCTTCGCAAACAGAACGATAGAGTTTCCATTTATCGACCGCTTCGGTCTTCCTGTTTTTTTGTGCGGCAAACTGGGTTGCGAGGACGCCAAACGACATCGCTCGCCGCCCAAAGGGCGTCGTTACACATGTGCTGTCCATGTCTTTCACCTTTCACAAGGCAAAAGAAAATCGCTCACCGAAAAATTCGATGCCAAGACTCTTGACTATGATTCGCGGAAATGAGATTCTTCGGGTGCTTAAATCAAAGAAAGGCTTCCGCGCGGCAACGTTCGGGGGCTTTTTTCTTTTGTGATGCGTCTCCTGTTAGTCGTTCGAGTTAAAGATCACTGCTTGGACCGGTATTCGGCAAACAGCGCCTGAAGATGTTCCAGAACGAAATCGGCAAATTCCGGTGCTTCGTTCTTGTCGATCGAGATATCCAGCTTGCGGTCGCTTTCGACCACTTTTGCCAGACGGTTGCCGGTTTCCGATGACCAGACGCCGGTTTTTTTCGCCTGTGCCTTGGGTTTCAGGAAGTCGAGAAGTGACTTGAAACGTTCTTCGGATGGAAGGGCGGCAACGGATGCATCTTTGACATAAGCGCGCGAGGCTTCCTTGACCTGTGACGAGGAAAGCTGGTCGGCCAGGTCCATCCAGTTGCGGCGGCCGACACTTGGCGCCGGACCGATGAGATCGACCAGATCCTCCGGAATGCGGCCGACGACCGACAGCATGTTGGAAAGATCGCCCTTGTGCAGGGACATTGCCGCCATGATCGTATCGCGCGGAAACCGCATCTGCAGTTTCTGGGCAAAGCGCGCCTTTTCGATATAGGTGAGATCGCGGCGCTCGTTGTTTTCCTGTCCCTGGGCGACGACCAGCTGTTCATCACTGAGATCGCGGACAACGGCCTTGACCGGAATGCCAAGGCTCGACACGGCGCGCAGACGACGATGACCAAAAGCAACCTGATAACGACCCTGGAATTCGGGATGCGGGCGCACCAGAATGGGAACCTGCTGGCCCTGTTCGCGAATGGCTTCCACCAGACCCGCATCAGCCTCTTCGGAAGCCGGCATACGATCGGGTATGAAGGAGGGGTCGATATCGGCAGGGTTGAGGGAAACGATCGTCAAACCCTCGGCAAGCCGTTTTTCGATCTCCTCAGCCCGCTTGGCGCGTTCAGAAACCTCATTCAGAGACTGGCCAATCATACCGACCGGTGAGTTCAGAACATCTGTCACGAGCTCAGGAGAACCAAGGATGGGTCTGATGCGTGGCCGTGCCCGTTCAGGCGCTGCGTCACTATTGTCAGTGCCCGGTGTACCGAGGTTTGCGAAGATCTGTTTTCTGCTCATGCTGCCCTACCCCACGCCTTTTTAATCAGTCCTTCGATTTCAGCGTTCACGTTGTTCATGGCTTCCAGCGCCCGGTCATAGGTCGAGCGGGTGAACTGGGTTCTCTCCACTTCAAAAAGTGTCTGGTTGGTCAATCCGGCATCGGATACGGCCGTGCTCTTCAGCATCGGGTGATTGAGGACGTTTTCACCGAAGATCGAACGCAGGAAAGCGACCATCTGGTTTTGCGGTCCGTCGCTTGGTTCAAAGCGGGTGATCAGATAACGCATCCAGTTATAGTCGGATCGCGCGCCGGCCCGGCCGATTTCAGCGAGAAGATCGCCAGTCATGGCCAGAAACTGATTCATGGACATGACGTCGAGCATCTGCGGATGAACGGTAACAAGAACCGAGGTTGCCGCGGTGAGCGCCGAAAGCGTGAGATAACCGAGTTGCGGCGGGCAATCGATCACCACCACGTCGTAGAAATTCTGCGCTTGGGCGATCGCCTGGCCAATGCGGGCGAAAAACAGGGTATCGCCCGGTGCACGGCGCATCAGCGCGCGGGGTGTATCATGTTCGAACTCCATAAGCTCCAGATTGCCGGGAACGATATGAAGACCGGGAATATAGGTGCCGCGAACGATTTCGGCGATTGGCCGACGTTCTTCGTCATAGCGGATCGCGCCGTAGAGCGTTTCATTCGGGCCAACATCAATCTCCGGCTGATGGCCGAAGAGAGCGGAAAGACTTGCCTGCGGATCGAGGTCGATTGCAAGAACCCGATAACCGCGCAATGCGAGATATTGCGCCAGATGCGCCGAGGTCGTGGTCTTTCCCGAGCCACCCTTGAAATTCATGACGGCGATAACCTGCAGTTCTTCACCGTCACGGCGGTGCGGCAGGTAACGGCGTGTGCCGCGGGCGCCCTGATCAAGCAGCTTTCTGATCTCGAGCATATCCTCAACGGAATAGGAGCGGCGGCCGGAAGCCTGCGCAGCGTCAAGTTCCGGACGCTCGGCTGCGATCTGGCGAAGATAAGCCTCGCCGATACCAATCAGCCGCGCTGTTTCGGCCGGCGAGAAGTTTCGCATGCTCTTTTCAGTGTGCGGTGAAAATGTATTTGCATTATGCGCCTGCAATTGGGCTGACAGTGCAGCCGAATGCTGTTGTATAAGGCCCGTCAGGTCGGGGGCCCCTTCAGCACGTCTTGAGTCGGCACTCTGTGTCATATGTCTTCTTTCGCTCGATATCGCAGTGGCGGTTTTTTTCGAAAAAGGCGGTTTTTTCCGCAACTGAGATATAAGCGCCGATTCTCTTTTTGGCGCAATAGGCTTTTTTCCCGGATGCGAAAGTGCCGCTAAAGCATTGTGGAAGAATCACATTTGGGTTTTGTGACAGTTTGACGGTTAGCCGCGGCAAACTTTCATTTCTGTCGCCCGGTTTGGGGGTGATTGTTGGCTCCTTTTGTGAATTGTTTCGGGTGACGAAGTTAGCCGCGGCTAACTTTACCGGCGACCTTTCCGATTCAGGGTCAGCCCCTGCCACGGAAAGTGAAGGGTGGACATTCGCAGGTGTTTAATCTCTACTCGATGACTAGAGTATCAAGGGGCCTGGCGCCCTCGTTCGGCTATTCATACTGTCGCAGGTTGGAGGAATGAATGTCTTATGATGTCGCTCTTGTCGGGTCGGGATTCTCGGCCATTTGTACCGTCGCTCACCTTCTCTCTTCTTTACCGGCGGATGCCTCGATCGCGATTGTTGGCGATGAGTCAGATTTCGGTCGCGGTACGGCCTATCGTACGGAGCTGCCCTATCACCGGCTTAATGTGCCGGCAGGCCGTATGAGCGTCTTTCCAGATCGTGCCGATGATTTTCTTGATTGGTTGAGGGAAAATGGGATCGGGGACGATCCGCTGCTGTTCGCATCGCGTGGTGACTATGGACTTTATCTCAGAGACAGGCTCGCTTCTCTGTTAAGAAGCCGTGAGCAAAGGGCGAGGGTGGATTTCATCCGCGCAAAGGCGTCGGCCTGTCGCCCCGACGATGAATCCGGATTCGCCTTCACTCTTGAGAATGGCGAGAGATTGCACGCGCAAAACGTTGTTTTATGTCTGGGTGTCGGGGCGGCGAGTTTGCCGGTGCAAACCATCACGAAGGATGAGGCGAGGCCCCAGCATGTGATCGGCCATTGCTGGCAGCCTGGATGGCTGTCGCGCGTAAAGGCCGGCGACCGTATCTGTATTCTCGGCTCCGGCTTGACCATGATTGATCAGGTGCTGACGCTTCGGGGGAAAGGTCATCGTGGACCGATCCATGTCCTGTCTCGCCGCGGCCTTGTTCCGCATCCGCACATCAGCCCGCCTTTGCCGCCTGTCGATCCACGTCTTCCGAAGGATACGACGGAGATCAGCTGTCTGTTGCGCGCTCTGCGTGAGCAGGTGCGGAGCGGTATACCCTGGCGCACGGTGATGGATGGGTTGCGTCCAAAAACCCAGTCACTCTGGCAAAGCCTCACGCCGGAACAACGCGGCAGATTTCTTCGCCATGCCTTGCCCTGGTGGAACATCCATCGACATCGTATCGCACCGGAAGTTCATGCGGCTTTCGAGAAGCTGATGACGGAAGGCGTTCTGGAGATTCATGCGGGTTATCTCCGCTCCGTCGATGAGCAGGACGAGGGGATTGTCCTGCGGTACCGGCGCCGGCATACGCAGATATTAAGGGAGTTGCAGGTGGACTGGGTGGTAAACTGCACCGGCATGGAGCGGGCGGGTATCGGCCATTCGCGTCTGCTGGAAACCATGCGTGACGATGGTGTGCTTCTGCTCGATTCCCTCGGCCTCGGTGTGGAGGTGGATGAGCAGTCCCGGCTGCTGAGAGCGGATGGGCTGGTTTGGCCCGGCCTTTTCGCTGCCGGTGCGCTGACCGCAGGCCACTTCTGGGAGATAACAGCTGTTCCGGATATTCGCGTTCAGGCGCAGCGGATCGCGCAATGCGTTGCGGACAGGGTGTCCTCCCGGCATCGGATTTCAGCACAGGTGTAACCAGCTGAATGCGAGGCGTGCGAGATCGCGCGCGGTGCCGTTGATGAGATCGACGGGTGAGCGTTTCTCGATTTCAGGATGTTAGCCGCGGCAAACTTTTGCGTTGAAAGGTAGCCATCGAAAGCTCCAATTTGTTGGCTTCAACGGCCGAAGGTCGGGCGGAGATGACCCTTACGGCAACTGGAGCCAGTCAAAACGGATTTTTCCTGCTGATCAACAATGGCTCCGTAGAGCATCGCTATCAGGATACGTTTTGTCGTCATGGGAGGGTCGATCCATGGCAAACGTATCGAGTTGCTAAATAATTTACATCACTTGTGGAATATCGTCTGAAAACCGTCTATAAATCCCCTTAAATGTGAAAATGATGAAAATTATTTGCGAGGTATTGATGGAGAAGCACAAGCTGGTGAGGTTCGAGGCGGCCGACAATCAGGCTGGTGGGCAGCGCCGACCGTTCGCCAAGGCTGTGCGGGCAGGCGATTTCGTCTATGTTTCCGGACAGGTGCCGACGGTTGACGGCGAGGTGGTGACGGGCGGCATCGTGGCGCAGACGGAGCAGGTCGTTGCTAATATCAAGGATGTCCTGGCGCTTGCCGATTGCGCGCTCGCCGATGTGGTGAAGGTCAATGTCTGGCTGGACGACGCCCGGGATTTTTCGAGCTTCAATGCCGTTTTCCAGAAACATTTCATCGATCACCCACCTGCACGCTCGACCGTACAGTCGCCGCTGATGGTCGATGCAAAGGTGGAAATGGACGTTATCGCTTATAAGCCATTGGCTTAAGTATCTGATTTTATTAGATTCGAGAGTATATGATGAGCTATCCCTGGCCCGAAGAGGGCACACCACTCGATGCGATTTCGACACCAATGCCGGTGATCGATGAGGATCGGCTTACCGCCAATATTCTCAGGGCGCAATCTTATCTCGATCGTCATGGCAAGGCATTTCGCCCGCATATCAAGACGCACAAGATACCGGCTGTGGCCAGACAGCAGCTGCAGGCGGGGGCTATCGGCATCAATTGCCAGAAGGTCAGCGAGGCCGAGGTTTTCGCGGATGCCGGCTTTAACGATATCCTGATTACCTACAATATTCTCGGTGCAGCGAAATTGTTGCGGTTGAAGGCGCTGAATGCACGTGTCGCTCAATTGACCGTTGTGGCCGACAGCGCTGTAACGATTGCCGGCCTGGCGGGTGCATTCGATGCGGAACGGCCGCTTGCCGTGCTTGTCGAGTGCGATACCGGTGGAAAACGCTGCGGTGTGCAAAACCCGGAGACTGCATTGATGCTTGCGGAAATGATCGTCGCGGCACCGGGTCTCGTCTTCAGGGGCATTTTGACCTATCCGGCACCGGGTGGTGCAGAAAAGATCGAGAACTTTATTCAGCAAACCATGGCGCTACTTGCCGCAAAAGGCATAGAATGCCCGGTTCGTTCCAGCGGCGGGTCGCCGGATTTTTACGCCGCGCATCTCGTGCCTTCGGCAACCGAGCACCGGGCGGGCACCTATGTCTATAATGATCGCTCCATGCTGCGCGCCGGCCATTGCACGGCCGGCGATCTGGCAATGCATGTTCTTGCCACAGTGGTATCGCGGCCCACGCCCGGTCGGGCCGTGCTCGATTGCGGATCCAAGGCTCTGACTTCCGATCTCCTCGGTTTCAGCGATTACGGGCTGATCGAAGGTTATGAAGGCGCAAAAATCATCTCGCTCTCGGAGGAACATGCGGTTGTCGATCTATCCGGCTGCACTTCCGGCGGGCCGGAAATCGGCGATGTGGTCAGGGTCGTGCCGAACCATACCTGCGTTGTCAGCAATCTTTTCGACAAGATGGTTTTTCATCGCAACGGTCTGGTGACCCGGGTTGAAGATGTCGCTGCGCGCGGTACGGTCTGGTAAAATTATCCGGCTAATTAATTAACGCGATGGATGCGGCCAAAAGGCAGTTCCGCTAACGAGAATCACGAAAATGCGCATATTCACGGCGTCGCTTGCCACCGAAACCAACACGTTTTCTCCCGTCCCGACAGATATGGCGGCTTTTCGCGCGGCTTTTTATGCCGGGCCGGGTGAGCATCCGGAAACGCCGACGCTCTGCTCGTCACCAGTTCCTATTCTGCGTCGTCGCGGCAAGGCGGAAGGGTTTACGGTCATCGAGGGGACCTCCTGCTGGGCGGAACCAGCAGGCCTCATCCAGCGCCAGACCTATGAAACCCTGCGTGATACGATTCTCGCGGAGCTGCAGGCGGCCCTGCCGGTTGATGCGGTCGTTCTCGGCCTCCACGGCGCAATGGTGGCACAGGGTTATGACGATCCGGAAGGCGATTTCCTGTCGCGCATCCGTGCAATGGTGGGGCCGGACGTGCTGATTGCAGCGGAATTCGATCCTCATAGCCATCTGACGGCACGACGGGTGGAGAATCTCGATCTCATGGCGACGTTCCTCGAATTCCCCCATACCGATTTCGAAGAGCGTGGCGAACATGTCGTTGAATTGGCATTGCGTACCCTGCGTGGCGAAATCAAGCCTGTTATTTCGACCTTCGATTGCCGCATGATCACCATCTATCCGACCAGCCGCGAGCCGATGCGATCCTATGTGGACCGGTTGAAGGCGATGGAGGGGAAGGATGGCGTGCTGTCAATTTCCGTTATCCACGGTTTCATGGCGGGCGATGTGCCGGACATGGGCACGCGCATCGTTGTCGTCACCGATGGCGACCGGCATAAGGGCGAGGCGCTGGCCGAAAAGCTCGGTCGTGAACTTTATGCCATGCGCAAACTGACTGCCATGCCGATGCTGGACACGGAATCAGGCCTCGACAAGGTTCTTGCCATTCGCGGTGGCAATCCGGACAAGCCCGTGGTGGTGTCGGACATATGGGACAATCCGGGTGGTGGCGTTGCGGGTGACGCCACCTATATCCTGCGGCGCATGGTGGAACGCGGCATGGATAATATCGGTGTCGCGACGATCTGGGATCCGATCGCCGTGTCTTTTTGCCATGCGGCAGGTGAGGGCGCAGAGATCGACTTGCGTATCGGCGGCAAATCCAGCCCTGAAGGCGGTGAGCCGCTCGATTTCCGTATAAAAGTAATGCGCACCGTCGAGGCCGGCTGGCAGAGTTTCCGCAACAGCCGCGTCACGCTCGGCCGTGCCGCCGTTGTCCGGCCGGTCGGGACTGAGATTGATATCATTCTCATAACCAGTCGAACGCAAACTTATGAGCCGGATATCTTTTCCAATCTCGGAATCGATTTCGCCAAAAAGAATGTGCTGCTGGTCAAATCGACCAATCACTTCCATGCGGGTTTCGCCCCGGTTGCCTCGGAGATCGTCTATATCGCCGCACCGACATCCTATCCGACAGACCCGGCCAAAACCGCCTATCGCAAGGCAAGCCTTGAACTCTGGCCGCGCGTGGCCGACCCGCTTGGGCTGGACGACTGAACCAGATAAGGTGAACCCGTGCCGGGAAAGTGGCCGTTTCAGAGCCGCTTGAGCGTGATGAGAAAATACGCGCCGGCATTCTGATCGGCCTCGACGATGAAAGGCGCCTCGCCTTCGATCAGCAGGCTGTCCAGGCGCTCAAGGTGATTTTTTTCATTGCCGCGGGACACTGTCAGCGGATCGAGCGCGAGGACGAGGATCGTGACGCCCTCTGCTGTTGCGGAAAATATGCCGGATCGCCTTTGCACGGTATGACGAAAAGCCGAGCGGCGGGTCATGACGTTCAGATCGACGATCGGGCCGCCGGGCAATGTCGCATTGACAGGAACATCCGCCGAAAAGGGCAGGGGAGCACTCTCCATCGTCAGCAGCAGTGGCTCGTTGGCTGCGATCGCAAGCGCCATGCCATTGCCCTGAAGAATGGACAGGGTGCGGTCTATGCCGGGAAAAATCGAAAATGGTCCGTCGCTTGCAACGGTTGCCATGCTGATTCGCCAATCGAAATCATTCACGGAGGCGGCTGGCGGGAAGATAGCGATTTCCACGGTTTCGCCACCGCCATTTTTCCAGGGCATGCGTTTGTAATCGCTTGCGCGCAACAGGGTCATGATTTTCCAACTCCGCACAGTACTGGCCGGAAACGCCTTCCGCATTTCCGGCCAAACACGAATCAATTGCCGAGAATGCCAGGCAGGCGCAAGCCCTGCTCCTTGGCGCAATCCACGGCGATCTCATAACCGGCATCGGCATGGCGCATGACGCCAGTTGCCGGGTCGTTCCAGAGCACACGCTCAAGCCGGCGAGCGGCATCGTCGGTGCCATCGGCGCAGATGACCATGCCGGAATGCTGGGAGAAGCCCATGCCGACACCGCCGCCATGGTGCAGCGAAACCCAGGTCGCGCCGGAAGCGGTGTTGAGCAACGCGTTGAGCAGCGGCCAGTCCGACACGGCATCCGAACCGTCCTTCATGGCTTCGGTTTCGCGGTTGGGCGAGGCGACGGAGCCGCTGTCCAGATGGTCGCGGCCGATGACAACAGGCGCTTTCAGCTCGCCGTTCTTCACCATTTCGTTGAAGGCAAGCCCCAGACGATGGCGGTCGCCAAGCCCGACCCAGCAGATACGCGCCGGCAGGCCCTGAAACGCGATGCGCTCGCGTGCCATATCCAGCCAGTTATGCAGGTGCTTGTTGTCAGGCAGCAGTTCCTTCACCTTGGCGTCGGTCTTGTAGATGTCTTCCGGATCGCCCGAAAGTGCCGCCCAGCGGAACGGGCCGATACCGCGGCAAAACAGCGGACGGATATAGGCGGGAACGAAGCCGGGGAAAGCGAAAGCATCTTCCAGCCCTTCATCCTTGGCGACCTGGCGGATGTTGTTACCGTAATCGAGCGTCGGAACACCGGCGTTCCAGAAATCGACCATCGCCTGCACATGCACCTTCATCGAGGCGCGGGCGGCAGCGGCGACTGCTTTCGGGTCACTTTCCTGCTTGGCGCGCCATTCGGCAACGGTCCAGCCGGCCGGCAGATAACCGTGGATCGGATCATGCGCCGAGGTCTGGTCGGTGACCATGTCGGGGCGGATGCCACGGCGAAACAGTTCAGGAAAGATCTCTGCCGCATTGCCGATCAGGCCGACGGATTTCGCTTCGCCTGCCTTGGTCCATTGGTCGATGAGTGCCAGCGCCTCATCCAGTGTGTGTGCCTTTGCATCGACATAACGGGTGCGCAGACGGAAATCGACGCGGGTTTCATCGCATTCGACGGCTAGGCAGCAGGCGCCTGCCATGACGGCGGCCAGCGGCTGTGCACCGCCCATGCCGCCAAGACCGCCGGTCAGGATCCATTTGCCCTTGAGGTTGCCGCCATAGTGCTGGCGGCCGGCCTCGACGAAGGTCTCATAAGTACCCTGCACGATGCCCTGCGTGCCGATGTAAATCCACGAACCGGCCGTCATCTGGCCGTACATGGCCAACCCCTTCTTATCCAGCTCGTTGAAATGGTCCCAGTTGGCCCAATGCGGCACGAGATTGGAATTGGCGATCAAAACCCGCGGCGCATCCTTGTGGGTGCGGAATACGCCAACCGGTTTGCCAGACTGCACGATGAGGGTTTCGTCCTCGGTCAGATTCTTCAGCGTCGCGACGATGCGGTCGAAATCTTCCCAGGTGCGGGCGGCGCGGCCGATGCCGCCATAAACCACCAGCTCATGCGGCCGCTCGGCGACATCAGGGTCGAGATTGTTCATCAGCATGCGCAGCGGCGCTTCCGTCATCCAGCTTCTGGCGTTCAGCTCATTGCCCTGCGGCGCGCGGACTTCGCGAATATTGTGGCGCGGATTATCCATGTGATTTCCCCTTATCGTTGCGTCTCGAGCGCGAAATTTTCCATGCGCGTGAGAATGGTTTTGAGATGGTTGCGCAGGCGTTCCGCCTTTTGCGCGTCATAGGCGAAAGGCGGTACCTCACTGGCGAGATGGGTGGATTGCGCCAACTCCATCTGGATAGCGTGCATGCCGGCTTCCGGTTTTCCATAATGCCGGGTCGTCCAGCCGCCTTTGAAGCGGCCGTTCAGAATACTGTCGTAACCGTCTGCGGCAGCGGTCACGTCCATGGCAATCTGCTCTATGGCCGGATCGCAGGTCCTGCCCATATCCGTGCCGATGTTGAAATCCGGCAGCTTACCCTCGAACAGAAAGGGGATATGCGAGCGGATGGAATGGCAATCATAGAGAATGGCGATGCCGTGAATGGCCTTCACCCGCTCGATTTCCGCCGCAAGGGCTGCATGATAGGGCGCGTGGAAGGTTTCCAGCCGATAGGCGATATCAGCTTCATCCGGTTGCTGCCCCTCGTTCCAGATGGGCTTGCCGTCGAAATCGGTCTCAGGAACCAGTCCCGTGGTGTTCTGGCCCGGATAAAGGCTCACTCCGGCCGGATCGCGGTTGGCATCGATGACGTAGCGGTGGAAGGTCGCCCTTACGGTTGTCGCGTTATCGAGAAGCCCTTCATAGAGTTCATGGATATGCCAGTCGGTATCGGCGAGAATCCTGCCGTTGTCGTTGAGGCGATCCCAAATCTCAGCCGGCACATCGGTACCGGTGTGAGGCAGGCCGAGGATAATGGGTGACGTGCCTTGGTGAAGCGAGAAAGGCGTGCTCATTGGTTAACCCCTTCTGCCGTAGGGTTACCCCCCTCTGCCCTGCCGGGCATCTCCCCCTCAAGGGGGGAGATCGGCAAGCGGATAGCACCTTGCCTAGGGAACGAGCGGATGCAGCATGTGATCTCCCCCCTTGAGGGGGAGATGCCCGGCAGGGCAGAGGGGGGTAGCCCCAACGCACTGAAGGAAAACAATTGGCTTGTCATCTCAAACCTCCAGCTTCGGCAAAATGTCATCCGAAATCACGGAAACCAGAGCGCCGGTAGCAATCAGCTCCGCTGCCGCCTTCAGATCCGGCGCCATATAACGGTCCTCTTCCAGCGAGGGGATTGAAGCACGGAGCACGGCAATCGCCTTTTGCAGTTCCGGGCTGGTTTTCAGCGGTCCACGCAACTCCACGCCCTGGATGGCGGAAAGGGCTTCAATCCCAAGGATGGCGAAGAGATTTTCGGTCATCGGCAGCAGGCGACGCGCACCATGGCAGGCCATGGACACGTGGTCTTCCTGATTGGCAGAGGTCGGTGTGGAATCCACCGAGGCCGGATGCGCCATCTGCTTGTT
This sequence comes from Rhizobium rhizogenes, assembly GCF_002005205.3. The sequence continues at coordinate 1,123,795 of NZ_CP019702.2, read as the reverse complement.
CTCGCTCATCAGCGCGGCGGACGTCACTTCGGCGATCATCAGGCCCGAATTCAGGCCCGGCTTTTTTGATAGAAAGGCGGGCAGACCGTAGGAAAGGGCCGGATCGACCAGTAGTGCCACGCGTCGCTGGGCTATCGCGCCGATTTCGCAGATGGCAAGTGCCGTCTGGTCGGCGGCAAAGGCCACTGGTTCGGCGTGGAAATTGCCGCCGGATACGACGGAATTGTCTGATAGCACCAGCGGATTGTCGGTCACCGCATTGGCTTCGATTTCCAGCGTGCGTGCCACCTGCCGTAGAAGATCAAGGCAGGCGCCATCCACCTGCGGCTGGCAACGAATGCAATAGGGGTCCTGCACCCGCTCGTCGCCCTCGATATGGCTGACGCGGATTTCCGAACCTTCCAGCAGATTACGCAACGCCGCACCGGCATCAATCTGGCCCTTGTGGCCGCGCAGGGTGTGAATATCAGGATGGAAGGGAGCCGATGAGCCCATGGCAGCATCGGTAGAAAGTGCGCCGGTAATCAATGCGGCCTGTGCGGCGCGATGGGCACGGAAAAGACCGGCCAGCGCCAGCGCTGTTGAGGTCTGCGTGCCGTTGATCAGCGCCAGGCCTTCCTTGGCGGCGAGAACGACCGGTGTCAGCCCGGCTTTCGCAAGCGCTTCGCCGGCGGGCAGAAGCCCTCCTTGATAAAAAGCCTCGCCTTCGCCCATCATCACGGCGGCCATATGGGCGAGCGGCGCAAGATCGCCCGAGGCGCCGACCGAGCCCTTTTCCGGGATGACCGGGATGACGCCCTTTTCCAGCATGGCCTCGATCAGCCGTACCAGTTCCAGCCGTACACCGGAGGCGCCGCGGCCGAGTGAAATCAGCTTCAGCGCCATGATCAGCCGCACGACATTTTCAGGAAGCGGAGCGCCCACACCGCAGCAATGCGACAGGATAAGGTTCCGCTGTAGTGTCGCCACATCGGCCGCATCGATCTTGATGGAAGCGAGTTTTCCGAAACCGGTATTGATGCCATAAACAGGCGCGTTGCCAGCGGCGATCTCCGCTATGCGCGCCGCCGCCTTTTTTATGCCCGCGTCGAATGAGGGGTCGAGCTTCGCAGCGCCATTGTTCCAGTAGATATCGGCGAGGTTGGCAAGGGCTACATTGCCGGGGTGAAGCGTGATGGTCTTCATGGTCATAACGAAACCTTCTGTCCCTTGAAAATGCGGGCATGGAGCGGGTTGAAACCGATGCGGTAGACAAGTTCGGCCGGGCGCTCGATATCCCAGATAGTGAAGTCGGCGGATTTGCCGGCCTCCAGCGTGCCGGTTTCCGCAAGCAGGCCAAGCGCCTTTGCGGCATTGCGCGTCGTCGCCGCAAGGCACTCTTCCACGGTCATGCGGAAAAGCGTGGCACCCATATTCATGGTCAAAAGCAGCGAAGTCAGCGGTGAGGTGCCGGGATTGCAATCCGTCGCCAGCGCGATTGTCGCGCCCGCATCGCGCAGGGCCTGAACCGGCGGGGCCTGTTTTTCCCGGAGCGCATAAAAGGCGCCGGGCAAGAGCACGGCCACGGTTCCCGCTTTCGCCAGCGCCTTTGCGCCCGCCTCATCCAGATATTCCAGATGATCGGCCGAAAGTGCGCCATAGGAGGCGGCAAGCTTTGCCCCACCAAGATCGGAAAGCTGCTCGGCATGCAGCTTGACGGGAAGACCGAGTTGCCGTGCTTTTTCGAAGACGCGGGTGATCTCCTCGACGGAGAAGGCGATACCTTCACAAAAGCCGTCCACCGCATCCACCAGCCCTTCGGCATGGGCTCTTTCCAGCCCCGGCAGAACGACATCGGTAATGTAATCGGCGTTGCGGCCCTTATACTCGGCGGGCGTCGCATGGGCTGCCAGATAGCTGGTGACGATCCGCACCGGCCGCAGCGTTTCAAGCCTGCGGGCAACACGCAGCATTTTCAGTTCAGTCTCTATATCGAGACCATAACCGGATTTGATTTCAATGGTGGAGATGCCCTCGGCCAGCAGCGTGTCGAGACGCGGCAATGCCTGAGCCACCAGAGCGTCTTCCGAAACGGCGCGCGTGTCGCGCACCGAAGAAACGATGCCGCCGCCTGCCTTGGCGATCTCTTCATAGGTCGCGCCATTCAGCCGCATTTCGAATTCCATCGCCCGGTTGCCACCGAAGACGAGATGAGTATGGCAGTCGATCAAGGAGGGGGTGACCCAGCGCCCGCCGCAATCGGTGATCTCATCGGCTGTGGCCAGATCGGCAGGCAGATCCTTTTCCGGGCCGGCAAAGGCGATGCGGCCGCCGCGCACGGCAATAACGGCATTTTCGACCGTACCAATGCCTTGCATGGCTGGATCAAAAGTCGCCAGCCGGGCGTTGCGCCACAAGGTCGTGGTGTCTGCCGCTGTCGTTCCCTTTACGGATTTGTTCCCTGGCATTTGCTTTTCGCCTTTCCTTTATGGCTTAAATGTATATACATAATAATCGGCTTGGCAAGCCGCAATTTCATGTCTGAAATGGCCTTGCCCATAGCGAAAAGAGGAGAGGGTGGCATGACGGCAATTCACGCGGGCACAGCATTGATGGCCGGGGGATGGGCGCAGGACGTTCGCATTGTTTGCGATGGCGGCGTTGTTTCATCGGTCGAAACCGGCGTTTCCCCTCAGCCGCAGGATGAGCGCCATGCCGTCATCGTTCCGGCCATGCCCAATCTCCACAGCCATGCCTTTCAGCGGGCCATGGCCGGGCTTGCCGAAATTCGCGGGCCGGCCGATGACAGTTTCTGGAGCTGGCGCACCGTCATGTATAAATTTGCGCTCTCCATGACGCCTGACCATGTCGAGGCGGTTGCCGCCCAGCTTTATATGGAAATGCTCGAAGCCGGTTTCGGCCGGGTCGGGGAATTTCACTATCTGCACAACGACAAGGATGGTTCGCATTACGGCAATATCGCGGAAATGGCCGAGCGCATCGGTGCGGCCGCTGCAGAAACCGGTATCGGCCTGACATTGCTGCCGGTCTTTTACGCGCATTCCGGTTTTGGCGGGCAGCCGCCGATCGACGGGCAGAAACGTTTTATCCATTCACTCGACAGTTACGAAAGACTGATGCAGGGCGCGCAGGCGGTGGTTAAATCCCTGCCGGGTGCCGCGCTTGGCATCGCGCCCCACAGCCTGCGCGCCGTGACCGGCGAAGAGCTTTCGGCCATCGAGCCCCTGGCAAAGGGTGGGCCTATCCACATTCATGTGGCGGAACAGACAAAGGAAGTCGAAGATTCGCTCGCTTTTTCAGGAGCGCGACCGGTTGAGTGGCTTCTGGAGAATGCGCCGGTCGATGATCGCTGGTGCCTTATCCATGCCACGCATATGACGGAGGCCGAAACGCGCCGCATGGCGAAAAGCGGTGCCGTTGCGGGTCTTTGTCCGATCACCGAAGCCAATCTCGGTGACGGCATCTTCCCCGCTCCGGATTTTATCACGGAAGGGGGGTATTATGGCGTCGGCTCCGACTCCAACATTCTCATCTCCCTGCCGGAAGAATTGCGGACACTCGAATATTCGCAGCGTCTGTCGCGACGCGCGCGGAATGTCATTGCCGATGCCGGAGGCTCCACCGGTGAAAAACTGTTCCGGCAGGCGCTTGCAGGCGGCGGCAGGGCCCTGGCATCACATAATGCGATAGAAAAGGGAAAAAGCGCTGATCTTGTCGCACTGGATATCTCGGCTGTGTCCTATCTTCCTGCATCCCAGATTCTCGACCAATGGATATTCGCGGGCGGTGTCCATG